>PMDB01000083.1 GCA_003155495.1 Ignavibacteriota bacterium
TTGCCCGAGGCAGAACGTTGTCGGTCTGTTTTGAGGATGAAATCACCGCCATCATCGCTTCCATAGGCGCTAATGGCAAATGTTCATGTGGTGTTTGAGGTGCAACAAATTTATCATTAACCGGTGAAGAAAAAGGGGATGTTCTATATTGTTCTTTTGCTGACCGATTAGCAAGCAACAATTCTCCCTGTGCACGATCAAAATCACCTTTTTGAATTAATTGGTTTGTCCGTTTAAGAATTTCGCTTACAAATTTTATTGAATCACTCCGAGAAGTGCTTTCTTGAGAAGTCATTCGTTGTTCTTGTTGAATGGTTGGTTTTGTCATCGTATTACTCCTTCACATTCACAATGTGATACGGAACAAAGATCATAACGTTCTCCTTCAAATAATGTGTTCTCAATCACAGGTCAATATCAGATTGTAATAAAATATTAAAACATTCTAATGAAAAAGTCAAGAAAGTAATATGAGGACAATGAAAATATATAATTCTTAGAATTCATTAAAATAATGAAGAATTGGCTTAGTTGCTGCCATAGTGTCGTATATATTATGATATTTGCCTCATTCTGGGATTGATTAGCAGCTTATTGCTTCATTTACGTGCGAAACCGGATATAACTATTTTGCAAGAGCTGCTGACGCGGCAATGATAGACTTAGCGCCTGCCGCGAGGATCTCCCTGGCACAGGAATTCGTTGTTGCCCCTGAGGTGATAACATCATCTACCAGAAGACATGTTTTTCCATAAAACTTTTTGGAAGCACCCGGCAAAGTTTTAAATGCGTCCTTCATATTCTCATAGCGTTTTTCGAGATTTAACTTAGTCTGAGTTTGAGTATGGCGTGTTCGACGGACCGCATCCACTATAATTGGTTTGCCGATGATCGAAGCAATGCCTTGCGCAATAAATTCAGATTGGTTATATCCACGTTCGCGATGTTTGATCCGATGCAGTGGTACTGGAACGATAATGTCGGTTTCCACATTCCAATCTCGAACCAACCCACCAATCTGCTTTCCCAATTCTACTCCAAATGATTTGTACTCCTGATATTTTAGTGCATGTGCAATGTGTTGAAACGGTCCTTCTCTTTCGAATACATAACATGAAATTAGATCATCAATACATCCTTCGGCGAGAAGTTTACCTCGGGTTTCCTGATAAAGAGAATGGTCTTTGGTAAGAGCAGGAATGGCACCCCAACAACTCCGGCAGATCTTCTGGCTCCCATCCGGCAGCGGCGTATTGCAAGAGATGCACACCGGTGGGTAGATGAAATCGAGTAAAGGATTTATTATGGACTTGGCGATAATCAATTTTGTCAAGTGCAATGGTATAAGGCACACTGTTATAAATTTATAAACTGTCGAACGAATAGATGAATGCTGATCTCATGCCTGGGTTTGTTTGGCGGACTTGTGAGCTGTAGGAAAGATGTCAGCAATTCTTCTTTCTAAATGTACTCAATATCTTCTTCTCATCATTTTCCAGATCCGGTCATCTTTTCTTTTCCAACTTTTCAATTTCGTCCCGTAATTCCGCGGCCCGTTCGAATTCCAAATCTTTTGCAGCCCGTTTCATCTCCGCTTTTAATTCATTCAGCAAATCTTTTTTCTGGTCGCTCGTGAGGTACTTTGCTACTGTCTCGGCAATCGCCAGAGGCTTGGATTTCTGATAACGTTCATCCCGCTTCATCTTCACATCGGCAATAGATGTAGCAGCGAGAATTTCCTCTACAGTTTTATAAATCGTAACAGCTGTAATACCATGCTTCGTATTGTAATCGATCTGTTTTGTGCGACGACGATTTGTTTCACTGATCATGCGTTCCATTGAACCGGTCATTTTATCTGCATAGAGAATAACCAGCCCGTTTGCGTTGCGTGCTGTGCGGCCTGCAGTTTGGATGAGCGAGCGTTCGGATCGGAGAAAGCCTTCTTTATCCGCATCAATAATGGCAACGAGAGAAACTTCTGGTAAATCGAGCCCTTCCCGCAGAAGATTCACACCTACGAGAACATCGAACTCGCCCAATCTCAAATCACGCAATGTTTCCACGCGTTCCAATGCATCCACTTCCGAATGGATATACCGGACTTTGATTCCAATATTCGTTAGGTATTCTGTTAGGTCTTCAGCCATGCGCTTTGTTAAGGTGGTTACCAATGTACGTTCTTTTCTTGCCGTGCGCGTCCGAATCTCAGCGATCAAATCGTCAATCTGATGTTTGCTTGGACGAACTTCGACATCCGGATCAATCAGACCAGTGGGGCGGATAACTTGTTCCACAAAGATGCCCTGGCATTTCTGTAGTTCGTAATGTCCTGGTGTTGCGCTGACAAAGATGATTTGTTTCTCCATTGCTTCCCATTCATCGAATGTCAACGGCCGATTGTCGAGTGCTGACGGGAGTCGGAAGCCGTATTCCACAAGGGTCGTTTTACGCGAACGGTCACCTGCATACATCCCGCCGATTTGCGGTACAGAAACATGTGATTCGTCAATAATCGTAAGAAAATCTTTCGGAAAATAATCCAGCAAACATGATGGGCGTGAACCAGGCGGCCTGCCCGCGAAATGGCGTGAGTAATTTTCAATGCCTGAACAATAACCGACTTCGCGCAACATTTCCATGTCGAACCGTGTTCGTTGTTCAATTCGCTGCGCTTCGACGAGTTTCCCGAGAAAACGGAGTTCAGTCGTTCTCTCACGCAATTCTGTATAGATGCCGTCCATTGCCCGCTCAATGGTTTCACGCGACGTGATGAATTGTTTGGCAGGATAAATCATTTCAAAATCAGCTTCTCCGACAACTCGGCCATCCACTTTATTGATGTACGAGAGACGCTCAATTTCATCACCGAAAAATTCGATACGTATCGCTTCTTCATTTTCATAGCTGGGAATAACTTCTACCACATCACCGCGCACGCGAAATGTTCCGCGAGCAAACTCATAATCGTTCCGTATATACAATAAGTCGATAAGTCGTTTGAGTAAACCTTGACGGCCAAGATGATCCCCCTTTTTCAGTGTCAAAGTTTGTCTGATCCATTCATCAGGTGCGCCAATACCGTAAATGCAGCTGATCGAAGCAACGACGATGACATTGCGATCGCCGCTGAGCAAGGCACTCGTTGCACGTAATCGCAGACGGTCAATTTCATCGTTTACCGAAGAATCTTTGGCAATGTAAGTATCGGTGGTCGGAACGTATGCCTCCGGTTGGTAATAATCGTAATAGCTGATAAAGAACTCGACGCGATTATTGGGGAAGAAGCTTTTAAACTCGGCATATAATTGTGCTGCCAGCGTTTTGTTGTGAGACATCACGAGCACGGGTTTATTGATGTGCGTGATAACATTCGAAATGGTGAAGGTTTTTCCGCTGCCGGTAACACCGAGCAGTGTCTGATGCTTATCGCCGCGTTCTATCCCCTCAACAAGTTGTCGAATTGCTTCTGGCTGATCGCCGGAAGGTGTGAGGTCTGAGATGAGTTGGAATGACATCGGCAATATACAGTCTTTTATTCGTGGTCGAGAACGAGAAATTTCAGATATGGAGCAAATAAGTTTTCATAGTATATATCTTAAATCTTAATTTCAATATACAACAAAGCAATGATGTCTTCAACGCTAGTTTTAGAAGAGTCTTCCTTCTCTCTTTAAACCCTTTCTTGACACTACTACGTTTTTCTCGTACTATGCTTGTGATAAGAGTTATTTTATCCTTTTCATTATCTCTATTAGGCGAGAGATCATTATTCCATTGGACTTCATGACAACAGGTTTTTTTGTAGAACAACCACCATTTTGGGAAACGGCGTATTCCCAGATTATTCTGATTTGTATTCTCGCTCTGATTGGATATGCATTCTATTTTCAGCGAAAGCGTCGTCGTCGATCCTTACATGAACAAAATGTATTTACGCGTCAATTAATTGAATCGATGGAAGCAGAACGAAAACGGATAGCTTTTGAATTACACGACAGCATCGGTCAGGAGCTTCTCATCATTAAGAACATGGCATTGTTGGCATTAAATGATCTGAAGAACAAGAAAAATGTGCGAGACCAACTCGAGGAGATTTCTCAGACAGCATCGCAAGCAATCCAAGAAACTAGAGAGATCACGAATAATCTTCGTCCCTACCAGATTGATAGATTAGGATTGAAGAAGTCGCTCGAATCGATTATCAATAGAGCAGCACAGACGACGACGATTTCCTTTACATCGGATATTGATCCCATCGATAATCTTATTCCAAAAGAAATGGAAATTCATGTCTATAGAATTATACAAGAATGTGTCAATAATATCATTAAACATGCGCATGCGACCGCAGGAAAAGTTACCATCAAGCGATGGTATAATCGATTGAACATTGACGTAGAAGATGATGGTACCGGATTTGATGTTTCACTGCAGCGAACTCAAAATGAACGCGGGTTAGGATTACAGGGAATTGCAGAACGTACTCGGTTTATTGGAGGGGCGATGAGAATTGAATCGAACCCTGGAAAAGGAACCAGAGTATTAATAACAATTAAAACGTACGATAGAATAAATGACGAAAACTAAATTACGAATCATCATTGCGGACGATCATCCGATTTTTCGCAAAGGCCTGATCTTAGCAATTGGATCTGAACGTTCCATAGAAATCATCGGTGAAGCGGGGGACGGATCACAAGCACTGTATCTAACGGAAAAATTCAAACCGGATGTTATCGTGCTTGATATTGAAATGCCGGGATTAACCGGCCTCCAGGTTGCAGGGGAAATCATCAAGCGACATCTCCCATCTCATATTGTCTTCTTAACGATGTACAAAGAAGAAGATATGTTCAACGAGGCGATGGATCTCGGGGTGAAAGGGTATGTACTGAAGGATAGTGCAGTAAGTGATATCGTTGCTGCTATCAAGACAGTTGCAGCTGGACGGTACTATCTCAGTCCGTCTATATCAGAATACCTTGTCAGCAGAGGTGATTACGCCCGTTCACTGATCAAGAAAAAACCTCAATTGGAGAGCCTCACAGTCACGGAACGCAAAGTACTGCGGCTCATTTCAGGAAACAAAACGAGTAAAGAGATCGGAGATGATCTCCATATCAGTTATCGGACTGTCGAGAACCATAGAACCAACATCTGCAATAAGCTTGAAATCCACGGAAGTCATTCCCTCCTCAAGTTCGCAATCGAATATAAAACGGTTTTGTAGATACATCAGAAAGAAAACAAAGCCCCGTCAGGGGCGATAGAAAGATGTTTGAATAATATGAGTTATTTTAAATAAATATTTAAAAAGCCTTGCAATTACGCTGTAATTGTAACTTTTCATTGGCCGAGCGGCAAAGTCTCGTTGTTCCTTATCTTCATTTTCTATTTTCAGTATTTTTTGATTTTGAAGAGGATATAAAGTAAATTTGTACAAATAATAGTTGTTGTGTACATTTGGCCTTGACGATGATGAGAGTCTTGCTGGAAATTGCAACCGTCGGATACCTCGGCGATTCTTCAGAAGATTTTCTTGATGAGTGCCGCAATGCGCCCCATTGAAAAAGGGGAAAAGAGGTAAGCTTTGCATCGTATGCACAAGCGAACATCCATTCTACCCTTGTTTCATTCATCATTTCTGATATTCCCACATAGTATGCAGAAATGCCTTACGTATACTCCTGTGACTGCTATCACTGTAGGAGAATAGAAAAATGGGTTATTTTCTTGCTAGAACTCTTCCAACTACAGTAACGCGATTATTTATTCATTTATAACCCTAGAGATACTTTTATGAAGCCTATTTCTATAGTGCTTTTTCTCTTTATTTTTTTTGCATGCAGTATTGAACATCAGATAATGCAGGTATGAGACTATAGTGTTGGAGTTACATTATGAAACACATGACCAAAACAAAGGCTCAACTTCTTCATGAAGTTGCTCATTTGCGTAAGCGCTTAAAAATAAACAGGGCTGCATCAAGCAAAAGGGTAAAAACAATATTGCCCCCTTTTACTGAATTATACCATCTTCTTTTCAATAGCATTAATGATGAAGTATTAGTCTTTGAATATCCCACCCAGATGGGGGTGTCTTCTAAATTTCTCGAAGTAAATGGGGTTGCCTGCAAACAATTAGGGTATACCCGGGAGGAACTTCTCCAAAAAAGTCTATACGACATTCATGCCCCTGAGACCATCCCCCATGTTGAAGCGATGATGAAAAAACTTATGACACAGAAATATATGGTGTGGGAAGGGATACATCTTGCAAAAAATGGTCATAGAATTCCGGTTGAGGTGAGTAATCATTTATTTGAATTGAAGGGAAAACTAAAAGTGATATCGGCAGTGAAGGATATCACTTCNNACAGATTTAGGACGCTTGCTGACGCATCCTTTGAAGGAATCGCACTAACGGAAAATGGTATTATTGTCGATATAAACGATCAACTTGCATATATGTATGAATATGAGAGGAGCGAACTTATTGGAAAATCACTCCTCGCTATGGTCGCACTTGAATTACGTGCGTACGTCAATGAGACGATTCAATTAGGCAAAAAAGAATCTTATGAAATTATCGGTCTGCGGAAAAATGGTTCAACATTTCCTGCAGAGGTTCGTGGAAGAATCATTCGAATGGGCGGTAAGGATTTATATATCTCCACCATTCGTGATATCACCGAACGCAAACAAACAGAAGAGACTTTTCAGCATGAACGTAATCTTCTTCGGATATTGATTGACAGTATGCCTGAGTTGATTAATTATAAAGATACGGAAGGGCGATATCTTCTCAATAATCATGCACACTTGCGCTCTCTTGGTGTAGAGCACCAGGAGGATGCGCTGGGGAAAACAATGTTTGATTTCCATCCCGCCGAATTAGTGCAGCGGTATTATGAACATGAAATGCAAGTTCTTAAAACTGGAGAGGCATTGCTCGATAAAGAAGAGATGGTTTTTCGCCACGACACCGGCGACCGTCGATGGCATCTTACCAGTAAAGTTCCGCTGAAGGATAATCAAGGAAAGGTGACGAGTATTATTAGTATCAGCACCGATATCACCAACCGGAAGCTTTACGAAGATAAAATTCAACATGAACGCACTCTTCTCCGTACATTAATTGATAACCTGCCAGATTACATCTATATAAAGGATGCCGAAGGTCGTTTTATCGTAGGCAATATTGCTATGGTGAATAAATTTGGATTTTCGTCTGAAGACAAGCTAATCGGAAAAACGGATTTTGAACTTTATCCACATGATTTGGCATCGCAATACTTTGCTGATGAGCAAAAGGTTATCCAATCAGGTAAGGGGATATATGATTTTGAATGTTCTGCAATAGATGCAAGCAAAGAAGAAAAAGAGAGATGGATTTCGACAACCAAAGTACCTCTTCGGGATGTCCAAAGCAAAGTCATTGGAACTGTGGGTATTGGTCGTGACATCACCGAACGTAAACGAATAGAAGAAATGCTTCGGGAAACTGCAGATAAGTTTCGATTTGTTTTTGAAAATGCATACGATGGCCTCAGTATTTTTGAGGAAACTCCTGATCGAAAACATCGAAGGCTTATCGATTGTAATAAACGCTATGCTGAGATGGCCGGGCGGAGTCGAGAAGAATTACTGCAAATTGGATCCACGATGAATATTGCAAAACCGCTCAGCGAAGACTATCATGAATCCAATGTGCGTGATGTTGTGTTTGGAGGACTATATAGCTGGATCCGGCCAGATGGAAAGGTTAACGTCATTGAATACACTGCGGTTCCCATTAAAATACAGGGAAAGACAATAACCATTGGTATTGATCGCGATATCACCGAACGTAGGCGTATTGAAGAAGAACGGGAACAACTGATCAAGAAACTTCAAACCGCTCTTGCTGATGTCAAAACACTGAGCGGACTTGTTCCGATCTGTGCGAATTGTAAACAGATTCGTGATGATAAAGGATTCTGGACACAAGTAGAATCCTATATTCAGGAACGTTCGCAGGCTCGCTTTAGCCATGGAATCTGTCCTGATTGTATGAGGAAATTATATCCGAACTTCGTGCCTAAGGAAAAAGAGTGAAGAAATTCTGACTCAATATGAAAAAGAGACCTGCTGTTGATAAACATAGAGATCTCGAAGTCGGACCACTTCACGATTTTTGCGTCTTTTGGCGACGGAATCACTCCAACCAACTTTTCTTTCTCTCCTGCGTGATGATTGACGACCCTTTTTTGTATTGAAAAATGACGAGGTAAAAATGGACGATAGACAAAAAACAACTGAACAACTCCTCGCCGAAAATGCAGAATTGTGCAAGCGCATCGTTCAATTAGAGATTGCTAAAGCTGACCATATGAAAATGGAGGAATCATACCGGGAGTCTGCAGAAAAGTTTCGCCTTGTGTTCGAGAACGCTTTTGATGGAATCAGTATTTTTGAGGAATTCGAAGATCCAAACGATCCAGACCATCGCATCCTTGTAGATTGTAACGCTCGCTACGCTGAAATGGCTGGACGAAGTCGAGAAGAGCTATTAAGGATTGGACGTACGAGTATCCTGGCAAAATCACTTACTCCGCAAAGTTATCCATCCATTGCCCAAGGGATCGCCTTTCGTGGAATGTTCACTTGGCTTCGACCGGATGGAAAAGATAATATCAATGAGTACACGGCAGTCCCAATTATGATAAAGGGCAAGAAATTCACGATTGGAATCGATCGCGACATTACCGAGCGCAAACGGATGGAGGAGGCACTAAAGCAAGCCCAGAGTGAGTTAGAACAGCGTGTGGAAGAGCGAACGAGGGAGTTAGTACATGCCAATGCTAAATCAAAAAAAATAATTACCGCGCAGAAGCTTGCCGAAGAAGAACTCCGACACGAGCGAAATATTCTCCGAACATTGATTGATAATCTGCCGGATGCAGTATACGTGAAAGACAAGAAGAGTTGTAGAACCGTTGCGAATATAACAGACGTTCGCAATTTGGGTAGACAATCGGAGGCTGATGTCTTGGGAAAAAACGATTTTGATTTCTACCCGGCAGACATAGCAGCAGCTTTCTATTCCGATGATCAATCGGTGATCCAAACTGGCCAACCGATACTCAACAAGGAGGAATTCTTTATTGATAAAAAGGGCAAAGAACATTGGTTGCTTACCTCAAAGTTACCTTTGAGAGATGAACAAGGCCAGATCACGAGCTTTGTGGGCGTCGGACGAGAAATTACAGAACAAAAGCGTATCGAAGAAGCACTAAGACATGAAAAAACACTTTTAGATGCACTAATGGACAATATCCCGGACAGTATTTACTTTAAAGACCGGCAGTGCCGTTTACTAAGAATGAACCGTAAAGAAATGCTAGACCTGAATGTGGACGATATGAGTCAGATCGTTGGAAAAACTGATGCAGATCTGTGGGGCGAAGAGTTTGGCCGAAAGACAATTACCGATGAACAACGATTGATGGAATCAGGTGAACCGATCATAGGTCTCGTTGAAAGCAGGCAAATGGAGGACGGACAGATAAACTGGACTTGGACCACAAAAGTCCCGTTGCGTGATGATAGCGGCCAAATCGTGGGACTCGTGGGGATCTCGCGCGGAATCAATGACCTCATGAATGCACAGAAAGCACGTGACAAATTGATTACTGAACTTCAAACCGCTCTTGCGGACGTTAAAACACTCAGCGGACTTGTCCCTATTTGTGCAAATTGTAAAAAGATTCGTGATGACAAGGGATTCTGGATGCAAGTAGAATCCTATATCCAGCGACATTCGCAAGCACACTTTAGTCATGGTATCTGCCCTGACTGTATGAAGAAACTCTATCCGGAATTTCTCCAGAACGAAAACGAGTAAAACTTTTTTCTTCGATGAAATAATGCGATTGTTGTCTATCATATATTCACATATAAGAGAAGGCGATCCATGAAGCATACGTTTCTTCACAAACTCTCCTTGTCAACCCTCCGATATTTTGTGCTTTTAGTCGGGCTCCTATATTTCTTTCCTCGGGCGACAAATGCCCAACCGCAAAACATTCGATTCAAGCACCTGACCACTAATGACGGCCTTTCACAAAGTTGGGTTCATTCTGTCATTCAGGATAAGTATGGTTTTATNNTATTTTGACTTTATTTGAAAATAGTAAGGGAGATTTATGGATTGGTACACGAAAAGGCCTAAATATTTACGATAGAAAAAACGACAGATTTATTCGATATCCTAGATGGCCAGAGAGAATAACATCGATTACAGAAGATAAAAACAAAATAATGTGGGTAGGCACGGGATCTGGCCTGTATGGTCTCGACTTAAAGAATGACAGTATTAATACTTATGGCAGACCGGATGATCTATCTCGCAATAGCTTGAGCCGCTTTGTTGGTGGACAAATACTGAAAATATACGTTGATAGCAAGAATAATGTATGGATAGGGTCTTCCAACGGTTTGCACTTATTTGTCAGAGAGGACAACTCATTTATTAATTATTATCATGATGAAAAAAATCCGAACAGCATAAGTAGTGATGATGTACGCACGATATTGGAAGACCATGCCGGAAGATTATGGATAGGCACATCGGCGGGTTTAGATTTGTTTGTTAACAATCAGGAACACTCCCTAAAAGGTAGATTCATACACTATCAAAATATTATCAGCGATAAAACAAGTATTTCTCATGGTCCAGTTTTGTCTCTTTTTGAAGACGATAAAAATAATTTATGGATAGGTACACAAAATGGCGGATTGGATATACTAAATCTCAAAACCTATAATAATACTGCCACCTTCAATCACTTTAAGAACGATCCTAATAAAGAAAACAGTTTAAGTAATAATTCGATTTATTCAATAACTCAGGACAAACAAGGTAATATCTGGATCAGTACATTTGGTAAGGGATTAAATATAATAAATCCGTTAGGAAACCGATTTATCCATTTTAAGAGTGAAGGCGGGAGTAAGAATTCATTAAGTAATAACCAGGTTAATACTTTTCTTGAAGATAATAACTATCTCTGGATAGGCACAGAAGGCGGTTTAAACCTCTATAATAAAAAAGACGATACTTTTAGGCATTATGTCTATGATCCTTTAAACAAGCGGAGTATTGGTTCAAATGCGGTTTGGGCTATTTGTAAAGACAAAAAAGGGAATCTCTGGGTTGGAACGTGGGGAGGTGGTCTGAATAAATTCGACTATAAGACCGAGATATTCGAGCATTTTTATAATAACCCAGACGACACCAATAGTATCAGCAGCAATAATATGTTCTCTATTTTTGAAGACAGTAAAGAAAATTTATGGATCGGAACAATGGGCGGCGGATTGAATATGTTTGACTATAAAAAAAACAGATTTGTCAGATATACACCATCAAATTCCAATTTATATACGAACTATGTTCCTTCAATNNAATATAAAAACGAAACAATTCGAAAATTTCATTCATTCTGACAATGATAGCACGAGTTTAAGCAGCAATAAAGCAATATCAATTTACGAAGATAGTAAAGGAAATCTTTGGATGGGAACAGATGCAGGCCTTAATCTTTTTAATAAGGCTACAAAAGGATTTAAATGCTATCGAATAGAAGATGGACTGCCCGATAATGTCATTAACAGCATCGTTGAAGATAAAGATGGAAATCTTTGGCTGAGTACAGATAAAGGCCTTTCAAAATTTATTAATGCAATAAATCTTCCAGTAAAGCCGGAGTTCCGAAATTATGGATACGAGGATGGTTTGCAGGACAATGAATTTTGTCCCAGATCAAGCTACAAGGGCGTTGATGGCAAGTTGTATTTTGGCGGACCAAATGGATTCAATGTGTTTGATCCGGATAAAATAGTAGAAAATACATATATACCTCCAATCGTAATCACAAGCTTCAATATTTTTAATAAACCTGAAGTTCTTGGTGAAAGAGGAATTAATAAAGGCCTCGATAGTACCGAAGAACTTGTTCTCTCCTATAAACAATCCGTATTTTCTTTCGATTTTGCCGCATTGAATTATACTTCATCATTTAAAAACCAATACGCATATAAGATGGAAGGATTTGATAAAGAGTGGAACTATGTCGGCACAAAACATACTGCAACATATACTAATTTAGATCCGGGAAAATATATTTTCCGAGTTAAAGGATCAAATAATGACGGCGTATGGAATGAGAGGGGTATATCTCTACCGATCGTTATTACTCCTCCTTTCTGGAAAACAATTTGGTTCTATGGACTTCTCCTCATTGTTATAGGAGCCATAGCTTATCAGGTTTATAAGTGGCGAATACATGTTAGAAATCTCGCCGAAAAGAAAAGTATAGAAGAAGCAATAGCCAAAGAGCGTAACCTATTGCGTGCATTAATAGACACTGTGCCAGATCGTATTTATGTAAAAGATATCGAAGGTCGGTTTATTATCTATAATATAGCGGTGGAGCGTAAACTAGGAATAGAAAAGCCAGAACAGATCATTGGGAAAACAGACTTTGACTTTTATACACCCGAACTCGCGGCGAGATATCATAACGATGACCAAATGGTTATTCAATCCGGTCAACCAATGTTTAACCGTGAGGAACCCACAATAGATTCTGCCGGTAACCAAAGATGGACTTTGACTACTAAAATGCCTCTACGAGATAGTCAAGGCCAGATCATCGGATTGGTAGGGACAGGTAGCGATATTACTGAAAGAAGGCAAATGGAAGAGGCATTAGCGAAAGAGCGCAACCTTCTTCGGACATTAATTGACAATCTGCCCGATGGTATCTATGTAAAAGACAAAGAATGCCGCAAGGTACTCGTCAATCCCGCCGATATTCGTCATCTTGGTTACACATCAATGGTTGAAGTAATAGGCAAGAACGACTTTGATATTTATCCGAGGGAAATGGCCGAAGGTTTTTACGCCGACGACCAATCGGTGATCCAGACCGGTCAGCCGGTAATCAACAGAGAAGAATATGTACTCGATGAAAAAGGTCAGAAGCGTTGGTTATTAACAACAAAACTTCCGCTACGTGATGAAAATAATCAAATCATTGGTCTGGTTGGTATTGGCCGCGACATCACTGCGCAAAAAAAGGCAGAAGCTGAACGCGAACGGCTTATCATCGAACTTCAAGATGCGCTTGCTGATGNNCTATCTGTGCGAATTGCAAGAAGATTCGTGATGATCAGGGATATTGGACGCAAATCGAATCGTATATCCAAGACCGATCAGATGCAAAGTTTAGTCATAGCATTTGTCCAGACTGTGCAAAAAAACTTTATCCGAACTATAACATAAAAAAAATATAATATGAGAAATGCCATTTTTTGCATCAGCATAATGCTTCACAATGTAAATTATTTTTCGTAACTCATGATAGGGTATTCTTGTTTTACGAACTTATTGAAGAATGGAATATGAAAGTTTGTCATACTTCCGATGACAAAGAGGAGAAGGATAATGAAAACTAAATTATCAGAGGTATCTGTTTTATTGTGTCTGACTATTATCTTTCTGACATCTCTATCTTATTCTCAGTTGGGTGAGATTCAATTCGAAAGGATATCCATTGAATCGGGATTATCTCAGAGCTCGATATTGAGTATATGTCAAGATAGCAAAGGCTTTCTCTGGTTCGGAACTTATGAAGGCCTGAATCGATACGATGGATATACTTTCAAGGTATATAAAAACGATCCTGAGAATCCATTTAGCTTAAGCAAAAACGTTGTTGAGGTTATTATTGAGGATCATTTGGGTACACTTTGGATTGGAACAGAGAGCGGCCTTGATTGCTTCGATCGGGGGACAGAAAGAT
Organism: Ignavibacteriota bacterium; assembly: GCA_003155495.1. Classification (GTDB taxonomy): domain Bacteria; phylum Bacteroidota; class Ignavibacteria; order UBA10030; family UBA10030; genus Fen-1298. The sequence continues at coordinate 13,853 of PMDB01000083.1, forward strand.
TTTTTCACTACAAAAATAATCCGAACGACTCGAGCAGTCTGAGTAATAATTATATCCGGTCTGTATATGAAGACCGGTCGGGAAACCTTTGGGTAGGCACTCAGGGGGGAGGGCTTAATAAATTTAATAGAGAAAAAAAAGAATTCATACATTTCATAAATGATTCTTCTAATACTAAAAGCTTGAGCCAGAATAATGTGTTATCTATTATTGAGGACAACCAGGGACACCTTTGGATTGGTACCGATGGTGGACTGAATTGTTTTGATAAGGATAAAGGCGAGTTTGTGCATTACCAAAATGATCCTCATAATCCTAACAGTATAAGTCACAATAGTGCATGGAGAGTTTATAAAGATCGAGCGGATAACCTGTGGATAGGAACCTGGGGCGGTGGATTGAATCGGTTTGATTCAAAAAAGAATCGCTTTATCCGTTACCAAAACAATCCGAACGATCCCAATAGTTTAAGTAACAATGTTGTCAGATCCATTAACGAGGATCATGATGGAAATCTCTGGATAGGTACCGATGGTGGAGGACTCGATAAATTTGTAGCTGGTTCTAAAGTCGGAGGCAATGATCAATTTCTTCATTATCAAAACAATCCTCAGGATCCTACGAGTCTGAGCGGTAATTCTGTGCTTTCAATCTTTGAAGATCAGTTTGGCATATTGTGGATAGGAACGAATTTTTATGGTATCAATAAATATAATCAGGGCAAAAGACAATTCGTGCTTTATAGAAATCATCCCAATGATGTAAACAGCTTGTCTAAGAATGCGGTCCATGCCATTTGCGAGGATAGCCAGGGAATGATCTGGATAGGAACCAATGGTGGAGGTTTAAATCGTTTGGACCGGAAAAAAAATCGATTTACACGCTATGTTTATAATCCGCAGGATCCTCACAGTGTGAGTAATAACACAATCAGAAGTGTCTATGAAGACCGCCACAACAGGCTGTGGATTGGTACAGATAATGGGTTGAATTATTTTGACAGGCAGGGAGGGAAATTCATCCGCTATCGAAATGATCCCAATAACCCTCACAGTATAAGTAATAATACTGCATGGAGCATCTACGAAGACAGGGCAGGGAATCTATGGGTAGGAACCTTTGGCGGTGGATTAAATCGACTCGATTATGCAAAGGGAGAATTTACTCGTTATGTTCATGATCAAAATGACCCGAGGAGCATAAGCGACGATTTTATTTGGACAATGTATGAAGATTCTTCAAGCTTTTTTTGGATTGGGACCATTATGGGAGGTTTGAATCGATTTGATACTGAAAAAGGAATATTCTTTCATTATCAGTCTGATAGTCGGGATTCCAACAGCATAAGCGATAATAAAGTTATTTGTCTCTATGAAGATCATACAGGAACTTTCTGGGTAGGCACATCGAACGGTCTCAATAAATTTGATCGAAATGCCGAAATTTTTCATCGTTGCAGCATAAACGAAGGCTTACCAACCAGCATACACGGAATACTGGAAGACGATCATGGCAATCTCTGGATCAGCACCAATCATGGGTTGTCTAAATATAATCCCGGCACCGGCAGATATAAAAACTATTTTGAAAATTATGGACTGCAAGGCGATGAATTTAGTCCGAATGCCTGCGTTAAATGCCGGAGCGGTGAGATGATCTTTGGTGGAATCCATGGTTTTAATATTTTTCATCCGGACAGTATCATAGATGATCCATCTCTACCAAGGGTAGTGATAACCGATTTTCAAATCTTTAATAAGCCTGTCGCTATAGGTGAGAATGCAGAAGGACGCACAATTCTTGCAAAATCCATATCAGACTGCAATGAAATTCATCTTTCCTATGAAGAGAATGTTTTTTCTTTTGAATTTGCAGGCCTTCATTATGCTTCACCAAAGGGTAATCTCTATGCATATATGATGGAAGGATTTGAGAAAGAATGGAATTACACGGATGCAAACAGGCGTTTCGTGACATATACTAATATGCCGGGAGGGACGTACACATTTCGTGTCAAAGCTTCCAATAATCAAGGCAAATGGAATGATCAGGGAACTTCCATTCGAATCATCATCACGCCTCCTTTTTGGAAAACAATTTGGTTCTATGGACTTCTCCTCATTGTTCTTGGAGGCATAGCTTACTGGGTCTACCAGTGGCGAGTGCAAGCCAGAGACTTAGCAGCACAAAGACAGATGGAAGCGGCGCTTACCAAAGAACGCAACCTTCTAAGAACATTAATTGACAACCTGCCGGATGCAGTTTTTGTTAAAGATCTTGAATGCAAAAAAATCATTGCAAACCCTGTTGATGTTCGTACTATGGGAGCTCAGTCAGAGGCGGAAGTTATCGGAAAAACAGATCATGATTTTTTCTCGACAGATACAGCAGCGACGTCTTTTGCAGAGGACCAATCAGTACTACAGTCCGGTATCCCTATCCTCGGCCGAGAAGGATATTATTTCGATAAACAGGGAAACAAGTTGAATATTCTTTCATTCAAGATTCCTTTGCGTGATGAACATGACACTATCGTTGGTATTGTAGGAGCAACACACGACATCACTGAGCAAAAACGTGCTCAAGAAGCGCTCCAGCAAGAACGAACGATTCTTCGAACGCTCATTGACAATCTTCCAGATGGGATATATGTAAAAGATGTTCAATGTCGTAAGATCATAGCGAATTTAGCCGATGTGCACAACATCGGTCTACAATCAGAAGCTGAAGTCTTGGGGAAAGACGACTTTGATTTATATCCGAAAGAATTAGCAGAAGGTTTTATTGCTGACGACCGAATAGTGATACAGACCGGACAGCCGGTAATCAATAGAGAAGAGTATGTGATCGATGAACAAGGGAAGAAGCGATGGTTATTAACAACAAAGCTTCCATTACGAGATGAAAAAGGTCAAACCATCGGTCTGGTTGGTATTGGCCGCGACATCACTGCGCAAAAAAAGGCAGAAGCTGAACGCGAACGGCTTATCATCGAACTTCAAGATGCGCTTGCTGATGTGAAGTTGCTAAGTGGATTGGTTCCTATCTGTGCGAATTGCAAGAAGATCCGTGATGATCAGGGATATTGGACGCAAATCGAATCGTATATCCAAGACCGATCTGATGCCAAGTTCAGTCATAGCATTTGTCCGGACTGTGCAAAAAAACTTTATCCAGATTATATTAAGAAAAAATAGTATATCAGAATTGCTAGTTTTTCTCTTCCGCATGGTGCTTCACAACGCGTATTTAAATAGAATGAAACTAGTGATCGGATATTCTAATTTTACAATCTGTGCAAATTGTAAACAGATTCGTGAGGATCAGGGATATTGGACGCAAATTGAATCATATATCCAAGACAGATCAGATGCCAAGTTCAGCCATAGCATTTGTCCGGACTGTGCGGCAAAACTTTATCCAAATTATAATATAAAAAAATAATGAATATTCTTAAGATGATTTACCAAAAGAATATGTAAATGATCGGAGAAAGTGTAAAAAGCATTAACTACATACTGTGATTTTTAGGTTTAAAGAAAGATTTTATGCAAAATTCATCTCTAAAAAAATTTATGCAATTGCAGAAATATATTATTTCTGGATGGCTGTTTATGTTATTATTAGGAAGGTTTGCGACTGCACAGATAAAAGACTTACAATTTAAGCATTTGACCATCAATGATGGACTTTCATACGGCTATGTTAATACTATTATGCAGGATAAATATGGATTTATCTGGATAGGTACAGATGACGGTTTGAATAGATATGACGGCAATAGCTTCCATATTTATAAAAATGACAGGCAAGATACAAATTCGATAAGAAGCGGCACGGTATCGAAAATTTACGAGGATAGCAGGGGTGTTCTGTGGATAGGCACTACAAATGGTGTGGATATTTATGACAGACAAAATGATAGGTTTATCAGGGATCCCAGATTTTCAAATCAAAGAATTGCATCTATTGTGGAAGATGTAGAGGGGAGCCTCTGGGTAGAATCGTCTGTCAATATCTGCCGTCTTGATGTTAAGAATGACAGCGTTACAATATTTACGCAGAATGATATCACGGCAGGCAGAACTGGCGTTGCAGGAGAAAATAGAGCGATGATTATAAACAGGAGAGGAGAGGTGTGGATAGGTTCCTCTAATGGTATACACATTTATGATAAAAAAAGGAAATTATTCATTCAGATTATTCACGATGAAAATAAGCCTAATAGTTTACTCAGTAATAATGTCCGTTCATTGTTAGAGGATAATGCAGGGAGAATATGGATTGGCACCGATGCAGGTTTGGATGTAATTGATATTTCGGATAAAAACCCAGTAGATTATATTTTTACTCATTTTAAAAACAGCAATGATCCACGCAGCATTACTGGAGGAACAGTTCGAACGCTGTTAGAGGATGATAAGCAGAATTTATGGATAGGAACAATAAACGGTCTGAACCTTCTTGACCTGAAGACATTTAATAAAGGAATTAACAACTTTATACATTTTAAGAACGATCCAAGCAAACGGACAAGCATTAATAATAATTCCATCTATTCTCTTTTCCAGGATAACCAGAAAAACATCTGGATCGGTACATACAGCAATGGTATAAATATTATAAGTTCAATCCCTGATAAATTCGATTTATTTATGAGTGAACCTGGCTTTAAAAATTCCTTGAGCAACAATCTGGTTAATTGTTTTTTTGAAGACGGCGACATTTTATGGATAGGTACAGAGGGGGGGCTAAATAGGTACAATAGAAAAGATGATATAATTAGGCACTATTTTCACGATCCGTTAAACAGAAAAACAATAAGTTCGAACAACGTTATGAGTATATGTAAAGACCGATACGGCAGTCTCTGGATAGGAACATGGGGAGGGGGTTTAAATAGATTTGATTATACCACAGAGACGTTCGAGTATTATTACAATGATCCTAATGACACCAATAGCATAGGCAGTAATGATGTATTTTCAGTAATTGAGGATAGAGACGGTTATCTATGGATTGGTACTCTAGGCGGCGGCCTTAATATGTTTGATAGGACAAATAGAAAATTTGTTAGACTAACCACTCAGAATTCTGGTATTTATACTAACCTTGTAATAGAAATAAAAGAATCAAAAATCGGTGATCTATGGCTAACCAATTATACTGCAGCAATTCGATTCGATAAAAAGAAAGGAATTTTTGAGCGCTTCTTGCATTCCGACAGTGACAGTGGCAGTATATCCAGCAATAGAATAATATGTATCTTTGAAGATAGTAAGGGAAATATCTGGATGGGTACGAATGCAGGACTTAATCTATGGAATAAAACGACGAGGAAATTTATTTGTTATCAGAAATCGAATGGATTGCCGGACAATTATATCAATAGTATTCTTGAAGATAATAATGGAAATCTGTGGATAGGAACTAATAATGGTTTGTCTAAATTTATCAATGCCGTAAATTTACCTGAGAAACCGGAATTCAAGAATTACACTTACGAAGATGGATTACAAGGCATCGGATTTGCAAAGCGTTCATGCCTAAAAGATAAAAATGGAATTATGTATTTCGGTGGCTCAAGCGGGTTCAATGCATTTGATCCGGGAAAAATAATGGAAAACACATACATCCCTCCAATTGTCATTACAGATTTTGAAGTATTTAATAAACCGATTAGCATCGGAGAAAAGGGGTTGGGAAAAAACTGGTCTGCTGATGAGCCGCTGGTTCTTTCATACAAACAATCTATGTTTTCGATCAGCTTTGCGGCATTGAATTACATTTCTTCAAAAAAAAATCAATATGCATATAAACTCGAGGGATTCGATCAGGATTGGAATTATGTCGGTACAAAACATAATACAACTTATACAAATTTAGATCCAGGGAAATATATTTTTCGAGTTAAAGGATCCAATAACGATGGTATCTGGAATGAAGAGGGTACAGCTTTACCAATCACAATAACACCGCCGTTCTGGGGAACTATCTGGTTCCGGCTTCTTTTAATAGTAGTTGCAGCCGGAATTATTTTCTGGATTTATAGGTGGCGTATACAGACAAGAGACTTAGCGGCGCAAAAAAGGATGGAAGCGGCTTTGACAAAGGACCGCAATCTTCTGCGAGCAGTAATTGACAATATACCCGATAGAATTTATGTAAAGGATTTGAATTATCGAAAAACACTCGCTAATCGGGCAGATATTATTAATATGGGCCGTAAGTTGGAAACTGAAGTTTTAGGAAAAGATGACTTTGATTTTTTCCAGAAAGAATTTGCGGAAAAGTTTATTGCTGATGATCAAACAGTGACACAAACCGGACAACCGGTGATCGACAGAGAAGAATATGTGATTGATGAACATGGCCATAAACGTTGGCTGATCACAACAAAACTTCCATTGCAAGATGGAAAAGGTCAAATTATCGGACTTGTTGGTATTGCCCGTGACATCACTGATAAAAAGAAAGCGGAAGAGGAACGAAAGAAAGCTGAAGAAGAACGTGAACGGCTTATCACAGAACTTCAAGATGCGCTTGCTGATGTAAAGTTGTTAAGCGGGCTGGTACCGATATGTGCGAATTGCAAGAAGATTCGTGATGATCAGGGATATTGGACACAAATCGAATCGTATATCCAAGACCGATCAGATGCAAAGTTCAGTCATAGCATTTGTCCAGACTGTGCAAAAAAACTTTATCCAGATTATATTAAGAAAGAATAGTATATCAGAATTGCTAGTTTTTATCTTCCGCATGGTGCTTCACAACGCGTGCCTGTGTATGGAAGATGACTTCTTCGGCAATGTTCGTTGCTAAATCGGCAACACGTTCCATATTTCTGCTCACCAGGCTTAATTCCAATCCGCATTCGGCAGTCTGTTTGTTGCTCTTCAGCAATTCAATGACTTTTCGTATGACTATTCGGTTGAGATCATCGATCTGATCGTCTGATTTTAAAACAATACGTGCTTTCACGGGATCAAGAAGGATGAAGCTATCGATCGCTTCTTTTAACATTGTCCTCGTGATTTCTGCCATTTTTGGAATTTCGTCTAATAACTCTACATTGGGAAGAGAACAGAGTACTTGAGCGGCCTGAGCGATGTTCACGGCATGGTCACCAATGCGTTCCAAATCGTTATTGATTTTTAATGCTGCGAGAATAAATCGCAAATCGCTTGCTACCGGTTGCTGCAATGCAAGTAAATCAACAATGGCGTTATCGATTTCGATTTCAAGTGCATCGA
>PMDB01000061.1 GCA_003155495.1 Ignavibacteriota bacterium
CTCTTTTTGCCCTTTCACATCGCCTTCTTCAACAATCGTCTTGTACCGTTCCAAACCGGCGTGGAGAACGTTGGCGCAGGAACCGCGCTGCTTATCGCATGCCGCCAGAGCTGTATCGATATCGCCTGCATTGACGGCTTGCTGTACGTTCCTTAAAAAAACCGTCATATTGCCTCTCCCGTTTGCTTTCTTCAACGTAAGCATGCGTTCTATAATAACGGCGATCAGCATGATCACAAGTGCGATAAGAGAAATAACGAGGTAACCACCCTCCTTAATAAAGGTTGGCAACATAAATTCGAAAATCACCCAACCGACCACGAAGGCTAGGACAATAACGATTGTATTAAACGTTGAAGTCTTCATGAAACTTGCTCCTGATTATGTGAAATTGGATTAGTATATGTATGTTTTACTTCTTAAGACTATTTATCGCTTTATTGCGATCTTCTTCAACATCAAAAACACCTGTGAGCTTTGTAATAACAAATACATTCTGAACACCTTTGGCAACATTGCACAGTTTAATCTGACCGCTCACTTTCTGATACATTGAGTGGATGCCAACAAGCGCGCCAAGGCCGGAGCTATTGATATATGAAATACCGCCAAGATCCAACACAAGCTTTTTGTTCCCTTGCTCGATCAGATCTTTCGCTTTTGCCTTCAACTCATCTGTCTCTTCACCACCAATGAGCGAACCGCGCGGTTCTAACACAGCTAAATCAAGATTATTGAGTGTGGTGAGTTTTGTTGACATAGTGTTTCCTCTTAGAGTTCAACAAGCAAATCAATCCCTATTAATCAAATTCAGTACCACCGGTTGATCACTCAATGACACGTTTTTCGCTCAATATCGACAGAAGAAAAAGCGGTTCACAGATGGTGCGTTGCAAAAAACAACGTGAGATATACAGCTCTACGAGAAACGGCTTTCTAGTGCTTATCCCACCTAAATAAGTTCACGTTGTAAAATGCGACATTGAGTCGTATGAAAACCGAAATGGAAAGTCTGGGCAGTATGGGAAAAAATCCAAAATTTGCTGTATTCACTAACACACCGTGAATTTAAAGATTGAATTTTTTCCTCTTTTTCCAAAGAGTTGCCCTATCAATACCTAGAATTGAAGAAGCCTCATCGTAATCCTTTGCAATTTGCAGGACTTTTTTAATTTGGACTTTTTCGGCTTCTTCCAATGAAAGTGCTTTGGGTTCAGAAGCAATGCGGATTTCTTCAGGCAGATGGTTCATTCCAATGACACCATTCGCTGAGAGAAGTGCTGCACGTTCGATAACATTTTCCAATTCCCGAACATTACCGCTCCATCGGTATGCTTTTAATGCTTTGTCGGCGTCTGGCGCTATTTCGATATTCCTATCTTTGGAAAATTTTTTTAGAAAATGATGAATAAGAAACGGTACATCTTCCGGACGTTCACGAAGCGGCGGCAATTTGATGCGAACACCGTTCAAACGATAAAAGAGATCCTCACGGAAACTTCCTTCTTTCAGCGCCTCGTCGAGATTACGATTCGTAGCAGAGATGACCCGCACATCCACAATGCGCGTGATATTTTCACCGACACGCTCGAAATCTTTTGTTTGTAGTATGCGCAACAATTTGGATTGGATGGAGGAAGAAAGTTCTCCAATTTCATCTAAGAAGATCGTTCCGCCATCTGCCGCCTCAAACCGTCCTTGACGATCTTTCAATGCACCGGTAAACGCTCCGCGAACATGACCAAAAAGTTCGCTTTCTAAAAGTTGCTCAGGAATGGCTGCACAATTCACCTTGACAAATGGCTTCTCGGCGCGATCGCTTTTCCGATGAACGAAGTGCGCTACCAATTCTTTTCCTGTCCCGCTTTCACCTTCGATGAGAATACTGATCGAGCTTTCAGCAACACGTGCAGCAAGATCAAGCAGCTCGATCATTGAACGATTGCGCGTGATAATATCTCTGCTGCCTTGTATGGAAGCAAGTTCCTCACGAAGTTCTGCCATCTCATGGACGAGTTGATGGTGTTCGAACACTTTCCGCGTAAACAACTTCAGTTCCTCAAAATCGAATGGCTTCTGCAGATAATCATAAGCTCCTTTTTTGATCGCAACGACAGCCGTATCGATTGAACCATGTGCCGTCATAATGATAACTGTTGTTCCCGGCGAGTATTGCTTGATCTCCGAAAGGACTTCTATCCCATCCATCGGAGACATTTTCAGATCAACAAAAGCAACATCAAATCTATTCTGCTGGAGTAATTGTAATACATCCTGCGGTTTCGAGCAAAGAATTGCTTCGATGCCGATAGATTCTAAACAGATACCGATAGTATTGAGAATGTTTTTTTCGTCGTCAACGACAAGTGCTTTAGGTTTTTTTTGCTGCATATTCCTTATATCTCGCTCTGTCTTCCTGCAGGAAGAGTAAAGAAAAATGTGCTTCCAACACCCACGGTACTTTCAAGCCAAATTCGTCCTCCATGAGCTTCTACTACTTCGCGCGCAATCGCTAATCCTAAACCGACACTGCCCGGGGTCGTATCAGTTGGACTTTTTACCTGAACAAATTTATCGAATACAGTCTCTTGATGCTCACGTGGAATTCCATGTCCCGTATCGGAAACCGTCACCAATAATTTATCTTCTTCTTCCTGTGCTGTTAAATGAACACTTCCTCCCGAATCCGTAAATCGAAGGGCATTACTTAAGAGGTTCGTCACCACCCAAATGAGTTGATGGGGATCGGCAAAGAGAGCAGGCAATCGTTCCGGTACATCAAATTCCAGTTGAATTTGTTTTTCTTCAAATGGAAGGCGCAGCGGTCGTGCTGCCTCTGCGACAAGTTTGCGAAAATCGACGAATTCCTTTTTCATCTCGTACTTCCCTGATTCGAGTTTGGAAAGATCCAACAAATCTTTTACTAATTTCCGCAGCCGTTCTGAATCATCTTTCGCAGCAATAAGAAGTTCCCTCTGACGCTGATTCACCGCTCCCACAACTCCTTGTGAAAGAATATCGATTCCCATGCTTAATGAAGTCAGAGGTGTGCGAAGTTCATGCGAAACCGTCGCAATAAACTCAGACTTCATTCGATCAAGGTCTTTAAATCGGGTTACATCCTGCAAAAGAGTCACAACCCCTTGAACATTTCCCTGTTCGTCTACAATTTGCGCTTGGCGCGGTCTGAAGTAGAGGGTCACATTGTTACGGACAAACGCAAAAAGCGGATCGCGTTTTTCCTCCTCATAGCGTTGCACACCATTCAATTCTAGCATCTCAGCCCAACTCTGATTACCAATAACTTCACGCAATGGCTTCGCAAGCCAGTCCGATCCATGCACATCAAATACGGCGGCAGCCGCTTGATTCATAAGCATCAATGCACCTTGGCGATCTGTTACTATGATTGGGTCTGCTATATTTTCAACAATGGTTTCAGATTTCTTTTTTTCTGCAATAAGTTGGTGAATGTTCATCTGCTCATATGATCTCAGGCGCTCTGTCATCTTGTTAAATTCACTGCCCAGCTCGCCGATTTCATCATCTGTATTCACATCAATTTTCTGGTTGAGTTGTCCTTCGCTAATTCTCCGGACAGATTGAGTTAACTTTTCTGCCGGCTGGAGAATGGTTTTTGAAAATCGTGCGCTTGTAAAAATGCTCATAAATACGGCAATAAGAGAAATCGTAATGACGGTCAGTGTGGCATCATTCGCGGTTTGATTCAATCTCTCTTCTGTGCGAGTCATTGCTATTTGATTGATTTCAAGATACTCAAAACAGTTTTCTTTTAAAGAATCAGCAACCGGTCTGATCACCCTGGATTTGAAATTAGATGCAACACTGGACTGACCTTTAATTTGCAGCAACCGATACAGCGAATCGGAAAGTTGATTGTATCGATGATAATCCTGCGTGATCCGATCCAACACGACTTTTTCGCGTTCGTCAAGGCTTCCTCGCTTCGCTTTATCCAGCCACCCGATAAAACCGACCCGATTCGTGTTGAATTGAACATAGGCAAGATCAATATCTTGAAGCAGCATCGAGAGCTGTGCATTCTCCTGCCGCTCAAGAGCTTTGAACATATTCTGTGCGGCAGACACGCTTTCATAATTATCACGCAGCACAAGTCCGAAGGTATCACGCAGACGCGAGAAATTATAGACTGCAAAAGCGCTGGTTGCCAAGCCAATGACAACAATAACGAAATAGTACAATCCAATTTTATAACGAAGACTTGTCACAGAAAAAAGGTATTGTAATTTCGAAGGAAAGGCAAGATGACACAGTCAATGAATTGCTGTTCCTCATGCTTAAAACGGATACTTAGGTAGAATGCTCTGTATTACGTTTTTTCCAACGCCTGCCACATAATATCGAGAAGATCCCGAATCCCTTCTCCTGCTATAGCTGAGATAGGCATGGTCACGACACCGCGACCGAACTTTATCTTTGCCAATTTTTTCTTCTGGGCTTCATCAGCGACATCCATTTTCGTCAGTGCGACAATCTTTTTCTTTTTCGCAATGGCAGATTTGAATGAGGCAAGTTCGTTCAGAAGAACCTGATAATCCTTCTTGGGATCTTCGCTGATGGATTCAATCAGGAAGACAAGCACTTTCGTGCGTTCGATATGCTTGAGGAATTGAATTCCAAGCCCCTTCCCTTCGTGCGCACCTTCAATCAGCCCCGGAATATCGGCGACAACAAAACTTCTGCCTTCCGCATAACGGACAAGTCCAAGATTCGGCACAAGTGTTGTAAAAGGATAGTCTGCAATCTTCGGTTTTGCGGCAGAAATTACCGAGATGAGCGTTGACTTTCCTGCATTCGGAAAACCGACCAGTCCGACTTCAGCAAGCAGCTTGAGTTCGAGAATCAATTCACGTTCTTCCCCCTGCGTTCCCGGTTCGGCAAAACGCGGCGCTTGATTCGTCGCTGTGGCAAATTCTCCGTTCCCCCGCCCTCCTTTTCCTCCTTGTGCGATAATTATTTCATCGCCATTGTTCACCAAATCAACAATAGTTTTCCCCTTCAGCGCATCCCGTACAAGCGTACCACATGGAACTCTCACGATCACATCCTTCCCCGATTTTCCCTCCTGATCTTTTCCTCGCCCGTTCTCGCCGCGCTCTGCAATGTAATGTCGCCTGTACCGAAAATCGAGCAGAGTATTCAATTGGCGGTCGGCACGTATGGTGATGCTTCCGCCGCGAGCGCCGTTTCCTCCGTCCGGGCCGCCCTTCGGAATATATTTTTCATGGCGAAAGCTGATGCATCCATTACCGCCGTCACCTGCTTTAACAGATATTTTTGCTTCATCAATAAATTGCATGAAGAATCCTTACTTACCTATCGGCAGGAAATGAATGATAATGCGCAAACAATTTATCGGTGAACAGGACTGCTACCTTACTGAATGGATCTACTTCATTTGCACGAAAAAGCATTTCAAGATATTGCGCAACACTGTCCCATGTTCTCAATAGACTGATTTCTGTAATTGCCCCCTGGAATGCAGGTTCATCATTGAAAAATAATTTTTTCGCAATAAGACGATGTTCTTTCTCCGATAAGAGATCCAGAATTTCTTTCCGTTTGACACTCGGCGTTGACGTAAGGAATTTTTCGTCATCTTCACCAAAAATGATGGATGGTTCCTGCAACGCTCCAGAGTTTTCTGTTGTTTGTGCAGCCATACCGGCCTCTCGCTCCTGCGAAGTCTCATTGTCAATAAAATCGGATGTGGACTGACCGGGCGCCTCTTGACTCGCCTGCTGAATATCATCCGGAATGCCAATTGGTAAATCAATCGGACGTGCGGTTGCATCCTCATTCCCCACTCGCACGATTTCTATAATGTCTGCCAAGCGATCCGCAGTAATTTGGATGACCCGATTGTGATCACGTTCGAATTCGAGCCGCATACGAATGTCGGTGAGGTGCTTATCATCAAAAAAAACAATTGCCGCGTTGATCGGAAGCGTCTGTTGTTCAAATTCTACCTGCGGCACCATTTTCCCGGACTCGACAAAATCGAATAATGCACGCGTTATTTGGGCAAGTTCAAAGCTGGAATGTTGTGCTACTACTTCATAGTCGATCTTTTCAATCAGCGACTTGAACTCTTCATAAGTCACTTCTGCCAACCCATGATCATCGATAAACCTCCTGATCAACTCGGGAAAGTAGGTATAATCAATACAATACTTCAGACGCTTCTCAATAGTCGAACAGGCAACTCGACGCTGGTCACCAACGATAAAATTCAAAAGTGTCCACTGTGGACGGCAGAGATAGTTGAATTGGAAGTGGACCGACTCGTCGAGAAGCGATTCAAATTCTTGCAGGCTGAAATGATAATTTTGAACAAGTAATAAATCGATCTGCTCCTCAAGGCTTTTTACTTCTGCCAAAGAGTATGGAAATTTTTTGGAACGATATTCCAATCCCCGTTCCTGTGAAAGTGATTTTTCCACTTCCGCCTTGAAGTACGCCTTAATCGCAGGATGAATATTTGCTGCAAGGATTTTCTTTAGGAACACATCATCCTCTACCCCTATCGTTTTTACACGAACTGCATGGATGATGGATTCTATTTCTGCTTCGAAAATATAGCCCATTTTATAATTGAGACATTAAGCCATTGTGTGAATTAGTAATTGAGTGATTGAGTCAATTTCAGATTGAGTGATTGTGTCATTTTGTGAATTACCGGTTAAAGAAAATATTCTATCTCCTGCCACGTGCTGTTTGATTGGAAGCTGAGAAAATTGCAAGCAATTCGCTAATTTTCCTCCTTCTTACTTCCCAAGAACTGTTTTTACGCGATCAATTTCTTTCTGCGCTGCTGTTTTAAACTGCGCATCGGTGTCTTTTCGGCTGATGATTTGTTTATACATCGTCATTGCCTGATCATATTTCGACATCTTCTCGTACGATTGTCCAGCCATATAATATGCGGTTGAAATCCAATCCATTTTACCTCGTTTCGTAACAAGATACGGAACTTTCAAAAATTCAAGAATTGCCTGCTGGAATTCCCCTTTATGGAAGTACGCTTCGCCTATATAGTACCGGAGCTCTGCTTCAAGATCGATATTCCCCGCCTCTATTAAATCCTGCAGATGGAGGATTGACTGATCGTAGTATCCTAACTTCTGATACAACACGCCAATATCAATTCTCTTATCGATAAGATCAGGATCATTCGGGTAACGATCGATATACTTGCGCGTCAACTCCAGTGCGCCATCGTACAATTCCATTTCCTTGTATACCATAATCAAATTGCTCATCGCCAACGGAACAAGGTCGGGAGATCGCTGTTCATTATCGAGAATGATACGATATTGTTTTGATGCGGCATCCCATTGTTCCAGGCTGTAATACGCATTCCCCAAGCTCAAATGCACACGCGGCAAAATCGGATCTTTGGGATAATATCTCAGAAGAGAATCATACATACGCACCGCAAGCGGCAGTTTTTCATCCAGCTCATACACACGTGCCGTCCAGAACATCGTTTCGGGAATGATCGGCGCTTTCGGATATGAATGAACAACCTGGGCAAACCGCTCTCGCGCTTTTACAATATCTTCTTTTCGCAACTGGTATTTGCCCCGCTCGAATTCAAACTCCGCTTCATCATTATACGTATGGGAATATTCTTTTATAAATTCCGCCGCGCGTCTATCGGCTTCCTTCACATTATCGAGCCGGAAGTAGGAGACAACGATTCGCGACTGTATGTATCGTTTTGCAGTGTCATTCTTTGCCTGCGAGAGTGCTTCGCTATATCTTTTGACTGCATCGGCATACTGTTCATTCTGGAACAGCATCTCTGCTGTCTCGAACGCCACGGACAAAGATTGCCCGCCCGATTTCCCTGCAATGCGGCTTACTTCCTGCAGATACTTCGCTGCAAGTTCGATAGAGTTTTCTGACTTTGCTATCGAGGCGAGCGCATAATATGCCTGTCCGGCTCTGGCTGAAGTTTGATCTCTTGACACGTATTCTGCATACCATTTCTTTGCCTCAGAATAATCCTTGAGTTTTTCGCTGCATACGCCTAATTTAAAAATAATTGAATTTTCAACTTCCGGATCCGCAGCGACATAAAAGAAATCTGTTCGTACTCTTTCTAGACTATGCATATACCATTCTTGTGCATTCTTAAAATCATTGGCAAAGAAATACGCGTCAGCTTTGAACAGGTCGAGACGCGATCTCAATGGATGATAGAAATACCGTGTCTCGAGAAGATCAAAATAGCCAAACGCTTTTATCACTCGGCCGCTGTCTGCCGCAGTTTTGGCAAGATATGCAGCGGCGGCGGCACTTTTCACATGATTTGGATTTTGAGCAAGGAATTTGTCAAGCACTTGAATTGCTGAATCTTTCTCCATCATTCCATCGAGTGCGATGCCAAGCTGATACTGTGCAGAGGGAGCACTCTCCCGATCTGAATACTTTTCTAACAAAAGCTTATAGGTGAGAACAGCGCTTTCATAATTTTTCGCTGTCAAATAAGAATCGCCAAGCAAGAGAAGCGCTACATCTCTCCCACGCGCACCGGAAGATTTCGACAAAAACTCCGTTCCCAGAGTTCGCAATTCTTCCGGCTTCTCCGCCAATTGCAGGCGGAGCGTGAATGCCGCGACAACCGCTTGATCGGTAAGCTCGCCTGCCGGATACAACACTATAAGAGAATCGTATAAAACAATTGCCCTTGAAAGAAATTCTTTTTTCTTTGCAGTTTTCTCTCCTTCTTTCAAGGCAAGTAGTTCAAACGACTGCGCTTGTTTGAACCACGCCATCGGGTGCAGAGCGTCTTCCAGATCGACCGTGAGAGCGTATGCAAACTGATCGGCGGCAAGCCGGTAATCTTTTATATCGGAGAAATAAATTTCGGCAAGACGATAGGCAAGGTTCCCTTTTGATTTCTGTGCGATGACATCTCCGACAAGAAGCGCAAGTTTCTGCATGCTTGCATCTTTACTGCGCAGATCGAAAGCCTTGATGAGACGAATTTGTTTTTGCGCTTCAGGAACAAACTCACTGCTCGGATAGCGGCGTTGGAGATTTTCGAATGCCGCAATCGCTTCATCCATATTGCCTACTTTTTTCCACGCTTCACCAAGCTTCATTGCCGCATCGTCGACTAATTCACTCGCCGGAAAATGTTCAAGAAGCCATTCGCAAAATTCGATCGCGGTCTTCGTATCGCCAACTTCGTCAATAGCGACTGTGGCTCCTTCTATCAGGAGTCTGGGCAGGTTGGCATCCGATGGATATTGTTGACGGAATAGATTCGTTAATCGCACTGCTTCCGTAAAATTCTTTATTGTAACAGCACCCTTCATTGCACCGACAATAATGGCGCGACGATCTGCGTTGCCGACGCTGTCGGTCAGAGCGCGCGAATACAACTGTGCCGCTTTTACGCGATCACCTGTCCGTTCAGCGGCAACACCTGCTTTATAGAGTGCTTCTCCATTGCGAAGCCCGCGGATTTTTCCGGCTTTCTCAAACAACTCAAGCGCCTGTGCATTCGACTGCATGCGATTGTTCGCTTCCGCCATTTCCATATATGCATCCTGCCGAAGCTGCTTGGGAGCTTTTAAACTGTCATCCGCGGCCGATTTCCATGCTGCTAACGCTTCATCTGTTTTGCCGGCTGCATTTTTCAGGACACCGAGTGCAAAGAGGGCATCGTAGTAGCTCGATGTCGATTTGAAATTCGTTGTAACTTCGGATATCGCCGTTTCTGCTTCAGTAATTTTTCCAAGCCCAATGAGCGATTGTCCGTACAACACGAGTGCGCGGGCTTTCAACTGTGACTCTTTGGTCGCATCGATCACACGCTTGCTCTCCTGACGAGCCTGTTCAAATTGTCCAGCGGATATCAATATCTCGGCAAGTTTATTTCTCGCCGGCAGCACTTCATCGGTTGTGTATTCCTGCGTGAGGGTCCGTAAAACACGAAGCGTATTGTCTGTATCCTTGAGCCGACCGTAGTACTCGGCAGCTTTGAGAAGTGCCACCGGGGCAAATTTACTGCTCGGGTGAAATGTTTTTACGCGTTCAAATGCCATTGCCGCTTCGCGGTCATTCTTCATTGCCGCATATTCTTCCGCAACATTCATCCACGCTTCCGGCGCTTTCATATTGTCGGTATACGCCAGAGCGAAATTCTGGAATGTATAGCGGGCATCGTCGTGCTTGCCGAGTTTGGATTGTGTTAAGCCGAGATAAAAACGTGCTTCAATTCCCTGCGCACTGTTAGGGTAAAGATTGATGAACGTGCGGAACTGTTCCAATGCAAGATCGTACATCTTATCGTTGTAGAGATTGACTGCAAGCTTGAAATCGCCGTTCTCTTTGGCATCCTGCGCAAACGCGATGCAAGAGAACAAAAGAAGAATAGAAAGAAGTCTTGCTTTCATTTGTGCAAAATGTAGCCAAATATGAGAGGATTAGCAAGAAAGTGGAAAACTCCCTAGAACCCTGTCATTGCGATCCCGCTGCTTCATAGCGGGAGAAGCAATCTGCATCCTTCAGTTTTACTTAGTAAACCTTGTCTTGCGGATTGCTTCGTCGCTTGCCCCCTTCGGGGCTTCGCTCACTCGCAATGACTTTCGCTTTGTTTTTAGACAACCTCTCCAAACCAACAGGTAAAGACACAATGAGACAGAGGTTTTGACCTCTATTTAAAAATGTCAGTAGGAAGAACTCCTAACTCCACTTGGAATATCCTACACCTTCTTGACAATGTTTACAAGAAAAACCATATTGTTCCTGTTCCCAAGATACCAAAGCGCTTAACAGTTATTACCAATGTAAATTTATGACGTATGTTGAAGAAATAACATGTGGGATGAAAAGAAATATCGGTCGACTTTTCATGCGTATAGTCACAAAAGGTCTACAATGACTACATAATCATATGTTAGGCCACCATCCAGTGAGGATAGAAAAACATGACTGAATCAATAAGCAAAGATCAATCACCTCAAAAAAGCGATACTCAAATCCATTATGAAGAACTTCGTAAATTCTTTGAAAAAATATTAGGATGGACATTGATTGCTCTAAGTATAATTATTGCCGCTGGAGGGTTTTTCTTCTATTCAAATATCAGTGGTTTCCGAAGCGATATGAATACCGCAATCGGAAATATTAGTAATAATGCCAATGTCGCTATAGACAGAACACGTGACTCTGCTCAGCAAAGTATCACTGCAATTCGTAACGAAGCATCCAAACTCGCCATTAGTGAGGCGCATTCTAGGGTCAATGAAGCCTTTAAGCAAACCAACATTAAGACAATGATTGATGCAGTAGCCAAAGAAGAATTAACTCAAACAATTCAACAAAGAATAGCCGAAGAAGTTGATCGCATAACACCAAAAATGGAATCAAATTTGACCGAAGCTGGTAATGTAGCTGATATGGCTATGCGTATGCGTATTGGTCTTCGAAGCGGATTAACTGACTTGAGAAAGATACAATCAACTTCAAATAGCGAGACCATACGTCAACTTGCCGCGAGACTCTATTCTAGGATTCTCATCGATTACGAATCGACCAGTGCCATATTTATGAATGAATATGGATTTCAAGATATATCAAATATTAAAAAATTTTACAATATACCTCCCAATGCTTCAGATTCCTTATTCCGGTCTAATATCGTTCAAACAATAGAAAATGATGATATTGATTTAAGTCAAGTGGCCCTTAATTTTCAGATTTTAAGAAAATTGACTGGTGTGAAATTTAACATGTTTGATTTTGCTGCAGTTCAAGACTGGTCTAAAAAACAAGGATTAAAATGATTTTCCAAAGTTCTATTATCTTGGGATGGTGGTCTAACCATATTAAAAGGAAAGAGTTCTCGCAAGGTAGGATCGCGATTATGTAAAGTTAAAATTGCTGCGTATTTATGCACCATCTGTTAGGCCACAATCTTAATAAATATGAAAATGGTTTTATGCAACATCTAATTTGTATGATTCTTCTGTCCAGCACTTTGATTTATGCTCAGAAATCTGGCCATGAAACGGCTGTAGCTGTTTTCAAAACGAAGGATACGATTGCTATGGCTGCAGACAGTAGAATTACTTGGACTATTCTTAGTAATAATCCCCTAGACAAACCATCTTTAGAAATTGCAGATTCTATTTGCAAAATATTCGTAAATAAATATTTCATTTTTTCTGCGGCAGAATTTGCATTCTTTGATAAAACTAATTACAACATTTTCAATATCGCAAAAGAAATATGTTCAAAACCAGGGAATATTTATGAAAAATATAATGCAATACAAAATAAAGTTATAAATGAGCTAACAAAAATTTGTAAGTATGTAAAACAAACTGGTTTCCCTACCACTTTAGATAAAATGAAAGTCGATTTTATTATTGGCGGTATTTATAAAAACGAGCTTACTTTACTTCGCAACGTAATAGTGCCACTCGAAACTACATGGATTGATGGGAAAATAGAAATTCATGATATATTCCTCCCGGACAGTCTAGCAAGACAAGATTGTAAAGCTTTAATGGGCGTTATTATAAATCGAGAAGATGTATTTTCTTTACCGGAAGTCAAGGATAATTATAAATCTCCGAGTATTTATGTTTATAACATTGTTAAATGGGCCTGCAATAATTATTCAGATGTTGGGGGTGATATTGCGGTAGCATGTTTTACAAAACGTGGATTTACATGGAATAAAAGGTATCTGAAATAATATATCTATTACGAATATAAAATTATTATTTCTTTTGTAGTTTGCCCTAAGAACATAATTTTAAAATACATAAATAAACAGATTAAGAAAATATTTGAGCTATTTTTCAGAAAGAACGGCGTTGCAGGCGTTGTACATTAAGCATAGCGCATAACAGTTTAGTATATTTTGGAAGCTATCAACTTGAAACTCGGTTCGTTCACTACAAAATTGAAAGTATTCAGCGCCGCAGCTTACCTGTCTGCCGTCTTGTTGGACGGAGCGCCCGTCCGTTAGGCCACTGATCTTGAAGGGATTTTATGATCAAAATATTTATAAGCCATTGTAGCGAGGATTCGAAAATCGCTGAATCTCTTGCTGAGCTTTTCCGAACAGCGTTACGTCTTTCCAAATCAGAAATCAGATGCACCAGCGTCGATGGTTATCGACTCCCTGTTGGAATAAATACGGATGAACAATTGCGAAGGGAGGTGCTTGAGACACCAGTTCTTGTTGGATTGATCTCCCACCATAGCTTCGATTCTGCATACGTTCTCTTTGAATTGGGTGCTCGCTGGGGGAAAAATACTTTCATGGCGCCTGTACTCGCACCAGGTGTTTCTGCCTCAATCTTAAAAGGCCCTCTTTCAGCATTAAATGCACTTAGCTGTGATAGTACTTCACAAATTCATCAATTAGTGTATGACATCGCTTCTCAACTCACTATCCTCAACAGAACCTGCGGCAGCCTATCAAGGTTTGGTTGAAACCGTGATATCAAGTCGCTCTATTCCTGAAAGCTCGATCAAATCTTCAGTTCCTATTAAACCGAAGAAAATTTCAAGTGATTCTAGTCTAGAGGATGAGTACGCTGATTCAGAAGAGGTAATCAGTGACCACTGCGAATCTGAATGGCGTGATGACTACAATATGAGAGCATTTTGCGAGGATCAGCAGAGAGCCGCTGTTGAAAATCTAAGACATCAGTCACATGATGATATTCCTGCTGAGATATTTCAGCATATCAGACTTAAAGCAGCGCAAGAATGGCCAGAAGATTTTCAAATGAGATTATTCACTGAAAACCAACAGCTTGAAGCTTATAGAAAGTTACATCGTGCTAAATAACATAACCGGCGGCCTAGCCGGCGATCAGCTCGGCGTGTTCAGAAGATTGCGACATGCGGAGCATGATACTAATTATAAATGAATTCACTGCAAAATTCATAGCAAGCATAGGTGCAATACATAATTTATAATCGTTAGATGGAAGATGAAATGAATACTCAAGTTCTGGTGGCGTACGCTACAAAACACGGTGCAACAGCAGAGATTGCAGAAAAAATTGGCGAAGTGCTTCGCCAGGCGGGCATTCGTACCGATGTGCTGCCTATGAACCACATCAACAACCTGCACTCCTATAAAGCAGTTGTATTGGGCAGTGCGGTTTACATCGGACGATGGCGTAAAGAGGCGGCGAAATTCTTGAAAGCCAACGAGGAAGTACTGGCAGAGCAATTGGTGTGGTTGTTTTCAAGCGGACCCACAGGCAAGGGGAATCCAGTGGAATTACTGAAAGGTTGGTACTTCCCCCCGGTACTGCAGCCTATCGCTGACCGCATTCAACCAAGGGGCATTACAGTATTTCATGGAGCAGTTGATATGAAGAAGTCGAACTTCATCGAGAAATGGATGATCAACAAGGTCAAAGCACCTGTCGGTGACTTCCGTGATTGGGAAGCCATTTCTTCATGGGCTGCAGTTATCGCCAACGTACTGATAGAAAAAAACTGGACGTCAGGAGCGCAATCAAAATGAGAGTATCTTTAAGGAAGCAAGAAACAGAAATGAGAAACGCAAAAGGATGTTTTACCAATGACAAGTGATATGAAAGATATTAAACTCCAGGTACATGAAGTGCTGGCTTCAATAAACCAGGCATGGCGCAGCAATACACCTCTTGGGATGTCGCAGTACTTGCATCCTGATATTGTCATGAAATATCCTGGATTCTCAGGTGAAGTAGCAGGACGCGAGGCGCTTCTCGCAAGTTTTGTTGAATTCTGTACAAACGCTAAAGTTCTCGAGTATAAGGAGAGTAACGAACAAATTAATGTTATTGGAAATTGTGCTGTAGCAAGTTTTCAATTCGAAATGTTGTATGAACGAACTAAATATCAGGAACGATCAAAGGGACGAGACCTGTGGGTGTTTCAATGCATTTCAGATACGTGGGTTGCAGTATGGCGAACGATGATGGAATTAGAGGAAGTACGAGAAACTCGTAATTAAGAATTCGCTGCCTAACTCGTCGCTCACTCGGCTTGCCCGGAAGAATGCATCACGCGGAGCAGCCATCTGTGATGGTTACTAATAACTATATAAATAAACAAAAGGAATCAATATGAAAAGATTCGCAATAACTATTATCATAGCAAATCTCCTGCTGAGTGGTTTGCTTCTTGGTCAGAATTTAAAGAACGTGGAGCAGTCCACAGGAAAAGATTCAACAAAAGCAATTTCAACAAACAAACAACAGCAATTAATTCTCTGGACAAGCGGAGATCGGGAAGTCGCTCTCAAAATGGTGTTTATGTATACCTATTACTGTAAGAAGAACTCTTGGATGGACAACGTCAGATTACTTGTTTGGGGTCCATCGTCAAAATTGTTAGCCGAGGATACCATGTTGCAGAGGAAATTAGAAGATCTTAAGCAAGTAGGAGTTGAATTATATGCGTGTAAGGCTTGTGCAGATCTCTATGGTGTCTCTGATAAACTTACACAGCTCGGTGTAACGGTCATCTATGCCGGTGAGATGCTTGCTGAACTTCAGAAAAGTGGTTGGCATGTTCTATCACTCTAAAAATTGGTCATTAGTTGCCCAGCTCTTCACTCGGTTTGTCCAGTAAAATGCATCAGCCGGAGCGGTTAACCGTTAGGCAGCAGTTAAAAATGCAAGCAAATTAAATAGGAGGACGCATGTTGTTTCAAGTAAAAGTCAGAGTAAATCTTATAAAGATGGCAGAGTTCGGACAAAAATTACAAAAAGGAGAATTGGATAGAAGTTGTATCCGAGGAGAAACTCATTGCCTTAAAAACGATCCTGCCGTTGGGTTCAGTATTTGGGAAGCTGACAGCAAAAAAGAATTTGATACTAAATTCGCTCCTTGGCGTAACTATTATGACTATGTAGAAATCAATGAAGTTATTACTCCAATAGAGGCAATGACTAATCTTTTTAAAAGACAATAACCGTACCCTAACCACGTGCTCCGCAAAATGGTCACTTCATAACGAGCTCAGCTTGTCCAGAAGAATACATTACAGCCGGAGGCCGCGTACTTAAGGAGTACTATCATTATGCAAATTGAGAAGGAATTTATAAAAGTAGTTTCTATTCGTTTTTCCAAAGCATTTGAACGTATCATCCATGCGGTTCATCAACTCGATGACAAGCAAATATGGCATCGTCCATCGAGTATTTCAAATAGTGTCGGCATAATTCTCCAGCATGTATCGGGAAATCTTCATCAATGGGTTTGTTCGGCTATTGGCGGCGAAACATTTGAGCGTGATAGACCACAAGAGTTTATAGATCTAAACATTATTCCACAAAAAGATCTTCTTTTAAAAATAAGTGCGCTGGACAATAAAATTCAAGATATCATTCTGCAAGTTCCACCAGAATCCTTACTTTCAAATCGTCGCATTCAAGGATTCGATGAGACAGTCATGTCCGCACTCTTAGCAGCGTTGACACATTTAGAGCTGCATAGCGGCCAAATCTCATTCCTTGCAAAGCTCATGCTTGACAAGGAATATAAAGTATATTGGCAGCCTTTGAATAAAGAACAAGGGAAGGAATAGCTACTTAGAAATAATCGCGTACCCTTACTTAGCGGCCGCTCGGCTTATCCGGAAAATGTATTACAGCTGGAGACTTAAGAATGTAATTGCACACAGTGCAATACAAATTAAAACTATGTAAATTCAAGACGTGTATAGATGCGGTGATTGAACGATAGAAGAGGGAACACGTTTCGCGTGTTACAGTTATGGAGCTCCGCCTGTTAAGTTGCAACCGCAGATACAATTGGAGGATATTGCTATGAAATCTCTATTTATCGTATCAATTTCTCTTTTTCTTTTTTCATGTAATCACTCAACTTCGGATGATAAATCAGCTGGCGGGATATTTGCCATATATCTTCTGCAAGACTCAACAATAACTGCAGGTGATGCATTTTCCCAATCAATCAATAGTCTAAAACTTTCAACTTCAGCCTTTCTAACAATCAATGACTTAAAATCTTACACCTAGTCAACACATGCTTTTGAATTAACAGACCAAGCGCAAACGATGTTTGATCATTTCCAATTCGCTCATGGAAAAACAAGCGGTGTTCCATTTGTAGTAACAGTCGGGAATGACCGAATTTATCTTGGAACGTTTTGGTGGATCTATTCATCAAGCATGCCTCCTCCATGTGCAGTAATCGAGGTAATCGGACCGCCTCCCTATAGAATCCAATTAGCAAATGGTGCAATCGACAAGAGGAGTGATTCAAGAATTTATAATTCACTAAAAAAATCTTGCGTATTGATTGAATAATATCCATCGCCTAATACGGCGTTCAAGTCCCGCTATCAGTATTAATTCTGATTTAGCGTGATAGCACCTGAGGCGCTCACTCGGCTTGTCCAGAAAAATGCATTACAGCCGGAGTGTTCCGCCATCCCGCTAAAAACGCGCAAAACTGGCGGGTATACCATCGGAGAGAACAGACAAATATCTTATAGCGTAATTAAAACAAGTTAGCGGCAAACAAACAAATAAGAGGACTTTTAATATGGAATATTTGTTCATTGCATCATTATGGATAGCATACTGTGCACTTCATAGTTACCTGATTAGCACCGGGTTCACAAATCTCATGACTCGCTTATTAAAGAACTATTATGCTTTTTACAGGTTCTTTTACATCTTGATTTCCTTGATTTTACTTATTCCATTAATTAATTTTACCGCACAATCAGACTCGAGGATAATTATAACTTACGGGTATCCGTTGTCTATTGTCCGGTATGCGCTTATTTCGGGTTCTTTGCTCATGTTCTTCTGGGCTTTCTTCTTCAATTATGATTCTTTATCGTTTTTTGGGATTCGTCAGATATTGAACTTTGGAAAGAGTAAGAAAATAAATCCGTCGGAGGAAATTAAAAGAAATGGGTTATTAGGAATAATGCGGCATCCGATGTATTTCGCTTTGATACTCTATTTATGGTGCCAAACCTTCAGAATGATGGATATAATAATAAACATGGTGTTGACGATATACGTTATCATAGGAACAAGGCTTGAAGAAAGGAAACTTGTTTTAGAATTTGGCGATATATACATCAAATACCAACAGGAAGTACCAATGCTCATTCCATTTACTAAAGCAAAGGTCAAATAATTTGTATTCCTAGAGCACGGAGCGCGAGGCATATGATGAACTTCCAATTTACAAACATCAATCTTTTAGCTGTATGTGCTGCATGGATAATTCATATTGTGATGGGATTAATCTGGTTTCGTCCGGAACTGTTCGGCAATGAATGAACAAAGTTAACCGGCAAAGAACTCAAACCCGCATCACAATGGATTATTCCGGGATTCATTGGCCATCTCTTCATGATTCTTGTACTAGTTGTTCTTATCAAACTCACACACTCAACCAATGGCTTGAGCGGTTTACTTATCGGCCTCCTGTCATGGATTGGCTTTATAGTGCCGATGGAAATCGGCGAATTAGTCTGGGAAAAAATACCATTCAAGTTATTTCTGCTTCGAGTAGGAAATCAATTTTTGGGAATTGCCGTTTCGGGCTTTATTTTGGGTGCATGGCAATGAACGAACAATGCACTCGAGACAACTTCAATAACACCCCTCATTACTGGATCGGATTATGAATTCGGAAAAGTTTTTCCTTTTTACTGCGGTGTGTGTCATCACTCATATTATCAGGTTTCTCTATGAGATATTAAAGCATAAAAAGATTTTGGAACCTACCAAACTATCTTTTGTGATTATATTTATCAATATGGGATTATTATGGACATCATGGTTCGCATTATGCAGTCTTGATTTATATAGAATGAACCTTCCCGGCATTATAAAGTATTTAGGCGTCTTGATAGTTGGTATAGGAATAATTGTATTTTTTATAGCGTTATTCACAATCAAAACGTTAGAAAGTTATCAGGGAGATCTCATCACCAAAGGGATCTATTCAAAAATAAGGCATCCGATGTATTTGGCCTTTATACTCTGGTTAATAGGTTTTCCGATTTTCTTTGGAGCTCTTTTTTCTTTTATTCTTTCGTTTGTATTTATTGCAAATATCTTGTTTTGGAGATACCTGGAAGAGAAAGAATTAGAAAAACGTTTTTTATCGTATATGGATTATAAAAAAACGACAATATTTTAGAAAACAGTCGAGTATGGGGAATCAAGCTCGGCTTTTCCAGAAGAATGCATTGCGAGGAAGCGTTACTGGTAGACAGTGCAACATTTTTTATCTTTACGGAAATTAGCTCTCAAGAAATCGAAGGAGACACGCTTATGAAAATATTTATCTTGGTCTGCTTTTCTTTTTGTCTCATGTCGACCAGCTCTCATGGGCAACCAATGCATAATGAAAGAGACACAAATCAAATATCACCTGAATTCGAGTTTTTCACTTTGACCGGACAACACGTTAGCTCCCAGAACCTCAAAGGAAAGATAATCGTGCTTGATTTTTGGAGCTCCGACTGTACTCCTTGCAGAAAGTCAATGCCACAAATAGAAAAGTTCTATCAGCAATACAAAAACGATCAAAGAGTAGCGATCTATCTTGTTAATTCGGGATGGGAAACGATAGAGAAGGCAAAAGGTTTTGCAAATTCAAAGAGGTCAAGCTTCTTATTTTTTTCATGGGGAACAACATACGATTTACCATTTGCATATGACCAGGGAAGTTCGACAATGAAGGCATTGAACTTAGACTCGAATCCATCGACAATCATCATCGATGCAAGATTTAGAATCCGTGTTGATCATTCGGGATTCATGAGAGATTTTTATGATTTCCTATCCAAACATGTTGAACAATACTTAACTGAGAAATGATGTATCAATATGCCAAAATAGGACAATGAAATGTCTATAGAAGCAAAATATGTTCATACAAATTTGATCGCGCGTGATTGGCAAAAATTATCTTCTTTTTATCAAGAGGTATTGGGATTCAAACCGGTTTCACCGGAACGACATTATAAAGGTGCCGACCTCGAGCGCGGCACAGGTGTTCGAGGATCGGAACTTCATGGCATTCATCTACGAATGCCCGGATATGATGATAACGGACCGACATTGGAAATTTACTCTTACTCTATCCAAAAAAAAGGTATAGTTCCGGCGGTTAACCGTCCTGGATTTGGTCACATTGCATTATCTGTTGTTGATGTAATCAAGGCTCAAGAAATCATCTTGCAGGCCGGTGGAAAAGCTGTGGGAAGAATTGTAACGCTGCAAACATCAACAGGAGCTACGGTGACTTGGTGCTATGTGACAGATCCTGAAGGCAATATTATCGAATTACAATCGTGGTCAAAATGAAGAAACTCGATGAATTTCCATCGAGTTGCACTGCCGAACTTACAGTCAGCCGGATAAGTAATAATGTAATACTTGTAGAGTATTCCTATATAAATTTCGTCTATCTGCGAGATGGTCCCTACAAACTTTATGTTAATTTTGCTAAGAGAAATTCCCTGTTAAGCCGCGCAATATGCGTAACCGAAATTCCTTTCGGACATTCGGCTTCACACGCATAGTTGTTGGAACAATTTCCAAATCCCTCTTTATCCATTTGAGCAACCATTTTCTGCACTCGCTCCTTGCGCTCCGGCTGGCCCTGCGGCAACAACGCAAATTGCGATACCTTTGCGGCAACGAATAACATTGCAGAAGAATTCGGGCATGCAGCCACGCACGCTCCGCATCCGATGCATGCCGCTGCATCCATTGCTTCTTCAGCGTTCACTTTAGGCACCGGAGTGGAATTCGCATCCGGCACGCCTCCGGTTCGCACAGAAATAAATCCTCCTGCTTGCATAATCCTGTCAAACGCCGTCCTATCCACAATCAGGTCTTTGATAACAGGAAATGGATTTGCGCGCCATGGTTCGACGGTGATTGTCTGCTCCTCGGTGAAACTTCGCATCCGCACGTCACAGGTTGCTTGCTTGCGCCCTTTACCGTGCGCGCGTCCGTTGATCATCATCCCGCAGCTCCCGCATATACCCTCACGGCAATCATGATCAAATGCAACCGGTTCCCGATCTTCCATCACCAGTTGAGTATTCAGCACATCCAACATTTCCAGGAATGATGCATCCGGTGAAATATTCCTCACCTCGTACGTTTCAAAATTTCCCGTATTGTTCTGATTCTTCTGACGCCAAATTTTTAATGTAAAATTCATGCTCATCATTCCTCATTTATAGCTGCGTTCCGAGGGTTTCACATACTCAAACGTAAGCAGTTCTTTGTTCAACTTCGGTTTCTTGCCATCGCCTGTAAATTCCCACGCCGATGCGTATGCATATTTTTTGTCATTCCGAAGTGCTTCACCTTCCGGTGTTTGACACTCTTCCCGGAAATGCCCGCCGCATGATTCTTTCCGATCCAATGCATCGAATGTCAATAGTTCTGCAAGTTCCAGAAAATCAGCAATGCGTCCGGCTTTTTCCAACTCGAGGCTGAGATTGTCGGATTCACCGACCACTTTTGCATCCTTCCAGAATTCTTCCCGAATTTCCGGAATCAATTTCAATGCTTTCTTCAATCCTTGTTCATTCCGTCCCATCCCGACAAAATCCCATAAGACCTTGCCAAGCTTCTTGTGAATTTCATTGACAGGTTGCTTTCCGTTGATGGCGAGAAGTTTTTCCACTCGCTCAGCAACGTTCTTATTCGCCTTCTCGAACTCCGAATGATTGGTCGCAAGAGACGAAAATTTTGTCTTCGCAAGATAATCNNCGATTTGCGCCGTGATCGGAAAAGTTTGCTTCACCGATAACAAACAAACCGGGAATCGTGCTCATCAAATTGTAATCGACCCACAATCCGCCCATGGTATAATGGACAGCGGGATAGATGCGCATGGGATCTGCATATGGATCTTCGGCAGTGATTTCATGATACATATCAAAGAGATTGCCGTACTTCTCTTCGATCCAATGTTTGCCATTTCTCTTGAGTGCATCTGCAAAATCGAGGTACACTGCCATCTTTGTCTTCCCGACACCAAGGCCTTTGTCGCATATTTCTTTGGCCCGGCGAGAAGCAACATCGCGCGGCACTAAATTGCCGAATGAAGGATANNGATTGATAATCGCCGCTCACCGGAATGCATGTGGGATGAATTTGCGTGAAACACGGATTCGCAAACAACGCACCTTTCTTATATGCGCGCCAGATGGCTGTTGCATTACTCGCCTTCGCCATGGTGGAAAGATAGAACGTGTTGGCGTATCCACCGGTTGCAAGCACGATTGCATCCGCGACATACGATTCGATAACCCCGGTTCGCAAGTTTCTACAGATGATACCGCGTGCCCTTCCATCAACAACGACTAACTCCATCATTTCCCGCCGGTCAAAAAATTTTACGGCACCCTCGCCAATCTGTCGACTTAACGCAGAATATGCACCAAGCAACAGTTGCTGGCCTGTTTGCCCGCGCGAATAAAATGTCCGCGATACTTGAGCACCTCCAAAAGAACGCATGTCGAGATATCCGGCATAGTCACGAGCAAACGGGACTCCTTGCGCAACGCACTGGTCGATGATGCTTCCGCTCACTTCCGCGAGCCGGTACACGTTCGCTTCTCGTGCTCGGTAATCGCCGCCTTTTAACGTATCGTAAAACAAACGATAAATGCTATCGCCGTCGTTTGCATAATTTTTCGGTGCGTTAATGCCGCCTTGGGCCGCAATACTGTGTGCACGCCGTGGCGATTCATGGTAGGATAATGAAATCACATTATAACCAAGCTCTGCCAATGATGCAGCAGCAGAAGCTCCGGCCAAACCGGTTCCGACTACTATGATAGAATACTTTCGCCGATTCGATGGATTGACTAATTTCATACTGAAACGATGATCGGACCATTTTTTTTCGATAGGCCCATCGGGAATTTTGGAGTCAAGTGTCATAGTCAATGAACCCCCATAATCACGGTAGATGCAGCTTGGTGGAAGAAAAAGAAATAGATCGGGATGACGGCAAAACCGAGTGGAATCAGACACCAAACGATACATGCAAAGAGATCAAGAAATGGAGTGTATGTTTTATTTCGCAGTCCAAGTGTCTGGAATGCCGATTGGAATCCATGCCGCAAATGATATCCAAGCAAAAAGAGTGCAATAAGATAAAAACCAACATACCAGGGGTTTGCAAAAGCTTCAACAATGAGTTTGTATGATGAGATCTTTTCTCCCCCAAAACGAGAAGGATATAATGGAATAAAAAAAGATCGAAGGTGAACGACAAGAAAGAAAAAGACAATACTTCCAGTCCAAATCATGGTACGAGAAGAAAGCGTTGCATTGTCTTTCGATCGAAAGAGTTCGTACTTGATTGGACGTTTCATCTTATTTGTGAGCCATAATGTAACACCGAGAAGTGCATGGCCAACAATCGAGAGAAAAAGGAATATCTCGATGGTAAGAACAACAGGATTATGGACAAGGAATTCACCATATGCTTCGAAGGTCTTCCCATCGTCATGAAATAAGACCAGCAAGAGATTTCCGACCAGATGTTCCGTCAAAAAGATAATCAGGAACAAACCGGTGAGACTCATCAAGACTTTCTTGCCGATAGACGAGTAATAAAAAGCTAAGATGTTGTTCATAGATTTTTTTATGTGTGGTTTAACAACAGTACTCTTCGATGAGTGTTTAATTACACCACCATTTAACACTAATTTTTCACTGTTGAGAGTGTAGGGAAGATTCTTAGAAAAAGCAATGGTTTTACTGTAGGCTATGGCAAAAGTATCTCTAAACGAATCCACCTTCCTCCATCTGTTGATGATAGTGTGCTAGAAGCTGCTGGAGTGCTTGGCCCGACGGCATTTTTAAGTTTTTCACGATCCTTAACAGAGATGGGAATGTATTGTTCCATTTGCAATCCAACGCGCACGCTGAAAACTGAAAAGTCAATTTCACAACCAAGCCGTAATAACCAACATTGTTGAATTGAGAATGGCTCTTCTTTGGCATTCTTCACACCGAATACTAAAAAATCCGGTTCCCAATGCCTCAATGAGGCATCGGGCAGAATATAGAGAAGACCAAACGATGGTTTGATATTCCATACACCACACGCAACAGTTGTGCTGCCTTCAACTTGATGGGCATCGATAGTTCCATCAATGATATAATACAGTCGGTTGTCAAAAACAGTTGACGCTAACGATGTGAAAGGCCACGATTCAACATGTCCAACACCGTACGCTTCCCATCGATAATAATTGTATTCACAGGATACCGGCACTGAACAGACAATTTTGCTTGCACCCGCTTGCCACCGGTTGAAAATGAACGTTCCATAGGCAAGATCTCCGAACGACAAACCATCTTTCGTAAGGTGTATCTGACCTTTCCCATCGCTTCTTTCCCATCTGATCCAAACCGATGACCTTGCGTCCGGATAAATTTTTAACTGAGCAGATATAGTCTGCGTATTCCAATCAAGTGGTAAGGAATATCCATCTGCTTCGCCCATCGTTGTCGTGATATTTTTCCCCCATGAGAATGAGCCTTCCATGAATTCTATTGGTTGACTCTGAAGCTTCACATTCCAAGCAGAACTAACACTACGTTCATCCGAGGGAAACGAAAAATCCTTCACTCCTAACCCGCTTGTAAACGACGTCGGCAGTCGTTCATAGAAAAGCATAGGCATGAACGCTTT
The DNA here is from genome assembly GCA_003155495.1 of Ignavibacteriota bacterium. Taxonomy (GTDB): domain Bacteria; phylum Bacteroidota; class Ignavibacteria; order UBA10030; family UBA10030; genus Fen-1298. The sequence continues at coordinate 24,760 of PMDB01000061.1, forward strand.
GCTAAAAGGCTTTAGCCGTATCCAAGCACTATAATGAAGAGGGAGGAATGAATAAGAGAATGGAAAAAACGCTGTGGCGGAATAATCGAGCCAATCAACGGAGCTTATCCATTGGAGGGACATTGAACGGAGTCCGTTTTCTGCCGATAAAGCAATATTCGAAGCAAGGTTATTGTAGGATGCATATTGATTCCACCCGGAATAAACAAATGTGAGTGTATCACATTCGAGCGAAGCTGAGATTGTCGCATCAAATGAACGTGCAAAGATGGTTGTCGAAGATTGCTGTGAACGTTGACGTACAATATCCATGTACTCACCTGACATAGTTGTTTTGATGTGAATAAGAGAGTCAGCTGATTGACTCTGAGATATTGACGAAATACAAAAAAAGGAGAGAAGAATCACCAGGAAGCGCAGGTGGAGCCTGTCATGACTCACTCTGCGCTCCTGGATAGATTTTAACTTCATAAATCATTCGTTATAGGTATATCTTCTTTTTTGAATTGTCCGATAGTATCTATAACATTTAAAATCCATTGATTTTTCTTTTTACTTATTGAAGGCTTCATCGATATGGAGTATTCTTTTTAGATTTTCGTTCATATCAGTGCTTCCGGTAGTTTCATTCCTAATCTCAACGAACAATCCGCTAAACGTCGGATCCGGAAAAGTGAACGAAGCATATGTCTGATTAGTCCAATGCCAGAGAATAGCGCCAGATGAAGAGGTATCGACCGAATAAGCAGGGAACCAAGCGGTCTTTGGATTTTGCGGCGGATTATTATATAGTTGAGCAATATTAACCCTAATTGTATAATCGTTTCCATCGGCATCCGCATTGGTAAGTGATATACTTTGCGGAGTCGTCAGAGAATTCAAAGCCTTATCCAAATAAACCAATGTCGTATCAATATCTTCTATAGAAATACTTCTATCTCCAGATTGGCCAATCTTAATAATATCATCGCTTTGGTCATCTGTTTCGGATTTAAGAAAGTTAATAGCGCTCTTGAACTTTCCGATCATACCTGTAACATCAGCCAGTACGCTCTTACTCCGTGTTGTTCCATCAGAAGCGAGATAGAAAAACGTTGTATTGTTTGGTTGAAGTGCTTGAACCTCAGCTTGCGTCGTATATACAGGAAGATCAAATCGATATACAAGAAATTGCTCTACCATTGCCTTCAATCCCAGCAATGCACCATCCATTATATAGACTTCCGTATTATCGAGCATCAAAGAATCAAGATGCAGATCGCCTTGCATCTTGCCGGAAATCTTAAACTCAAACTTCGCATCCGATTCCACGACAGCAAAACGAGCTAATGCATACTCGATATGGGGTATAATATGATCACGCAATAAATCCTGCATTTCACCGATCAGCGGAGGATTCACAACTGCTGCTTGAACAATTTTAGTCATATTGCTTGCGAGCGCTTGAGCGGGTACTGCCATATCCTTGGTGCCGGATGGAATCCCGAATTTAAGGAACGAAGATGAAGAACTCTTGCCCAAAGATACAGAATCCCAGCGTTTGACCATCGCGTTCACATTGGGATCGGCATAGATCATCAATATCTCTGAAAGGCCCGCGCCGAAGTTTGCAGACGCATTATTGGGAGACGCTGAGGTAGCATCTTTATAAAGCTGATTTGCTTTCGAAAAACTTATTTGATCCAGGTCACTCGGACTTTTAATGGAACTTGTCGCCATTAAGTACATCTGGTTTTCCAATTCCTTGTACGCATCAGAAACATCCCCTCCGGTGCCATTGCCAGGTCCGGTACTCTCGTCTTTGCAGCCCCACAAGAGTGTCATCGCTACGAGCGCGACGAAAGAAAGAAGAGAACGATTGAACAGAAACATATAACCTCCTTTTGAATGAATTGAAACTTCAATTGTGTTATGATATAACAAAATAGAAGATCAGATATATTAATAATATATATCTTAATTTAAAAATAATCCCTGTCCTGATTGTCACAAGACTTGTATTAACTACTGACACCCTCACTAATGAAACGGCGGACAGAAATCATGCTTCCGAACAACCCAAGTACACAACCAACTCCAACGATGATGCTATAGTAATACGATTGAACATAGACAAATTGCGAAAGAGAGACAGTAACCCACTGCTCCAGATAGTTGAACAGCACAAATACGATGCCTGCTGCAATCAATCCGCCAAGCAAGCCTTGAAGAAATCCCTCCAGCAAAAATGGTAGTCGAATGAAACCTCGCGTGGCGCCGATAAGTTTCATTGTCTGTATAATTTTACGTTTAGCATAAATGGCAAGACGGATAGTGTTCGCCACAAGAATAACGGAGGAAAGAGTGATAAAGATGCCTACACCAAGCGTAATCCAGAGAAACAGCTTGGCGCGCTCGTCCAGCATTTCCAATAACTGCTTGCGGTAAATAACGTCATCCACACCTTTGAGAGATTTTACTTGAAGAACGATACTCTCGGCATGTTTGGCAGTTTTATAACCTTCTTTCAAGAATATTTTAAGAGATGCCGGCAGCGGATTAAAGTTCAAAACCTTAAATATGTCCTCGCCGAAATCCTGTTGAAATATTTTCGCCGCTTCTCCTTTTGAAACATAGTGCACTTCGCGTACGCCATCCAGCATCTCCACCAATCCCTTCACTTCGGTGATCTTATCGGAAGAGAGTTGATCGTTCAGGAATGCTTCCATCTCCACTTTCTCTCGGAGCGAGTTTACCACACTATTTGCATTGAGAAAGAGAATCGCAAAAAAACTCAGCAGCAACAGCGACACGCAGATGGTAAAGACTGCGGCGAACATCGACAACTTCGCGCGTTTGAAACCTGAAAATCCTTCTCTTAACACATATCGTAGTTGCATGGCTCTCTCATATACTCTGATGTGAACCGCGGTCACTTTCGAATGGGCGATAACTGCCCAGCACCCGGACTAATGTGCACATTTCTTTCAAGTGATTCAATGCCTGACGAAGCGGACCGCTGTTCGGCGTTCCTTCAACATCAAGGTAGAAAAGATATTCCCACGGCTTTCCGATGAGNNCGTGTGAAATTACGATGATCACTTTCTACATTCCGCTTCAGTATGTGAAGTGCGTGTGTCCGGGCGGCTTGTTCACTCGCAAGAGCGGCGGCGTCATGCTGCCGGCGCTCACGGATAAACCGTGCTGCCGCTGCGGTATCGTGCACTGCTTCTACTTTCACATTCTTCAGTTTACTGAGAAAATTTTCGCACTGACCAATCGCTTGCAATTGAGAATAGACCGTGCGGATACCGCTCTGTTTGGTTTTCGGGAGTGCCATCAAATGCAGTTCTATGCGGAGTTTCACTTCACCGATGATAAAGAGCTTGTGCTTCAGGAGAAGATCATATACCTGATGGATGCTTCCGAAAAGCGAGTTTTCAATCGGGACGATACAACAACCTGCAGTATGTCGTTCAGTATCAGCAAAGGCCTCCGAGAAAGTAGGGAATGGTTTCAATACAGAATGTGCGCCAAAGAATTGCCGCGCTGCCTGTTCGCTGAATGACCCAGGTTCACCTTGATATGCAATCATAGTTTGTCTTTTCATTATTAGTGGTTTGAATCGTCATGCCATCGGACAATCATCCAGGGATATTGCGTTCCCTGGCGTACCAACTGAAGGCTTGCATATCCATCAACACGGTCAATAGAGCTCGCATTATATGTCACCGTCAGATTAAATCCCCGGCTTATGAAAGCTTCTGTCGTATAGGAATCTATAGATGATGAATCAATAATATTATTCCACACGAGATCTAAGCGCTGAACGCTCTGAAAGAGTCCATTCGTAGTCCGCATTTCTTCGTCTCTTCCCCATGAAACTTCAACACCACCGCGGTCATAGTCAGGATACAGAAATGTAAAGTTGCCGTCGAAGAGTTGTCCATAGATCGACGTGTCACGAAACGTATAAGCATATTTGAAATTCTGAAACACGCCATCGGGATTTTTCTGGTCACTCAAGAGCGATGATGTTTCTCCAGTAGAATCATCCAATCCTGGTGCAAACGGGTTGCAGGAAACAAGAAATATCACAAGGGGCAGCAAGAAAACAACAATTGTATGGAAATGTTTCTTGACCATCGTCCGCTCATTGTGCAAATGTTCCCTTTAAATCACTCCAGGTAGAATCGGAAGTATTCAGACCGATATCCAGCCATCGACGAATAGACCACCAGCCCGTCTGATCGCGTGCAAATATAAATTGGGCTCGGCCTTTGAAGTTTTTTATTACGTTTGTTTCTGCAAGTGGAACTGCTAAGTTATAATTTGTGTCTCCTTGACTTGAATCAGCCGCGGTGGGAACAATGTTAATCGAATCAAATTTCAGAGTTGCAGCTGAATTCTGCTGAACGTGACTCATGAGTGATGTAAAGTAATCCCGCTCCGACGACTTGTCCCAGGTTAAGAATGTACTACCGAAATTTCGTTGGGCATTGGCAGTCGCTTCAAACGTAAAGGAAACACTCGAGAATGAATAGAGATAGTTTTCTGTATTTTTGTCATGGAATGCATCGATCATGTTCTGCAATACTATTTCAGGATCGGTTGGCGGAATACGATTCGAACTAGACTGCGTCGGTTCCTGGGGTGTTCTCGTTTTAAACAAATTGCAAGAAACCACACCAAAACACAGCATGATGCCAATCACTACGATCACTTTTCGCGGCATCAGAACTCCTTTACACTGCAATACGACCCTCCAACGCTCTGGAGAGTGTAGCTTCGTCTGCAAATTCAAGATCAGAACCTACAGGTAAACCCCGCGCTATGCGGGTAATCTTCATACCCAACGGTTTCAATAAACGGGACAGATACAGCGTGGTCGCTTCACCTTCCACGTTGGGATTCAACGCCAGAATTACTTCCTCAATCGATGCGTTGGAAAAACGCTGGAGCAATTCTTTGATCTTCAGATCATCCGGACCAATACCATCGAGCGGTGAAAGTGCACCGCCAAGTACGTGATACAGACCTTTGAATTCGTGCGTCTTTTCGATGGCTATCACGTCGTGTGGTTCTTCCACAACGCAAATATATGATCGCTCACGTTTCATATTCGAGCAGATTGCGCACGGATCGGATTCCGTGATATTTGAACACACAGAGCAGTACCGCACCTTATCTTTGACATTAACCAACGCTTTTGCCAGCGTAACAACTTCATCGCGGGACATCTTCAATACATAAAGTGCAAGACGATGTGCTGTCTTCCTCCCGATTCCTGGAAGCTGAGCGAATTGTTCTGCGAGTTGTTCAACCGATTCGGCAGTATAAAACATAAAAAAACTCTCGTGAGAATTATAATCCTGGGAGTTTCATGCCGGGAATGTTCGGCATCATCCCGCCTGTCACTTTCTGCATTTCCTCCGCTGCCATTGCAGTCGAACGTTCCAACGCTTGATTAACTGCTGCAAGCACTAAGTCTTCCAACATCTCTTTTTCATCCGGGTTGATAACTTCTTTCTCGACTTCAATTTTCACAATGTGCTGTTTACCATTTGCCGTGACTTTTACCATGCCTCCTCCGGATTCAGCAGTCACAATTTTGTTCTCTAATTCTGCCTGTACCAAATTCATCTTTTCCTGCATTTGCTGTACTTGCTTCATCATTTGCTGCATATTCGGCATACCACCTTTGAACATTCTCAACTCTCCTCAATTTTCCATTAAAAAAAATTATGAGTCAATATACCCTGAAATGGAAGGAAAGTCAACGAACGGAATATTTCCATCGCTTCTTGACTTTCGGGAGATTTGCAGATATATTTATTGAAAGCTCATCAGTTACGGTGAGCTTTTCAATTGATATTCCGCGATAGCTCAATGGTGGAGCATCCGGCTGTTAACCGGAGGGTTGTAGGTTCGAGTCCTACTCGCGGA
>PMDB01000117.1 GCA_003155495.1 Ignavibacteriota bacterium
TGTACGGAAAGCATTTTAAGGTTTTTGTTGATTCGATGAAATCTGCCGCCGAGGAAATTGGAATGCCTATTTATATCGGCGGGCAGGTTATCGCAGCTCCACCTAATTCAGGAGGAGAGTGGAGGACTATTGAGGATAATTGGAACGCAGGATTCTTTAAAGAGGTAGGTGATTCTGCAGACTTTTATGTTGTACATAACTATTTCAGTAATTCAGCTAATGTGAAGGAAGCCCTGAACAGTGGACAAACAGGCCCCAAAGCGAACATGGATTATGTAAAAATGGACATCCTAAAAAAAAATGGATACTTAAAACCAGTTGCTTTAACAGAGTATAATATGAACGGTGGTTCTACTGAGAGATCAATATCCTATATAAACGGTATGCAGGCTGTTGTTCTTATCTGTGAGCTGATTAAAAATAATTTCGGATTAGGTGCAAGATGGCTGCTGATTTCTGGTGATGCAACAATGTTTTATGGTGGTTCGGATGCCAACTATTTAAATCATCCCCACGCGGAATTCTATTATTTACGTTACTTGCAGAAGTTTTATGGTGATCATGCAATTTCTACTGCTTCATCTAATGCCGATATACTATGTTATGCTTCAAAATATTCATCCGGTGAAACCGGAGTGGTTGTCGTTAACAAGAGTGCCGCAGAACAAGTAATTAGCATAGACACAAAAACAATTGGAATCGGTCAAAGTTATTATATTTACTCGTTTACGGGTGGAACAGATAATGGTGAGTTTTCGCAAAATGTTTATGTCAATGGAAATGGGCCGAGTACATATCAATGGGGGCCTTATGATAATCTGCTAAGTATTCCTGCATATAAATATTCAGTTGAAAATGAAATCAAGTTTACTTCACCTGCGAGATCAGTCCAAATGATCATAATAGAAGGTGGAAGTAATTTTCTCTCAGTAAACGATAAAGCGAACTCTGAAAAGATTTATTCATACAATCTATATCAAAATTATCCCAATCCTTTTAATCCGTCCACGCTCATCAGTTATCAATTACCGGCAAGCGCTTTTGTGGTTTTGAAGGTATTCGATGTTCTCGGAAGGGAAATTGAAACACTGGTCAACGAACATCAGAATGCCGGCAAACATTCGGTGCAATTCAATGCCGCCAAACTACCGAGTGGAGTGTATTTCTACAAACTCGAAGCTGGAAATTACAACAACACTAAGAAACTTCTATTGATCAAATGAAGGCGCCTCATAAATCGGAGTTTATTGAAATGAAGTTATTTATTACAACTGCAATCAATTATTTCAAATCGCAATATGTGCCTGTTGCTTGGTCTTCCCCAGGTTTATAAGCCAATGAAAAGTTTGTATTATTACTTACCTCAATCTCGGAAAAGAATTTCGTGCTTCGATATATTTTTAAGGCTTGTTATCTGAGGCTTGCATACGAATCAGTGACAACGGGCCCGGAATACCGGAAGAATTGCTGGAAAAAATATTTATCCCTTTCTTTAGTACTAAAAAGGAAGGCTCAGGGATTGGATTAAGCATCTCAAAGCAAATTGTCCGGACACTTGGCGGTACGATTAACGTCTTCTCAACGCCCAATCAAGAAACAGTGTTCACAATTCGACTGTAGAATTTAGCATCGCAAATTGTATTGTAAAGTCTGTTTTGGATTGAATCTGTGCTCTTTGCAGCGGGGGTATGCTATATTATAAGATTAAAATTAGTTTTTATTGTTATATACTTTCTTTTTTTGATTGAGGTGCTATGCATTTCACATTATAATTAACTTGGCTATGTTCCCCAAAATCATTATGTGATATTAAATTAACGACGGAAAAGTGTGCCCCCAACGAGATTCGAACTCNNACTCGTGTTCCAGGCTTGAAAAGCCTTTTGAGTTCAAAATTTTGATGATTTCCGCAGAAATTACCAAGCTTTTAACTCAAAAAATTACTGGAGTGTTAGCACATGTGTTAGCAGCTACCTCTGATCAAACTAACACGTTAATTATAAAAGCAAAGTACGAAATATCAAAATACAATTCAAACTTTCTATTCCTTGTTCCCTATTCCAATTATCTAAATTTATTTTAGAGAACGCAGACGGTGGCTCAGCTTAAAGGTCAATCATTCTCCCTGCAGTACCAAGACAAATTCCAGAGAGATATGCGAAGATACCTGCAAGCAGTCCCGACGACATAAAAATCATAACAACCAGAGCGAACACTCCAAACACGATCCCTAAGAACGCTGATAACTTCCAATCATCCCCTTGAGAAAATGCATTAGCGGGATAAGTAAGAAAATAGATTACCATCTTCAAATTATGCATATTATATCCTCTCTGTTAGAGTGCAAGTCAGCATACACCCTGTTGCATCGCGATTATGTAGCAATTACTATAAAGAAATCCGGTGTCAAGATTTCGCTGAATTCAAAATAAAATCAGTGCCTAGAACACGAAAAAATTATCGAAGTAATAACACATGTGTTAGCAGCTACCTCTGATCAAACTAACACAATAATTACAAACTCAAGGTAAAATATTCACTTGATCAAGTCAAGGAATTACATGATTCTTACAAATTTATCATGTATTCATTATCGTTATGATCCCCTATGGTGCTTATCTTTTGGGTTCGACCATCCATTTATTTGTTCGATTAAATAAACGTGCTTGAGTAAATATTCCGATTCCATAAACACTAATAGTATGAATTGAAAATAAACTAACTTATCATTGGCACATCAATCAGGGGCAGGTCAATAAATATGATTTGGCCCCCTCTGTAGTTTCGATCAGGAACAACTGGTCGATCAAATATTGGAACTGTTCGACTGCCTCCTGTTAGCGCGAATGTTCCAAGGGCAACGTTGTAGCTCTCGAGTCCCACTGAGAGTTTAATCAAACCATCATTACTTACTGAAAGAATTGTGCTACAGGCATGATGGTCGAGCGAACCATTTTAAAAAGGGAAAAGTCAAAATATGCAGCAACTGCTCTCGCCACGTCTACTTATACTCAGGAACCCCGGGCACCAGGGCGACGGCTTCAAAACAGGTTGAATATGTAGAGTCTATTGCGCATTATGCATGCTGAAAGAATTCTGAAAAGGGTAGCGTTTTGTCTTGCTTTTTAGTATACTCGCGTAAACCCAGTCTTGATAAATGTTGCTATTACGATAGATTCACACTAATGAAGTGTACCATTTATGGCCAACAACGCTGGAATTAAAATCAGATCCTCATCCATGAGAAGACGAGATTTTCTAAAGATGCTTGGAGTCACTGCTGTCGCAACAACGGGGATTCCAGGAATAATAGACCCATTTAACTTCGCCAAGGCTGCAATTACCCCCGGCGAAAAGGGCATCTATATTACCGATATGTACATAGGGCAACTGACTGGATGTGGCGGTGTTATTGTTCGTCTCGATACGAATAAAGGGATTTCGGGATATGGCGAATGCCGTGAGAACGACAGTTATGTTGTAACTGACCTGAGCCACCTCAAGCCGACCATTATTGGAATGAACCCTACTCAGATTGACAGAGTTTTCAATGCAATGAACAATGCGATCCTGGCTTATTACGATCCGCACAGCGCCTACTACATGAGCCTAATTCCTCGACGTTCAGGAGCAATGTGCGGCATTGAGGTGGCCTGCTGGGATATTATCGGCAAAGTGTATAACGTTCCGATATGGAAACTCATCGGCCCTAAACTCAGAGATAGAGTACGAATATATGCCGACACCGATCAGAAGACCGCGGCCACGTTGCCGCAATACNNCGGTTAGACATGGGATTTACATGGTTTAAAGCAGATATGTATCTTACTTCCCTGTGCACTATTAATACTGATTACACCTCACAATCCGAAAGCGGCTATCCTTACACATGCTATACTATTAAAGATTCAGGTCTTCAAAAGTTTGCGAACTACGCTGCGCAATATCGAAGCTTGATCGGCCATGATTATCCTCTCTCATCCGATCACTATCAAGGGTGGGCCAGTAAAATTAACCTCGATGTTCCTTCGGCTGTTAAACTTGCCAATCTTATGTCGGAGTCGGACTATCAGGGTATGAACGGGGGATGGATGGAAGACATCATCCAATGGTGGTATCCTGATCAGTTCGCGCAGGTAACTGCCGGTACCGATATGCCGATTCTTACTGGTGAGGACATTTATTGCCTCAGCGAGCTCCAGCCATGGATCGATGCAGGGGCGTTGGATTTTATTCATCCGGATCAAGCCACTTTCGGAGGGATATACGAGACCAGGCGTGCCGCCTTGTATGCGCATTCGAAGGGCATTTTCACTGCGTTACACTGCGCTGGGGGGCCGATCTCGTTTGTAGCCAACCTTCACATTGCTACGGGCATTCCTGATTTTCTCGCCCTCGAATACCACCATATAGACGATTCGTGCAATTCCTGGTTTGACAGCGTGGTTGATGGTTTTGTAAGGCCGTTTATTCAAAGCGACGGATATTCATATTTACCAAATGGACCCGGATTGGGCATAACGCCGAACGCAACGGCAAGTTCGCATGGTCTCTCATGGACACGGGTGACATAAATGAAAGCCTACGATGGTATTATTTATGAATAAAAAATCCGATCATATTCCATGATTAATTATAAAAAAGGGAGCATGAAATAAAAATGAAACAAGTTTTACGGTTCTTTTCGGTCTGGATGGCCATTGTATTGTCATTCGGAAATGCAGTGGTTGGTTTTACACCGGTTGCTGTAGCAAATGTGCATATCAGTACCAGCACTCCGGCAGGCACAATCCCACTCGTCAGCGAATGGATACAAACAAATTGGCCGGCAAGCAACAGTTTTTTTAGTCTTTACACGAGCAAGGACAAGGTTTTTGCACGGATCTGGGACAGCCTTAATGGCGGCCGTATGTTTCTTACCACCGATGACGGCACAAACTGGACTCAGATCGGTTCTGCAGACAGCAACATTGACATTCTATCCATTGTAATGTTGGACTCCAAAATTCTTGCCAGTACATGGAATGGTTTTTATCTATCCACCGACGACGGCAAAACCTGGAATGCTGTCACACCCATGGGAATACATGCAGATACTCCCATCTGGTCCATTGTGATGATTAATTCCACTCTTTTTGCGGGTATAACAGGTGGTATCTATAAATCCTTAGACAATGGTAGTACCTGGACCGAAGTAAGTTCGGGAATACTGCTGGATGCCCGTATTACCTCTATCGTCGCAAGTGGGAACGCCATTTTTGCAGGAAGTGCCAGCAAAGGTGTTTTCAAAACAACAAACAGCGGAACAAGTTGGACTGCAATCAATTCCGGCCTTACCGATACACGCATCTCCCAGCTAGCGGTTTTGGGTACTAGATTATTCGCAGTAACTTTGACCGATGTTTTTATATCCGACAATAGTGGCACGAACTGGGCGGCAGACAATTCCGGCCTGGAGAACGTAAATTGCTTCATCGTTGTGAATGATCGGCTTTTTGCAGGCACCGATGACAACGGAGTCCACCTCTCGGTCGACAGCGGCGTAACCTGGACTTCATTCAGCTCGGGGATACCTGCCAATACCCGTATTTGGTCCCTGGCCGTAAGCAGCGATAGTATCTTTGCCGGGACAAGTTCCGGTGTCTGGGTTACAGCTTCTCCCACTGAAGTAAAGGTAGAAAGAGAAATCTCAGTACCCTTAACATTTACTTTGAAGCAGAATTTTCCAAATCCGTTTAATCCGTCGACAAATATTTCATTTAGTATTCCGTCTAAATCGTTTGTGTCTTTGAAAATATTTGATCTACTAGGAAGAGAAGTGGCAACAATTGTCTCCGAAGAAATCTCTACAGGATATTATACTCGGGAATGGAATGCGGCTAATACATCGAGCGGGATTTATTTTTATCGTTTACAAGTTTACCCTGACAGAGTCGGGGCAAGTTCGTTTATAGCAACACATAAACTGATATTAATAAAATGAGTTGATAATTTGAAAATTATCATCTGCTAGACGGAGTACCTCCGGCGCGCAGGCAGGGCGGGGCATCCCAATTTATCGGGAGCCGGCCCATGAGGCATGCAAATTTCATAAATCATNNGGGGGGGGGAAGAAGTGAGAACAATCGCACCAATGAATAAAATTATGAGAAAAAATTATTTGCTACCGCTTTTCTTCGTTATGGGTGTTGCATGTGTACAAGCACAAAACAAGAACAAAGTATCGCCGGCAATACTTCAATTATTGCAGGAACCCTGCAGTGCTCAAGCAAAAGAATCCGGCGCCGTGATCTATTTAAAAGAAAGCATTCTGACGGTCGATAAGAATAAAAAAACAACGGAAACTTTTCATATTGTCGGAAAAATATTAGATCAAAAATCGAGATTAGATTACGCACAAATACCGATGTTGTTCGGCTCATATTACGAAGAAGTCAAAGTGGATTTTGCGCGTTCCATACAACCGGACGGAACGGTGTTAGAGGTCTATCCCGATGCCATTATGATAGAATCACTGCCGAAATTGAACGGAGGGATACAATACAGCGATACACACGCATTAACATTTTCTCTTCCTGGGTTAGATGTAGGAGTTGCGTTCGAATATCAGGTAACGATCAAGAAAAAACGATCGATTGTAGAAGGCGCATGGTTTATGGGGCACTCGTTCAATTACTTGCTGAGAAATTTGAGTAATCCTTCAGCGATGCGATTTGACCATGTGATACATTCAAATTTTCTTCTCCGCCTTCCTCATGGTGAAAAATTTCAGTATGATCTTACCGTGCGCCCTACAGCACCGGAAAAGAAGGTGACCAAGGACTATGATGAATATTGCTGGACACTGACCGATGTGAATGCCATCAAGGTTGAACAAGGGATGCCGCTGCTTGAACAATTAAGCCCGGCTCTAACCATATCATCGTTAAATTCGTGGAAGCAGGTAGATCAATGGGGGACGAAGAAATTTCAGCAGAATATTTTTGTATCAAAGATCGTGAAGAAAACAGCTGATGCCGTGACCGCGGGAGCCGGAACAGCGGAAGAAAAAATCAAACGATTGTACCATTTTATTCAGCAGGAGATCAAATATATTTCTGCCGATCTTGATCGCGGTGGATATACACCGCACAAACCTGCAGAGGTCTTAAATAACCGTTATGGCGATTGCAAAGACCAGACAACCTTGTTGGTATATCTACTGAGAGCTGTGGGAATCGAAGCATATCCGGCGTTGATCAATCCTCTTGGCGCGCCGCAGCAATTTCAAGTTCCGACTCCGTTCTTTTACCATGTTATTACCTATGTCCCTCATAACGGTAACGAACTCTGGTTAGATCCAACGTCTGGAGTAACACCATTTCCGCAATTATTTTTTTCTGATCAAGGAAGACAAACGTTCATCCTGAACGGTAACGGAGGAATCAGTAAAATCACACCCGTATCAACATCACATGAAAACCAGTATCACTTTTCGTTCAGAGTGACACGCCAAGGAAATCGTGCCAATTTGGTAACAGAATTTTGGGGAAAAGGTGCTGCCAGCGATGAAATGAAAGACCGATTCATTTCCATGAATAAAGAAGAAGTGTATAAAACGTTCCAATCTTATATCTTGAATCAATACCAATACGGCGTGGTTGATTCCGTGGTGTTATCGAACATGCAAGACCCGGATGTTTCGTTTGACGGGAAAGTGTATTTTCACATAGATAGTGTTTGGATACAAAAACAATATCGATTTACTTATAGAGGCAATGCACGATTAGCGTTAGAATTTTTCATCAGTTATGCCCGTATTCCACATCCCGATTCCCGCCATTACAGTATGACTATGTTTTATCCGTATTCTATCAGCGGGGAAGAACTTTATGAACAACCATCATTCGATCTTGCAAAAACGGATTTGCCTAAGGATGACCAGATGGACACGAAATGTTTTTCGTGTAAGCGGAAGTTCACCAGAACAGGAGCCAGTGTGACGGCAGTGTGGTCGTTCGACTCCAAGCCAAAGGTGATTCCGCGGCAAGATTACAAAACGTACTATGAAGACCTCAATACCATGAGAACCATGATGGAATGGAATATTGTCTTTTATGTTTCCATCGAAAAAAGTTACTTACGGTAAGAAGGAAAATTCCTGTGTTAACCATTCAAACAAGGGTGTGATAAAATAAAAAATTTCATTGGAACGTTTGATGAAAAGAGACATGCGGCAATCCTGTAAGAAGTGTTAGCAGATGAAGAGGAAACTCATAAAACACTGTGCCCCCAACGAGATTCGAACTCNNAACTCGTGTTCCAGGCTTGAAAAGATTGTTGGTATCAAAAAATCGTCTAAAACGAAACAAAATCAACAATATTTTACCCAAAATCCCTACCAAGTGTTAGCACATGTGTTAGCAGTTCTTTCCTAAAAACTAACACGTTAATTACATTGGCAAGATAAAGTATTTCTGATTTTCATGCAAACAGGATTGATGATTCAAGCAAGTTCAGTATCGTTCGCGGAATTGCCGGACGAGTTGTCGAATAAAATAATCAGCTTATTGAAAAACTCGAATTGCTTAAATAGTGCAGTTAAATTAATATAGCAATTATCTTCATTTTTTAAGAATAATAATAGATTCTCTCAGCCAATTAGATTACTCTAACCTTCAGTACAACAAAGCCATTTTTCCATTAGAAAGAGACCTTTCCAGACATGTCATTACTTACACAGATTAATCTGTATGGATAATCAGAAAGATTGTTTTATACTTGCTTTCTATTTTAAAGATACCTACATTAATCTAACATTGTTAGATAATATAACAATAGTGCGCTATGAGTCATATTGAAAGAAGATTGAAAGATAAAGAGGAGATGAAACAAAGCATTCTTGATGCCGCAAGAAAAATTGCCGGCAAAGAAGGATGGCAAGCTGTTACTATCAGAAAAATTGTCGACGAAATTGAATACACACCTCCGATTGTATACGAATATTTTGAAAATAAGGAAGCTCTCTTTAAAGAACTGATTTATTTCGGTTTTTACATGGTGCACAAGGATATCGAGAAAGCGAAACAAAACGAAAGTGACCCCAAAAAATTGTTAACAAACATTTCTCTCGTATATTGGGATTTTGCTCACAAGAACATGGATTTGTTTCAATTGATGTTTAGTCTCGAACGGCCTACTCCGAGCGAAGAAATGATGAACATTTTCAATCTCTCAGAAAATATTTTTTTGGAACTCGCGAAGAACAATAAAAAATTATCGCAAGAACTGCTTATGAACTGGGTCTGTCTTAATCATGGGGCGATATCGTTGCTAATGCAATTGCCGTCCCCTCCACATTTTTTTAAAAAAGATCCAAGAGAATTGTATATCAGTATTATTCAACGATTTATTTCCAGCTTATGAAACCTTTTTTTGGCTAGTCGTCTAACTAAGTAAGATATTATCACAACAATATAATCGGCAGCATTATGAAGAAACAAAAAATAACAAT
>PMDB01000081.1 GCA_003155495.1 Ignavibacteriota bacterium
CAAAAAGACACAATGGTTACCAAAGAGGTGTTAGGAAATCACAATGGAAGTGAAGTGTGTCTCTATACGCTGACAAATGAAACAGGAAATGTACTGAAAGTGACCAATTATGGCGCGAGAATCGTCAGGATTGAGGTCCCTGATAAATACGGAAATAAGGAAAATATTACAAACGGATCTGAAAAGCTTGAAATGATTGTGAGGGGTGATCCATTCGGCGGGGCAAGCATTGGGCGTTTTGCCAACAGAATTGGGAACGGGAAATTTAGCCTCGATGGGTTCGAGTATACGCTTCCTATAAATAATCCCCCCAACACGCTTCATGGAGGCCGTAACGGATGGTTCTCCAAAGTATGGAATTCCGAGATTGTAAAAAGCAAACAGCCTGCTGTGAAGTTCTCGTATGTCAGTCCTGATATGGAGGAAGGTTTCCCTGGAACAGTCTCAAGCTCAGTGACATATACCTGGAGTGATAAAAACGAAATAATTATCGATTATACCGCAACAACTGACAAGAAGACCGTCATCAATGTGACGAATCATGCCTATTTCAATCTGCACGGAGGGCGAAAAGGTTATATCTTCGATCATATACTCACGTTAAAAGCTTCGACCTATACACCCATGAATGCAACAAAGATACCTACCGGAGAGATCGTGCCGGTGAAGGGAACTCCGTTCGATTTTACCAGTCCTCATACAATCGGATATAAAATTGGAGATACNNACCGATCAGCCGGGTTTGCAATTCTTTTCGGGTATGGGCGCAATGAGATGGAAGAAATCAGTAGAAAGCGGCAACAAACCAACGACAACATTTTCTGCTTTTGCCCTCGAGACACAACATTTTCCGGACAGTCCAAATCGATCCGGATTTCCCACCACCATATTAAATCCCGGTGAAAAATTCAAATCAAGAACTATTTATAGGTTTTCGGTGAAGAAGAATTAGTGACGAAAAGTTCAGCAGCGGCCGGCTGTTCAATATTGCTGCAGGAATGATTCGTCACTCGATGGAACCGCCGGATTGAGCAATAACTGCAAGATCGCGCATGTACGAATTGTCCACTCATAGTATAGTGCGATTCCAATTCTTATTAAATGTAGGCTGCCTGCCGAAAGATTACACTACAAAAATAATCCCGGAAGTATCACAGATCAAGCAAGCTGTCCTCTCCTTTCCCATCTCGGATCCACTTCAAAATAAATTAATTGAAACAATTCTGATATTTTTTGGACTATCACTGATAGCCTCGGAAAAATAATCTCCGTATTGTTTTTTTAGCGTTAATTAAATTTGAATAGGGATATTTTTATCAAAAAGTTTTTAATTGGAACGGCGCTATCGAACGCTGGGCGATTTCATTATAACCGGAAATGAGGACACGGGGACTATTAATTATTTATTTCAGGAAAATATTTATTGTTGCATTCTGTGAACACAAAAAATTCGCATTAATATGAATAGAGAGGAAATTACCATGAAGAACTTACGTTTATTTAGCCAACAGGTCACTATCACGATTTTCGTTTTCATCGTTTTGATTATAATGGCTGGCTCGTTTGTAACCAATGTTGCAGCACAGAAGAAGATTAAAAATAAAACCACCATCACTCCTGCATCATTGCATCTCGACTTTTCGACACTTCTCGGTGGTAAGGGCGAGGACCGTGCGCATGGCATGGCCGTGGATGCGCAAGGTAATATATACCTGACCGCACCTGTTCAATCGAAAGATTTTCCAACGACACCCAATGCACTGAAGAAGGAGTTTACCGGGATCTATGTCGCGAAACTTAGTTCAGCCGGCGCCTTGCTTTACTCAACCTTCCTCGGTGCACCCGGTGGCGCCAACTATGCGCACGGTATTGCGGTAGACAAGGAGGGCTGCATTTACATTGCAGGTAACACAACTAATCCAAACTTTCCCACGACACCCGGTGCCTTCCAGACAACACTCAGAGGACCAAGTGACGCAAATGCATCCCATGGCGATGCTTTCGTAGTCAAACTGAATCCGACCGGCGACCGAATTATCTACTCCACCTTTCTGGGCGGCACAGACATGGATATCTGTGGTAAGATTGCAGTGGATACGAAAGGTAACGCTTATGTCGTTGGTTCCACCTCCTCGAAGGATTTCCCTGTAACCCGCGGCGCCTTTGACACGACGTTCAATGGCGGAGGTGGTGCCGGAAGGGGCGACGTCTTNNACTTGTATACCAACAACATTGTCGTGGATGCGCCCGGGTGTGTCTATGTCGGCGGGATGACTACTTCGCTGGATTTTCCGACAACCGAGAATGCCTTCCAAAGGACATACAGAGGCGGTTCCGGTGAGCGTGGTACTGGCGACGCTTTCCTTGTCAAACTCAATCCGGCTGGTACAGCATTGGAATATGCAACGTATGTCGGTGGAAGCGGAGACGAGGTTGGCCGCAGCATCGCTTTGGATCGGGATGGGAATGTCTGGTTGGCGGGTGAGACGACCTCGACCGATTTCCCTATGACGGCGGACGCGTTGAGCCGCCAGAACAAAGGCGGAACCGACGGATTCTTCGTCAAGATTAATCCCCGCAGCGGAAAATTAATTTACTCCTCATTGCTGGGAGGCAGCAAGGCAGAGACTATGATGCTCGCCATGCATCATTCGGGCTTGGTTGTTCTCGCCGGCCAGACGGAGTCTGCCGACTTCCCGATGATGCCGGCCGGAATTGACTCTATCAACGGTCAATCGGATTTCTTTGTTGCACTTTTTGATCCGTCTGGAAAGTCGCTGCGTTATAGCAACCGTTTCGGCGGGCAGGGTATCGATAATCCCTCGGCCCTCATTTGTCAGGGTGACAATATTTATCTGGCTGGCAATACCACATCCACTGATTTCCCGGTAACGACCGGCGCAACATTCAAAGGCGGCACGAACCCCTGGGGCGGCGATGCCTTCACGATGATGTTCACACTCAATGATAAGAATCGAACCTCTTTAAAGGAAATAAAATGAACAAGATGTTTTTCTTGATACTGCTGGGATTTAATAGTTATATTTATTCACAAAACGAAAGACAATTTCCAGTTTTAAAAGGAGATTATTTAGGGCAAACTCCTCCAGGCGATACACCCAAGGTTTTTGCCCGTGGGATTGTGTCGACTGATTACCAGGAACATGGCTCACCTTCCTTTTCTCCCGATGGCAACGAAGTGTATTGGTATTCGAACCGGCGGCCGGGACTTGAAAACAAGCAGTGGCTTTCGTTTATCATGACGATGAGACGTGAGAACGGCCGATGGTCAGCACCTT
Source organism: Ignavibacteriota bacterium (assembly GCA_003155495.1). Classification (GTDB taxonomy): domain Bacteria; phylum Bacteroidota; class Ignavibacteria; order UBA10030; family UBA10030; genus Fen-1298. The sequence continues at coordinate 3,300 of PMDB01000081.1, forward strand.
ACGTTGCTCCCAAAAAACGCTTTCTCATTTTTACTACCGACGGCCGCAGGGCATATTTCAGCTCGGCCCGTCCTCACTCTGATACAGTGCAGGTAATCCCCCCGGACCTCGATATCTGGTTTGTCGAAAGACAGGGGGATGATTGGAGCCAGCCCAAGTACCTCAACCTCGTTGCACGATATCCCGAGTTGCGATGGGCCGGTGTGGGATCGGTTGCCGGCAACGGCACACTCTACTTCATGAGCTATAGGACGGGAACGCCCGATGATGACGGGAACAATTTCGGGATTTATCGAGCTGAACTCGTCAACGGCGAATGCACCAAACCGGAGTTGCTCCCCAGCTCTATTAACCTGTTGCCCTTCCTGAACTGGACGCCGTTCATCGCGCCCGATGAGAGCTACTTGATCTTCTCCTCGAGCCGGGGAACCCCTAAGAATGACGGAGGCGATCTGTATGTAAGCTTCCGGCAACCGGACGGCAGTTGGGCCAATCCGATCAGCCTTGGCAAGCCGATCAACACTGACCAGCAGGAACGGTATCCGAGGGTCTCGTGGGATGGCAAGTACCTTTTCTTCTCGCGCTGGACTCCCGATCACGACGAAGATGTTTTTTGGGTATCCGCTAAGATTATTGACAGATTAAGAGAAAAGAGCAATATGAAAAAATAAACGTGGCTTGGCAAGGCACATACATCATGCGGGTTTCAGAGCATTTTTCAAGCTCGGTTCTCGCTGGCAAAGTTCTTAACGGATGATAGGTCTGAGTCCACGATTTCCCGCACGTCGCATAGTTCCGGCCGTTAGGTGCAATTGCTTTTTAGGAAACAGTAGTAATGAAGATTTCTAGAATATTAGTGTTGTCAGTTGAAGTTGACAATCGAGTAGTAATCGATTTACGAATTTATAAAAATAGATATTCTTAATTCTAAAACCTTGGATGGGAATAATCATGATTTATTTTATAAAATCTATCTATCTCATATTTGTTCTGATGATATCCAGTACGGCTATTTATGCGCAGATAAGATACATTGATAGTCAGTAGTCAATCGGCAAAGGAGGCTATGGATGCGCCATTGGTGACTTGAATAACGATGGATATCCCGATATTTATATCGCGAACGCCGATAAAGGCCCGGATCAAATCTGGTTCAATAATGGAAAAGGTGTCTTTACTAATAGCGGACAAAATATTGGAAGCGCTGTTAAAAGAGACCGGAGCATTGCGTTAACCGATTTAAATCGTGATGGTTTTCTTGATGTATTCATCGCCAATGACCAAATTGGAAATCCAACCGGCTGCCCCAATGAAGTATGGATTAATGATGGCAAGGGAAAATTAAAAGATAGTGGACAGCGGTTGGGGAATTTAGCGAGTGTTGATGTTGCTTTGTGCGATATTGATGGTGATGGTGACATAGACGCAGTCATTGCCAATTTGCATGATTTGCAGGGCCATAACCAACCAAACGAGATTTGGCTTAATGACGGTAAGGGAAATTTTACCAAGAGCGGGATATATGTGGGAGAACGAGGTTACAGCGTAATCTTAACAGATGTAAATAATGATGGGAAATTGGATGTCATTTTCGATTGCACTATCTGGATCAATAATGGAAATTTAAATTTTACCAAAAGTAAACAAACCTTTAGAGACGGAAATCGATTATATATTGGGGATTTTAATGGGGATGGATATGTAGATGCTTTTGTACTTAAAGGGGGCCCCAAAGGAGATACACCCAATGAGATATGGTTGAACGATGGGAAAGGAAATTTTACAGATAGCGGGCAAAAGCTGGGAAATTCATGCGGCTATTCAGTCGCTTTCGGTGATTTTGATGGGGATGGTGATTTAGATATTTATGTGGCTAATGGATTTGCAAATAAAGTTGAACCTGGTGTTCTCTGGATAAATCAGGGTGGAAAACAAAATGGTACGATTGGTGCTTTTAAAGAAAGTGGCATTCTTTTCCCCCCGTCGCGAAGTTGGGAGGTTAAAGCCGGAGATTTGAATCACGATGGAAATTTAGATCTGTTTGTTACAAATGGCTGGGGAAGACCTGAAGACAATAAAATCTATTTTCTTGTTAGGGACACAAGCCGTACGGAAAGAGGGAATGAGGAATAAACATATTGAAACGTTTTTACTGCTTTGTCAATATAGTCGTCATTGTGCATCGTTGCGCTGTTATTGTTCCTCTTGTCAACAACGGAAATCGTTATTAATTTCAACAATCGGCGGTAATATCGAAATTTAAATGCAGATCTGTAATGAAACCAATTTATCAATGTGCCTTCCTAAAAATTGTAAATGAATCGTTGCTTCGAGGGCACATCATACCGTAAAAGAACGTACTACGAATTATTTCGTTGACAATACTGAACTATTTACTTATGTTTACCATACATTCAATTCTCGACGTCTGGAAAATCTGATGGCAAGAAAAAGAAACAGCGGCCCTACTGAAAAAGAATTGCAAATACTTGCAATATTATGGAAAAACGGACCGAGCACCGTCAGGGAAATAAACTCAAAAATAAATCAGAACGAAACTGCCGGATACACGACGACACTCAAGTTGATGCAGATAATGTTCGAAAAAAAAATATTGAGAA
>PMDB01000058.1 GCA_003155495.1 Ignavibacteriota bacterium
GAATTTGTCTTGATAAGTCGCGTGCGAAGGAAATTCTCGCTTATCACAGAATTCCGACCCCACCGTTTGCTGTCATCGATTCCGTCGATCAATTATCCAACTTTGATGATTTCCTTCCATGTATTGTTAAACCCTTGCATGAAGGGTCAAGCAAAGGAATTTTTAACTCATCTGTAGTGCGCACAAACGAACAACTGCGCAGACAGGTGGGGAGAGTGTTCTTCGAATATGAAGAACCCGCCATAGTCGAAAAATTCCTGAGTGGAAGAGAGTTTACGATCGGTATTCTTGGAAATGGTTTAGATCTTCAAGTATTACCAATTGTGGAAATTCGCTTTGATTCTCTTCCGGATGGCGTTAATCCTATCTATTCGTATGAAGCAAAGTGGATTTGGGATTCATTAGATAATCCACTCGATGTTCACGAATGTCCAGCAAAGATACCAGCAAAATTACAAAGAGAAATTGAGACGATTTGCCGCGATACATACAGGGTTTTACGTTGTCGGGACTGGTGCCGAATTGACATACGATTGGATGAAGATAGTCGGCCCTATGTGTTAGAAGTGAATCCTTTACCTGGAATTCTCCCCAACCCTAATGAACATTCCTGCTTTCCTCAGGCCGCCAGAGCGGCAGGCCTGGATTATCTTGCAATGGTAAATACTGTCTTAGAGGCTGGGATCAAACGATACGGCTTACAAACAAACGAATAGAGAATTGATGCCAGAAATGGCACATATTGCAATAATTTTTAATGAATTGATCGCCGAACCGGATGAAGCGAGAAAGCTCGCTGTTGAAGCTGGACAAGCAATGGCAGTAGCGTCTTCCTCAGGGAGTATCACCAGCGTTGTTGGCAATGTGATAGACCTATCGGAAATAGGCGTTCTTGAAGAACGTGAAAGAATGCAAGAAGCCTTGCAGCAAAAAGGATATCGCACATCACTCTTTAATATTAATGGTGATATCAAGCGGCTTATCAAATTTCTTGAGGAAACGAAGATTGATCTTGTATTCAACCTTTGTGAATCGCTCAGGGGGCAGGCGATAAATGAGATGCATGTTGCCGGCATTTATGAGCTGATGAATGTTCCCTATACCGGTGCGGCACCGCTTGCGCTCGGTACATGTTTGAATAAAGTTCGGACGAAAGTGATCTTGGATGCCCATGGAATATCGACAGCACATCACGCTCTCTATAAAAGAGCCGAAGAAATAAATCTCGACGATCTGCGTTTGAGTTTTCCCATAATTGTGAAGCCATCCCGGGAAGATGCCAGTATAGGAATTGAAAATTCATCCGTTGTGCGTGATATCGAATCACTTCGCCAACGAGTAGCATTTGTTGTGAAGACATATAATCAACCCGCCTTGGTGGAAGAATATATTGAAGGAAGAGAATTAAATGTTGCTATCATCGGGAATGAACAGCCGACGATTCTTCCGATTTCCGAAATTGATTTTTCAAAATTACCGCCGTACTATCCAAAAATTGTAACATATAATGCAAAATGGGTGGAAGGAACAGCTGAATATGTTGGTACGGTAGGAACCTGTCCCGCAAAGCTTTCGCTTGAAGTGGAGCAGCGGATTCGTGATATCGCACGGCAAGCATATAAGTTGATGGAGATCCGCGATTATGCGCGCGTGGACATTCGGCTTGATGCATCGAACACTCCTTATGTGCTGGAAGTGAATCCGAACCCTGATATTTCACGGGATACAGGATTTGCACGTTCTGCTCGTGCAGCTGGCATGACATTTGAAGATATGCTCGTAAAAATTATTGAGACTGCTTTTGAACGAATGCATCAGTGAAAGTATGTTGATTCGGAAATTTGAAAAGACTGATATTGCACAATTAGCGGACATCGTTCGCGCGACGAAAGTTTTTCATGAAGAAGAAATTGACGTCGCCATAGAGTTGATGGAAATCGCAGCGAATGAGAAAGATCAGAAAGATTATTTCCTGTATTCGTATGTGGACGAATCCGGAGCTCTTCAAGGATATTATTGTGTTGGGCCAACACCGATGACAACATCGACATTTGATCTGTATTGGATTGCGGTACATCCACGCATGCACAGGAAAAAAATTGGCCACGACTTGCTTGAGCATTGTGAAAAGCAAGTGCAGGGAATGGGCGGAACATTGCTTGTTGTTGAAACATCGTCACAGCCGAAGTACGAGCCGACTCGAAAGTTTTATCTTGGGCATCAGTACACAGAAGCAACTCATATAAAGGATTACTATGCACCGGGTGATGACCTGGTCATCTATACCAAACACTTCTAAGGAGCAAGCGCATACGTTATGGAACTATGGCAAGAAATGCTTAGACAGAGCGTGGACAGTGCAAAAGATTTGGTTGAGCGATTTGGATTCGATACAGAAACCGCCGAGAAGCTCAACAAACTTTTCCATATCAGAATTAATCCATACTATCTCAGTTTAATTCGATATCCAAACGATCCCATTTGGCGGCAATGTATTCCGGATGCAATTGAACTTCAGGATGAGAAAGCACCTGAGGATCCTTTAAATGAAGAGGCCGATAGTCCTGTTCCCAGTATTACGCATCGGTATCCAGACAGAGTACTCTTTCTCATCACCAGTCAATGCTCGATGTACTGTCGCTTCTGTACGCGCAAGCGAAAAGTGAGTGATTCCACGAAGATCAATGCAAAATACATACAACGCGGATTAGAATATATCGGCGCTCATCCTGAGATACGGGATGTGATTATCTCGGGCGGCGATCCGTTGATGGTAACCGATTATGCTTTAGAGAAAGTGCTTGCAGGACTTCGAGAGATTCCTCACGTTGAGATTATTCGCCTTGGCACAAAAATACCATGCGTGCTGCCGCAGCGAGTATCGACAAAACTCTGCAAGATGTTGAAGAAGTATCATCCATTGTATGTAAACACACATTTCAACCATCCGTGGGAATGCACGCCGGAAGCTGAGCGCGCGTGCAATATGCTGGCAGATGTCGGAATCCCTGTCGGTAATCAGGCCGTGTTGATGAAAGGTGTGAACGATAATGCCGATGTCATGTTAGAATTGCACCGGAAACTGCTCAAGATGCGCGTGCGTCCGTATTACATCTATCAAGCCGATCTCACAAAAGGCACAAACCATTTCAGAACACCTGTGCGCGTCGGTTTAGAGATTATGGATAAACTGCGCGGACATACGTCCGGACTTGCCATTCCCTATTATGTTATCGATGCGCCGGGCGGAGGTGGAAAGATTCCGTTATTACCGCAATATGTGCTCGGACGGAATGGGAAAGATATTATGCTCCGCAACTTTAAGTATGAGATTTATACTTATCCGGATGTAGAAGATGCAACGGTTGAACAACATCCGGTAGAACGTAAGTATATGCGGAAACATCAAAACAGCAGACGCAAATCCGTGAGCGTTCCGAATTCTGCGGAAGGGACGGAAGAGAAAGTCCTTGTGGAACGTGTTCCAACTGGACAGGTTGTAAAGTAACCGACTGTATAGTACATTAAGCCCGTCTTGGCACTTGTTCGCCATTCTTATGGCGGAAGTCGAGGCGGGTTTTTATTTGTATACATCATACTTGCTGAAAGGGCGAACCTTATGGCACCATCAAAAGATTACCCTAAACTGATTCGCGAGATTCAAAAGGTATTGCAGGCTGAAAAGATCGATGGTTGGCTGCTTTATAACTTTCGCGGATCAAATGTTTTTGCAACCCGGCTGCTTGCTCTTCCAGAGCATATTATGTTCACACGACGGTACTTTTATTACATTCCAGCATCCGGTGAACCAAGAAAACTCGTGCATCGAATCGAAGAATGGAATTTGGACGCGCTGCCGGGCGGGAAAAGCATCTACCTGAGCTGGAGATCATTGGAAGAGGGATTGAAGAAACTTCTCTCCGGTTCAAAGCGAGTAGCGATGGAATATTCACCGAAGTGCGCGATTCCGTATGTCTCAACCGTCGACGCAGGCGCGATAGAGCTTGTTCGTGGAGGTGGAGTAGAAGTGGTTTCCTCAGCAAACCTTATCCAACACTTTGAGGCGCGCTGGGATGAAGAGCAATTGAATGACAACATCAAAAGTGCGACGTATCTTCGGCAAATTGCGGATAAAGCGTTTGAATTTATTCGAGATAAAATACTGTCGAATAGTGCGGTTACAGAATATGATGTTCAGCAGTTCATGATGTCGGAATTCAAGAACCGTGGATTAGTCACATCGAGCGATCCTAATTGCTCGGTTAATGCGAACAGCGCTAATCCGCATTACGAACCGACAAAAGAGATTCATTCTCCGCTGCAAAAAAGTGATTTTGTACTCTTGGATTTGTGGGCGAAGAAAGACAAGCTGCGCTCGGTGTATGCCGATATTACGTGGACAGGTTTTATAGGTGAAAAAGTACCTCAAGAATATGAAAAGATTTTCCAAATCGTTAAAGGCGGACGTGATGCGGCATTAAACTTTGTACGCTCTTCCATGGAGAAGGGCAAAATTGTCCATGGATATGAAGTAGATGACGCAGCACGGAATTATATTACTCAACAAGGATATGGCGAATATTTTATTCATCGCACGGGGCATTCCATCGGCGAAGAAGTGCATGGCAATGGTGCCAATATGGACAATCTGGAAACTCGTGACGAGCGAACTATCATACCTCAAACTTCATTTTCTCTTGAACCGGGAATTTATCTCCGCGATAAATTTGGTATCCGCAGTGAGATAGATGTGTATATCACAAAAGACAATGAAATCCTTGTTACCGGATTACCGATGCAGGAGAATGTGGTGGCGATATTACAGTGAACAAACTGGAAGGATAATTAAATTCATGAAGAAGAATGGTGAAAAATGAATAAACTATTTGTGTGGTTTTATGTCAGAACTTTCTTAACAGTCGCATTAGTCCTTAATACAATAGCTATAGCTCAAGAAATTACTCTGGGAAAAAACACCGAAATCATGTTTCCTCAACCGGATTTACCGCCTACACTTTTTACCATGATGACGGGAACAGGGGCAACACCTTGTTTAACAATTCGTCTTCCGGATGATTATGACAGTACAAAAACATATCCCCTTTTAGTGTACGTGCCCGGTTTCCATGGCGGACCCAAAGGGAATATTGGCAACGCTCAAACGATTGCAGGACCAAAAGGTTGGATTGTCGCCAGTGTTCCGTTGTTTAAGGAATCTATTGATAAAAGCGAACCAGCTGGAGGAATTATCATAGGTTTTCAGGATTATCCTGTTATCTCACGTGCATATCGAATCATACTTGGGAAGATATTCGAATTGATTCCCAATATTGACCGAGAGAAGAGCGCTATGGTTGGTTTTTCCAATGGTGCATTGACTATTGCTGTTCTTGTGTCAAATCAGGATGAATTTATCCTGACTCATTTCAAGAATTTCTGTTTCGTCGATCATGGAATGTTCCATCTAACAGATTTGCACAAAAAGCATGCACGTGATTGCAGGTTTCTTGTTTTAGTCGGCGATAAGGAGGATTATGGGCGCGACTTGAAAATTAAGAGAAGTCAGCTTCTTCAAGAAGAATGGAAATTGCTTGGTGTAAATCTTAAATGCCAGATTATGAAAAATACTGGTCACGAATTCTATGATAGACAAATGGCGATCGTTGGACGATGGCTACGAAATGAGACTGAATTAGAATCTCCCGCTCTACGAGATACAACTATACTCCGTTAATAAACAAGGCAGTCATAATTGAAAAGGCAGAACGATTTCAACTTGGATAGAAACGATGTCTTTATTTGCGGAATGACCGTTCTTTCGACTCAAAGCACATACGTATTTCGAATAAATAGAAACTATGCAAATCACTGTTATTGTCGCCCATCCCAATCCTCACAGTTTTAATCATGCTCTTGCACAGACGGCAATTGATCGTCTGACAAGGAATGGGCACAATGTTGTGTTTCATGATTTGTATGCAGAAAAATTTGATCCGATCCTTCTTACGGATGAGATATCCGAAAAAGCACATCTTTCACAGACAATAATGCTGCATTGCAAAGAAATATCTCAGGCGCAAGGTATTATCATTATACATCCTAATTGGTGGGGACAGCCTCCGGCAATTCTTAAAGGGTGGGTCGATAGAGTGCTTCGTCCTGGTGTTGCATATCGGTTTGTAGAAGGTGACAAAGGAGAAGGAGTTCCCATCGGTTTGTTAAGAGCAAACACTGCTATAGTATTGAACACCTCAAATACTCAGTCAGAACGTGAGTCACAAGTATTTGGTGATCCGTTAGAGACTATCTGGAAGAATTGTATCTTCGATCTTTGTGGTGTCAAGACTTTTTATCGAGAAACATTCAGCGTCGTCATCACCAGCACGATTGAACAACGTCAGGAATGGTTGCAAAAAACCTGTAGGACACTGGATAAATATTTTCCAAAAATATAAGCATAAACTTACTATGCCGACAGCGAAGAATTACATCGGTAACCCTATTTGGATAATTGTCCATCAAAGAAAAACTGAACTCGCCTTGATTCAAAAATGCTTGAAACCTGTAAAATGAACAGCCGCAAACTACTAAGCTTTCTTTCTCCATCCGTTGATAATAGACCGCACTTTACGTAAATTCTATACAGCCGCATCAATGAGATGCAGGTTGTTTCCCATTTGGAGTAAAGGATTGTTTCCGACATGAAGTATGATTTTTTAACCATCGAACGAAAATGGCAGGAATACTGGGACAGCAAAAAGACATTCCGTGTTCCTGACGCTGAAACGAAACAAAAGTTCTATGTACTGGATATGTTTCCGTATCCATCCGGAGCCGGCCTGCACGTCGGCCATCCGGAAGGGTACACCGCGACAGATATTCTTTGTCGTTATCGGCGAATGAAAGGTTTTGCGGTTCTTCATCCGATGGGATGGGATGCGTTTGGTTTGCCGGCAGAGCGCTACGCGATGCAGACGAACATTCATCCCAGCGTAACAACCGGGAGAAACGTTGACACATTCCGCCGTCAGATTAAAATGCTGGGCTTGAGCTATGACTGGGAACGTGAAGTGAATACCACCGATCCGAAATACTACAAATGGACGCAGTGGATATTTCTGAAAATCTATAACTCATGGTTCGATCCGAAAGAACACAAAGCCAGACCCATTGAAACATTGGAACACGAGCTTGCTGCGCACGGAACGAAAAACCTGGAAATTGAAAAGCATTTCACCTCGGATGATTGGAAGAATAAATCGAAAAAGGAAAAACACGATTTCATCGCGCAATTTCGTTTAGCGTTTGTTGCAGAAATTCCTGTCAACTGGTGCGAAGCACTCGGCACGGTTTTGGCAAACGAGGAAGTTGCCGAATGGACCGAAAAGGGCTACACGGTCGAACGTCGTCCGATGCGGCAATGGATGATGCGTATTACTGCATACTCCGACCGCCTGTTGGAAGATGCAAAGGAACTCGATTGGCCCGTATCGACACTTGAGCAGCAACGCAATTGGATCGGCCGCTCGGAAGGAGCCGATGTTGAATTTCAAGTGAAAGGTAAAGCAGAAAAAATCCGTGTTTTCACTACACGGCCTGATACGTTATTCGGTGCTACATATATGGTGCTTGCGCCGGAACATTCTCTTGTGGATGCCATAGCAACACCGGACCGGGTTCAGGAAATTCAGAAGTACCGAAAAGAGACGGCAATCAAAAGCGATCTTGAGCGTGGAACAGAAAAAGAAAAGACCGGTGTTTTCACGGGCGGCTATGCGATGAATCCGACAACCGGAAAAGAAATTCCAATCTGGATCGCTGATTACGTGATGATGGGGTATGGCACTGGAGCAATTATGGCCGTGCCGGGTCACGACGACCGTGATATGGAATTTGCAAAGAAATATAATTTGCCTATCATCAAAGTGGTCGATGGTGGTTCGAATGCACCGGAATGTTTTGTGGAAGATGGGATCGGAATAAATTCTTCGAACAATGAAGTCTCGCTCAACGGGCTTCCAACTCCGGAAGCCAAGAAGACAATTGCGGCATGGCTGGCAAAGAAGGGAATTGGCAAAGCAACCGTTCAGTACAAGCTTCGAGACTGGCTCTTCTCACGTCAACGGTACTGGGGCGAACCGATTCCCATTATCTATCTTGAAGATGGAACAATGAAGGCGATGGATGAAAAGGAATTGCCTCTGGAGTTGCCGAGCCTGGAGAAATTTCAACCGAGCGGGACGACGGAATCGCCTTTAGCTCTTGCAACAAATTGGATCAACGTTGTCGACAAAGAAACAGGATTGAAAGGGCGGCGTGAGACAAACACGATGCCGCAATGGGCTGGCTCGTGTTGGTACTATCTCCGGTTCATCGATCCTAAGAACGACAGTGCATTTTGCGATGCCACGAAGGAAAAGCGATGGATGCCGATTGATCTTTACGTTGGCGGATCAGAACATGCTGTGCTGCACCTGATGTATTCGCGGTTTTGGCATAAAGTACTCTATGATCTTGGCTATGTCAGCACGAAGGAGCCATTCGTGAAGTTGAGGCATCAGGGAATTATTCTTGGGGAAGATTCTCGTAAGATGTCGAAGTCACGAGGAAATGTCGTTAATCCGGATGATGTCGTGAAGGAATATGGTGCCGACTCGATGCGTTTGTTTGAGATGTTTATGGGGCCGTTGGAAGAAATGAAGCCGTGGAATACGCGCGGTGTGGAAGGGGTTTTTCGGTTTCTCAATCGTGTTTGGCGATTATTTCTGAATGAGGAAGGTACATTAGACACATCCATCCAGGACGTTACACCAACCATTGAGTATGAACGGCTCTATCATCAGACTGTGAAAAAAGTTGGAGACGATATTGACGGGCTTCGATTCAATACTGCCATTTCACAAATGATGATTTTTGTGAATGAAACAATGAAGTTGGAAGTCCGGCCGCGCAAGTTACTGGAAAACTTTGTCTTACTTCTTTCACCGTTCGCTCCTCATCTTGCAGAAGAACTTTGGGAAAAGCTTGGTCATCCAAAGTCGACGGCATATGAGCCGTGGCCTGTGTATGATGAAGCAAAATGTGCAGAATCGAGGGTGGAGGTGGTGTTACAAATCAATGGAAAGATTCGATCGAAAGTTACTGTTGCGAAGAATACTTCCGATGTGGAACTAGAACGGCTGGCATTAGATGATGCCAACATTAAACGCTACACAGACGGCAAGCGCATCATCAAGAGAATTATTATTCAGAACAAATTAGTGAACATCGTTATTGCCGGATAGGATGAAGTGAAGTGAGCACTCTTTCTGTTATTGTTATCGCAAAAAATGAAGAAAGGAATATTCGGGCCTGTCTCAAATCGGTTACGTGGGCGGACGAGATTATCGTTGTCGATGCAGGCAGCATGGATCGTACTGTTGATATCGCAAGAGAATTTACTCAAAAGATCTTCAGTCGACCTTGGGATGGATACGGCGAAGCAAAAAATTATGGACTGGTTCAATGCACAAGTGAATGGATTTTATCTCTTGACGCCGATGAGCGTGTTACAACGGAATTAAAGAAAGAAATACTCGACAGACTTTCTTCGGCTGATCGAAAAGTAGTCGCATTGAGTATGCCTCGGCGAGCATATTTTCTTGGCAAGTGGATCAATCATTGCGGATGGTATCCGGGACGCATTACACGCGTATTCCGGCGTTCAGCGGGACGATTCACGGAAGAAAAGGTGCATGAACGATTGGAAGTCCATGGAGAAACGATTCCATTACACTCCGATCTTCTTCATTACACTGATCCCGATCTGAGATATTATTTTGAGAAGTTCAACAAATACACTTCGCTGGCAGCAGAAGAATTGGTAATACACAAAAAGAGATTTATACTCGTTCAATTGATCGTTCATCCCTTCTGGGTATTCATCAGGATGTATATACTGCGCCTTGGATTTCTCGATGGAATTCCAGGATTGATCCTGTGTGTGCTTTCAGCTAATTATGTATTTACGAAATATGCGAAACTTTGGGAGTATTCAATTCAGAAAGAAGGTGGTAATCCATGAAAGAAGAAAAAAATACTTCATTGTTCTTTAGTCTGATTATGACATTTCAGGCGGCTGCAATGCAACAAATGGGAAAACTGAAAAATCCCATTTCCGACAAAATTGAACGAGATCTTCAGCAAGCTCAATTATCCATCGATATTCTGGATATGCTGGAGGAAAAAACAAGGGGAAATTTATCAGAGGACGAATCTCGTTTTCTCAAGGGTGTTTTGCAGGAGATCAAGTTGAATTACGTCGATGAATCGACAAAGGAACAGCAATCTGCAGATAAGGGAAAAACTCAATCATGAAATTTGGAATTTGTGGAAATCTAGAAAAGAAAGAATTACCTCAGGTCATCGAAAGGCTTATGACTCGATGTCAAAAGGAGAAAGTGGAGTATATTCTTCCGGAAACACTGGCAAAAGGATTACGTGGAAAAATCGATAAGCAATTCCTCCTTCGATCAAATGTTGTCTCTGAAAAAAAGTTGCCGACGGCCTGCGACATTGTAATCTCGATTGGCGGTGATGGGACGATTCTTCGAATTGCACGGCTCGTAAGCGGACACGCAACACCCATACTTGGAATTAATTTAGGAAAATTAGGATTTCTTGCAGAAGTGTCTCTTGAAGAACTCGATAATTGTATCACCGAGATATTACGAGGCGATTATAGAATCGAGGATCGGATGATGGTACAGGCACGTATTAATAAATCAAAACAATGCATATTTGCACTCAATGACATTGTGCTCAGTCAAACAGATTCTTCGCGTATGTTCAGTGTGCAAACATTGGTGAATGGTGAGTTTCTATCAAAATTTACTTGTGATGGCACTATTGTTGCAACGCCAACCGGTTCCACCGCCTATATGCTTTCAAATGGTGGTCCCATTGTTACACCGACAAACCATTCTATGCTCATTAATCCGATTTGTCCGCATTCACTAACCGCAAGAACGGTCGTTGTTCCGGAAGAATCAATTATCACGCTCAAGGTTCAAACTGCGCACGGTAAAATGCGAATTACTGCAGACGGCCAATCTCAGTTATTCGTACGACTTCCATTGGAAGTGGTGATAGAACGCTCGCTGCTTGTTACAAAACTTGTGAAGAGAATAAACACCAGTTACTACGATGTTCTGAGAAGAAAGCTGCACTGGGGAAGAGACGCGCGAAATTTGTCAGGGCATTAAAATTTAATTAAATTGAGCCCCTTCATTAATCCATGTTTTTATACCGTTGATTTGATTCTGTGTTAATTGCGGAAACTTAGGTGGTGGCATTGGAGATAAGCTTCCCTCTAAATGCTGAACCAGGGTACTGTGGTTTGCGTCGCCAGGGATAACAAGTCCAGTATGATTTAAAAGAGAATTATATGACGGATATTCAAGATTCAATCCTGAAGTGTTTTGTGCTCCGCCTCCATGACATGATGAACTCGCACATTTCTGTTGAAATAATGGTCCAACATGCTTGGTAAAACTAACGCTATCATTGGGAAACACTATCTCCGATGATGGATTCGTTTGTGTATCTTTGCAGGAAATTAATCCACTTGATAGAAGAAGAATAAAACACAAAAAAAGAAAAAATAGAAGAAGACGTATCATAGAGCTTCGCAGATTCTTTCGTTGATAATTAGTAATAAGATACTGAAAACTCATTCCCGCTGCAATGAATTTCTGATTGACTTTGCTCCGATCCTTGGGTATATTTTAAGCGGACAATGGGCCGTTAGCTCAGCATGGGAGAGCGCCACAATGGCATTGTGGAGGTCACCGGTTCGAGCCCGGTACGGTCCACGTAAAGGACAATCTAATAGATTGTCCTTTTTCATATTATGTTTTCAATGTACATACTTTAACGTAGTAATTCCGGTCGATATTATAGAGGTCATATCGATGAAATATCTCGTCGACTACTTGAGCATAATTTAGGAATGGCGAAATATACACAACGAGAAAATCCATGGAAAGTAGTGTATGGAGAGAATTTTGTCACATGTTCAGCAGCAATGAAGCGGAAATTGGAAATTAAAAGAAAGAAGATCAAAAAGTATATTGAAAAACTGATAGAATCGGGAGAGCGCCCCGACGCACCAGAGGTGTGACGGGAAGGTCACCGTTTCTGCACTAGAGGCGCATCAGCCTTTGGCTGAGAACCCGATACGGTCTACGAAAAGACAATCCAATCGATTGTCCTTTTTCTTTGAATGCTCAGCAAAAAATCGAGGTCTTTTTGATTGCTTCGAAAATAGAACTATCATCATCTCAGGAGCTTTCTATTTTATGGGATGATGAGCATACAAGTATCATTTCTCTCCAAACATTGCGTGACCGCTGTCCTTGTGCGGGTTGTCAAGGTGAAACAGTGCTCCTCAAAACGTACACACCGGTACCACAACCACAACTTCCGGGTAAGTACAATCTCATTGGAATTCAGCAGGTGGGTCATTATGCGATTCAGATATCGTGGGGAGATCTCCATTCAACAGGCATCTATACTTGGGATTATTTACGAAACCTTTGCGAGTGTCCCAGCTGTCTTTCAAGGGAGTAAGAGAGGAAAAGTTTTTCCTTCCGAACGGATGATGCTGTATGGCGACTCAAATTATTGCGAACCGAATTAGGTGCGAACAATTCGAATGCTTATGAGATAAGCTGAGAAAGAAGAGAAATGTACGATGTTGACGTTTTACTTCTCTGGCAAAGATCCGAAACCTCTGCAATGTTTGCATGTTTCATGAGGTTTGCTGAAGCCAGTACCTTTGCACTGNNATGCCAGTTCCTTTACAACTCGGACACGTCACACTTCCCTGGGTATGATCGGTAACCTCAGCAGTAGTTCCTTTTTTTATCATGCTCTTCTCCGTTGAATTGTGAGGTGGTTAATTTGTGAAAGCTGCTCCTATCCTTTTATCATTTCTTAAACAGGAATAGACAGGGAATTGTTGCAATCATAGCGTCAAAGATAATTGATGCAATTGAATAATGCAATATCAATCTCCAATATCTGATGATTGGGTATTCTGGAAGTACATACAACAGAATCCCTGGAAGGGAACAAAGACCGATAATTGTGATTCAATGAGATTTTCTTGAGTTCAATCATGAGATACAAATATGATATATGTTTGTGTACTTCAATTTTCCGAAAGGAACTCAAGGGATATATACACAGGCGTATTCTCTCAACTTAAAAGACGATAATCTTAGAGAAAACGAAGGTCTTTTTGACGAAGCTTTTTCAGTACATCGAGAGTTATTGATACGGAACGAATTTATTGGTTGAACAAGAACAAATATTTCCCTATATTTAACTAAGATTAAGAAGTACAAGGCAATACATTGCGGGCGCTTAGCTCAGCTGGTTCAGAGCGTACGCCTCACACGCGTAAGGTCGCAGGTTCGATCCCCGCAGCGCCCACGATAAGTAAATGTTCTTTGAGAAGTTCCTTTAATTCCTATCCAGCGAGGTAGGGAAGGGATAGAGATGATGCAAGATCGTTCAGCCCCCTTTTCCTAATTCGTTGGAACTGGGGGTTTCTTCATTTTAAGAAAGGTAGTGACGATGAAAACAAAAGTGCTCGACGCCGACGGTCTCCGTCGAACTGTGAACCGTCTCTCACACGAGTTAGTAGAAAAAAATAAAGGTGTTCAGGATGTTGTGCTTGTAGGCATCAGGACACGCGGCGAATATCTGGCTCATCGTGTCGCAAAAAAGTTAGAAGAAATCGAAAATATGAAAGTACAAGTCGGAGTACTGGATATTACGCTCTACCGTGACGATCTACGCGGGCGATTAGATCAACCCCAATTGAAAAGTTCTGAGATTCTCTTTGATATACGAGGAAAGGTGATCGTTCTTATTGATGATGTCCTTTTTACCGGGCGAACGATCCGGTCAGCGCTTAATGCATTAATGGATTTAGGACGACCGGCAATGATTCAATTGTTGGTACTTGTCGATCGCGGACATCGTGAACTGCCTATCAAAGCAGATTTTGTCGGCAAAAATGTTCCAACAGCGCATGGTCAGGAAGTGAAAGTTGAAATGATAGAGGCGGATGAAGAAGATGCAGTCTACCTTATTGAGAATGACGAGAAGGAGAAATTATTATGAAATTACAAAGTCGTCACTTACTAGGATTGGAAGGAGTACGAAAGGAAGATATTACGCTCATTCTCGACACTGCAATATCATTTAAAGAAGTCTTGGAGCGCCCAATTAAAAAGGTCCCACCGTTACAAGGAAAAACGATTGTGAATCTGTTCTTTGAGAGTTCCACACGCACACGGATTTCGTTCGAGCTTGCAGAGCGGCGGCTTTCGGCAGATGTGGTGAATTTTACTGCAGTGGGCAGTAGCGTCAGTAAGGGAGAAACACTCAAGGATACTGCACGTAATATCGAAGCAATGAAAATCGATATGGTTGTCATCCGTCATGCATCATCAGGAGCGCCGCACTTTCTCACTCGTGTGGTGGAAGCAAATGTGATTAATGCGGGCGATGGTGCACACGAACATCCCACTCAGGCGTTACTCGATATGATGACGTTGAGGGAGAAATACGGAAAGCTCGAAGGACTTCGTGTCTGTATTGTCGGTGATATCTTGCATAGCCGCGTTGCGCGCTCAAACATTTACGGATTAAAAACGATGGGGGTAGATGTGTCAGTGTGTGGCCCCGCGACAATGATTCCACGAAATATCGAAGCCCTGGGTGTTCGCGTGTATTACCGATTGGAAGATGTCATCCCGCAGGTTGATGCGTTAAATGTTCTTCGCATCCAATTGGAGCGGCAGAAAAGCGGACTTTTCCCATCGCTTCGTGAATACCATCGCTTTTTTGGCGTGACAAAAGAAAAAGTTGACCGAGCACCGAAGCCGATCACCATTATGCATCCAGGTCCCATCAACCGCGACGTCGAGCTTTCAGCCGATCTTGCCGATGGACCGCACTCCGTTATTCTTGAACAAGTAACAAACGGCGAAGCAGTTCGTATGGCAGTACTCTACTTACTTGGAACTTCCAATTAAAGGAATAGCACATGAAACTACATCTGAAATCAGGCCGTCTTATTGATCCCACAAAAGGGAAAGATGTTGTTACCGATATGTTGATCGTCGACGGAAGGATAGAACGCATTGGGCAATCGCTCTCCGCAGATCGTTCCTTTGAGACTATCGACCTAAAGAACAAGGTCATTGCTCCGGGGTTTATCGATATGCACGTACACTTGCGTGAACCGGGGTACGAACATAAGGAAACAATTGAAACAGGATGCGCCTCTGCTGCGGCGGGAGGATTTACTGCTGTCTGTTGTATGCCTAATACAAATCCAACGATCGATGAAGAGTCGGTTGCGCGATATGTGCAAGAGGAAGGCAGGCGTGTGACAGGAGGTCTTGTGGATGTATATCCGATCGCAGCAGCAACGAAAGGGCGCAAAGGTGAAGAATTGGCGCCGATGGCTGAGTTATCTAAAGCAGGCGCGGTTGGATTCTCGGATGACGGATCACCGATAGCAAGCGCGGAATTGATGCGTCGAGTTCTTGAATACTCATCGATGTATGGTTTACCTGTCATCCAGCATGCAGAGGAACAAACGTTGACAAAGAATGGGCTCATGAATGAAGGGCTTGTTGCAACTCGCCTTGGAATGCCCGGAATTCCACCAATTGCTGAAGAGCTAATAATTGAGCGCGATATCATTCTCTTGCGCTATGTTCCACTTTCGAAGTATCACGTTGCACATATCAGCACTTCAGGGTCGATTGGATGTGTTCGACGAGCGAAGGCAGAAAAGCTCAATATTACTTGCGAAGTTGCACCGCATCACTTCACACTCACTGACGCAGCGGTTGAGAGCTTTGCTACAAATTTAAAGATGAGTCCGCCATTACGCACAAAAGATGACGTACAGGCTCTCAAAGAAGCATTACGTGATGGCACTATTGATGTGATTGCAACTGACCATGCGCCGCATACGATAGATGAGAAGGAAGTGGAATATGCACAAGCCCCATTTGGGATTGTTGGCCTAGAGACTGCTATCGGATTGTCTGTGACAGAATTGGTGAATCAAAAATATCTCACACTCAATCAGTTGATCGAAAAACTCTCAATCAATCCTCGACGGATACTTTCTTTATCCGTGATAAATATCCAGGAAGGGGAGACAGCCAACCTGACGGTGTTTGATCCAGAAAAAGAATGGGTGGTAGATATTCAGGCATTCAAATCGAAATCCAAGAACTCTCCGTTCCATGGTCGACGGCTCAAAGGAAAAACAATAGGAATCATCAACAATGGAAAGTCATGGTTTGTATGATAAATCCTGTCTATTGAGAATAGCGGGCTACTGAAAAGAATCAGGAACTTAGAATTATCCGACCGTTTCAAACGGGAAGAAAATCACCGGAGCAAATGCTCAACATGAATTGAAGTGAATGGATAGATCTCTCTTGATGGGAACCAACCCTATCTTTATGGATAAGGTTGGTTTTTCATTCATTGACTTTCTGCACGTTTTCTGATAATTTGGACTCGACCAATGAGATGGTTCTTCGTCATACTGCTTATGTCATTTATTTCCGAGGCACAGGTGAAGACTCAACGTGTAACCAGTCAAGCAGACGATACGCTCGTTATACCTTCTGTCCATTCAGCCGTCCAGCGCTCTGCAATAATAGAGATTTTTCAGAACGTGGAACATGGACTGCAAAATAACGCAGTGAACAAATTTAATAAAGAACTTGGTGAAATAGTTTCCATGACAATTAGTTCCGGTGAACATGGATACTACTCGGCAAATCAAGCGGTATCAGTACTCGTTGGTTATTTTTCAGAGCGTCGGCTCGTTTCATTTAAATTTTCCCGAATTAACGACAAAGACTTTACACCTTATGCAACAGGTCGTTTTATGTTTGTCCAAAAAGGAATTCAGAAATCAGCACAAGTGTATGTATCTTTGACTCAGCAAGATTCGATGTGGGTCATCAGCCAATTCAATATTTATTGATAATGATGACGGCATGAGAGATCGAATCATACGAAATGTCCGCCCCGCGTTATGGGGCTTTTTTATTTGTATTACATTGGCTGGCGCTTTGTTTGCGATAAGGATTTTTATCCCGTCGTATATCTCTCATCGATGGGACGCAGAGCGCAGCATTCGACGCTTAAAGAACGAACAAATCATTCGCAATGCATTTCAAGGCCGCGTTGAACAACTGACTAAAGTCCTCGAGAATGTTTCTATAGACACCTCCCTTGCAGCAAGTTTAAACCTGAATGGTGTACCTGCTGCCCTCAAAGCGTTTCATACATTGAATTTCTATCGATTACATGATGACCAGACACTTGACCTTGTAGATCTGCAAGGAAATCAATTCGCTTGGAATGGACCGAGCATAGCACACCGATATTCAGAGGTTCTCGGCCAGAATCCTACTGAGCAATTTGTCCGAGTCACACAAAATGGACTGCGCACATACCTAACGGTCGGAAGATGTTTTACTTCCGATAAATATTATTTGCTGGCGAGTGAGCCACTCGAATTAAATTCTCCCATCTCAAATCGGTTTGTTCAAAAAGTGAGTCTCAGTGAAGATCTTTCACAGAAATTGAAAGTAAAAGTCACGCTCCGGATTCCGCAAACAACCCAACCAAATCAGGAAGAGCTTGTTATTCCTATTGTGAACAGGGAAGGGAATACGATCGTTGAATTCTCTGTAGAAGAAAAAACCATCGAAAGTGAAATTGCCTCTATCGTCGAAGTATATTCGATGTTGATTGGTTTTTGTTTCGCTTTTGGGAGTATCTTCCTTGCATACGCTGGAACACTGTGGATAGCGCGTATCCGGAAGGATTGGATACCAACGGCTGTAAGCATCCTTTCTCTGTGGTTGGTGAGATTAGTATGGCGCGAGATGGAATTCCCAGCTAATATTGTAGGCGGTTGGCTTTTCAATCCGAACTTATATGCGTCTCCCTTTGTTTTTGGATTAAGTTCTTCATTGGGAGATCTGATCCTTAGCATAGTAACAATTACAATTTCGACTTGGCTATTCTTCACACACATGGTTTTTAACAAACAAGTGGAAGAAGTCATTGTAGGCATAGCATCACGCGTTAAACGAATTGGCGCATTAACTATGTATATTGTGATTGCTCTTTTCATACTTTGGATTTTTCGAGGGTTTAGCGAAGCATTGAGAAGTTTTGTGTTTGATTCAACGATACGATTTAACAATCCATCGGAGATATTATTAGATAGAACATCAGCTATCATGCTTCTCAATGTTTTATTGCTAGGCGTTTCATTACTGTGCGTTTCGATGGCATTACTTTGGATAGGGAGGAAAATTCTTTCTATTCGACTCCCTTCATCAGGATTAAAGATCCGAATCCTTTACATTGTCATTTTACTTTTATGTATTCCGATCTTTATATGGATAGATAGGGCTCCACAATCGCAATTCTTCAATGCTCTCTTGTTCATGATGCTCACCGTTGTCTTGGTGGAATTGATGTCTCGTTGGGATAATGTAAAGATCGGCGTACCATCAACAAAATGGCGAATAGTCGTATCGATGGTGGTATGTTCGTTTTTACTGGGAGTGCCAATAATACATCAGAAACTCCAACAGAGAGAATGCAGGGAGGTGGAAGTTGCAGCAAAAGAATTATTACGACCTTCAGACAATTGGTTAACCTATATTGTGCTTGATGGAATTCGCACGTCTGTTGAAGGTTTGAAGAACGAATTTATAACGAATGCTATCGCGGAAGCAAAAAAAACGAATCTTGCATTTGTATTGTGGACAAAGACGCTGCTTGGCAAGGAAGGATATAACTCTGCCCTTGTTCTCTACGACCAAAAAGGGGATGAGGTGGATCGATTTGTTGTAGGAATGAGCAAACCGGAACAACAAGAAATTCTTACACGAGTGTTTGAAGGGGAAGAAAATGCTGTCCATATCATAGGAAGAAGAGGTCCGAAAACGCTAGGCAAGCTCTATGGTGCTTGGATAACAGTTCGTGATTCAAATGAGAAATTCGTAGGCAGCCTTGCACTCCTTCTTTCGGAGCACCAGAAAACTATTTTTCATGACCAGGAAACCGAGCCGCTTCGACAATTTGGAGATCGATTTGAAAATGATATAGTTCGCGAAATTGCCATTCAAGAGTATCAAATGGACACGTTAATATTTTCGACGGGAAGCAAATTAACTTCGGATCGGATTTTGTCTCCGACCATTGAGGCTGAACTCCAAAAAGCTCCAAACGCTATACTGTGGAAAGACATGAGAATAAATGGATATGAAACGCAAACCGTATTTTTAAGAAATGTGGATTCACCGGAGAAAATTGTGTCGATCAGTCTCGAGAGATTGGATGTTCGATGGGAATTATTCAGCTATCTAAGGGAATTTTTTATCTGCCTTGGTGTTTTGGCTGCAGTAGGAATGTATGCGTTCATTCGTAGACGTAATCGCGGTGTCCTGCCCACATTGGGATTCAAAGGCAAGCTTTTTCTCGGGTTTGCATGCATTACGCTTTTACCTCTTGCAGTTTTGAGCTATTACAATAAACAACTTGTTGCAGAACGAGTGCAGGAACAAGTCGAAACAACATTATATCGTGAATTGTCTCAATTGCAGGATCGCATTAATACGTATATCGCAGACGAAGAAGATTTTGTGCTTGGAGTTGACGATGATTTCTGCGAAGCGCTTGCCAGTGAATATAGCATTGACTTCTCAATTTATCGTAATGCGTCGATTCAGGCAAGCAGTCGATCTGAACTCTATCGCGCTGGGCTTTTAGATGGAAGACTTAATGGAGAAGCCTTTACTTCGTCGGTTCTCGGAAGAAAAAGCTACTTTTTAACGAAAGAGAAGATTGGTTCTGTTGAATATGTGGTAGGGTACGCCCCAATTTCAATTACTGGTTCTATTGTTGGAGTACTCGCAATCCCGACATTAAATCGAGAAAAGGAAATAGAATCTGAATTAGCACAACGAAATGCTTATGTCTTTGGCGCGTATGCCATCGTTTTTGGGATTGCCTTGGTTGGCGGTGGATTGCTTGCCTTACGTTATGCCCGGCCATTGCATCAATTGACCCTTGCAGCAAAAGATGTTTCCGAAGGAAATCTAGCAGTACGAGTCGAAACGCACTCTCGAGATGAAATTGGTATACTTGCACGCTCATTTAACGAAATGGTTTCCAAATTACAGAAAAGCAGAGAAGAGCTTTCCAAACACGAACGCGAAAGTGCGTGGAAAGAAATGGCAAAACAGGTTGCTCACGAAATCCGTAATCCTCTCACACCTATCAAACTTTCGATCCAGCATGTTCGTCAAGCGTTTAAGGATAAGGCGCCCGACCGAGAAGAGATACTCCAACGCGTAACACAGACAGTGATCGATCAGATTGAAGTGCTTTCTCGAATTGCTTCTGAATTCTCGAGCTTCGCAAAAATGCCGGAGAGCAAGTTTGAAAAGCTTAATATTGACGATCTTCTTAAAGAGACAATAAATCTGTTCCGGGAAATTCAAGGAGTGAGCTTTATCCATACGCTTGCATCTCCAACGGTGATGATTGTTGCCGACCGCGACCAGCTTCGTGGAGTATTTATCAATATCATCAGGAATGCCATCCAAGCGATACAGAAAGCTGGAATCATAACTGCTGAGACTTCGTTAGAAAAACATATATGTATTATCAAAATCTCCGATACAGGGCCAGGAATTCCTGAAGAATTACGAGCAAGGATATTTGAACCGAATTTCTCAACGAAGACTGAAGGGATGGGGCTCGGGTTGGCAATTGCACGAAGAGTCATTGAAGACCATGGAGGGACAATATCTTGCTCAAGTGAGCGTGGGAAAGGAACGACGTTTGAAATCCGGCTTCCAGCCTAATAGGGAAGAAATGACTGTTATTCTACCTAAGATCTTTTCCGGAATTTCGAACGTGCGTGCAGGAATGAGTACCAGGATTGGGAACGAGAGCAATACTGAAATTGGAATAAATTTGAGTTATAACGTCGGGGATAATCCCACGCGCGTGGGAAGGAATTGGAGAAAATTCTTTGCTCAGGTAGGAATTTCGGAACACGATCTTGCAGTTCCACTCCAATGTCATTCGAACAATGTTCTCAAGGTTGATACACCAGGGGAATATAGAGAGTGTGATGCACTTATCACAAATACAATCCATGTGGCATTGGTTGTTACCGTAGCAGATTGTGTTCCCATCTTGCTCTTCGATCCGATCAATAGGGCAGTTGGAGCAATACATGCGGGGTGGAGAGGGACAATTGGTCTCATTGTCAAGCGAGCTGTAGAAAAAATGAAGGCAGAATACAGGACGGACCCGGTTCAAATACTTGCCTATATTGGTCCATCCGCCGGAGTGTGTTGTTCTGAGGTAGGTGAGGAAGTTGCTATTATGTTCGGGAATAAAATCGTACCTTATCATGAGAAGAAAATATTTATTGATTTGAAGAATGAGAATACGCTTCAACTATTACAGCAAGGAGTTTTAGGAAACAATATTGAAGTGAGCACATCCTGTACCATCTGCGAGAAGGAATTGTTTCATTCCTTTAGAAGGGATGGACAGAAGTCAGGCAGGATGAGGGCGGTTATTTGTATGATGCAATAATAGGAGGTAGAATATGTGTGGCATTGTTGGATATGTCGGAAAACGAAATGCATTACCGATCCTTATAGAAGGATTAAAGAGACTTGAATATCGGGGTTATGACTCTGCAGGGGTC
Organism: Ignavibacteriota bacterium; assembly: GCA_003155495.1. Lineage (GTDB taxonomy): Bacteria > Bacteroidota > Ignavibacteria > UBA10030 > UBA10030 > Fen-1298. The sequence continues at coordinate 21,845 of PMDB01000058.1, forward strand.
GCATTGCTTCAAGACGGAGAACTCCAAGTCATAAAATGTGTTGGGAAGGTGTCTCAATTAGAAGAAGCAACCAAGGATCTCAAGTCAACAGCTACCGTCGGTATTGGACATACTCGCTGGGCGACTCACGGTGTACCCAACAATATAAACGCGCACCCTCATATGGACTGCCATAACCACATCGCTCTGATCCATAATGGTGTGATTGAGAATTATGCAACGCTCAAAAAGAAATTAGAGACGCTTGGACACGTTTTCAAATCAGCGACAGATACCGAGGTTTTGGTGCATCTTATAGAGGAGTTCTCTCGGTGGAATAAGGATTTGGAATATGCTGTTCGTGGTGCACTGAAAGAAGTAACAGGAACCTATGGAATTATTGTGGCGAATATTTTTAAACCGGATACTCTTATTGTTGCCCGCAAGGGAAGCCCATTAGTGATCGGTTATGGTGATGAAGAAATCGTTATCGCTTCCGACGCTTCGGCGTTAGTGCAACATACCCGGAAAGTAACATATTTGGAGGATGGTGAAGTTGCCGTTGTCACTGCTCACGATGTATCAATAAAAACCTTGAGCGATGTTGAGATAACAAAGGTAGTGGAAGAACTCACCTTTGATCTCGAGCAGATTGAAAAAGGGGGATTCCTCCATTTTATGTTGAAAGAAATTCATGAACAGCCTGAGACAATCCAGAATTCTATGCGAGGCCGTTTGCTGGAAGAAGAGGGAACGGTAAAGCTTGGTGGTCTCAATGAAGTGGCTGACAAGGTAATACGTGCACCTCGTCTGATCTTTGCAGCGTGTGGCACTTCTTGGCATGCTGCGCTCATAGGTGAATATATGCTTGAGCAGTATGCCCGTATTCCCGTGGAAGTCGAGTACGCTTCGGAATTTCGGTATCGTAATCCTATTCTTAAGAAAGACGATGTTGTTATATTGATCAGTCAAAGTGGTGAAACAGCGGATACGCTTGCGGCCTTACGAGAAGCTAAAGCCCAAGGCGCGACCGTTATTGGAATATGTAATGTTGTAGGAAGCTCTATTGCGCGCGAGAGTGACGGCGGTGTTTACATTCATGCCGGACCTGAAATCGGCGTTGCATCCACGAAGGCATTCACGTCACAATTGATCGTGCTGGCATTGCTTACAATTCTCATTGCACGGAGCAAAGGAATGCCGCGGGAGAAAGGGATCGAACTTGTTCAAGAAATGAATCGATTACCGGAGAAAGTGCAAACTATTCTTTCCGACTCAAAGAAAATTGAATATATCGCACATGAATTTAAGGATACCAAAAACTTTCTTTACCTCGGCAGAGGATATAATTTCCCTGCGGCTCTTGAAGGTGCACTGAAGTTGAAAGAAATTTCCTATATCCATGCCGAAGGATATCCTGCTGCAGAAATGAAGCATGGTCCTATTGCACTGATTGATGAAAACATGCCGGTTGTGTTCATTGCACCTCAGGATAGAACATATGAGAAAATTATGAGCAATATCCAGGAAGTGAAAGCTCGGAACGGGAAAGTGATTGCCATTGTGAATGATGTGGAAGACGGTATTCGTAATTTGGCAGATTATAAGATCTGTGTTCCATCAACCTATGATCTATTTACACCGATTCTTGCAGTCGTCCCATTGCAATTGCTGGCATATTACATTGCAGTCTCCCGAGGCTGCAATGTTGATCAACCGAGAAACTTAGCAAAAAGCGTTACTGTTGAATAGGATATGGATTTTTACACAATTCTTTGCATTTTTACAATGCTTTATGAAAGGAAAGTAAGACCACGATGAAGCAAGATGTTAAATTTAAGTCGAATGACTGGGCGCTTATTCTTGGTGCATCAAGCGGATTTGGAGCTGCCACAGCTATCGAATTAGCAAAACATGGAATGAATATTTTTGGCGTGCATCTTGATCGTCAAGCAACCATGATGAATGTACAGAACCTTATCAAAGAAATTAAGCATACAGGTGCAAAGACAATATTCTACAACATCAATGCGGCTGATAGTATTAAACGGAACGAGACGCTCGATGATATTCAGGAACAATTTGGAAATGATTCAACGTCAACTGTTAAAGTATTACTTCATTCTCTTGCATTTGGAACCTTGAAATCATTTATTGCTAAGAAACAGGAAGATGCAATTACCCAGGCTCAAATGGAAATGACCGTTGACGTGATGGCACATAGTCTTGTGTATTGGGTGCAGGGCCTTCTCACGCGCAATCTTATCAAACGTGGTGGACGGATTTTTGGCATGACAAGTTCTGGTGGTCATACAGCGATGCCCTTTTACGGTGCAGTGTCGGCTGCGAAAGCAGGCCTCGAATCGCATATTAGACAATTAACTATGGAACTTGGGCCTTTGGGCATTACAGCAAACGCAATTATGGCGGGAGTGACGGACACTCCGGCGCTGCGCAAGATACCAGGAAATATAAAGATGGTTGAAGCTGCACGTTTGAAGAACCCTACCGGACGGCTTACGACGCCTGAAGATGTTGCGAAGGCAATTGTTCTTCTTTCTTCAGAAGAAGCGAGCTGGATATCTGGCAATGTCCTTGGAGTTGACGGAGGCGAAGACAAAGTCGGATTTATCAGTCCCCGCAATAATTACTAAAAAAATATACTTGTTTTATTAAGTTAGAAGGAATCCACTATGTTTCAGTTTGAATTCACCGAAGAACAACGTATGCTTCGCGACATGGCGCGAGATTTTGTGAACACAGAGGTTAAACCTCTCGCACAGAAGATGGATGAGGAAGAAAAACTATCTCCCGAATTAATTCGTAAAATTGCGGACATAGGTTTCCTTGGCGCATCATTCCCTCAAGAGTACGGCGGCGGCGGATTCGGTGAAGTTGGTTATTGCGTTATGCAAGAAGAAATGGGAAGAGGTGATCTTGCAACCTCCACATTTATTGGAGCACATCAGTCCATTGGAGCGAATGCAATCTTTATTGGCGGTTCTGAAGAATTAAAGAAGAAGTATCTTGTTCCGCTTGCTGAAGGGAAATATATTGGAGGATTTGCATTGACAGAAGCTTCCGCCGGTTCCGATTCATTTAATTTACGGACGAAAGCCCACCTTGAAGGGAATGAATGGGTTATTAATGGTGAGAAACTGTGGATCACGAATGGTGGTTTTGCGGATATTCTTTCTGTATTTGCACGGACAGAACGGGGCATCAGCGCTTTCGTAGTCGAGACAAAAACTCCGGGATTCACTGCAGGTCCTAAAGAAAAGAAAATGGGTATTCGCGCCAGTATGACAAATGCGTTGACGTTTGAAAATGTTCGAATCCCTAAAGACAACATCATTGGCGATGATGGTCGTGGATTTCTCATTGCGATGAAAACATTGGATGCCGGTCGTCTTGGTTTAGGGGCTGCCTGTCTCGGAGCAATGAAAGAACTCTTAGAACTCAGTACAAAATATGCAAAAGAACGGAAGCAATTCGATGCACCGTTGTCACAGTTCCAGGCAATTCAATTTATGCTTGCAGATATGGCAATGACAATCTATGCTTTGGAATCAATGGTCTACCGTACGGCACAAGAGTATGATGAAAAGAAGCCGGTCTCGCGACAGGCAGCGTATGTAAAATTGTATGCTTCAGAACAACTTTGCAAAGTAGCTGATAAAGCAGTTCAGATCCATGGAGGCATGGGGTATTCGAGAGAACTCCCCATTGAGCGTTTCTACCGAGATGCTCGCATCAATCCAATATTTGAAGGAACAAGTGAAGTACAAAGGCTTGTGATAGCGCGCGATGTTCTCAAAAAGAATGGAAAGGTCTAATAATCAAATCTTGACTTTCAACGAAAAGTCTGGTAGTTTTAATCGATTAATTTTTGGTCCCGCTGAGGTCCAGCGGGATTTTTATTAAAAAAGTATGAAAAGATTAGCTCCCGCTAAACAGCAGCGGGATCCTAAATGTATCAGACATCTTAACATCGTTGCATTCGTTAAGTTGTGAAAAATTTGGACAGGTAGCTCAGTTGGTAGAGCAATGGACTGAAAATCCATGTGTNNGCACTGCTAACAGTGTGCTAACACTTTTTTGCGTTCTGGAGGTAATATGGCGTCCCTCATATGGTAACAAATAGATAGTGTGTCTCTTTGCCATTTCTTTCTTATGAGTTGTCGACTCAAACAATAAAGACATTACAAGAAGATAAATAAAAGTACCGGTCGCAAAATCCTTGTGAATATCGTTTATTAATTAAATCGCTAAATCAAAAAACACTCTCCGTAAAAAAATGTATCTATGTAGCCAACATATAAGAAAGACAGTCGAGTTGGGGGATTAAAGGGTTCTGTTTCGTTTTTTTAGATTGCAGAATCTTTATTCAAGATTCATGACAGCAAGAGCACCTGAAGTGACACATTCGCAAACTGCATCGCTCCCGTTAAATTATTTCACTTTATACACTGCATACGTTATCTCCGGAACATCTAAACCCATGGTCTTATCTTTCTTAGAAAATTTTATTTCTTTTCCAGCCAGCAATTGAAGCTTCTTGTAGGGAATATTCATCTGGAATTCTGCAGAAACCTTTTTTCCTGATGGATTGAGAATCACCAAAATCACATCTTTCCCGTTGGCTCGAGCATAAACAAAGGGATATGTATTTTCCTTTGCGTAAAGCGGAACAAATTCGGCATATGCAGCTAGTGCCGCTTCATCGTGTTTTAATTGTATCAACTTCTTCACGCGGTTGAGGAGTGAAGTAGGATCTTTTTGTTCGGTCTCAACATTCGGTGCATTGGTGCTGGTATCTACAGGCAGATAAAGTTTGGAGAAATCAGCAGTGGAAAATCCTCGGTTCTTACCCAACGTCCATTGCATGGGCGTTCGTGCGCCTGCACGAGGTTTATAGGCACCTTCAATTTGCGGCATGTCAGCCAGTTCATGCATGCCGATTTCGTTTCCATAATAAATGAATGGAATACCAGGCATGGTTATTCCAAAAGCCATGATCATTTCAAGCTCATCAATTGTCCGATTTACATTCAATCGTGCGTTATCATGGTTCCCCAGCGGCAGTAGAATATATCCTTTGGTTTTTGTTTCGTTGTATTGCTCAATGTATTTCGATAGAAAATAAGCAATATTCCCCTTGCCTTCCCTGTCAAAAAAACTATGCCCTTCAGAGTATCCGTTCAGAATGCGCCAACTTTCCTTTTGCATAAGATCGTTGTAGCCATCGAACCAATGGAAGAAATCAGCGTGGAAGCGATTATCGAGTGCATCTTTCGGATAAGACCATTCGGATACCATAAACGCTTGTGGGTATTTTTCTTTAACGATCTGACGAATTTCTGTCCAGAATTTCTTTGTATCACCATTCACATCGTTACCTTTCACCAATGCACCGGCCATGTCCGCGCGAATGCCGTCGGCTCCCATGTCCATCCAGTAGCAGAAGATCTTTTTCAACTCTTCCCGCATAGCAAGAACGTCGGGATGGTTTGTTGGCAGCTGCCATTTCTTATTCGTATCAGGCACTCCGAAACCAAAATTCAGCGCCGGCTGCGACCAGTAGAAATTCCGCATGAAATTGCCGTTGCGCTGCCCATAGCCTTGAATAAACCGATTGGCAAATTCACCTTCTTCCATTTTCCAGACATTATCTGTCCAAATATACCAATTGGAATATTTATTGGGCGTCTGTTTGCAGGATTCGATGAACCATGGATGATCGATGGCTGTGTATGTAATAACATAATCGAAGATTACTTTTAAGCCGCGTTTATGTGCTTCTTCGAACAGGCGTTTAGCATCTTCATTGGTTCCATATCGAGGGGCCACCTTATAATAATCTCGAATGTCATACCCTGCATCGTTAAATGGCGAATCAAAAAATGGATTGAGCCATATGGCATTAACACCAAGACTTTTAACGTAGTCCAATTTTTGAATGATGCCGTTCAGATCGCCGATGCCGTCGCCGCTAGAATCATAAAAGGTTTGTGGATAAATTTGATAAAATACTGCATGCTGTATCCATTCCGGGCCATCAGGAATAACATACTTGCCGGTAATTTCCGCGTTTTGTCCGTACATAACTGATAAGGACATGATTACACACATGCTGATAGAAAATAGTTTCTTGACCATATGTTTTTTCCTTTTGGTTTTTGGGAAAAATATTAAAAAAAGGAAGTAGTTTTAAGAACGCAGCAAAAATTGTTCCTCTCCGTGTTTGTTGTTCATCACGTCCCGCAAGACACTGCTGCACTATATGCTGGTTCGTCCACCAATACCAGATACCAACGATGGGAGAAGCAAAGAGAATTCCTAACCATGGAAAATCTGGATCGGATAACGGGCGGAAGATATTGAGATGATCGGATGTCATTGAGTGCACATGATTATCCCCTCTACCGACTTGAATAAGGCCAAATATGGTCAGCATAATGAAACCACCTATCAGAATAACTGCTGGCAAAGCTTCTGTGAACATGACTGCATGAAGTCCGCCAAAGATCGTATAAAATCCGGTAATGACAATGAGAACTATGGCACCCGTCTAAAAACCTACTCCCAAAAACGATTCGAATACAACGCGGCACCTGCGAAGATTGTCACAGAAACCTTTGCGATCACATAGCTCAGCATTTGTATGATAGAAAGCAGTCAGCGAGCCTTCTCGTTGCCCTTGCGCTCCAAGAATTCCGGCATGGTAAATACTTGACTGCGCATATAGAATGGAACACATACCCATCCTAGCATAAGAACGATCCACGAATGGAGTTCATCATGTCCCATCGCTAAACCGGATTTGGCTCCAGTGCAGGCGAGTCCGACAATATGTTCCGAACCAACATTGGATGCAAGAATAGAAGCTCCAATGACAAACCAACCAAGGTTTCGATTGGCCAGAAAATAATCAGTAGGAGAATCTTTTTTCGCCTGATCGACCATACTGATATACTGCCGATAAGAACAAAATAGAGCGCAACAACTACCCAATCGATGACACCAAGAATTTCCGTAAGAGATCCTTTCAACACATTGTATTTAAAAAAACGATTCTGAAGGTTATCTTTATAGCTTTGACTCCTGAAAGTATTTCACAGCTTAAATATAGTTATTGATAAAGGTCTCAAACAATTCCTGCTTACCGCTTAATTGCTTTGGTTCCCCATTTTTTATTGCCAAATTACGCAGATCTTCAAGTGTAAGTTTACCTTTTTCATATTCGGCTCCCTTACCACTGTCAAAAGAAGCATAGCGTTCAGTGCGCATTTTCTTATAGGGAGATTTGACAAGTACATCATTTGTTACTAGAAGAGCACGTGCAAATGCATCCATACCTGCAATGTGAGCAATGAAAATATCTTCCAAATCAGTAGAATTACGGCGGGTTTTAGCGTCAAAATTAATTCCACCTGTTTTAAATCCGCCTGCTTCAATAATGACAAGCATAGCTTCAACCAATTCGTAAATATTAATAGGGAACTGATCAGTATCCCAGCCGTTTTGGTAATCACCGCGATTGGCATCGATACTACCAAGCATACCTGTATCAGCAGCAACCTGGAGATCATGCTGGAAGGTATGTCCTGCAAGCGTTGCATGGTTAACTTCAATATTCAACTTGAAATCTTTTTCCAAACCATATTGTTTTAAAAAAGAAATAACTGTTGCTGCATCAAAATCATATTGATGTTTGGTCGGTTCCATGGGTTTGGGTTCAATATAAAAACATCCCTTGAAGCCTTGTTTACGTCCGTAATCGCGGGCAACAGTCAAGAACCTGCCGAGATGTTCAAGTTCACGCTTCATATTGGTGTTCAAAAGGCTCATGTAACCTTCCCGGCCACCCCAGAAAACATAACCTTCGCCTCCTAATTTAATGGTAGCATCTATGGCATTTTTTACCTGAGTGCCTGCAAAACACAGCGCATTAAAATCCGGATTGGTTGAAGCGCCATTCATATAACGGGGATTTGAGAAAACATTTGCTGTTCCCCAAAGAAGTTTTACACCCGATGCCTTTTGTTTATCTTTTGCATAGTCAACAATAGCGTTCAGGTTCTTTTCATATTCAGCAATACTATTGCCTTCCTCAATTAAATCTATATCATGAAAGCAATAGTATGGAATGCCAATTTTTGTGACAAATTCAAAAGCTGCATCCATTTTGTTTTTTCCGCGGGTTAAAATATCATTGCCTTCGAACCAGGGAAAATTCTTTGTGCCAGGACCAAATGGATCTCCACCAGTCCCACACAGTGTGTGCCAGTATGCCATTGCAAAACGGAAGTGATCTTTCATTGTTTTGCCTGCTACTGTTTTAGTTTCGTCATAAAACTTGAATGCCAGGGGGTTTTTTGATTCGTGCCCCTCAAAAGGAATTTTTCCGATTTGTGGAAAATATTCTTTACTGCCGAGTGTGACGTTTGTCTTCATAGATTTATCCTTTAGATTGAAGAATACGATGTAAAGCAGAAGACCTGTGTTGATAAAGGTCTTGATATTTAGTTGTAAGAGAATTTTGTGGTTCAATAATTTTGAGACATTCGAGTCCTTTAAAGGCTTCCTTCCGAGATGTGGAATACTTTGCACCCAACGCGGTGCCTCGTGCTGCACCTTGTGCGCCATCGGTATTGTACAGTTCGATGGTGACGACGGCAGTTTGTGCTAGAGTCTCAGAGAAGATAGGGCCGAGAAATAGGTTGGCAAGACCGGCGTGAATAACCGATGATTTTACATCCATTCCGTGCATGATCTCAATTCCATAGTTGAATGCAAATGCAATTCCTTCCTGTATCCCTCGCATAAGATGAGCCTGCGAATGCATNNCTACAAATTGAAAAAATGAGCACCGATGTCACGATTCCCCAGCATCCGTTCAGCACCATTTCCAAAAGGTAGAAAAAAAAGGCCATCAGATCCCATTGGAACACGTGATAACGGATCATATTTGGTTGTCTCACTCACTCCGTATTAAAACTAACTCACTATTTGTTCAATATCTTCGTGTTGGTTAGAGTGGATTAATTGTAAGGCTTTTGTCGATTGTCTCACTATAAACTGACCTTCGAATACAACATTTTCAACCTGTAAAGGTTTAGATGACTCGATATTTCTGATCAGTATCTCGGTTGCCTTTCTACCCAACTCAAACATAGGAGCACGAATCGTTGATAATTGCACAGGAACGTGACTTGCAAATGGGATATCGTCATTACCCACGACAGAAATTTCATCCGGTATCTTGATTTTCATTTCGTTCAGAGCCGAAATAACACCGAGGGCAACAAGATCATTGTAACAAACAATAACTGTCGGGAAATCATCGCGACTTCTGTTTTGAAAATATTCAAGACACTTTTTATAACCATCTTCAAGGTGGGCGCCAGTCGAAATGATCATATCGATACTGAAGGCAAAATGACTTTCACTGAATGCCTGCCGGAAGCCATCAATCCTTTCATACGTATGAGATGCGTGCTTCGGGCCGGCAAAATGAATGATCCTTGAGTGGCCATTGGCGAATAAATATTTCATCGCATCTCTCATTGCTTTGATGTTGTCTATACTCACGGCATTTGCTTGGATACCTCTAACATTTTCTAAAAGCACAAATGGAAAATTAATCATCTTTAAGCTGAAGAGATGCTCAATTTCAGCTGTCCCTTCTAAGACCGGTGCAATAATAACCCCTTTTATATCCTTGTGTGAGAACCCTTGTATAATCTTTTCTTCAAACGTGTGATCGCCTTCTGAACTAGCAATGATTACTAAATATCCTTTGCTTTTGGCGTACTCCAGAACTCCCTTTGCAATCGACATATAAAATGGATTGTCCAATTCGCGGATGAGTAATCCGATACTGTTAGAATAAATATCCGTATTTTTCAAATTTCGAGCGCTTCCACGTGGGCGATAATTCAGTCCTTTTATCGCGCTCAGAACAGCTTTTCTCGTCTCCGGTTTGACAGTATTTTTTTCGTTGATCACGGCGGATACCGTACCTATTGAGACTTCGGCTCGTCTGGCTACATCACCAATTGTAACATTTTTCACCAGTGATCTCCAAAATTGATATCTAAACTTATCCAAAAAAAACTTAACTTTTTAAGGAGTCTACTTAAATTGCGCTGAAACAATTCAATCGATTTTCAATCGGTTCAATTTAGTTCAAATAATTTTTAAAGTCAAGAAATCAAAAATACCTTTTTTTCGAAATCTTATTGCAGTTTAGATATTTTCTCGGAGGTTTACGTTTGTAGGATAATCATAAAAGATGGATACAGGTCGATGTACTTGTGGTTTACGGAGAGAGGATTTCTCTATTTAGCATAAAAATTCTTGTGATTATTGTTGCATTTCTGAAAAAATAGCATTATAAAGTAGCCATCAAATAAGATAATATGTTCAGATTTTTTTTCTGAATCTCGCTATCGTTTGCAAAAATCTGATATTGATTTTTTATGAAAATATTTACTTACCGGAGTGTCCAAAAAAATAATTTTGAAAATTATGAATAACCTTGGAGACTTTTTATTGAAGAATTTTTAATACTTCTTACTTATCTGTAGCTCTTTACTCTGTCTTTAAAAAATCATCTTGGAGCGTAATTCGCTCTATAGTATTATTATAGTATTACTTCGCTTTTAGATTGGGAGAATTAGCTCCGCCTTAAAGTGATAGTAGTATACTAAACTGGAAGGAGAAATAAGACATGAAACAACTAAAGAAGGGGATAGTACTGATTCTCCTGCTGACAATGATATCTGCATCCCTACTTTGGTCGGGCACGACGGGAAAGATCGCCGGCACAATCACCGATAAGGCGACAGGCGAAGCTCTGGTCGGGGTTAATGTCATTGTAGCTGGAACATCGTTGGGGGCGGTATCGGATATCAGTGGTGAATACACCATTCTGTTTGTTCCGCCAGGAGTTTACAATGTCCAAATTTCTTCCATAGGATATGAGAAGGTCACAATCAATGATGTCCGGGTCTTTATTGATCAAACTGCTCGGATAGATCTTGCAATGGTAACACAAGCAATTTATACAGATGAGGTTGTTGTTGTAGGCGAAAGAAAAACCATCAAGCCAGATGTGGCTACAAGCGTCGCTTCGGTGTCAGATAAAGAAGTCGAAAGTTTACCCATCACCAATGTCGTGAGTGCTGTTGGTTTACAAGCTGGCATTCGCGGAGGTTGGAGCGCCGACCCTAACTACGCATCACAACCGCAATTCGTCTCTAACTATCAACGCGGAACAGTCAGTGTCCAAGGAGGTTTAAATATCCGCGGCGGTGGTGGTGACAATGTTCTCTTTATGGTGGATGGCGTTACCATGCGTGATCCAAGAAACAATGAACCTTCGACCAGAGTAGCGTTAAGTGCCGTGAAGGATATATCGGTTGAACGAGGCGGATTCAACGCGGAATATGGTCAGGTTAGGTCGGGTGTTATCAACGTCATCACAAGAGAAGGTGCCAAAAAGGGTTACTATGGCAGCTTTCAACTCCGGCTGAGTCCACCGGCACCGAAGTACTGGCGTGGAGATGGCATTCTGGATATTCAAGACCCCAATTCATATGTTCTGAAACCGTTCTTTGACCCCGCTGTGTGCTGGACCGGAACGGGGAACGGAGCATGGGACCAATACACTCGGACAAAGTACCCCGAATTCATGGGCTGGAACGCAATCTCGAATATTCTCTGCACAGACAATGACCCGACTAACGATGTAACACCTCAGGGGGCACAACGTATCTTTGAATACGAAACCCGGAAAAAACAAGTCAATGATCAGTCGGATTATGACATCGATGCCGGGTTTGGCGGGGGAGTTCCTTTCATCGGTCCGATGCTCGGAGATCTGAGATTTTTCACCTCTTATCGACGCACGCGTGATATGCTGATATTCCCTCTCACAAGGCCCGACTATCAGGATTACAATTGGACAGCGCAAGTAACTTCAGATATAACTCCCTCGATGAAACTACGATTCTCCGGTATGTCTGGAAAAGAGTATACAATCAGGCACAACTGGGATGGCACAGGTACTTATTTTTATCCGCACTATCCTACTGAAATTGCCGGTGTTGCCAGTGCAATCGCAGCCCCATCCGACCTTGTCACTTTATTCTCCGATTTTAACTTCTGCCCGTCCGAAATTACGGAGCATTCTCTCGCCGGTAAACTGACGCACGCCATCAGCCCCAGCACTTATTATGAAGTGTCCATTGAGAATTTCGGACGGAAATACGATACAGAGCCTGGAGCATTGCGAGATACGTCGCAGCATTTTGAAGTCATCCCGGGTTTCTTCGAGGATTCAAATCCATTCGGTTACTGGCCGTATGATACTAAGGATTTTGTGCTTATGAACGGTGGTATGCACGTGTCAAAACCCAGGGACTGGACAACGGTAAATTCAACAACAATAAAAGCCGACTATACCAGTCAGGTCAATTTCCAGAATTTAGTGAAAGCAGGAATTGAATTTAATTACAACGATCTGAACTTTGATTATGGAACAATATCTTCTGGCACAAAGGGCAAAGTGTATTCAAGCCGTGTTCAGATGCACGTTTTCCCGATTCAAGGCGCACTCTATGTTCAGGATAAATTAGAAAGCCAGGGATTCACCGTCAATCTCGGATTACGTCTGGATGCCAGCGATCCAAGATCCACATGGTGGAATCTGAATGCTTTCGATGTAAGCTTCTTCTCATCGAATTATCTTGCATCTCAAACATTCCCTACAGAGTCAGCCAAAACACAGTGGCAGTTGAGTCCGCGCCTCGGTATCGCGCATCCTATTTCGGAAAATTCAAAGTTGTTCTTCAACTACGGACATTTCAGGCAGGTACCGCAGTATGAAAGTCTCTTCCGTGTTCAACGGAACGATCAGCACGCAATGACAAGCTACGGCAACCCAAATCTCATTCTGGCTAAAACCGTTTCTTACGAGTTAGGGTTCGATCAAATAATGTTTGAAGATTACTTACTGCAGATTGCTGCTTTCTATAATGATATCACGGACCAGCAGGATTTTACTCAATACATTTCAGATATTGCTGGCTTCAACTATACAGCATCGACATCAAACAATTACCAGGATACACGCGGGATCGAAATAACGATCCGCAAGACAACAGGGCGCTGGTGGAACGGTTTCGTAAATTATACATATCAGGTTAACACTACGGGGCATTTTGGCAGCTCGCGGGTATTTGACGACCCGGCAGAACAAAAAGCATGGGATGAAGCAACGGTTAATTTGTATCAGGACCGTCCGATACCACAGCCTTATGCCAGAGCCAATTTGAGTCTATATACTCCGGAAGATTGGGGACCGGCAGTTCTCGGACATAAAATTCTTGGCGGTTGGAGAATAAATACAACACTCGACTGGCAGTCAGGTTACTGGACAACATGGAATCCAAAGAATCTTGCGTCGATAGCATACAATGTTCAAGCTCGGGATTACTTTAATACGACATTGCGCGTGGATAAAACTGTGCAGATTGGAAAATTCAGAGTACAGTTATTCATGGACGCAACCAACGTCTTGAATACACTCCGGTTGTGGAATACGAACGATCAAAACTATATGTTCTCTCTCCATCTTCCAAAGAGTGACGCATACGATAATATTCCCGGCGACGACAAAGTGGGTGATTACCGGAAGGCGAACATCGAATGGCAGCCAATGGTATACCAAAAACAGATTTACGATGCGGAGAAAAAAATATATTCAACCGCCCCCAATGATTATCGTGCCATTTACTATGAAGGTTCAACTGGAAAATACTGGCATGTTGTCGATGCTTCTAGTGGTGGAAGAACTTGGGCAGAAGTTGATCAAGCTAAACTCAACCAGATTAATAGCGACAAGGCCTATATCAATATGCCGAATGCTTCCACATTCTGGTTCTTGGATCCACGGAAAATCTTTTTCGGCGTAAGACTTTCATTCGATTTCAACGATTAGCAAATAATAAAGAGAAAACCATGAAAACACAAAAAATAAAAATTAGAAATTTACTTCTGCTAGCTGCAACGTGCATTTCAGTTTTGATCGTGGTTCACACCGGTTCTGCCCAACAGGTCAGATGGCTCCGGGTGACACCTCTGCAATCACCCATCAATGAAATAGGCGCAGAGTTTGAAGGTGAATTCCCAGCAGCTGCTACCTGTATTTATACCTGGCCTGCTCAATACAGCATCAATCAGACTACATTACGGCAGAGATTTTTATGGATTGGATGCAAAGATTTCGATGATCCGGTTGAAGGGAAGGTAAAAAGCTATAAAGTTGTCGGCAGTAACAGAACTGAAACTGCACCGACTATGCTTTTTCCAGACCAAATTAAGTTGATCGGGAAAAGTTACCATCCTGTCGTCGTCGTCGATGACCAGCACGCATCCGTCCTTTACTCGTATGACAATTTGGACGAAGTGGATCCGAATATGAAAGCCGACCGTATGGTCTATGTGAAGCTTAACACATCTATAGGTGTAACGGTCACAAAGAGGGTCATGGCTTTTGACCAATCAAATCATGACAATTACTACATTACTGACTGGGTCTTCAAAAATACGGGCATCTATAATGCGGCAGGCGCCGTAAAACAACAGACGTTGAAAGATTGTTATTTCTTTTTTTGTGATCGATATGCAATGTCTGGAGTAAGCTGCACAGGGTACGGTCTTGGATGGGGAGCATGGAGCGCTACGTGGGGAAATAGCCATATCCATCATACGTTCGGCGGGGATCCGACCGCTACTGCGTTTACTGATCCGACTTCTCCTATCTATCAAATGAGAGGTTTCTACAATTGGTATGGCCCAAACAAAGATCGCACTCAAGTTACCTATGCACAAGACTGGGGATGCCCAGCCCAAAATGAAGATGGTGAGTTGGCTTCGGCGAAATACGCCGGCAAGGTGATTTTACACGCAGATAAGAGTCCTCAGGATCCATCAGATGACATCTCGCAGCCTAAAACAAATACATTCATCAGTGCTGACATCAACATCTTTCAGAGGCAGGATCAGTACGATGAAGCGGTCATGAAAGACCGCTATGCTGCAATGATTGATGGATATCCCGTAAAACAGCATGACGAACTCGTTGATGACGATTACCCGATTAACTATGTTGACCCGAGAAGGCAGACTGGCGGTGGCGTTAGTGGATCGACTGCGTTTGGCCCCTATCAGTTAGCTCCCGGTGACAGCATTCACATTGTTTTTGCAGAAGGTATATCGGGACTCTCGTGGGAAAAAGGCCGTGAAGTCGGCGCCAAGTGGCTGCAGTATTTCAAAAAGTCGGGAACACCGAATCTCATCTTGCCAGACGGAACCCCTGCGCCAGATGAAAATGTGTACAAGCGAAAATGGTGCGAGACTGGAAAAGATTCCATTTTGCAGACACTGCGCAGCGCTATGCGGAATTACAATTCCGGATATCAAATTCCCAAAGGCCCGCCGCCCCCCGATCAATTTAAAGTCACTTCCGGTGGCGATCGGATTATGCTCGAATGGTCTTCAAGTGCGGATGCCACGCCGCATTTCGGCGGATATGTAGTCTACCGATCTGTGGGCACAGTTCTGGACCGAAAAACAGTCTATGAAAAGATATTCGAATGCAGTGCAGCGAATGTCGTTCATAATTTCGACGATGTAACTGCACATCGCGGTTTCGATTATTATTACTATGTCCAATCCAAGGACGACGGCACACAGAATGACCTTCATCCTGGAACCCCCCTTTACAGCAGTATGTTCTGGACGGTGACAAGTGTGCCTGCAACTCTACAGCGGCCAGCTGAACCTGTTACACCGTATCCTCCAGATGTTAATACCAGTTTTTGGAAATTAAAAGCATCATTTAAAGGAGCTTGGGTTTCCGGGACTAATTATAGTAATACTACTCATGATGTTGTGTCTTACCAAGGTTCGAATTACATTTGCAAACTTCTTACTTCTGGCGTAACAAGACCAGATTCAGATGATACTCATTGGAGATCGGTGACAACTCAAGGAGACTCGGTTGCATTTGATAAAGGGCCATGGGTTCATGGCTCTTCATATGCCGATACAACTCACGATATAGTATCCTATAATGGTTCGAGTTATATTTGCAGAGCTAATATTGCACATGACTCGACATCTCCGGATCTTGATAATACTCGCTGGAAATTACTGACATCCAAAGGAGATTGGATCTCGGGTTCTAAATACACTGCCAATGATGTTGTTTCCTATTTTAGTTCAAGTTTTGTTACCTTATACGCAATTGCCAATGGTAACGGGTTAGATTTAGTTCGAGTTGTCCCGAATCCTTTTGATGTTCGCAGCCGCTTATTCCAATTTGGCGAGACATCTCAATATGACCGGATAGCCTTTTACGGATTGCCAGCCATATGTAAACTAAAAATCTTCACCGAGCGGGGTGACCTTATTTGGGAGAAAGATCATATTCGCGGTACAGGCGATGAACTCTGGGATTCGAAGACTTCATCAGGGCAGATTATTGCCAGTGGTATTTATATCCTTTACGTTGAAGTAGCTGGACGTGGGTCGGTGTGTCGTAAGTTCGTAGTCATCAGGTAAGGAGAAAATCAATGAAAAAGAAAACATATGGATTCATAATCGGTGTTCTGATGGGAAACCTGTTGTTAAGCAGTGTGTTTGCACAAGACAATCAAAAATTAGCTCAAACAGGTTTTCAATTTTTAAGTGTGGTATCGGATGCACGTTCGGCTGCGATGGCAGATGCGTTGACGAGTCTTCAGGTCGGTTCTAGCGCATTGTTTTCCAATCCTGCAGGTATGTCAGGGATGGAAAACTCTTTTGATATGTCTGCCAGTATAAATCAGTGGATAGCGGACATCAAGCACTACACATTTAGTATGGCTATCAGGCCAGCCAAAGGTAATTACGGAGTTATGGGCATTAGTATCCAGAGCGTGGACTACGGAGATTTTTATGGTACACGTGTGGATACAAGAGTTCCTCTGGGGTACGATGACACAGGTATATTTAAGTTGAATGCCTTAGCGATTGGTGTCGGGTACGCCAAGCAATTAACGGATCGCTTTAGTGTTGGAGGGCATGTTCGGTGGGTGAAGCAAAATTTAGGGACATCTGTGATAGCAGTGAACATTCGGCCGGACACAACTGATCCAACCGGTCAACGACGTATCGCAGATACATCCTCTGTAATAAATAAACTAACACCGCTTGTATTTGATTTTGGAACACAATTCAAGACAGGATTCAAAAGTCTGGTGTTTGGGATGTCGGTAAGGAATTTTTCACAAGATGTAAAATATGTGGGTGAATCATTTCAGGCACCATTGGTATTTACACTCGGTATATCGATGAATCTCATGGATTTCATCGGGGAACTTCCTCTGGATCAATCTCTTTATATGAGCATCGATGCGAGTCATTACCGTGATCATCCGGAGCAGATTAAGATTGGATTGGAATATCGGTTCTTGGATGCATTTTCTTTACGCGGTGGTTACGCAAATGATAACGGCGGGAACGGGATGTCGTTCGGATTTGGTGTATCCCAATTCGGTTTTACACTTGACTATGCCTATACACCGTTTGGTGTGTTCGATAAAGTTCAGCGGATGACAACACGATTCACATTGAATTGAGGAAGGAATGAGATTATGAAAGTCTACAGCTTTTTAATAATTACGGCATTCGTACTGGCGGTAACTTTGGTCGTTCTCATAGGGTGTAAGTATGATGTTACAGCACCTCAATGGTATAATCCTCCAGCGACGACAGTCTCAGCTACAATTGATTCTATTTCACCGGCACAGGCAATACCGGGAGTGAATATCATTACAATTTATGGGAAGAATTTCACTGGTGCTTTTGATACAAGTGTCGTTCATAATGCAACTACAAAGACAGATACAAATATTGCCTATAATGGCGTATATTTTAATAATGTGTCTGCAGATATTTCTTCGATGACTTCTACTATGCTTAAGGTATATAGGCCCAATCTGGCAACGGATTCCGCCACAGTGATAGTGGCTCCAACCAGTGCCTTAGTGCCGGGGAAATTTAAGCCATACAAAATTTCTCCAGTCTCAAAGAAATACGGTGCTATTGTTGAGAATCTGATGTTGTTCACGGCAACTGTGGATAATGCAGAGAATCTGTACGTTTTTTCTGTTACCGCGACTGCGAGTCGTAAGCTTACGAGAATCACTCCGAGCGGTGGAAAGGATTCTGTTGCCAAAGTCCTACGGGCACCAATAGATGCAAGAATTGGCCCCGATGGCCGACTCTATTTGATTGGCACGGGGGGGGCATCACCGAACGGCAACAAAGGTATCCAAGCGGTGAATCTGCAAACCGGAGAAGTGAAAGTATGGTACACAGCCAAAGGGCCAGTAAAATTCGGCGATTTTGACGCCTACGGATATTTATACGCTGGCGGCTCACTCACTGATTTGGAAATTATTGCTCCAGATTCCACATCTAAATTATTTAGTGTGTATGCTGCAAGCGAAATCCTCGCTGTGCGGGCATCCTATGGATACCTTTATGTAGCAGCCAAGGTGGGAGGTAATACTACTATTTGGAAGCATTCGATTAGTGCAGGCGGTAATTTGGGTGCGCAGGAGATGGTTCTGGATTGGAGTTCAACAGGACAATTCGCTTCTCGCACTATTAAAAACATTGCAATTGCTGCAGATGGAACATTGTTTATAGGAACTAACGCTGTCTCAAATGCAATTTTAATTGCTACACCCCCTCTTTATAAAGTAGACTTCTTTTATAAAGGTATATTGCCTAATTATTGCCCATATTTTTGTTGGGGCAATGGAAACTATATGTATTTGATAAGCGGTAACACAACTCCTGCACAGGAATGGACCGTTTATCAGGTTGATATGGGAACTAATGCTCATTAAAGAAGTTGATTCTCAACTTTCGTAAGACACAGTGCGCTTGCAGCGAATGAAAAGCTGCAGGCGCATTTTTTTTGGGGGGAGAAGAGTTAATTCTTTTAGCCTTCTCGGCTCGTCTTGCTTCCTGCCCAATTTAGATTAAGAAATCAGGACAACCAAATTCACCATAACACCAGAAAAACTCGATATATCCAATTGGGATGTGAAATGAATCGTTCAATTGAACGATTTCGAATTCATAAAGATTCCAGTGGAGATGTTGACTGATATGCTCATAGCGAAATGAACGAGTGAAATTAGAATCGCACTAGTACCTTGCTAATTTAAGTCATTCCAACTGCCATTGTGATAACGAGCAAGCATTCTCAAGTACCGATTCCTTATATATTTCTATGGATAAAGGAATCATATTTGTCAATATCTTTCTATCTACGCACTCATATTTTCGACTTCAATCCATGTAATGATGATTATCTTCGAATATCTACGTATCTTATAACGGTCTATTGCGTTTCTAAATCGGTCTTTGCTCAACAAGGCTGATTAAAAACTATGAGGAATGTGTGATAAAAAGAAGTTTCTTTATCCTACTTCAATCTATTTGCTTATGGGTAATGTCAAGTGGTTTAGTACAAGCACAATCTAACGATATTCCCGAGTTTTCCGTTAAGCATGGCTTCTATCAAACAGCTTTCAAAGTCATTGTTAGTTCTCCGACACCAAATTCAATAATTAAATATACTTTCGATGGTTCAGATCCTCAAACATCTGCCACCGCATTAAGTCAAAATTCACCGGACACAATTCTCATCGATCCAGAAAGTACCGCCGGCCACCAACCAAAGGCTCCTGGCGTTGTCCTTCGTGCATGCGCGCTTGCACCGGATTCTTCTTTCAGTACGAGTATAACTCAAACCTATTTATTCATTAGTAAAGTCGGAGCTTTATCCCCGAGTGGCGTTAAGCCAAGCGCTGATTGGCCAAATTCTTCGGCTGAACAAGCTATGGATTATGGTATGTCTCTCGATGTCCTGAACAGCACACTCTATAAAAATAAAATCGATAGTGCACTTTTAGCTATCCCAACAATTTCGATGGTAACAGATTTGAAAAATCTGTTTGGTGCAGATAGTGGTATCTATAACCATGCAATGCAAGATGGTGATGCATGGGAACGGCCTGCATCCATCGAGCTGCTCAATCCGGATGGAACGGATGGATTCCAGATTAATGCTGGTGTTCGGATCCGAGGTGGCTGGAGCAGGCATGGAGACGACCCAAAGCATGCGTTTCGGTTCTTTTTCAAAAGTAAATATGGGCCAAGCAAGTTAGTGTATCCGCTTTTTGGCACAGAGGGAGTTGCCAAGTTTGATAAAGTTGATTTGCGCACAGGTCAAAATTATTCTTGGAGTTATCCTGGCCATCTTGGTCAATATAACACTATGATAAGTGAAGTATTCTCTCGAGACCTACAAAGGGAAATGGGACAGCCCTACACGAGAAGTCGATTCTATCACCTCTATATTAATGGTGTCTATTTTGGATTGTTTCAAACTCAGGAACGCTCCGAAGCGAAGTACGCTGCAAGTTATTTTGGCGGAAGTTCAAGTGACTATGATGTTATAAAGATAGATGACAATTATCAAATCGAAGCGACAGATGGTACCACAGATTCATGGCATGATGTATGGAATTTTTGTGTTTCTGGATTTACCACAAATACGAATTACTTCAAGTTGCAGGGGCTCAATTCTGCTGGGATACGTGACACAAGCTATAAAATCCTTGTCGACATTGATAATCTGATCGACTACATGATCGTCATGTTTTACACAGGAAATTTTGATGCCCCAACAACGAAATTTGGAAGCAACAAAAATCCCAATAACATTTACTGTGTTTACAATCGAAATGGAACCGCTGGCTACAAGTTTTTCGCCCATGATGCTGAGCATACTCTAAGAACAACATCTGGAGAAGGTCCGGGGATTGGTCTCACCGAAAATCGTGTGAACATTGGAAATTTGACCGATGGCTACCAAATGACGGTTAGCAATTTTGCACAATTTCATCCGCAATGGCTGCATTTTAAATTGTCGAGTAATGCCGAATACCGAATCCGTTTCGCTGATCATGTGTACAAACATTTTTTCAATCAGGGATGTTTGACTCCTGAAAAAACAAAACCACTTTTCCTTTCCCGGGCAAAAGAAATTGATATGGCAATTATCGGTGAATCTGCCCGTTGGGGTGATACCTACCTCATTCCTACAGCCACAAAGGATAACGATTGGAAACCGGCCATAAACGATATAGTTAACAATTACTTTCCTAAACGCACAAATATTGTTTTGAATCAACTGAAGGATAAAGCAGTAAAGCTGTATCCCAATATTGATCCGCCTATTTTTCAAAACAATGATACGGTAATTCAGGCGAGCACTTTAACTATTGGGTCAGGCTACAAATTAAAGCTAGTGAATCCGAATGCCGCGGGAACAATTTATTATACGAATAATTATCAAGACCCAAGAAGCATTGGTGGTACGAAGGTGAGTTCCGCTATCAATGGCGGAAATGCAGCAGAAGTCATTATCAATGAATTCACTGTTATCGAAGCGCGGGTTTGGAATGGAGATACCTGTAGTGCGCTCCATGAAATTACGCTCTATGTTGATCCATCATTAAATTCCGTGGATACTTCAAGTATAGAACGTCCTACCGTATTTACACTCTCTCAAAACTATCCCAATCCATTTAATCCGGAAACCAAGATTCATTATACTTTAAAGAATACCGGGAAAGTTCGTCTTATAGTGCTCAATGTATTGGGCCAGGAGATTGCAGTTCTCGTGAATGGAATTCAGAATGGTGGGTTGCACGAGATTACATTCTCGGGTGAAAGATTGGGAAGCGGCATTTATTTCTATACGTTGGAGACAACTCAGGGAGCGATTACAAAAAAGATGGTATTGATCAAATGACAGTAAGGCTGTTGCGTTGTATATTCTATAGTCAATCGCTATAAAACTTGTTCGTATTATTTTTAAAGGAGATGATTATGAAAAAAATATTCTGTGTGTTCTTTCTCATTGTTGCTGTTTGCTTTTCACTCGCTGCGCAATCATTGACGACGGTTATCCTACCGCAATATATTCAGGGTAATACCGGAACGAACTCCAACCGTATCCCATTTGCCTATCGTGCGAGGATAACAGGACTCACTGCGAGTGCAATGTACCGCTATTACAACCAGGTCGTCATCTCATCTGATCCGGACACAATAAGCGGTTCCGGAAATTGTAATTTTACATCATCCACTGGCGATTTTGTCCGCACAAGCAGTCCAGGTCTTGTTACAGCTGGAACTTACGGTACTTTAACCGCAGACGGGACAGGTGCATATGAAGGATGGTTCATTACAGAACCAACTGGGAATAAACGCTTTGTTCCTGGTCAATATATTTTTATGCGTATTAGTCTGAATGATGGTGCAGGGGGGACAAATGTAACAACGAGACTTACAATTGCCGACTCAGTTCGAGTTGTGAAACTCGACCCTACAGTTACTGATAGCACCGGCACAGGTCTTCGTTGTGCAAGTTCTTGGGGTGCGAAGGATTTTGTTTTCACATACGCTGACACAGCCGGCACAGGCCGCCCCATCTCGGGATCATTCATCGAAAGCGATGGGACAGATAACTCCACAGCCAATAGTTATGCAGCTTTCTATTCTGACAGTGTCAATGGAGTAGGTGGAGCGTTCGGTATTATACTGCCAAATGCATTGCCGAATGGTATCCGGCGCATCGAAGAACGTTCTCTTACCACCGGTGCTGTTGTAACTTCTGCTACTGATATCGATGGAGTCTGGCCGAGCGGTGCTAATACAATAAATCCATCCGGCGGAACAACTGACATCGTTCTGGCGAGTACAGATTTGCTTTCCTATAGTACTTCTTCGCCAGCGATAGCATCTGTCATCCTACCGCAATATATTCAGGGTAATACCGGAACGAACTCCAACCGTATCCCATTTGCTTATCGTGCGAGGATAACAGGACTCACCGCTGCCGCTACGTACCGCTATTACAACCAGGTCGTCATCTCATCTGATCCGGACACAATAAGCGGTTCGGGGAATTGTATTTTTACATCAGCCACTGGCGATTTCGTACGCACAAGCAGTCCAGGTCTTGTTACAGCTGGAACTTACGGTAATTTAACCGCAGACGGGACAGGTGCATATGAAGGATGGTTCATTACAGAACCAACTGGGAATAAACGCTTTGTTCCTGGTCAATATATTTTTATGCGTATTAGTCTGAATGATGGTGCGGGAGGCTCATCTGTTGTTACACGCCTTACAACCATTGATTCTGTGTGTGTGGTGAAACTTGATTCTGTTGCAAGTGACAGTACTGGAACAGGTTTCCGATGCACAGGTTCTGGAAATCCGAAAAATTTTGTTTTTGCTTATGATAACACATCAGGCACTGGTCGCCCGATTTCTGGATCATTTATCGAAAGCGATGGAACTGCTAATACATCCGCCAATAATTATACTTCTTTCTATGCTAATCGTGTAGACAGTGTGAACAATGCATTCGGTATGGTACTGCCAAATATATTACCACATGGCATTCGGCGAATCGAAGAGCGTTCTCTTACCACTGATGCTGTTGTTACGTCTGCTACTGATACTAATGGAGTTTGGCCGAGTGGTGCGAATACAGTAAATCCATCCGGCGGAACATCTGAGATCGTTCTGGCGGGTACAGATTTGCTTTCCTATTCACTTACGTTGAATTTTTCGCATGGAACAGTCACCAAAACACCGGATCAACAAAATTATCAGTTTGGCACAAGTGTTCAATTGAAAGAGAAACCGAATAATGGGTACCACTTTGTAACGTGGGCAGGAGATGTTCCTACAGGACATGAAACCGATACACTTTTAACTGTGATAATGAACCAAAATCGAACCATCACAGCATCTTTTGCTCTAGATACTTCTTCGATAGCAATAGCATCAGTTATCCTACCGCAATATATAGAAGGAATTGGCGGGAAAAGTAATACCAATCGAATCCCATTTGCATATCGAGTCAGAATCACAGGATTATTGAAGAATGCTACGTATCGTTTTGCCAATCAAGTTGTACTTTCAACAGATCCAGATTCTGCAGATGGCGCAGGCAACTGTATATTCGCTTCAGCGACGGGTAATTTTATTCGCGCGTCGTCTCCGGGTTTCGAATCAGCGGGGTCATATGGAATATTGAAAACGGATTCGTCGGGAGCGTATGATGGATGGTTCATTACCGAGCCCACAGGAAATTACAGGTTTGTTCCCGGAAAATATATTTTCATGCGTATAGGACTGAATGATGGTATGTCCGGCACCAATGTGGTTAAGCATGTAACACTACACGATTCTGTGCGGGTCGTGAAGCTCGATCCATCGGTTACGGATAGTACCGGTACAGGCCTTCGCTGTACTAGTGTGGCAAATTCAAAAGACTTTGTCTTCATCTATGATAACAAAGCAGGAACAGGCCGGCCGATTTCAGGATCATTTATTGAGAACGATGGAACAGATAACAGTATTGCTAACAATTATGCAGCGTTTTATGCAAACCATGTGGACGGTATTGACGGATCGTTCGGTGTTGTGCTGCCAAATATATTGCCTAACGGCGTCAGGCGTATAGAACGCCGGTCTCTTGCGACTGGTGCTATTGTTGTATTTGCCACGGATGCCGATGGAGTCTGGCCGAGCGGTGTAAATACGATTAACCCATCTGGAGGAACGACTGAACTTGTTCTCAGCGGAACAGATGTTCAATGGACAACTGGTGTGCAAAATACAAACATGATTCCAGAAAATTTTGCTTTATCCCAGAATTATCCCAATCCGTTCAATCCATCAACAACGATCAAGTATCAGCTGCCTCAGATGAGCTATGTTACTTTGCGAGTATATGATATTCTCGGGCGAGAAGTAACCACATTAGTAAATGAAACGAAGCAGACAGGATATTATTCTGTCGAATTTAATGCTGCTTCATTATCCAGCGGTATCTATTTTTATAAAATAACTGCTGGCTCACTTACAATATCAAAGCAAATGATACTTGTAAAATAAAATTAATAGTCACTTGACATTATAGAAAAACAAAGTAAAGAACCCATAGTATACTGTAAAAATGAAGACGATAGATGTATTGTTTTCTGAGAAAAGAGAGAGGTATCCATCGGATGTCTATTTTAAAGCCTAAAATAATTATCGGACTTATTCTGTCGATTTCTCAATACTGCGTTGCACAACCCTCCAATCTGTTTATCAATGAATTCATGGCCTCCAATGTTCTTGCGTATGGGAATATAAATGGAGATTACGAGGACTGGATAGAGATATACAATTCCGGTGCATCTCCAATTGATCTTGGCGGGTATTATCTCACTGATAATCTCGGAGGCAGTAGTCATTGGCAAATTCCATCCGGACAACAAGTGAAAACGACGGTCTCTTCTCATGGATTTCTTGTGTTGTTTGCAGATGAATTTCCTGGGCTTGGAGCAGATCATCTTGGATTCAAACTCAAAAGTGAAAGTGGGCAGATTGTTTTGCTCGGCCAGGATAATGCGACAATTCTAGATAGTATTACCTACGAAACGCAGTTCAGAGATATTTCATACGGTCGTTCACCTGACGGCAGTGCGCAGTGGATGTACATGACGAACTTTACTCCCGGGGTGTCAAATAAACTGGGTTATAAGAGATTCGTGTTGCCTCCGACAATAGATCAATCGGCAGGTTTCTATCAGAGTCTTACAGTTACAGTTCGACCTGTTGCGATTGGAGATACTATTCGCTACACGCTCGATGGTACTGATCCAACGGAAGCCTCACCACAGTATACATTGCCGGTGGAGATAACTCAAACATCAATTTTCAAAGCTCGATCATTTAAATCGGATGCCATGCCGAGCCAAATAATGACGAAAGCATTTTTCACAACAAATCACGATTTACCTGTTCTTGCACTGATGACCGATCCTAAAAATCTGTATGATCCAGCAACCGGTATTTATGTGAATGATTATGACGGCCGTGCTTGGGAACGGTTTGGCGAACTCGAATACTTTGAGAATCAATCTCTTGCATTTCATATACCAGCTGGATTGCGCATTCAAGGAAATTCAGGGCCGAAAGATTATAGGAAAAAGTCGTTCCGGGCATATTTCCGAACAGGTTATGGAAAAGAGCGGTTGGTGTATCCATTGTATCCCGGGAATCCCATTACATCATTTAGCAGAATTGTGTTTCGTTCTGGATATGACGACACTGTTGAGCCAACAGCGAGTGGAGAGAATGCAAAAGGAACACTCCTTCGCGATCCGCTGGTGACTGAACTTTGGCGAAAGATCGGAGGGCTCGTTTCCCGCAGCATGTTTGCAGTCTTGTATCTGAACAACAGTTACAATGGTATATACGACATCAAAGAAAGTGTCGACGAACACTTCGTGTTTGACCACTTAGGATACAAAGATGTTGACCTCATTCGGACTCGATGGGATTCGCTTGAGACAACCTACGGTGATAAAATAAAGTGGAATGAATTGGTTAATTTTTTCCAAAACAATTCATTTACCAGCGACGAAAAAATTTCCGAGGTGGCGCAATTCTTTGATATCGATAATTTCACGGACATTCAGGCACTTATCCATGGCACTGAGTATATGACCTGGGCATACGGTGTTTCCATGTTCCGCGAGAAATCGCCGAGCGGGACATGGCAATGGACAATTTGGGATGCGGACCGCGCTTATACCGACATCAACTGGAACGGTTTTGTCGGACAGTACAATCCTATCGGAACGTATCTGGACAACCTTATCACAAAAAAATTATTGCAGAATCAATCGTATAAGATTAAATACATTAACAGGATCGCTGACTTATTAAATACCACATTGTCTTCCGACTCGATGAAATCGATTATTGACTCATTGGTTCAGCACATATTAACGGAAATGCCCGCCGAAGTTGCCAAATGGAACAACACAATGACGAAATGGAACGAGAATGTGAATTCTATGAGAACATTTGCCGAGCAGAGACCTGCAATTGTACGACAACAAATGCAAAATTATTTTTCACTTCCCGGACAGGCGACTCTCTTCGCTAATATCTCAGGAAACGGAAAAATAATTGTCAACACGATTACGATAAACAAATCACAATGGGCTGGAAAATACTTTAAGAATATTCCTGTCACAATAACAGCGATTCCGGATCCTGGTTATCAATTCTCAGGATGGAGAAATGGAATGCCAACATCCAGTAAATCAATAACTTTAAATCTTGGAAGTGATACAACAATATCAGCAGCTTTTATACAATTGAGCAATGCTAGCGCTGAACTTATCACTCCGAAACGAATAAGACCGGGGCAATATCTTCCCATTGTTATTAGGATTCGAGATGCAAATGGAGAGATCAATCCAATCGAACAAACTCCGATGAATATTTCGTTTGGAGGTACACACGCAGACACTGCTATTGCAATTAAACGAGGTGCAGGGACGGGATATATTCAATTCAATAGCGGGGCTTCGTTTTTACTCAATGTTGAAAATGCTCACGTATCAGCAGCACAAAAACAGATTGGAATCTCATCTGTTCCCTCAATCTCATATTCAGGCACTCTCCCTACCGGAGAAGTTGTNNCTTGTGAAAAAGTACGTCAATTTTTACGTTCGAGGAGAGTTAACCGTTCAAGGAACTGCACAGGATCCCGTTGTCATCACTTCAGAAAAATGGTCAGAACCTTGGGGAGGGATGGAGTATGATAATGCGACAGCAAATTTTGAATTCTGTATGGTAATGAACGGCGGTGGTGATCTTTCGAAAGGACAGCCGACACCCAACGAGGGTTGGCATACGGGACACCAGCATATTTTCTTTGGGAAAAATAATTCGACATTTACATTCAACCAGTGTTTCTTCCTCTATTCGCCGGGGAAGGTATTCGGTATGCAGGATGGAACAGCAACTGTACAAAATTCCGTCTCTTCATTCGTCCGGCACGGCGGAGAGTTTCACAGAGTGCTGTTGCGGTATACAAATAGTCATCTCATGAATCTCCCGGACGACAACAATGCAAGCTATACGGAAGACATTGATACCGACGGCTTTCATATCAATGATATCAATCCAAAATATCCACAATTCTCCATCATCGATCGATGTTATTTCATCACAGGCAAGGATGATGCCATCGATCACCAAAATTCACGATTGAAGGTTTCCAACTGCTGGCTGGAAGATTTTGTTCATGAAGGCGTTGCTGCATCCGGTGGCGATACGATTATGGTTTTTAATACGGTTGCGTTGAATAACGATCAAGGATTTGAAGCGGGCTGGAGTAACGGCGGTGTAATCAAAGGTCCGTTTGTTTTTGTCGATCACTGCGTTGCAGTCGGTAATCGCATCGATGGATTGCGTGTTGGTGATGATTACACAATGTCATATGATGATGTTTTGAAAGTAACCAACACAATCGTATATAATAATAAAGATCACAACATTTGGAATTACCTCTATAGTACCCATGCCCCGCTTGCCGGCGCGATAAACATTTCATATTCGATGACAAATGATTCCGTCTATGACGCTTCGCCATATTGTATAACCGGAGTGCCGCAGTTCGATCCATATTACTATTTACTCCCGGGATCGCCGGGAAGCAATATGGGAATGCAGGGAACAAATATGGGAAGGGCGGACTCAACGTCGGCAACAATCGGAACAATAGTGGTTGATGAAATTATGTACAAGTCTCCGTCAACAATGGATTCAAAAGATTGGATCGAATTATATAATTCACAATCGGTTAACCAAGATATTTCGGGATGGGTTATCAAGGATGATGACAACACACACATATTTGTCGTACCATCCGGTATCGTTATTCCGTCGAAAGAATACTGGGTGTTGTGCGGAGATACTGCTGCTTTTAAGCAGATTTATCCAGGGGTGAAAAATTGCTCAGGAAATATTTCTTTTGGTTTCGGAGTTAAAGATCAAGTTCGCCTTTATGGCCCAAAGGGAAACATTGTCGATAGCGTTGCCTATACTAACACAGCACCGTGGCCGACAGATGCTGATGGGACTGGATATACCATTGTACTGTTGGATGCCGCAAAAAAGCACACACTTCCTGAAAACTGGAGCAGGTCGGGACAATTTGGCGGTTCACCTGGAAGACAAAATCATTCGACAGATGTAAAAGGTCCAATAGAACGAGTTCTTCCATTACGCTTTGTATTGGAACAGAACTATCCCAACCCCTTCAACCCGGCAACACGGATAAATTTTTGCATACCGGACGATAAATTGGTAACTCTAAAAATATTCGATTTACTCGGACGAGAAATAGCTGTATTGGTTAACGGAAAAAAACAAGCCGGTATTCATTCTGTTGATTGGAATGCGATTGGATTTCCAAGCGGTGTATACTTTTATCGATTGCAAGCAGGTTCTTTCACGGAAACAAAAAAACTTGTTTTACTGAAATAGAAACCTTAGCGACGAGAGATACGAAATATTTAAAGGCAGGAAAAGACACTCCTGCCTTCCAGTTGTATGATCTGTATCAGATTTGGTGAGAGCATTATTTTCATGATCAATAAAGGTCTCTATATCTGTCTTTTGATCAGCTTTTCAGTAGTCTATTCATACCCATTGCCTAAACCGTTGTTTGCCATCCATTCAGAACCTGGTGCGACTTCGATTAAATCAAAAACATCAATCAATTTAAAAGTTGCTAATGGTCAGCAAACTCAACAATTGGTAACTAAACTTGGATCCTATACGATTGTCGATGGTACTACAGGAACTCCACTTGGCGGATTAGGAACTGGCGCGGTCAAGTTCCGGGCTGGAGAAGGAACCTTTACATTTAATGATCAGACACCCACGCGATATGGAGATTACCAGTCCCTCTTGGGGGCGCAATTTCAATTGTACACGAAGAGAAACGATTCTATCGTTACGAGCACCTGTCTCAAAGCTTTGCAGGAATCCGGAAGGATCATGGATGACGCGATCTTTCCGGCACATCGCATTGATTTCGGCGATGCAAATGGAGTCGATATATTTTTGAATGCCTTTGGACCGTTTGATCCATCTGTTCCCGATAGCATGGCGCTGCCATGTGCATTCTACGAATTCACTTTCACTAATTCAGCGACTTCTGAAGCAGAGGTATCCATCGCTTTTCAAATGGCAACAGGACAGAATCCAGTAATTGTGTCAGGAAAGGGATTCCTGGATACTGCAAGTCTTCATCAGAAATGCGTATTTGTTCAAGACGATGGAGGTTCCGCTGTAGTGAGTGTTGGGAGTAGCAATGGTTTTTTCCAGACCGGTATATGCGAGAATATCATAAGCGGAAAGACCAACCGGACTGCGGCATATTTTAAACTTGCGGCTGGAGATGTAAAGACCGTACTTTTCGTTTTCGCATGGTACAACCAGTCCGATCCGGAACGTTATTATTATACTAAATCATACAATAAAGTTATAGATGTCGCTAATGCAGGACTGGTACGTTCGTTCACATATGAGCAAAAAACATACTCACTGGTCAATAGAATGCGCGCATCGAACCTACCGGAATGGATCGTGAATCAAGCCCTGAATTCATTAGTCAACTTCGTGAACAACAGCATTTACACGGCGGACGGACGGTATTGCCACAACGAAGGTATGTACCCCATGGATGGCACTATGGATCAAATGTGGCATGCACGTCAGATCAACATCCAACTTCTGCCCGAGATCGCTTGGAAGGAGCTTGAGTACTGGGCCCGGTGTCAGAAAAAATCCTTAGGATCTGAAGGGCAGATTCACCACGATTTCGGCAGCAACAGTACATATGAGATTGCACAGTGGGACCAATCGGATTATGCGGACTACCGCGACATTAACAAGTGGGTGGATTTGAATTGTGGGTTCATTATCTCGGTGTACGAAACATACATCGCTACTGCTGATCGTACAAAACTCGATGTGTTATGGCCGTACGTTAAAAAAGCGGGACAGAGAATTCTGAATCAGGTTAAGCTGTATGGTGATCCGAATTATTCTTATACTTTCGGGTCATCTGAAAGCTCATACGATGCAGGTGGGAATTCGCAGGCGTTCAACTCAGGGCTCTCCATCGTCACATACAAAATTCTCCGTTATCTTGCGATGGAAGCAGGTGAATCCAGTGTGGCATCCACATACGAAGCTGCATCAGATACGGCGGTTAACAATTTTTCGAAACGATGGCTTGATCAACCCTTACCAACTGGCCACTACTGCGAATCAATTTTTGGTGGTATCTGGATTGCGAATTTTCTCAAGCTCGGCCAGTTCTGGCCATCGAATAAACTCGACAATGCATTTTTTGCAGTGAGTGCTTATTATGATCCCTTGAACAATGGCCTTGGTCTATCGGGAGGATCGTATTTAGAATGGCAGACGTATCTTGTAGCCCATCTTGGTGGATATTCGCTTCAGACCCAAAAGAACAATATTTGGAGAGCTCTTCAATTCGACATGTATGAACGCAACACATTGGACCGCAATCGTATATTCAACGAGGAACTCGGAATTCCCTCCAAAATCACCGTTCCGATATACGAGGCCACAAGCGCCAGCGGTTCGAACCAGTATATCAGTATTCCAGTTGTGTGGCGTAATTATTATGACCTTGTCGGATTCCATCGCAACAAGCCGACTGGAGAACTGTGGCTTGAGCCGAATATTCCAGAGGAACTCAATCATGTTCTCTCGAATGCACTTGTGGTATCACCGGAAGGATACTTCACAATTTCTGCCACAGAAAGTGGAGAGGCCTGGCAGAATCAAACAATTACTCTCATGCCCGATCAAACCCTTCAAATAGACACACTTTATGTGAAGGATAAATACGGTGATACTGTCCGGTTCGTTCAGGTCAACGGAGTGGAAAAACAGTTCGTTCGTGAAGGAACTGGATATCAAAAACGGCTGAAAATTTTCTGGTCCGGTATCGTTGGTCATGAAGGACTCATGGTTGAAGTTGCCGGCGATCCTGTTCTCTTGAAGACACCTGCGACACCCGATCAACTCAAAGCGATTCCAGCTTCACCGAGCTGCATTGATCTTGTCTGGCATGACAATGCCACGAATGAAATCGGTTACCGGATCGAGAGAAAAATTAACGGCAACTTCAAACAGATCGGAACAGTCGGCTTGAATGACACAACGTTCTCGCAGAACGGACTTCTACAAAACACAGAATATACATATCGCATTTTCGCGTTCAACACAGATGGGAATTCTGGTTATTCGAATGAGGCAAGCGCTGTCACGCTCCGAGCAGGAAGCGGGGAAGTGGTCGTTGCGGTCAATTCTGGTGGACCTTCGTATCTTGGTAATGACGGCGTTCAATACGTTTCAGACATTGGAGCATCTTTCTGCATAGGAGGCTCGACATATCAAACGGAGGGAGCTATTTCCGGAACGCAGGACGGTCAGCTTTATCAGACCGAACGCTATGGAAATTTTTCATACCGCTTACCAGTAGATTGTGGTAATTACGAGGTAACTTTAAAATTTGCAGAAATTTACCTTGATGCAACCGATATGCGGGTATTCGATGTGAAGATTGAAAACGCAGCCGTTTTATCTGGTCTCGACATTTTTGCGTTGGCAGGGAAAAATTCTGCATACGACATTACCGTGCCAATCGCTGTATATGACAGCATACTAGATGTCGTAATGGTTCCGGTTATAGAGAACCCTAAACTAAGCGCGTTGGTCGTTCGTAAAGCTGCACCCAACAGCGTTGATAACGGCGCAGAGGGCTCGCGAAAGCCATTGGAATATTCCCTTTCTCAGAATTACCCCAATCCATTTAACCCAACCACTGTGATCCAATTTCAGATAGCGAATTTCGGATTTGTATCGTTGAAGGTGTACGACATGCTCGGACGTGAGGCAGCGGTATTGGTCAGCGAATACAGACACTCTGGTGTTTACTCGGTACAATGGAATGCAGCGACTTACTCTAGCGGTATTTATTTTTATCGTTTACAGACAGGTTCATTCACTGAAACCAAGAAATTCGTTTTACTAAAGTAATGGCCATCTAAAACCAAAAATCACGTGTACTACAGACTATTCAATATAATTCGAATCATATCTAAAGAGATAAATTTATGATTAAGACCTTATAAAAGTGTATGGTTTTTATTTTGGCCTTGAAACAATATTTCTTGGCACATTTTATTTAATCAACACCATTTGCTTCGTCTCTAGAAACCTCTCGGTCTGCAATTTATAGAAATACACTCCACTTGACAAATTCGAAGCGTCAAAAGTCACCGAATATTCACCTGCATTTTGACGTTCATTGACCAACGTTTCTACTTCCCGTCCAAGCACATCATAGACCTTCAACTCCACTTTGCTGTTTGTCGGTACCTGATAGCTTATAACTGTTGTCGGATTGAATGGATTAGGATAGTTCTGNNAATGGATTAGGATAATTTTGATGCAATATATATTCACGAACTATCCCTGAGTTTTTATCGTTTCCTACACGAGTGTTGGTGCCAGGTTCAATCAATATAAATTGAACAGATCGCGCTGGTGACGTAAACCTCATTTCGTCTCCAATGGAATACGCCCATGCCTGAATTTCAGCAATATTGTCGATTGGCCCACCGGTCGCAATCTTCGGACCATAACCATTGACATATACTTGCTGTGAAAACTCACCGTTGTCGCTGCCGCCTGTCAGGGAATAAATATAATATTGACTGCCATATCCGAAATTTCCCGGTANNTAGTATTAACTTCACAGTCTGTTCGGTTGTTCCTCTATTCACCACGACAATGCCCGCGTGTCCGGTACCAAACATGGACGCATAGGCAAGCACGTCACTGCTTCCCGTTACAGATGTACTCACAATGTGATCTCCAAAATATTTCTGGAAA
>PMDB01000071.1 GCA_003155495.1 Ignavibacteriota bacterium
GGCCGCTGGCGGAAGTTTACCTACGATGAAATCATTAATCGTGATAAAACGAGTCTCGACATCACCTGGATTAAAGACAAATCCTTAGCCGATCTTGATAATCTCCCCGATCCTGATGTGCTTGCGATAGAAATAGCAGAGAATTTGGAAGCAGGGTTGGAGAACTTCAAAGAGATTATCACATCGCTGAATGGGAAGGGATAAGATACCCGCTTACCCTTCGACAGGCTCAGGGCAGGCGCGGGTATAACAATATAAAAACGGAAGAAGAGATAAAGATTGTGGAGGAAAAATCTTTGTAGGGGCGATTCATGAATCGCCCCTACAGAACCAAAAACATTTATACCATATTATGAAAGACCGACTGCACATCGTCGTCTTCTTCGATTTTATCCAGTAGTTCCTTCACTTCCTTCGCTTGGTCTTCGGATAATTCCTTAGTTGTTGAGGGAAGGTACTGAAGCTCAGAGCTGATAACCTCAATTCCTCTTTCATCAAAATATTTTAACATTTTGCCGTAATCCTGAAAAGAAGTATAGATCAGGAATTCCTGTCCATGGTGAACAAGATCGTCCAATCCATGATCAATCAATTCAAGTTCGAACTCATCAATATCTGATATTTTTGAAGCACTGATTCGAATGAGTCCTTTACGTTCAAACATAAACATAAGGGAGCCTGCTGAACCGAGCGATCCGCCGCCTTTAGAAAAATAATGCCGAATGTTTGCGACAGTGCGTGTCGGGTTATCCGTCGCACATTCAACAACTACGGCGATACCATGCGGCGCATACCCTTCGTATATAATTTCTTCGTAACCTGTCGTATCTTTTTGCGAGGCGCGTTTGATAGCAGCTTCAACGCGGTCCTTCGGCATGTTGACACTTTTTGCATTCTGCATTGCGATGCGAAGGCGCGAATTGGCTTTTGGATCTGGTCCGCCTAATTTTACGGCAACGCTAATATCGCGTCCAATTCTGTTAAATGCTTTTGACATCCGCGCAAAGCGCGCGAACATTACATATTTTCGTGTTTCATATATTCTGCCCATATTATTTTCTCAGATTGAATGAATGAAGAGAGAATTACTAAACTTAGCTGTGTCTGATGGAAATAATATCGCCATCCTTCACAATATATTCCTTTCCTTCAAGTCTCCATAGTCCGGACTCTCTCGTTTTGGCGAATGATCCACCCGCTGTGATGAAGTGGTCATAATGAACTACCTCAGCGCGGATAAACTTGGCAAAAAAATCAGAATGGATCACGCCGGCTGCTTCTTGTGCCGTCATCCCGTTCTTGATCGTCCATGCTCTGCATTCGTCCTCGCCGACAGTGAAGAAGGAATGAAGTCCGAGCAGGGTGTACGCCTCACGAATGAGTGTATTGAGAGCAGACTCTTTGATACCGTATTCTTCCATAAAGACTTTTGCTTCGTCATCGGGCAGCTCGGACACTTCCATTTCGATTTTACCGAAAAAGGAAACGATCTTCGTATTTTTTCCTTCTTTCTTTTCTGATACAAGTTTTACATATTTTTCTGTCTCACCTCGCTGTGATTCATCGAAGTTTAATGCGATGAGCATCGGTTTTATTGAAAGAAGCTGGTAGGTCTTTAATAGATGTATCTCGTCTTTTGAGAAATCCATTTCTCGTAACGGTTTTTCGCCGTCGAGAATCTGTTTGCATTTTTCTAACACCGGCAATTCCCGTTTTGCAAGTTCATCCTGCATTTTCATAAGCTGTTTCTTAATGCGTTCGATGCGTGTTTCGACAAGGGAGAGGTCAGAAAGAATGAATTCCGTTTCGAACGATTCAATATCTCGCAGAGCATTGATAGAACCGTCTGGATGGGGAACCGTTTCGTTGGTAAATAATCGGACAACCTGTACTAGTGCATCGTTTGATTTCACATTGGATAAAAAATTAGTGGTAAACTGTGTTGACCCCGACTCCCCCTTTTTCAATCCGACAACATCGACGAATTCGATAGTAGCATGGACAGTGTTCTTAGGGGCGAAGATTTCGACACATTTGTCAAGACGAGCGTCCGGGATTTTCACAATGGCATGATGCGTTTCTACCTTTGTAAGTGCTGAAGGGTCGAGGTGTGTTTTCGTAATCGTTTGGAACAGCGTAGATTTTCCGGAAAAGGGGAGACCGACAATACCTATTTGCATTTTTTGCTTTCAGAATATGAAAAGAATGTATATAATATACGGAAAAAATACTTTAACACGATTGGCAGCAGGAAAGAATCTGTTAGTAAAAAAGTTGGTTCTTCTGAAGTAGTATTAAAGCGATCTCAAGAAATAAGTTCGATGAAAAAGCCCGATCTTGTGATCGGGCTTTTTCATAAATTTGAAGGGATTCGTATCGTTTTAATTCTTTTTAAACTCCGCAACTAATTGTTGCAAAACATTCTTTGCGTCGCCGAATAACATTTTTGTGTTCTCTTGGTAGAAAAGCGGGTTCTCGATGCCTGCAAATCCTGTTGCCATCGAACGTTTCATCACTATGACGGTTTTTGCTTTGTCCACATCAATGATCGGCATTCCATAAATCGGGCTCCCTTTATCTGTGCGTGCTGCCGGATTAACAACATCGTTTGCACCGATGACAATACATACATCCACCGTGTCCATTGTTGGATTGATTATTTCCATTTCAAGGAGTTGATCGTACGATACATTTGCTTCGGCAAGCAGAACGTTCATATGTCCTGGCATACGACCGGCAACTGGATGGATGGCAAACTCGACTTTGATTCCGCGTTTTTCCAATTCGTCACTCAATTCACGAACCGCATATTGCGCTTGTGCAACTGCCATTCCATAGCCTGGTACAATAACTACGCGTTCCGCCTGTTCCAGTGCGAATTTGGCATCTTCCACGTTAAACCGTGTAATCGGTCTGTCCTCATGAAGGCTGGACGTATCGACTTGGGGTGTGCCTACCGCACCAAATAGTACGTTTGCGAACGAGCGGTTCATCGCTTTGCTCATAATGATAGATAGAATAAATCCAGACGAACCATCGAGTGAGCCTGCGATAATCAAAACCTTGTTGTTGATTGCAAAGCCCGTTGCTGCGGCGGCAAGTCCGGCGTATGAGTTCATAAGAGATAGAACTACCGGCATATCTGCTCCGCCGATCGGCAGAACAATAAAAATACCGATGAGAAACGAGAGTGCAATCATAGTACCGAAAACGATTGAGTTTTGAGGGAAGAAGATTAGAAAAATGAACATTCCGACCGTAATAAAAAATAGCGAAATGTTGACAAAGTTTTGCCCTTTATATGTCATCGGGACACTTTTGACAATCCCTTGCAGTTTGCCAAACGCCATGAGACTTCCGGTGACCGTGAGCGAGCCGAAGAGCACTTCAAATCCCAGCGCTCCCATGAGTCCGCTAGTAATTTCATGCCCCTTGACAATAAATTCATTTATGCCAACCAGTACTGCGGCCAGCGCACCAAATGCATGGGAGAGTGCAATTCGCTGCGGCATTGCAGTCATAGGCATAAAGATAGACATTGCCGTCCCAATAGCTGAACCAACCACGAGACCGATGAGTATCCATTCCCATGTAACAATACCTTGGCCGAGCAGTGTGCCGATCACAGCCAAGAGCATTCCAATTTCGGCAAGATGCATGCCTCGGCGCGCCGATTCTGGATGACTGAGTCCCTTTAATCCAAGAATAAAGAGGACCGATGCGATGATATATGTAATTTCGAGCAGATAGTTCGTCATTGCTGTTTCCGTTCCTTTCGCTTGAACATTTTCAACATGCGTTCGGTAATCAAAAATCCACCGACGACGTTGATAGTAGCGGCAGTGACTGCTACGAGTCCAAGCATTTGGCTGACGAACTGATCGCTTCCGGCTGCGACTAACGAACCGACAAGTGAGATTCCGGAAATTGCATTGGTGGCGGACATAAGAGGTGTATGCAATGTCGGTGTCACGCGTTTAATAACTTCAAACCCGACAAATCCGGCGAGGAGGAGTATGTAAAATGATTCAATAAGGGAGAACATAATGTATTATCCTTTGTGAGATTTCTTTTCTTTTTTAGGTTGTGCAAAAGTTG
This sequence comes from Ignavibacteriota bacterium, assembly GCA_003155495.1. Lineage (GTDB taxonomy): Bacteria > Bacteroidota > Ignavibacteria > UBA10030 > UBA10030 > Fen-1298. Next base: position 4,099 of record PMDB01000071.1, read on the forward strand.
GATGGACGATAGCGCCGCCATGTGTCATGAGACAGCTTTTGATGATGTCATCCTCAAGTTTCAATTCGAAACGTTTCTTCTCTTGGTTCCAAAACTCGTCAATCAAATTAGTTAGATTATTGGAATACATCTGGCTTGCGTGTAGCGCTACACGCGCCGGCATGTTCGCCATTCCGATAATCTTCACACCATTTTTCTCGATGGTTTTGCCGAGGACTGTGCCTTCAACATTGCCGCCTGTTTCAACGGCAAGATCAACAATAACGGAACCGGGTTTCATTGCCGCGATCATATCTTTTGTGACAATAACCGGAGCTTTGCGGCCGAAGACTTGCGCTGTTGTGATGACAATATCCGCTTGTGAGCAATAATGCTTCATAACGTCGCGTTGTTTCTTCAACTGTTCCTCTGTTAATGATTTAGCGTATCCTTGTGCTGTTTGCCCGGTTTCACCGAGATCGACTTCAACAAATTTTGCGCCGAGTGAAAGGACATCATTTTTAGCAATAGGACGTGTATCGAATGCATCAACCTTTGCTCCGAGTCGGCGTGCAGTAGCGATTGCCTGTAATCCCGCAACGCCTGCACCGATGATAAATACTTTAGACGGTTGAAGTGTGCCCGCCGGTGTCATCATCATTGGAAATATTTTATATAAATTGCCTGCAGCAAGAACGACTGCAGCGTACCCTGCTAGACTTGACTGCGAGCTTAATGCATCCATTTTTTGTGCGCGAGTTGAACGTGGAATCATCTCCATGGAGATTGCCGAAACACGTTGTTTGGCGAGCGTTTCAAGAAGTTCGGGTTCATTGAATGGATCGAGGTAACTCACATGAATCGATCCTTTCTTTAGTAAAGCCACTTCTTTTAAATCGGGTTTCCGCAGACGCAGGACAATATCTCCAGAAGCCAAGAGCTTTTTCCGGTTTTTTTCTATCGAAGCACCGGCTTTCCTGTAATCATTATCTGGAATACCGAGTGTCTTGCCAAGACCCGATTCGATAGTAATTTTTGCACCTTTTTTGACCAGTTTTTCGATGTTCTGTGGCAGCATCGAAACACGCTGCTCAGATGCTGTTTCTTTGGGAATTATAATATCCATAATCCATTCATAATTATTTATTGATATAATCAAAATCTGAAAAATTTCCCTAAAAAACTATAGTTCTATCCATATGTGCAATAAATAATAATTAATGTGGGCGCAGAAAGGTCGTATTGAGGAGGCTAAAAATATTTTTTCCCAGGTGCTATCTATTTATTAAATATTCTCTTAAAGAATATTCGCATTTCTTTCCAAGATTTCTTATCCCCGTTTTCATTATATGCAATTGGCATATTAAATTTTTTGCCGAGTTCTGTTGCTGCAGGATTTGTGAATGCGTGCAGTGCATCTTTGTACGAAAGGAATTTGAAATCGATACCTGCCGCCTTCATCTCTTGCTTGAAATTCTTGATATCGCTCTCTGAAATGAACTTATCAGCTCCGCCATTACATACAAGAATCTTAGCTTTCACTTCCCCTTTTTTGGCTGGTGTAGTGGTCGCCAGACTGCCGTGGAAACTCACAACCCCTTTAAGATCGACTCCGGCACGTGCCATATTGAGAACAACGCCGCCGCCATAACAATAACCGATTGCTGCAATATGTGTCGAATCGACATGTTCATTCTTTTTAAGAATTTCTATTGCTGCCATGAACTTTGCTTTCAACAAGGATAAGTCTTTCATAGATTCACCTGCAAACTTTTGAGCATCGCCGGGATTATCTGCAACCTTTCCATTGCCATACATATCTACCGCAAAGGCTACATAACCTAAAGAAGCAAGCATTTCTGCTCGTTTCTTTGGATAGTCCGTAACGCCCCACCATTCATGCACGACGATGACGGCAGGCTGCTTTTCCTTTAGTGTATTATCATATGCCAGATATCCCTTTAGTGTCACATTATCAGCGCTATATTCAACCACTTTGCCGATGATCTCGGCATGTGTCACAGAGCTCATAAGAATAAGCATAAGAATAGCGAGTTTCATATATTCTTCTCCTTTACAAATTTTGAAATTAAGTTTTGAATAAATCATTTATCGTAGATAGCACAATCTATTTCAACTACCTTATAAAACAGCGGTACAGCGAAGAGAGTTCCAAACAAAATGCTTATATAAGGGTGGATAATGAACTGTTTCAGTGGTCCGAAATAGTGCTAGAGAATAGGCCTTTTGGTTTTTGATTCATAGGTAGGATGCAGACGTTCTTTTTTATCAGGGGGAATAAAGCTTTTTCATATTTGCTTTTATTTTTGGACTTCGCAAATACAAAATCATTCCGATAGATGGAATAATCCAAAGGAAGAAACCCAAAATGATTGTAATCATTCCTAATGGATTGATGTATCCCAAACTCATCCCCATAGTTCCCATGACAGACGATAGAGCTGCCTGCATATTTTCCCAGAGTATGTAGCTCAGCAAAGAATCTACACAGGCATTTATCATCCCAATCCAACACGCAATCTCGAGAATCGTTCGTCCGATTGATTGGCAACGGATAAACTGAATCGCACCGACGAAAATAAATATGAAATACATAATTGTATAGATCGACCAAATGCGGTTATATTGAATCATTTGTGTCATAGATTCCATGCCATTTCGCACTTGCGGAAATGTGTTGATAAGAACATTAAATTGTTCCAGTGGATTCGATAATAAACTTATGAATTCCGTGAGAATCATGATAATCGAGATAAGGACTGTAGACCAGCCGATAACAGAAATAGAACGGGGCATAATAAATCCTCCAACATTCAAGATGCATTGTTGTTTATAGAGAAATGTACATAGTATAATATCAGAATGTGAAATAATTTGTAAAGTTGCAAGAGTCTCATATGAGAATTATGGTTCAGTTTTTTTCTATTAAAATTGTTTAAAGAATCTTGTATATTGCACTGCAAATATAGAAAATAAACACCAACGCATGGAATCAAGATATGAATGAGATCGTTCCTAATCGAAAAGAACACGATCCGCGAATGCACTCGGCGGAACACATCCTGAATCAGACAATGGTGCGGATGTTTAGTTGCGGACGTGCTTTTAGCGCACACATCGAGAAGAAAAAATCAAAATGCGATTACCATTTTGAACGGAATCTATCTGCTGAAGAAATTACTCAGATAGAAGGTAAGGTAAATGAGGTGATTAAATCTGATCTGCTGATCCGCGAACAAATTCTCTCGCGTGAAGAAGCGGAAAAGATAGTTTCACTTACAAAGCTCCCTCAAAATGCAGGAGAATCTGTTCGCATTATCACCGTCGGCGATTATGATGCCTGTCCATGTAGCGGGGTGCATGCTTCTTCATCGAAGGAGATCGGAGAATTCAGGATCATTTCCAGCGATTGGGTAAATGGTATATTGCGGATCCGATTTAAGATTCAGCAGTTATAAAAACTCGAAATGCAAATACGGCATAATGGTTATAGGCGCGTCTCGCTGGTTGGTCAGGAATATGAACAAGCGTTACATTGCTTATGGGATGAATCCACGCCGCCTGTGGTGTGCAAAATAGCCCTGAACATCCCGCTCTGTCAAACGGAACAATACATATAGGTCTGGGTAAATGGAGCATGATCACTTTCATCGGCGGGGACATTTTTCAAACTCTTTTGAATTTATTATCACAGCGCATTTTCCGATCCTCTAAAACACACTCCATGACCTTTCGCTCATTGATTTCAAGCTTACTTCTTTTACGGAGTTCCTGTCTTGTATAAACCAGGATGAAGACAGGAAAATCATTTTCCCGCACAAGTGAAAAACGAAATAACGCTTTTCTGCTGCAGCTTAGTAAAACCGACCTTGTTAAGAGAATTTTATTGACCTAACACCTCTGGAAGCCCGGCAAAACCGATTTCAATAATGAAAACTCTACAAATTACTTATGGATCAATATGTGAAATTCCCATTAATAACCGATAAAAAGGGCAAAATAGTTCATTCCTATACACACTTCTTGGGGGTTTTGTTGGCATCATAGTTGTCCCCTTTAGAACATAGATATTGTAATTCAAGATAAGAGATTGGAGGCCTTTAATGGAAAAGATAGAAACTATAAGCACAGAAACTCTGAGTATTGCGGCTGAAATGCAATGCCAAGTCAGTGAACCAGAAGCACATGAAGTCAAACGAACACAAGCCGAAGATGTATATCAAGCAGAACGTACTCAAATGCTGGAGGCAGCTCATAATCTTCCTCATTTTGACGTTCAAATGGCACGACTACACCCCCTAAGAATACTCCTTGCTGAAGACAGCCTTGTCAATATCAAAATCGTACTATGGTTTTTAAGAAAACTGGGGTATCGTGCTGATGTTGCTTTTAATGGAATTGAAGTCATTGACGCGCTCAAACGCCGATCATATGATGTGGTTTTAATGGATGCTGAAATGCCTGAAATGGATGGTCGGCAGGCAACGATGTTAATTCGCAAAGATTTTCCGTCCGATCAACAACCAAATATTATAGCAATGACTGCTAATGCACAACATGGTGATCGTGAAGAGTATCTGTCGCTCGGAATGAATGATTATATTGCAAAGCCGATAAAGATGGAAGATATAATTCGAGCGCTGATGGCGAGTAAACCAACACCTGAAATAATTGAGAATGAAAATACTCAGACAATTCGTAAGGTTGCTTGATGAGATAAACACGTTTTCAGCAAAGCTCAATAAGTCTGCACAAAATGAGCATCGATTTTGTTAATTCATTTAATAGTTTATATCATTCACTGAAAATTATTTGATTTTTGGTGTGCCATCATCGGGAGAGATGGCATGAAAGATATTGCTGATCGTTCGATTTCCACGTCTGACTTTCCATATGTGCAGAACCTTGAAGCTGGATGCCCGCCTCCCTTTATAGTTATCAGATATGCGTTGCCTCTTTCCCTTGCTTTCCCCAAATAAAACCGATACATTCATCGCAGAAAACCAAGCTCTTCATTGCTCCATCACCAAATATTTTTTTAATACAGTGACATGGAGTGTTTTATGAAAAAGCATTTAATGAACTAAGTTTAGCTAAACAGGTGTTTCCCAATGAAAACAAAATATTCGATTGAACGTTACGTTGATACTCTTGAAGATCAATCCATGATTCCGGGGAAGATTGCCGATGGGATCAGAAAGACAGTTGAAGATTTTGCCGAGCGTTTTGAAAATTTGGATGAAGCAAAAGCATCTCAAAAATCCCAGCCGGACAAATGGTCGCGTAAAGAAATTCTAGGGCATCTTATAGATTCCGCCACCAACAATCATCAGCGTTTCGTCCGAGCGCAGTATTTAAAAACCGTAAACCTTCCTTCGTATGAACAGAAAGAGTGGGTGAATATACAACAGTACGGTTCGCGCACATGGAAAGAATTACTTGTTCTTTGGAAGTCGTACAATTTCCATCTCGCACACATACTCAACCACATGCCGGCAGAATGTTTAAAGATCTCATGCACGATTGGTTCCGGCGAACCGTTGACAATCGGATATTTTGTCGTTGATTACCTCGGGCATCTGCAGCATCATCTCCGGCAGATAGAACAGATATGAGGGTATGTCATTCGTACTTAATACGCATGATAGATAAAGCAAAGAAAGAATGCATATGGCTAAAAAGACATTCAAAAATGTGAAAGAACTTGAAGATTTGCCAAATATAGGGAAATCCATTACTGGAGACCTTAAGCTTCTCGGAATACACAAGCCGGAAGATCTTCGCGGTAAAGATGCGTTTACACTTTATAATACACTTTGCAGCCTTACTGGAGAAAAACAGGATCCGTGCGTCATCGATGTCTTTATGTCTGCAATAAGTTTTGTAAACGGCGGCCCGGCATTGCCCTGGTGGCATTTTACAGGTGAAAGAAAAGCACTATTTAAGAAAATAAAGATATAAAGAATAAAGTCATTTTCATCCTCCTGTGTCTGGTATTTCGAGATGCCGAATGTACTCTTCTGTCTCAAGGGCGATTAACTATTGTATTGCTCGTTTTCCTGCAACCTTTCTGAACATTTGAAAGTCAAAGATAATGGAAACGACTGTCCTTCATTTGAATAAAGAAATTATGTGGATACCGTAACTTAAGAGTTCACAATAACGTATCAGTAGGTACATTCTTTAGAAGATTTTCTAGTATTAAACAACACAATCAGTTATTCTAAACACTATCGTCCAATGACTATGAAAAAGAAAATTGTCCTCTCTTCGGTTGCCGTTATTGTAATAGGTGGCGCGTCTTTTCTTTTCTTCAGCAGCAATAAGTCCTCCAGCCAAAACGATCTGCCGAAGGTTAAAGTAACCAAAGGAACCATCGTAGATAAGGCGCTTGCCGTCGGAACGATCGAGCCGGAAAACGAAATTTCGGTTAAATCGAAAGTGTCCGGAGTCATTAGTCATATCTTCGTCGATGTCGGTGAATATGTAAAGGTCGGTCAGCCGATTCTCGAAGTAAAGCCGGATCCCACACCGCTTGAGCTCGCCGATGCAAAACGGCAGGTGCAGCTCAGTCAGGTGGATATGGATAATCTGAAGAAAGAACAAGTACGTACGCACAGCCTCTATACAAGTAAGTTGATTTCGGATAAGGAATATGAAGATTTCCAAAAACAGTACGATGAATCCGAACTTCGATTGAAAATCTCTACTGAAAAACTTGCGCTGATGGAAAGCGGAAAAGTGAAAATCGGGGATACAGAGATTGAGTCGATTGTGAAAGCCCCCATTTCGGGATTTGTCCTCAATAGGACCGTTGAGGTCGGTGATCCCGTCACTCCGCTGACATCGTATCAGGAAGGCACAGTGTTGATGAAAATGGCAAATATGGAACGGCTTATCTTTAAGGGTACTGTAGATGAGATCGATGTCGGAAAAATGAAAGAAGGAATGGATGTTGAGATCAAAGTTGGGGCGTTGCCGAGCGATACTGTTCGAGGAATTCTTCGAAAGATCTGGCTGAAAGCGGAAAAGAAAGACAATGCGACGGTCTTCCCGATCGAAATCCTTGTTCCCGCCTCAAAGAATACCGTTCTTCGTGCCGGATATTCTGCGAATGCAAGCATCATCATTCAGAAGAAAACAAATGTACTAACGATTCCTGAACGGGTTGTCACGTTCAGTAACGATTCTGCATCTGTGAAAGTTGTTCTCGGGGCACAAAAAGATGAGAAGCGGAATATCAAAACCGGACTCAGTGATGCAATCAATATTGAAATTGTCTCCGGCTTGAAAGAAGGAGACGAAGTGTTCGAGAAGCCGGTGAAAAAGATCGACTAAGGATTTTTCAGAGAAACGATGGAAAAATTTCGCACAATCATTTCAGAATTTATTGTTGACCTACGGGCGCAGAAACTCCGGGCATTTCTGACGATGTTCGGAATAATTTGGGGAACGGTCGCCATTGTTGTGCTTGTAGCATTTGGTGTCGGATTCAAGAAGCAAACTGCTTCAAATATGCACGGCATCGGCGAGGGTATTGCCATCATGTTTCCCGGTAAGACGACAAAACCATGGGCCGGATACGGGATCGGAAGACCTATATCGTACGTCCAAGAAGATACAAAACTCATTTCTTCGCAAGTACCCAATGTTTTTGCCATTAGTCCTGAATTTAATAAACGGACAACTGCACGAGTTGGCGAAAATATTTTAAATCCAACCGTTTCGGGTGTAAACGTTGTCTACGGTGAAATGCGGAATATTATTGCTGAAGCAGGAGGTAGGTTTATCAATATTCTGGATCTTCAGGATCGACGCCGCGTTGCAGTCATAGGCGACAAGGTAAAAGAATTTCTCTATGGAGATCAGAATGCTATTGGGAAAACCGTTTTCATTGGCCAGGTTCCCTTTATGATCATTGGCGTTATGCAAAAGAAAACACAGCCTTCTTCGTATAATAGCCGTGATCAGGATCGGATATTTATACCGATTTCTACTTTTGCCTCGATTTATGGTACCATTCATCTTAGTGATATCATTTACCAAATCAAAGATCCACGGCTGGGGGAAGAAACAGAAAAAGAAGTACGTGCGTCACTCAGCAAACGGTATAAATTCGATCCCACCGATGAAGATGCCGTCGGGATATGGGATACAACAAATTTTGATCGACTCTCTTTCTATATGTTTCTCGGGATCAATATTTTTTTGGGACTTATCGGCAGTTTCACACTTGGCGTCGCAGGGCTCGGAGTAGCAAATATCATGTTCATCGTTGTGCAGGAACGGATCAAAGAAATCGGTGTGAAGCGTGCCGTCGGCGCAACGAAAACGAATATTTTATTCCAATTTTTCACAGAGACATTCTTTATTGTCTTTACAGGATCAGTAATCGGTTTCATAATCTCGTACGGAATCATTGCACTCTTAAGCATGATGCCCATCAAAGAGTATGTGGGAACACCCGAACTGTCTTTTGAAGTCGTGGGAATAACGATCTTTGTTCTTATTACTGTGGGATTGCTGTCCGGACTGATGCCTGCACGCAGGGCATCCAATATCGATGTCGTCGAGTGTCTGCGTACATAACTGCGGAGCTCATCAAGAGCATTCAAAGAGACAGGTATGTTTTTCGAACTTTTCAGAGATTTTATTGCCGACCTTCGTGCGCATCGTACCCGGGCGACCTTAACACTGATCGCTATCACATGGGGAACGATCGCTGTCGTTCTCCTGCTTTCCTTTGGTGAAGGTTTGGGTACCCAAATGCTTAAGGGGATGATGAACGCAGGAAATCGTATTATGATTATGTATGGTGGTGAAACAGGGCTGGTATACCAAGGGCTGCCGAAAGGAAGGAGAATTCGGTTAGTTGAAGAGGATGTTGACCTTATCAGCAAGACTGTGATGGGAATTGGGATGATCTCTCCACAATATCGGAATTATGTTACGCTCACGTATGGAAAATTTTCCATTTCGACGGAATGTGAAGGAGTGAATCCATGCTTCGAAGAAATGCGCCGGATGTATCCATCCGGAGGCGGCCGATTCCTCAATGTTGTTGATGTTGACCGACAGCGGAGAGTCCTGGTTCTCGGAACGGTCATTGCAAAAGATATTTTTAAGGATGAAGATCCGATAGGGAAAGGCATCCAGCTTGATGGTGTTCCTTATACGGTGGTCGGCCTCATTCAAAAAAAGGTTCAAACAGCAATGAACAATGGTCCTGACACGCGGCGCGCCATCATTCCTTATACAACGTTTCGGACATCGTACGGAAATAAAAATGTCAACTCGATTGTCCTTCAACCCATCGATCCGACCCGGCAAGAAGCTGTGAAAAGTTCGCTCTATGAAGTCCTTGGAAGAAAGTATCGATTCGACCCGAAAGATGAACGAGCACTTGGCATCTGGGATTTTATTGAAGCCGAAAAGATAAGTCAAAAAATCGGACTTGGTGTTTCCATTTTCCTGTTCTCTATCGGTTTTCTTACACTTGTCATTGCGGGTGTGGGAGTTGCCAATGTGATGTATGTGGTCGTCAAGGAACGTACAAAAGAAATTGGCATCAAGCTGGCTGTTGGTGCACGGCGCAGTTACATTTTAGCGCAATTTATTTTTGAATCATTACTATTATCGCTGTCGGGCGGTGCGATTGGAATTCTCTTCTGTTATGCTGTCGTTTCTGTCGTGTGGATGATTCCTGCAGAAGAAGGAGCGATGCAGTTCGTCGGACGGCCAGTTCTCTCGCTTTCTCTTGTATTGATTACTGTCGGCATTTTGACCGCTATAGGACTTGCGGCAGGAGTGTTCCCTGCGCGTAAAGCAGCAAGCGTGGATCCGGTCGAATCGCTGCGGTATGAGTAAGCTGCCCTCCAAAAAATATTGATTCTTAATTATCTTGGCACAAATAGAAATTTCGTGCGTCTAATCAGAAGTTTATCGCCAAGCACAAATTATTACGAGGAAGAATGAAGTCACATAATTATGTTCATGGGTACTCTGACAGGGAACAAGAGCGCCTGCTTGACCAAGCGAATACATTGGCAGAATTGTTACATCATGACACGTTCTATCCGGCAGGGAGTAACGTGCTTGAAGCCGGATGTGGTGTAGGAGCACAAACGATCATCCTCGCTCAAAAGAGTCCCGAAGCGCATTTTACATCAGTCGATATTTCACCTGTGTCTCTTGGAACAGCTCGAACATCCATTGAACAACGGGGTTTATTGAATGTAAAATTTTGTGCAGCTGATGTTTTCCATCTTCCTTTTGAACCTGATAGTTTTGATCATGTTTTCGTTTGCTTTCTCCTGGAACATCTTCGAAAGCCACTTGAAGCATTGAAGCGGCTGAAGATGGTTTTAAGATCCGGAGGTACTATCACAGTCATAGAAGGTGATCATGGTTCAGCTTATTTTTACCCTGAGAGTAAATTCGCTCAGCAAGCGATCGATTGTTTGGTAAAAGTTCAGTCGGATATGGGGGGAAATGCTTTCATCGGACGGCAACTGTATCCGTTAATAAAGCAAGCAGGGTTCAGGGATGTTCGTGTCACACCGCGGCAGGTTTATGCAGATTCGAGCAGGCCGGAATGGGTTAATGGATTTACAAAAAATACTTTTAACGCGATGGTGGAAGGGGCTAAAGAGCAGGCACTCAAGAATGGAATGGCCGATCTTAAGTCATGGGAACAGGGAATTGCAGATTTGCATGCTGCGGCTGGAGAAAATGGTACTTTCAATTACACTTTTTTCAAAGGAATTGCTGTCAAGTAACTTACGAACTCGCGCCCCTTCAGCTAATCACACATCAAAATTCAAGTCATTCCCGTGCAAATGGGAATCCAGGTAAAGGTCATCGCAATGCAACACATGAACTAAAGAACTCCAGTGATATTGCTTTTAATCAGAGGAAGATAGATATTGGTGCTGTAAGCATTTCCAGCAGGTGGAGGCTCATATGGGGAAAGATAAACCATTTTATCTGATAGATGTAAGTGCTCATTATGTTGGCGATAGTAAGAGTCATAAATATATTTAAAAGGCAGTGTTTCAACCATATTTTTCTTAACACATAGACTAAGTCTATCTAGTCAGTAGTTAGCTACACTTCAAGGAGAATAGAATGAAGATTAATAGTCCTCTCTGTTTAGCAATTATACTGATTCCAATTTTTACAATAAATACTTTCTCCCAATCGGCTGCACACTTAGCAACATTTTTACCCGACAAACTAGGCGACTTTATTGCAACAAAAGACGTCGTGAAAAAAGAGAAACACAATGACAGTAAGAATGATTCTGTACAAGCGCGTGTTCAAAGATTTTATAGGTCCCCAAAGGGACTTATAGCAGTTATTGCAATCGCTCACGGACATGGAGTGCCTGATAATATAAAGAGAGTATTTTCAAAAAAAGGTACACCTATCTCTATTTTAAAATTCGATGCTCTTGTTTGGCCCCATAAAAAGAATGGATCCTTTTCAAATTCTGTAACTGTTTCAGTTAAAATCTTGGACAATATGATAGTAACAATTATGGTCCTTAATACAACTGATAAAAAATATCCATTATCAATTTTACATAAATTAGATTTGAAGGGTTTAAGTACCACGCAATGATCAATATTAGAGTGCGGCAAATATTAACATTGCGTAAAAATCTAATTTAAACGCACTATAACTGATTAGTTAGTTTCTATTAGATGTGGCTAACCATCAGCCTCCCATAAAAACCCCGGGGTTTCGCAAACAAAGCTCAACAAGTCGATAGCCGGAAGTTTCAAACAGCGCACGCTTTGTGTACGATATTATCGGGTTCCAGCTGTCAGCCTGCCCACGTTCAGACGGGGAATCCAGGATTCTATTCGTCGCTTTCTTAGGGCGCAAAGATGTTGTTCTTTTTTTTGCAAGATTGTCATCATAGGGACGTTCCCCGCCAAATAAACGGCGGGTAAAAATTGAATGTCCTTACAAACTTCGCGGGCTAATGTAAAAAATCCGGAAAGAAAATGTCATTCCCGCAGCCGGAGGCCTGAAAATGTTACACGCGAAAGCGTGTATCCTTATTTCATACACGGGAATCCTGGACAAGGTCATCTCAATGCAAAATATTGGCTAAAGAACACAAGATATCTTGCTTTTAATCAGAGGAAGACAGATATTTGTGCAGTAAGACATTTCAATAGTTAGGCAGCGATTGATTAACCGGAAAGAGAAATCGTCGTGAAGCACTTTTCACTTATTCTTGCCCTTTGTTTCTGTATTGTATTTCTGCTTTGTTGCCAACAAGTTATCTCACCGAAGATTGAAAATGGACAAAAGATTGAAAGTGGAATAGAGGGACAAATTTATGAAATCGGTAGTCCCGCTGTGCCTCCGGGTTGGACACCTCCGCCTTTGAGAGGAATAAGAACAATCGTTATCTCAGACAGCAACGAAGTTGGTTTACAATTGCTTGCCACAGATAGCTTGGGGGCATTCAAATTTAGTTTGCAGGCAGGTACGTATTTTCTCTTGGTCAAGGACACCATACGGCCTCAGGGACAGAACGGGCCCTTTGTTGTCGCAGCAGATCAGATTACTTCGGTGAAAGTTTACCACGACAATGGTATGCGGTAACGTAAAAGGCTTAAGCACAACCTAACCAGGCATCAAGCTGATAGCCGGAGGCCTAAGAATGTTATTGCATGAAGTGCAATACAAATTAATAGTACGTTAAGCGCACCGAATTTAGTGTGTGCGCATTAATAAATAGATGTTTGTTTAAATATTTTACACATAACCAATGAGGATGATATGAAAAAATTATTTACATTCGCTGCCCTGTTGATCGGGATCTGTGCCAGCAGCAGTCTGCAAGCACAAACCTTTACGGTTCAGAAATACAGCATCGGCGGTGAAGGGGGTACGGACTATCTGACCGCTGAACCCGGTACCGGCCGGGTCTTTGTCTCACGTAGTTCGCACGTTATGGTCATCGATGGAAACACTGGCACAGTGATCGGTGATATTCCAGAAACACCGGGCACTCACGGAATCGCACTTGTTGCAAAATACAATCACGGGTTTACAACCAACCGTGGTGATTCCACAATCACGATGTTCAATCTTACAACGCTTGCCACGATCAAGAAAATCAAGATTCCGGCTGGCGGACTGGACGGAATCATGTACGATGACTTCTCAGACCGTATCATTCTGACCAATCATAGTAATCCCGGAACAGCTACAGCGGTCGATCCAAATACTGGAGTTATTACAGGAGAAGCCCGGCTTGAAGATAATGCACCTGAAGGTGCTGCAAGCGATGGGAAAGGGAAACTTTTCGTAAACAATGAAAGAAAGAACACAATACAGGTGATCGACTCCAAAATAATGAATGTTCTTAGCTCGTGGCCGTTAGATTCCTGCGAGGGACCGACTGGAATCGCATATGATCGGTTTACAAACAGGATTTTTTCCGGTTGCAGCAAAATGTCGGCAGTGGTGAATCCAGGAACCGGAAAAATTGTGGCGACAATACGAAATGGCGAAGGTGTTGATGCACTTGGCTGGGATCCGTCCGAGAAGTTAATATATATTCCGGCTGGCCGCGACAGTAATGTAACAATCGTTCACGAAGATTCACCTGACCGATACAGTGTCGTTGCTACTGTTACCACTATGACCGGTGCAAAAACAATTTCCGTTGATACAGTAAAGCACGTGGCGTATCTGTTCCAACCGCAATACGGCCCTCCTCCACCAGATGCACCATTGGATCGAAATGGCCGCCGTCCACGCGGGCCGGTCATAAACGCGTATCTCATTGTCATAAAACATTGATGTCTGATCGGAATCTATGACCATTCAATATGCAAATGCAAATACAGATACGTATAGTCGAACAACCACCAGTAGGAATAGCACTTCTATCGATTTCGCCGGCTGAGGAAAAGATTAAAAGAGGATACGTCATTGCGATGAGCGGAGCGAAGAAGCAATCTGCAAAGATAGGATTGCCAAAGGAAAGTCTGTGTTTGCAGAAAAAAGCATAGACGAAGAATATGTCATTCCCGTGCAAACGGGAATCCAGGGCAAGGCCATCTGAGTGCAAAATATGAGCTAAAGAATGCAGGATATCTTGCTTTTAAGCAGAGGAAGACAGATATTTGTGCTGTAAGACATTTCCAGCAGGCGGAGACTCATATGGAAAAAGACAAACCGATTAATACAATGTTTCGCGAATGATATTAAGCAACTTTGGTGCCATATTTTACTTTTTTCATGAAGGGTTGTCTATGTTTTAGCAAAACTATAGACAAAGTCTATATATCATGCTATTACGGACAAAATACAGACTAAGTCTATCTAATCACATGTTAGGGCGCAGCACATTTCCTAATTGAGGAAATCAAGTACAATTTCTCACTAACAAAATAAACAGAAATGAAACAATATACTGAAAACCTATTATTAGCTGAAGATTTGGATCCGGAAACAAAAATAGAATCGGAATTAATTAAAAAATATATTAAGAATACAGATTGTGATATAGTTCAGATCGGATCAAATAATGGGATTACTGGAGATCCTATTTTTCATCTTGCTTTAAAAAAATCGAAATGGAAAGTTCTTTTAGTTGAACCGGTACGTTATCTTTTTGAAATATTAAAAAGTAATTACCCCAACAACTCCAGATTTCGTTTTGATAATGTTGCTATTAATGATGGATCAAAACAGGTATTCTATTATGTTAATAAGGAAGCAAACAAAAAACTTGAAACCCTCCCCAATTGGTATGACCAATTAGGCTCTTTTGATAAAACACACATCATAAAGCATCTCGATGGTATACTATTACCATTTATTGAAGAAATAGAAATCAAAGGAGTAACTCTTGGTCAACTTTTTGAGACTAACAATATTAATAATTTAGAGCTTCTTCATATCGATACAGAAGGCTATGACTGGAAAGTTTTATCACAACTAAATTTGAAGAAACATACTCCGATTATTATACTTTTTGAACACGAACATTTGCAAGATATTGAAAAAGAAGAAGCAGTTTCAAACTTTGAAAATGATTATCAAATTATAGAATTCGAAAGAGATTTTCTTTTTATAAGAAAAGATAAAATAAGTATAAGAGCTCTTAATAGAATTAGGAAAAAGATAAACGCGCTCCCTAAAAGAGTGGATAAACCATGGAAACCTATTCAATAAGTTTTGGCAAGACAACTTAGAATTGGTGTTCATAGCATTCAGAGCAGTTGTCAGTGAAATCGGTATTTACGACATGCTGCGGCAATGAGCGGGCTCGTTAGTCACGGCAACGAACTGCGCCCTAACCAAGCGCTCAAGCTGACGGAATGAGCTCGGTGCGAAATTCATGGCT
Source organism: Ignavibacteriota bacterium (assembly GCA_003155495.1). Classification (GTDB taxonomy): domain Bacteria; phylum Bacteroidota; class Ignavibacteria; order UBA10030; family UBA10030; genus Fen-1298. The sequence goes on from PMDB01000071.1 coordinate 19,478, forward strand.
AATGGTGGGTTTACGTTTGTTAAATTTGTTTTAAGTTTCTCGTTGGTTTAGTTTTTATTAATATGGTTTTGTGTGTAAACTTGTTTCGTTGGGTGCAGGTTGAGGTTTTGTCATGCCGCAGCTTAGCGCCGGTCCGTTAGGCACCGGCATAAATTAATTTCATAAAATTGGAAATAATAGCGATATGATTTCTAGACCATCTGAAAATGAGTATGTATCATATTATTCAAAATATATTTCTCTTGTTCCCGAATCTGACATTCTTTCTGTTCTTGCTATGCAGATAGATGATGTTGCGCAATTAGTCAAATCAGTAAGACCAGAGCAAGAGACTTACCGTTATGCTCCAAACAAGTGGAGTATCCGTGAAGTTCTCGGTCATGTGATTGATGTTGAAAGAGTGTTCGGTTATCGGGCCTTTTGCATTAGCCGAGGCGAAATTTCTCCACTTCCGACATATGACGATAATGTATATGTTGCTCAATCGAATTACAGCGAAAGAAGATTGCAGGATCTTCTTGCAGAGTCCTCCTTAGTCAGGAAATCGAATCTAGAAGTCCTATGTCAACTGAATGATAAGCAATGGATTCGTATGGGAACGGCGAACAATAATCCAATTTCTGTCCGTGCTCTTTCTTTCATTATGGCAGGTCATGTTCGTCATCATATTAATGTTTTACATACATCATATAAATTGTCAGCCGGTGCCTAACCAGCGGCTCCCCTCTAGAAAACAGAGGGGCAGGCAAGCTCGGCTTGTCCAGAAGAATACATCACGCGAAGCGTGATACTATATTTATCAAGGAGCTTGGTACGTTAAACATGGCTCACAACGGTTTTGTATATTTTGAGAGGTAATCTACTTGAAACTCAGTTCGTTCACAGCAAACTTGAAAGTTATCAGCGCCGCANNTCGGGAGCCGGTCCGTTAGGCCGCCAAATTGGAGAAGATATGATAGAATCAAGCATCAAGTCACTTGACCTTCTTGCATTGAGTAGGTGTCCTCATTGTAATGTAGCCCATCCTCATTTGGCAAGAGTATATGGGCCAGTAAGTTCAATCTCTGTCAATGGACAGATTAGCCGTTGGTGGAATCTTTATAAGTGCGATAGTTGTGGTGGTATGGTCATCGCGGCATCCGAGCATAAAGAAGGAAAAGTAAATGAAATGTATCCTAAGGCTGTAGTTGTAAATGAATCTATTCCAGAGCCAGCAAATACATATCTAAATCAGGCCATTGAGAGTTTACATGCTCCCGCCGGAGCTGTTATGCTTTCTGCTATTGCGGTAGATTCGATGCTTAAAATAAAGGGTTTTAAAGCAGGTTCTTTGAAACAAAGGATCGATGAAGCTGCTACTAATCATTTGATAACATCAGAGATGGCCGCTTGGGTTCATGATGTTCGTCTTGATGCGAATGAACAACGACATGCAGACGAAAACGTTTCACTTCCAAATGACGTAGATGCAAAGAAATCGGTAAGTTTTGCCTTGGCTTTGGCTGAATTTTTATTTGTTCTTCCTGCCAGAGTTGAACGAGAAAGGAAGCCCCAATCGCAAAAATAATTTGGCGGCCTAACCAGGCACTCAAGCT
>PMDB01000018.1 GCA_003155495.1 Ignavibacteriota bacterium
CTAATTTCAATGCCGCGTTTCCTGCAGTTGTTCTCGCTTTTACATCATCAAGCAATGCACGGAGTGCCCTATAGAATTCCAGTTGATCGTTGATAAGAAATCCGCCGCCGCGACGAAGAAGTTCCTGTGCTTCCTGAGAATTTGTATGCCGCGGTCCAAAGATAACGGGAATCCCGTAGACTGCCGGTTCTAGTACATTGTGAACACCCTGCCGGAAACTGCCGCCAACATATGCAATATCGGCATACTGGTATAATGCCATCAATATTCCTATGCTGTCGACAATAATGATCCGCTCGTGTGAATAGTCGTTCAGCAGAGAAAATCGAATAGATTTTGTCTTGAATGGAAGCTGCTTCTCAATTGCTTCCAGCGCTTCTTCCGTTGGCTCATGCGGGACAAGAATCGCAAGAACTTTTGCATCGTATTCTAAAAGTTTCTTAATCGCCGGCAAGAGCACTTCTTCATCTTCAGGCCACGTACTGCCGGCAATGAATATTTTTTTCTCCTCCAAAATAGAGATCGGAATGAGATGTTTCTTCTTCGCATCGGCACTGCGTTGCCACACCTGATCGTACCGAGTCTCGCCGATCTCTTGAACAGAGGGATGTGTCAATCCAAACAGAGAAAATGCTTCAACATCTTTTGCGGATACAGTAAGGATGGATACGAAATCGTTAAAGAGTAATCGATGGAAACTTTTCATAAATGGATAGAATCTCGCTGATGATGTACGCATTGTAGCGTTGGCGATGAAGGTTGGAATATTCCTTGCACTCAGTTCCCATAAATGATTCGGCCAGACATCGTACCGTACAAAAACTGCTGCTGTTGGTTGGAGCAGGTCAAGGAAACGGCGGGCATTTTCCTTTGTATCGAATGGAATATATGTAATAATATCGGCAAGTTTATAATTCTTTGAATGATCATACCCTGAGGGAGAAAAAAATGTGACAATGATATCGATGTCGTGGTATTTCTTGCGAAGAGCGGCAATGATCGGTTTTGCTTGTTCAAATTCACCCATGGATGATGAATGGAACCATACGCGTCTTTTTGATTTCAGCTTTTTTAGATCACACTCAATTTTCTCAAATAACCCCTTTCGCCCTTGAACTCCCCGTCGGATTTTAAAGTTGAAAAGTGCGGTAAATTGCAAAAGTGTCCAAAAGGAAGGAATAAATAGCCAATTATAAACGATAAACCACAATTTCTTCATGATATTATATATAGATGAACGGTTCGAATTTCGGAATTATGGTAGAGAAAGTTTGATGGAAATGCAAGGAAGTGAAAAGAGAACAAAATTGTCCATAGGCTTCTGAATAACCAAGGCAGTCGCTTTTATCGTTCCTCTTTCCGGTGAACTGCTCGTACTATTCTTCAACATTTAGACGATAACCAATTCCGGATTCTGTGACAAGAATTTTCGGATTTGCAGGATCGTCTTCAATCTTTTTGCGTAGTTGTCCCACATATACACGGGTATACTGAGCTTCCTCTGAAAATGTTGGTCCCCAAACTTGTTCGAGAATAAAATTGTGCGTAAGAACTCTTCCGGAGTTACGCACGAAAAGTGCAAGCAGAGAATATTCTGTCGCCGTAAGCTTAACAATTTCGTTTCCCTTTTTTACAATGCGCGCTGCTAAATCCACGGTAAGATTGTGTGTTGTAAAGAGTTCTTTCTCTTGGTTTCTGGGACGATGTCGAAGAGCTGTCCGTACGCGGGCCAGTAATTCACCCGTACGAAATGGTTTTACTTGGTAATCATCCGCACCTGCATCTAAACATGCAATGATATCGCTTTCCGTATTACGGACTGATAGAATGATGATTGGTATGGTCGCCCATTCGCGAATCCTTTTTAATACAGTGATTCCATCCATATCCGGCAAACCAAGATCGAGAATAACAAGATCCGGCCGCTCCGAAGCCGCCATAATAATGCCGTCGCTGCCTGTTTCTGCAAACTTTAACTGATATCCATTTGGCTCTAAAGTAAGTTGAAGCAGCCGGCGAATCTGAATTTCATCATCGATGGCAAGTATTTTCGGCGCCGTCGTCATTGTTGTGCTTGTTCGATTTCCATGGGAATTTCTATCTTGAATTCTGTCCCCTTCGGCATTCTATTTCGAACAGAAATGGTTCCACGGTGAGCTTCAATAAAACCCTTGGCTATCGGCAGACCTAATCCTGTTCCACCGGTAGATGTCCCTTCTGCACGGTAGAATTTCTCGAAGACTTTATTAATATCTGATTTCGGAATGCCCGGTCCGTTATCGGTGACGGTAATACTACAATGATCATTTTCGACAAGAGCCTGAATTTCGATTTGTGTCCCCGGGGGTGTGTGCACCGAGGCATTATACACAAGATTTGTCAAAGCTTGTTCTATTAATCCGAAATCTAATTTTACCAGCGGAAGGTCTTCTTGAGTGGTTACCGTCACCGTATGTTGGCCAATTTCCCGTTCAAGTCCTTTAAGTGTTGCATTAATAATGTCCCGTACATCGCACCAGTTTAATTTTGGCTGAATCATTCCGGATTCCAGCCGTGTCATATCCAGCAAATTTGCGACAAGCCGGTTTAATCTTTCAGCCGCGACATGAATTTCATTATAAAGCTCACTCATAGTAGTTGCTGAGACTTGCGTCTGGTTCGCCGCTAGTAGATTTTCTGAAGCGCCCATGATGGTCGCAAGGGGTGTTCTCAACTCGTGGGAAATGGAATTGAAAAGTGTTTTATAGAGTTTTTCCGATTCCGCAACGATTATAGATTTTTTAGTTACTTCATTCAATAATTCCCGTTCAACGGCAGAAGCAATTTGAGAGATAAAATTTTCCAGTAGTATTTCCTGATCAATGCCCAGTTTTTCATTTTGATTGACTCGAACGCCGATAACGCCGACAGGATAGCGGGGTCCGGACATGGAATAATACGTAGCTTGTGCAAAAGGAAGTGTATCTGTAAATTTTCCAGCTTTTTTTTCATTCCAGTATGTCCATGCTGCAACACTCGATTCCTTTTCATCCGGCATCCACGAGCTCGCCGTGTGCGGCGTGCGACTCATATCGCCATCGGCATCACCAAGAAATATTGCAACATCAGCATCGAAGAATTTTTTGATNNTCCAGTATGTCCATGCTGCAACACTGAACTCCTTTTCATCCGGTGTCCATGAACTCGCTTTATGTGCTTGATGACTCATATCACCATCAGCATCGCCAAGAAAAACGGCAACGTCTGCATTAAAGAACTTCTTAATATTTGCAATTGTTGCCTGAATGACTTCATCCTGGGAATGTGCGGAGGAAAGATCCTTCGTCAATGCAAATAAAGCGGAAGATCGCATCTCGCGCTGACGGACGGCTCGTTCTCTTTCACGAACACGGGCAGATAAAGTTCCGGATACAGTTGCTACAATAAAAAATACCAAAAGCATTAACACATCTTCAATGTGTCCGATGGAAAACGTATATATAGGAGTAATAAATAAAAAATCCCACGCTAATGCACCACAAGCTGCGCCCAATAATACCGGGCCACGCCCCATTCTTAAAGGCAGTAATGATACTGCGAAAAGAATAATGTACGAAATCGTCTTATACTCAATAAGTCGAGCGAGAGGAATGCATGCAACCGAGACACCAAGAATTATTATCGCTGCTAAAAGATATTGCGGAAAACCGGATTGGATTTTAGGAATACGCTGGAAGAATGAACGTCGTTGATTCTCCCCTTCTTCTTCATGTCCGACAACATAAATGTCGATATCCTCGCTCTTTTGTAAAAGACCATGAACGAGCCGTGTCGATCCAAAGAGTACCCGTCTTTTTGGCTTCCCGATTAGAATTTGCGTCGCATTTTGTTCGCGTGCAACGCGCAGGAGTGCTCCGGCAATATCTTCATCGGATGTTGTGACGATCTCTGCGCCAAGTTCTCTTGCGAGCTTAAAGTTTTTCGACAGTTGCTCTGTTTCCATGAGCGTTGCTTTTTTCGATGTTTCTACATAAACCGCAACCCACGATGCATCCATCGTATATGAAACTCTGCGCGCCCAGCGAATGACAGAGAGCGACTGTGGACCGGCATTGATACCGACAACCAGCCGCGTTCCCGATTTCCATGTCTCAGAAATCCGCTTCGTCTGTTTATATTCCCGTAATTGTTGATCGACACGCTCGGCAGTCAGGCGAAGCGACATTTCACGCAGCGCCGATAGATTGCCGGCACGGAAGAAATTTTGTACGGCACGCTGCGAACGTTCAGGAGTATAAACTTTTCCATCTGAGAGACGCTTGAGAAGTTCGTTGGGTGAGATATCTATCACTTCGACTTCATTTGCGGCTTCAAAAATTGAATCCGGCACTGTCTCGTGAATAATGCTGCCGGTAATCTGTGCAACAGTTTCGGCACGGCTTTCAAGATGCTGAACATTGAGCGTCGTGAAAACATCAATCCCGTTATCGAGAAGCTCGAGGACATCCTGATATCGTTTTGTATGGCGGCTTCCCGGAACATTAGTATGAGCAAGTTCATCGACAAGGACAAGCTGAGGTTTTCGAGAAATGACTGCATCGAGGTCCATCTCTTCGAGCATCGTTCCTTTGTATTCAATAGTTTTTCTTGAGATGATAGGCAGACCGGTAAGGAGAGCTTCTGTCTCTATTCGTTTATGCGTTTCTATGTAGCCAATCACAACGTCGACGCCTTTGGATATTTCGGCGCGGGCATCTCTGAGCATATCGTATGTCTTCCCGACTCCAGCACACATTCCGAAGAAAATTTTCAGCTTTCCTCTTTTTTCCTTCTCCTCTTCTTTCTTTAAAAGCTGGAGAAGTGTGTCTGGATCCGGACGGTTTTGATCTTCGATGGGCATAAAGAAATATACGAAAGACATATGAAAAAAGCGCTTCGAAACAACAAATCCATCACATGGTACAAACGAATTCTTGTCCAGAAAATTTTCAACTTTTATACGAACTTTAAAAAAGAATTAGGACAATCCCGCCGGAAACGATGAGAACTCCAGCTATCAGAGTCGGAAAGCGGAGCGTCTCACCGAAAACGACTATCAAAACAAATTGAGACACGATAAAGAAGATGACGATATAAATCCCATTTCGGCGTATTCACAATTACACCATAAGCAAAAAGTACGACCGCACCCATGATAAAACCTAAGATGCGACCCCCTTTCAATCCCCACCTTATGAACGCATCTCCTCCGACTTCCAATAATGCCGCAAGAATCAAAAACGCTAATTCACGCAAGACCAGACCTTCATGCTGTGATAATCTTTCTTATAGACTTTAATTCATCCACAAAATCGATCAAGTAAATTTCCAGAGGAAATCTTATTTGGATTCGTACACATTTTCTCAATCACGACTGCCAGTATTGTAATTGCACTTTCATGATTTTTCTGATTTTAGAGAAATATTAAATTCCCATAATCATAAATTATTCAGTGAAAGCCAATCCAACTATATATTAATATCCAACTGCATCGTAAAGGTGCTTGGGATATCAGCATTGAAAACGTCTCGCGCAAATATAACGCTCACGTTCTTTGAGAATGACCATGCTAAGCCGTAGCTCAATGCACCAAAGCTGCTTTTGGTGCCTTGATAATCGACTGCGAGCCAGAGGTTCTCACTGATCTCTGGAATCATTCTGTCCCATGAAAGCAAGACCCCGGAGTTATCCGCTTTTCCGGTTGAAAGATCGACCAACAGTTTTTTATTCCCGGAAAAGTACCCTACTTCAAGTCGTCCTAGAACCGGAAATGTCCTGCCTACCATTCCATAGACTATATTGTAGTCCGTAAAATTTTTCAGAAACCCGAAACTAAACCCTCCAACGGCGATCGCGGGGGACCAGTCGGTGAGTGCTCCCTCCGGAAAACCGACCTTCGCGTTCAACAGGAAAGGCGACCATTGAGGCGTCATATAATCGACACCGATTTCCGCTAGTACAATGGAATCAGGCAGCACTCCGACAGTTAATCCGAGATCTGTAGGGAATGCTGTACCGCTGCCCGGCTTTCCGCTCTTAAAATCGTATGCATAATTATCTATGCCAAGATGAAACGATTTGTATCCCTGGAAATCCACAGAAGGGATCCAGATAATTGTAGATGGTGTAGCATGGATAAGCGAGCGTGCGCAGCAAATAAGCATAAGCAAAACAATTGTTAATTTCGTCCAAGTTTTCATAGTGTTTCTCTTTTGAATGAGTTATTTGTATCGATTATCATCGTGGATACCAACTCTTCCAAACCGGATGCTCTGGATTGAACCGGGCAAGATGGTCATGAGAAAAAAATCCCGCCAATAATCCGATAAGAAGTGCTAACACAACAAGGATAACGATATGTTCAAAGCGGTTTCTTTCCCTACTTATTTTTTCTTCTCTCAAATCCTCTATCTCTTTCATATGATGAAACTCCTTTCCCATGAGACTATCAAATTAATTTCATTGCCACCATCGCCATATCGATCAGCTTGATGCCAATAAACGGAGCAATGACACCGCCGACCCCATAAATGAGCAAGTGTCTTCGCAACAATTGCACGGCACTTACCGGCCGGTATTTCACTCCTTTGAGTGCCAAGGGAATTAATGCAACAATGATAAGGGCATTGAAGATAACTGCAGAGAGGATAGCACTTTCCGGAGTAGCAAGCTTCATAATGTTCAACATATTCAGCACAGGATACGTTGTTGCAAACGCAGCGGGGATGATGGCGAAGTACTTCGCGACATCGTTGGCAATGCTGAACGTGGTCAGTGTCCCGCGCGTCATCAGAAGCTGTTTGCCGATTTCTACGATCTCCATCAGCTTTGTCGGGTTACTGTCGAGATCGATCATATTTGCTGCCTCGCGTGCAGATTGTGTACCGGTATTCATTGCCACAGCAACATCTGCCTGGGCAAGCGCCGGGGCATCGTTTGTACCATCACCCGTCATGGCGACAAGCCGTCCGCCTTTTTGATACTCACGGATTAATTTTAACTTGTCTTCCGGTTTTGCTTCGGCAAGAAAATCATCGACACCAGCTTCAGCAGCAATAGCAGTCGCTGTCAAGGGGTTATCCCCCGTGATCATCACGGTTTTTATTCCCATCTTTCGCAGGTGTGCAAACCGCTCCTTAATTCCGCCTTTGACAATATCCTTCAAATGAATGACGCCGAGAACTTCTTTGTTTTCTGCGACGACAAGAGGTGTGGCACCGACCCGGCTGATTTCTTGTACCGCCTGCTGCACAGCTGCAGGAAAAACACCGCCCTGTTGTTCGATGTATGCTTTCATTGCATCCGATGCGCCTTTACGGATGATTCTTTTTCCATTTTTCCCTTCGGGTTGAATGTCGGCTCCGCTCATTCGCGTCTGTGCGCTGAAGGGAACAAAATGTGCTGCGATCTCACGAATGTCACGGCCGCGCAATCCGTACTTCTCTTTGGCAAGTATGACGATAGATCTACCTTCCGGGGTCTCATCGGCAAGCGAAGCGAGCTGTGCTGCATCCGCCAATCGTTCCTTTGAGATCCCTGGTGCGGGAGTAAATTCTGTTGCCATCCGATTTCCCAAAGTAATTGTACCGGTTTTATCGAGGAGAAGCACATCGACATCACCCGCCGCTTCGATAGCGCGACCCGATGTTGCTATCACATTATGCCGGATCATCCGATCCATGCCGGCAATGCCGATTGCAGAAAGAAGTCCTCCGATCGTAGTGGGAATCAAACAGACAAGAAGAGCAACGAGCACCGTCACCGTAACGGGTGCTCCATGTCCGGCGACCTCAACACTAAATAACGAGAACGGAAGAAGTGTCATGCACACGATTAGAAAAATAATGGTGAATGCCGCAAGTAATATATTGAGCGCAATTTCATTTGGAGTTTTTTGCCGCTTGGCACCTTCAATCAAATGAATCATCCTATCCAGAAATCCGCCGCCGGGCTCTGCTGTTACCCGAATGACCAGCCAATCGGAGAGCACGCGCGTGCCGCCAGTGACAGCGCTTCGGTCACCGCCGGATTCACGAATCACCGGAGCACTTTCGCCTGTAATCGCACTTTCATCTACAGAAGCGATACCTTCAATGACCTCGCCGTCCGCTGAGATGATATCTCCAGCTTCGACAAGGAACGCATCACCTTTTTGTAGTTGCGGTGAAGTGACAACATCAAAACCTGAACTTCGTTTGGGACTGTGTAAACGCTTTGCCGTTGTGTCCCGTCGCGAGCGGCGCAGCGCTTCTGCCTGGGCTTTTCCCCGTCCTTCAGCCAAAGCTTCAGAAAAGTTTGCGAAGAGAACCGTGAACCACAACCAGAGTGATACAAAACCGATATACCATGCAGGCGCTTCTCCGGAGCCGAGCAAAGCTTGAATCCATAATGCCAAAGTTAAAACACTTCCCACTTCCACGACAAACATAACCGGATTCCGTGCCATCGACCATGGATTCAATTTCACAAATGAATCAAACAAAGCACGACGAAACATTTTGCCGTTAAGCCCTAAAGGTTTCCTTAGTTGCTGTGTAGATTGCGTTACCATTTTACTATCTTCCTTCTTTCTCGTGAGTACGTTATTGCATCATCATAAAATGTTCGGCAATCGGCCCCAATGCGAGCGCAGGCAAAAAGTTCAGAGCACCCACAATAAGAACGACTGCAATAAGCCAAAAAATAAACAGCGGCGTATACGTCGGCAGTGTTCCTTCACTTACCGGAACCAATTTCTTTTTAACAAGAGAGCCCGCAAGCGCTAATGTCGGAACAGCAAGCCAATAGCGACCGATGAGCATTGCCAATCCGCCCGTAAGATTATAAAACGGTGTGTTGACGCTTGCTCCGGCAAATGCACTTCCATTATTGTTCCCTTGCGACGTAAAGACATAGAGAATCTCACTAAATCCATGCGGACCCGGATTCATAATCCCTGCTTTTCCGGCAGCCGTGACAACCGCAAGAGCTGTCAGAACGAGCACCGTGATCGGCATAATAAGAATCAAGAGGGAGGCCATTTTCATTTCATACGCTTCAATCTTGTGACCTAAATATTCAGGCGTACGTCCGACAAGCAATCCCGCCACAAAAACAGCTACGACCACAAAGATCAGCATTCCGTAAAGACCTGACCCAACTCCGCCAAAGACAACTTCTCCAAGATGCATCATGATGAGTGCTACCATACCTCCCAGTGGAGTATAGGAATCATGCATGGAATTCACAGAACCGTTTGAAGCAGCAGTGGTAACCGTCGCCCAAACAGCAGAATTAGGAATGCCGAACCGAACTTCCTTTCCTTCCATATTGCCACCGGGATTTTCTGAAGTCGATTGTTGATCCACACCGAGTGCAATGAGTTTAGGATTGCCTGACCCTTCAACACCATACATCCAAAATATTGCTGCGACAAGTATCAACATCATAGCAGCAAAGATCGCCCACCCCTGGCGTGTATCTTTCACCATTTTTCCAAATGTGTAGCACAATGCTGCAGGGATAAGCAAAATAGCAAGCATTTCTAAAAAATCAGCAATGGGCGTTGGGTTTTCATACGGATGCGCTGAATTGACGTTGAAGAAACCTCCACCGTTGGTTCCTAACTGCTTGATGGCAATCTGCGATGCCGCAGGTCCCATCGCCAGAACTTGATCCGTTACTTTCACACCGCCGGTGTCTGCTGTCGCCTGGAGAAAAGGTACGGAGACGTATGCAGAATTATTCTGTATAACTCCTTGCGATACGAGCACAAGCGATAAGATAATAGCAAGTGGAAGGAGTATATACAGTGTACTGCGCGTCATATCGACCCAGAAATTTCCAAGCGTCTTTGCTGAGTGACGGGCGATCCCGCGGATAAAAAGCGCGAGGACAGCCATCCCCGATGCCGCGGAAATAAAATTTTGTACGGTCAGGGCGAGCATCTGTGTCAGGTAGCTCATTGTTGTTTCCCCACCGTAGCCCTGCCAGTTCGTATTCGTGGCAAAACTAACAGCAGTATTGAATGAAGAGTCTGGAGTAACGGCTGCCATTCCTTGAGGATTCAATGGCAGAAATTGTTGAATGCGCTGTACAACATAGACAACGATGAGTCCAACAAAATTAAAGATAAGCAGGGCTACTGCATTTGCTTTCCAATCCATTTCCTCGTCAGGGCTGATTTTTGTCAGACGGTAGATGAGACGTTCCAGTGGGCCGAGAACAGGATCGAGAAATGTTTTTTCCCGCTGGTACACGCGAGCCATAAATGCACCGAGCGGTTTTGTAAGCAGTGTTAGCGCTGCGAGGTAAAACGCAATTTGTAAAATCCCATTGAGTGTCATTCGAATATCTCCGGTTTCAATAGTGCGACAAGTAAATACGCTAAGAGACCAACTGCGATAATTCCCGAAATGATATAGAGTAAGCTCATACAATGCCTCCTGATTTTTCTTCAACATTTTTATCAGCCTCGGGCTGCAGGACTTCACACATTTTTAGAAGTCCCCACGTGAGAACAAAAAAAACAACGGCAACGCCGATATAGATAATATCGTCCATGGTTATTTTCCTCCTGATAAGGATTGAGTTTCATCGAGTGCAAGATTCAACTTCAGAACATTCACACGAGGTTCTCCAAGAAAACCTAATTGTCTTCCTTCGGTGTATTGACTCACCAGCGAACGAAGCTGATCCTGGTTCAGGTTTCGGATACGGGCTACACGGGGAAGCTGATAGAGTGCGGCTGCAACACTGATGTGAGGATCAAGTCCGCTTCCTGAAGCTGTCACAAGATCCGCCGGAACAGGCTGCGTGTTCGACGAGTCGACTGCTTTCAGATCCTGAATTCTTTTCTTCACTCCATCGAGATATGCCTGATTAATCGGTCCGTAGTTTGATCCCGATGACGCTGCGGCGTTAAACGCGAATGGGCCTGTAGCCGATAACCGGCTCCAGAAATATTTCGGGTCGCTGAACGGCTGCCCGATGAGCTCGGAGCCGAAAGTTTTTCCGTCCTTGAGTATCATGCTTCCGTTTGCCTTCTTAGGGAAAATCAGCTGCGCAAGGCCGGTTACCGCCAGCGGGTACAATATTCCCGTGAGGCAAGTAAACACGATGATAGCGATGATTGACGTTCGAAGATGTTTGAGCAGCATCATAGTGAATTCCTCCAGTTATCTTTTTGAGTTTTTAAAACCGCTTCTTCAAACAGAAGCGAAGTGATGATAAATTCTTGTTTCATAAAATTTCTTTTCATTGTTGCGGTTTCAATATGGCAAGAGATGAGATATAAAAGCAATCAGCAGAATCTAAAAAGAGAGGCCGGAAGTATAAAGATATTATTAAAAACGGCGAATTCTGTCTGATGATTTGATTTGAAATTGAACGCAAGAAGATTGATAACGGATGAACCCGATTTTTTTAAAAATAGCGCCGAGGTACCTTGATCGTATTCTTTTATTAATCCCGTAATTCCTTTTTCAGCCAATCCGCTGCCAACTTCGAACCGAATACCTCGTACGGTCGCTTGAGATTGATGATAAAAATAGCATCATCTATATCGAGATATTGCTTCATTTCTTCGCAGACCATACCGGGCGTTTTATCCGTTATAATGGCATAAGAAGATTTTGAAAGCCGGACATTGGAGTAACTTTTTATTTGGTCTAGTAAATTTGAATATTCTTGTCCGGGTTTGTCCGAATCGAATGTGACGAGTAGTAATGGCATACAGTACTTTCTTTAATAAAAATGTCTAACAGGGATTCCTTTCAATAATGCTAAATATATACAGGTTTGGAGAAAAAGCAATCAGGGGGGTCTAAAAAGAGATGCCGAACGCATAAAAAAAGTATAAAAAATGAGAACCCTGCGTCGTGCTTTCAATGAGAGTTTTATGAAACGAGGAGAGAAAACAGAGAAAGATAGGGAAGAAGAAATGATGAAGTAGCGTATTTTGTGCATAAACGAAGGTTTCAGAATTAACAATGCTATCTCTTTCAACTGCAATATTTGTCCTTTTTGATAATTAGTCAGTACTTTATATAAGATTAACTCAAGTATATCGAACAACATGGAAGGAACATGGAACATAGCAGTACTGGTAGTTCTTCAGACGGTGACCCCTCATCTATTATAGGAGACGATTCAGAAAAAAGATTTTCTACTAAAGTAAAGCGTGCCATTCTCGGCGCACCCCGCAGTATTAAAGACCCCGGAGTTTTTCATCAAATTTCCCTCATCGCATTTCTTGCATGGGTAGGCTTAGGTGCCGATGGACTTTCATCATCGGCATATGGACCGGATGAATCATTCCGCGCGCTGGAAGGTCATGCGTATCTTTGTATTGCATTAGCGTTAGCAACAGCTTTTACAGTGTTTATCATTTCTTATGCTTATTCCCGCATTATCGAACACTTTCCATACGGCGGCGGTGGATATGTGGTCGCAAGCCGCCTGCTCGGTAAACATTTTGGTGTAGTTTCCGGATCGGCATTGTTAGTAGATTATGTTCTCACTATTTCTGTTTCTGTTGCAAGCGGTTTGGATCAAATATTCAGCATTCTTCCGCCATACTGGCTGCAGTATAAACTTATAGCAGTGGCAGTAGTTATCGGTCTTTTAATGATTTTGAATCTGCGCGGAATTAAAGAATCAGTAACTATTTTGATGCCTATCTTCTTAGTATTTCTTGTCGCACATGTCATTCTCATTTTTGGCGGTATCGGATTGCACCTCACCGAAGCAACACAAGTCGCCAGCACGATGCACACAGATTTTTCGAACGGCTTGAAAACACTTGGCCTTCTTGGAATGGCAAGTTTATTTGCACGCGCGTATTCGATGGGTGCAGGAACATATACCGGTATAGAAGCCGTATCCAACGGCATCCAAATTATGCGAGAGCCAAAGATTGACACCGCCAAACGTACGATGGCATATATGGCAATATCCCTTGCCGTAACAGCAGGTGGAATTCTGCTATGTTATCTTCTTTTCCATGTTAAACCGGAAGCCGGTAAAACAATGAATGCAGTTCTATTAGATCGCTTCGCCGGCAGCTGGGTAATCGGAAATATTCCCGTTGGATGGTGGTTCGTTGTTATTACGCTTGCGTCTGAAGCGGCATTATTATTTGTTGCCGCCCAAACCGGATTTATCGACGGCCCGCGCGTCATGGGGAATATGGCAACAGACTCATGGCTGCCGCGCAGGTTTGCTTCGCTTTCTGAACGATTGACAATGCAAAATGGAGTAGCTCTCATCTCAGTTGCGGCTATTCTAACACTGGTTATTACCAAAGGCAATACATCTACACTTGTGCTTATGTATTCAATTAATGTATTCTTGACTTTTTCACTTTCGGAAATGGGAATGGTGAGATATTGGATCAAGAATCGCGAAAAATATCCCGATTGGTCGAAACATATAATAATTCACTTAATCGGTCTTGTATTGTGTCTTTCAATTTTAACCGTGAGCATATTTGAAAAGTTCGCAGTCGGCGGCTGGGTAACATTAGTTATTACAACCCTCCTTATTCTGCTCTGTCTCAGAGTCAAGCGCCATTATAATAAAGTCGGAGAGCACCTTAAACGACTCGATGATGTTCTTACGGATATTCCTACAATGGAAGGGTGGGTTCAGAAAAAAACTACCCCAAATGCAAATACAGCCGTCTTGATGGTGAAGGAATACGGCGGATTGGGAATTCATTCGTTTCTTTCTATCCAGCGTCTTTTCCCGAATCACTTCAAAAATATGATTTTTATTTCTGTCGTGAGTTTAGATGCAAGCACTTTAAAGGGAAAGAATGAATTGGACGAGATGAGGGAAGAACAGAAAAATCACCTTGAAAAATATGTCAAGTTTGCAAATCAATTGGGGTACAACTCTGATTACCGAATTGCCGAAGGAACCGACGTTATAGAAGAAATAGAAAAATTATCGGCGCAGGTTGCAAAAGAATTTCCGCATTCAATTTTCTTTGCTGGCAAGCTGGTGTTTGAGCGTGAACATTGGTACCAACAGGTTCTCCACAATGAAACAGCGTATGCAATCCAGCGGCGCCTGCAATTTGCGGCACTGAATTGTATGGTTCTGCCGGTTCGTGTCTTTGCCAAAAACAAAGCATAAGGATTTCATTCTTTTAATAAAAGAAAGGAGCGGGGTTTCTCTCGCTCCTTTTTGTTGATATTCCCGTTCATAACCGATTGTCTACTCATTCCTTGCCATCGGGAACTTTCCGTAGTATCTTGCTGTTAAATACTTTGAATTTAAAGGAGAAGCAATGAAAACCATAAAACAATATGGCAAGAAAATCGATCTTGCCCTTTCACTTTGGGTCAAATTAGCACGGGCACATGCTACATTCGGCCACCTGACCGCTGCAAACATCCAAACATTTAACCTCACACCAGCACAATTTGGTGTACTCGAATGTCTGGGACACCTTGGCTCAATGCTTATCGGAGATCTGACCAAAAAGCACCTTGTCAGCGGCGGCAATATGACTGTTGTCGTGGATAATCTGGAAAAAGAAGGAATCGTACGGCGTTCCGTCAGCAAAAAAGATAGGCGTGCATTTTATGTGCATTTAACGCCAAAAGGCAACCGCTTGTTTAACCAGATTTTTATCCAGCATGCGGAGTACGTGGCAAAATTGACATCCGTGCTCACAGAAACTGAACAAACCGAACTTGGTTCTCTTCTGAAAAAACTCGGTACAGAATTAAGAACTGTTCATTAGCTTTTTTTAAACTAATGTTTGAAATTTGAAACTTTTAAACTTCAATCAGTGTTCTCTATAACACACTCAAGACAGCAGTATGGCAAATCAACCGATACATATTCTCGCAATAGCCGGAAGTTTAAGATCGGAATCATTGAATCGGAAAGCTCTTCAGATTGCAAAGAAGATAGCATTTGAGTTGGGCGCGGAGGTTCGAGAGATGGATTTAAAAACACTTGCATTACCGGTATTCGATGAAGACTTGCGGGCACATGGATTTCCTGAACCTGTTGTTACACTTAAGCATGCAATTGAAGCGGCAGACGTTCTCATGATCGCAACTCCTGAATATAATCATTCAATACCTGGTCCATTAAAAAATGCCATTGACTGGGCTTCCGATAAAACAAATCCTTTTTCAGGAAAAGCAGCGGCTGTCTTTGGCGCATCAAATGGTTTAAATGGCACACTTCGCGCACAGATCCATCTACGACAAGTCCTCGCAGCGTTAAATGTTGAACTTGTACCTCAGCCGCAAATATTTATTCGCTCAGCACGCGAAGCTTTTCTGCCGGATGGTTCGATGGTTGATTCGAAACTCATGAAACAACTGCATTTTTTAATTCAGGAAACTCTCAAACTGGCCCAGCGTAAAAATGAAACAAAATAAATGTACTCAACAAATAGAAAAGGAGATTCACCATGGAAACGGCACTTTTATATATCGGAAGGATATTATTCGGAGGTTATTTTATTTTTGGAGGCATGAATCACTTTACAAAGCTTGAGATGATGTCCGGCTATGCAAAATCCAAGGGCGCTCCATCTCCAAAGCTCTCTGTCGCTTTTTCAGGATTGCTTTTATTGATAGGCGGCGTGAGCGTGCTTCTTAATATATTTCCAATTATTGGATTTATTTCACTGGTTCTCTTTCTTGTTCCTGTTACATTAATCATGCATGCGCCGTGGAAAGTTGAGGACCCGCAAACGAAAATGGGTGAAACAGTAAACTTCATGAAAAATTTTGCTTTGGTTGGTGCAGTACTGATTCTACTTGCGTATACACTTGCATAAAAATTTGTTAAGGTACGGCATGACAAGTACACTTATAAAAATGGTAGTTATCTATGAATGAATACATGATCATCGTAAAATTTCCTGTATCGTTTAACGAAGAATTTGCATCTCTCATTCCGAGTCAACGGACCGAAGTGAGCCGGTTGATGGAAAAAGGAATTCTGACAAGTTATAGTTTGTCATCGGATCGAGAAACATTGTGGATAACACTTCTTGCAACATCGTCGGAAGCTGTTGAGACAACGCTCAGGATGATGCCGTTGTACAAATTTATGCAGTACGAAATTGTCGAATTGATGTTCCATAATAATCCGGTCTATACACCAATGCATTTTTCTATGAACTAACTCTTCACAAAACCATAAAAGGTTTTTCAACCCAAATATCCACTTATTATAGAGGTTCTGCCATGAAAAGATTAGTAGTTGTTTTTTTTGCCCTCTTTGCTGTGACCGCACTTGTAACAGCACAATCTGATTGGAAATTTGACAAAGTCCATTCCAGCGCCACATTCAGCGTGCGGCATATGGTCATTTCCAATGTATCGGGTAACTTTAAGAATTTTTCGGTCGTCCTGAAATCAGAGAAAGAGGATTTCTCAGACGCGACCGTAGAAGGCACTATTCAAGTTGCGAGCATTAGCACAGACAACGATACCCGGGATAAGCACCTGAAGTCGGATGATTTTTTCAATGCCGAAAAATTTCCAGAGATCAAATTCAAAAGCACAAAATTTGAAAATCTCGGCGATAACAAATATAAAATCACAGGCGATCTCACAATGCGTGATGTTACAAAGGAAGTGATATTCGATGCGGTTTTAAACGGAACACTCAAAACAGATAAAGGTTTGCTCTCGGCATGGAAAGCAACAACAACGATTAATCGGTTTGATTATAATTTAAAATGGAGTAAAACCATAGAAACAGGCGGACTTATAGTCGGACAGGATGTTACGATCACATTAAATCTGGAATTAAGTAAGTAGTACCCTCGCCTCACAATGATGGAGTCCGCTTTTACATCGTTGTCTGCGGACTCCATCTCTTTCCTTTCTATCATAAGCATACAACAGAACTCCTTTTTCTCAGTAACCAGCAAAGCGTCTCGAACCAAACAGTGGATCCGAAATGGATAAAAGAAACGGACTTGAGGGGTTGCTATTGCTGTAGCCAATGGTTAATTTCTTCGCAGAGTGTCATCGGAAAATCTTATCCCAAAAAACATTCTTCAAGTGTTTTTCTTGAAGAGAATTAAGGAACTCTGTGATGAAGCGCCAAACAATCAAACGAATTGCCGATGAATGAACTACCTCGTAGCAAGTTGCGTGGTAGCACTGTGAAAAAACATCTCATCTTAACGAAGCAATCTTCGATGTATTGAACCAGAAAAGGAATAAACAGTATGTATCTTCAAGATAACCTGTCTGTTCATGAGACAGAATGGGGCATTATATAAGTATTTAAATAATTCTGTGCCTTTCACCCAATAGTTTAACAAAGAGGATCTTATGGCAAAGCGTAAAACTGTTTCTCGCCTTAAAACCAGTTCTTCACAAAAACTCCGCTACGGCTGGATACCGGATTTACCCGATCAACGCGATTTTCTCTACGGTGCGGTACGTCCTGTAACGCTGAAAATTCCACAGCACGTAGATTTGCGTTCCACGTGTTCACCCGTCGAAAACCAGGGAAATCTCGGAAGTTGTACCGGCAATGCTCTTGCCGGTGCATTGGAATTTCTTGAACAAAAGGATCGCGTCCCCTTTATGAACGTGAGCCGGCTGTTCATTTATTACAATGAACGTGCACTCGAAGGCTCCGTCAAATCGGATTCAGGGGCAATGATTCGTGACGGAATCAAAACGTTGAAACATCAAGGGGTCTGCGCAGAAAAAAAATGGCCCTATATCATTTCAAAGTTTGCCGTGAAACCGGGTCCCGCCTGCTACAAAGAAGCGCTGGATCACCAGATTACTTCGTACCGCCGCATTCTTACACTTGACGAAATGCGGAGATGTCTTGCTGAGGGATTTCCGTTCGTCTTCGGTTTTACGGTGTACGAAAGTTTCGAGTCGCAGGAAGTTGCGAAGACCGGCATCGTGCAGATGCCGCAGCCAAGCGAACGCTCCATCGGCGGACATGCAGTACTCGCCGTAGGATATGACGAAGCACAACGGCGATTCATCGTCCGTAACTCATGGGGAACCGGTTGGGGACAAAAAGGATATTTCACAATTCCGTACGATTATGTATCCAACCGGAACCTATCGGATGATTTCTGGACGATACGAAGAGGAGAGAGAATTTAAAAGAGCCGCACGCGGAAAGACAGAACGGCGATAAAATGAGATATCCACCTTTTGCCAAGAAGGAACTTAACTCCTGAACTTACCCTGGATATATGAAGAAAACAAAGCGTTACGGCAAACGTCGAATACGCTGAGGAAATGGATAGCCTGGTTTTTTGGAATGAGTTAATTCTACGAGAATATACTAACTGACGAGCATATATGAAAAACGTTGGAAATAAATCTCCAATCGTTTTAATCCTCTCCCTTGTATCTCATCGATGTTTCCCTTTTTTCTTTTGTCTTACCTCCATTGTTTTAATGAGAAGGTCCAACATTTCTTCATCTGTTTTCTCCGGTCCCGACTCAAGGAGCTTAATAAGTTTTTTCACGCGTCCCTTTGTTTGGTCGCTCATTCCTTCGGGAATTCTATCGCTCTTTTTACCGTATTCTGCAGACGGTTCCGATACAATTCCCCTATGTTCTTTTTCAGCCTTATCATCAATAATCCAGACAACATCGCAATCTTCCTTCATCAATTGCTCTATGAGGTTTGTCGGATCAAGCTCACCGGAAAAGTACTTATTGACGTTTTGCGGCCAAATGCCCATTCGCTGAGCAAATTCTGCTTTACTCCAGCCCTTCGATTTCCACCACGACTCTAAACGATTCCCTCTTTCAGCCAATCCCGTTGCGACAATATTTTTTATTACTTTTTTTCTTGACATTGATAATAATTTATATTATGCTTTCCACTGCGTCAACAATCGTAGACTAAGCCAAACATGACAAAGAACTTCGCCAAAATCAAGCTGATAGTAAATCAAGCAGAAATTGCCCGTCGCCTAAATATAGACAGATCGTATGTATCTCTTCTGTTTTCCGGAAAAAGGGGGAGTGCAAAACGCATCGCGCAAATTAGGAAAATCCTTTTAAAAGAATTTAAAGCGTTCAAACGAAAATAAACAAAAATCAAGGAAGGAGTCGAAGGTATGAACGGTCAATCGAAAGAAAAGCTTGCCGATGAAATTCGACAGATTGTCAAATCTCTGAACGATAAAATTAAGGAAGCATATCAGTATCAGATTGTAGTTGCTGTATCCCAGTCAAGCGGATTCTACTCGGATCTTTATGAAAAACCGGAATTGGTTACAGTTGAAATTCGGGAAGAGCACGTATTGTAATATCACATCAAGAGTGCTCATTCGCGTATCAAGAGATGTATTGAGCAACCCTTTTCGCTATTTCAGGTGATGAACCCATCTTTGAGATGAGTTATTGAACTGCATCTTCCCTTCTGCGTTGAGCCGATAACCAGATCCGTACTCCGTCAAATAAAGGGCATCATCCAACATCTGAATGCATTATTTCCTTGATCCCGGGAACTCTCTGTGTATTATGACTAGATTTTTTTTCCGATTCGAATTATACTTTCCGCTGATTTCAATATTGGTTAAATCGAAGATTTTTTTTAACCCCCAAACAATTTTCCTCTCGGCTCTTGACTTCTTTCCATGGATCATGTATATTATCAACATAAAGTATGTTACAATCTGTCAATCATATCGTCTCTTCAAATAACCGTTGGTGGTGGCGTAATAGTGTATCCAAACGAACAGGTATGAAAACGGATAGTTAACTCATAAGCATACGCAAATTGTATTCTTAACCCTTCCCGGATCACCCTGGAAGGGTTTTTTATTTTATGGTGAATGCTCAGTGTATTCTTTTACAAATTGGAAAATAATTTCCTCTCCTCATAGGAGAGGGTTAGGGTGAGGTCAAAAAAACATAGACCCCACCCTCGATCCTCCCCTAAAAGGGGAGGAGACTAAGCAAAGAACGTATTGAGTAGTTACATTTTATGGATATGAAATTATGATAACACAACAGGAATTTGAGCAGCTTGCAGGCACACACACGGTTATCCCGCTTGTGGAAACGATGCTTGCCGATTTGCACACGCCAGTGTCGATCTACCTGAGCCTCCGTTCCAACCTCTCTCCTTCATTTCTCTTAGAGAGCGTTGAACCTGATGAAAAGATCGGGCGCTACTCGTTTGTCGGCACCGACCCATTGTTGCTGATTAAAGCAAAAGGCGATACGATCGAAATCGAATCCGGAAAAAAGAAAGAACAACGGCACGGAAAAGTCATCGATGTGCTGGAGGAATACTCGCGCCAGTACCGGAACGTAGCAATCCGGGAACAACAGGGATTTGCAGGAGGATTTCTCGGTTACTATGGCTACGACCGGGTGCAGGAAATAGAAAAAGTGCCGCTTTATCCGCCAACCAAGGAGGATGTTCCGGATGCTATATTCGGATTATTTCATATCGTGGTGAAATTCGATCACTTGCATCAACTGATGACCGTCACCTACAATTGTATCCTTGATAAGCTGCAGCCTCTTGGCGAGCAGTATCACGAGGGGAAACGAAAGCTCGAGTCCATTTTCATTCAGCTTGGAAAATCGCCCTCAACNNCGGCGGGCGAAAGAATATATTCACGACGGCGATATTTTTCAGGTCGTTCTTTCCCGCCGTGTGCAGCTGCCGTTCTCTGGCGATCCTTTTCCCGTCTACCGTGCGCTTCGCATCATCAATCCTTCTCCTTATCTCTTTTATCTCGATTTCAAATCGGTAAAACTCATTGGCTCTTCACCGGAGGTGCTGGTGCGTGTGCAAAACGACATTGCATCAGTGATGCCGATTGCAGGCACGCGCAAACGCGGAAAAACACCGGAAGACGATACGCTATTGGGAGAAGAACTTCTCTCCGATCAAAAGGAATTAGCAGAACACGTGATGCTGGTTGATCTGGGACGTAACGATATTGGACGTGTGAGCAAATTCGGGAGTGTCCAAGTTTCGGTCTTCAAACGCCTGAAGAGATTTTCGCACGTCATGCATCTCGTCTCTGAAGTGCAGGGAAAACTTAAAGAGAACGCATCCAGCTTAGACGCACTGAAGGCATGTTTTCCTGCCGGAACTGTTTCCGGTGCTCCGAAAGTGCGTGCAATGGAAATCATCCATGAATTAGAACCGGTACGGCGCGGAATTTACGCAGGAGCTGTTGGCTACCTCGGTTTCGACGGCGCGTTGGATACGTGCATAGCCATCCGTACCATTGTTGCAGCAAACGGAATGCTTACCATTCAAGCGGGCGCAGGGATCGTTGCGGATTCAGTTCCGGAATTGGAGTACAAAGAAACGGTAAACAAAGCTCAAGCCCTGCTCGATGCGTTGAACGCTGCATCGAATGGATTGATGAAAGTTTATAATGGGAACGGACATGTGGGAGATCAAAAATGATACTCGTCATCGATAACTACGATTCATTTACATACAACCTTGTCCAGATGGTCGGCAAAATGTTGCCAGACATCCGAGTAATTAGAAATCAGGATATGTCTGTCGATGAAATCGGCGCTCTTTCACCGCATGGAATTATTCTTTCGCCCGGTCCCGGCAGGCCGGAAGATGCCGGCGTAACGGTGGAAGTCATTCAGAAACTTGGTGCAACGATCCCCATTCTCGGTGTTTGTCTCGGCCATCAATCGATTGGATTCGCGTTTGGCGCAAAGATTATTCACGCACCAACGTTGATGCATGGACGTACATCGGAGGTAACACATTCAGGCGAAACCATTCTGCGGTCGATTCCGTGTCCGCTGGTTGCAGGGCGTTACCATTCGCTCGTTATCTCGCCGGAACATTTTCCCAATGAACTCAAAATTTCTTCCCGCACACACGACGGTATTATCATGGGTGTGACGCATCGGAAGTATCCGATTGAGGGAATTCAATTTCATCCTGAATCCATCCTTACACCGGAAGGTCAACACATTCTTCACAACTGGCTGGAGGTCTATAACATCCAATGAAAACTCACATAGAAAAATGTCTGGCGGGAGAACATCTTACCATCGAAGAAGCATCGAGCGCTCTCAGGACCATTATGACCGGTCAAGCAACCGATGCACAAATTGCCGGAATACTGATTGCTCTGCGTGCAAAAGGGGAAACAGTGGATGAGCTTGTCGGCTTTGCCCGCACGATGCGCGAGCATGGAATAAAGCTTCATATCGAAGACCCGAACGCGATCGATATGTGCGGTACGGGCGGTGATTGTTCAGGAACGTTTAACATTTCCACGGTCGCATCATTCGTTGTGGCAGGAGCTAGAGTTACGGTTGCAAAGCACGGCAATCGTTCCGTTTCCAGTCAAAGCGGAAGCGCGGATGTGCTCACAGCACTGGGTGTAAATATTCAATGCTCAGCAGAGACCGTGCAATCTTGCATCAATCGTATCGGTATAGGATTTTTATTCGCACCATTGTTTCATCCTGCGATGAAGCATGCGGCAAAGCCGCGCATGGAATTAGGCGTGCGCAGTATTTTTAATATGGTTGGTCCACTCACGAATCCAGCAGGCGTAAAACGCCAGCTCGTGGGAGTTTACAACGCTCAAGTCGCTCCGCTTCTCGCCGGCGCTCTGCAGAAACTTGGAGCTGAAAGGGCATGTGTTGTTCACAGCGACGACGGTTTGGATGAAGTAACGCTCTCAAGCGGAACGATCGTTCATGAAGTGAATGGGAACGAACCGTTGAAAGAGTATCGCTTGCAACCGAAAGATTTCGGTTTTCCTTTACACTCGCTTGAGAATCTCCATGGCGGCGATAAAACCAATAATGCGGCGATTACGCTGGAATTACTTCAAGGTAAAAAATGTCCGGCGCGAGATGTTGTGATAGCAAATGCAGCGCTAGGTATCTATATTGGAGGTAAAACCAAGACCATTATAGAGGGAAAACAGAAAGCCGAAGAATCGATTGATTCCGGAAAAGCACTAGAGAAACTGCAGCAACTGATTCAAAGCACGAATTGAGTATGGGCATATTAGAAAATATTCTTGATAACACGCGGCAAGAGGTTACCGTCTCAAAAAGAACAACTCCTCTGGAACAACTCAGAGAGATGCCTGGTTTTCAGCGTCAATGCTTTTCTTTCTTGAAAGCACTGTATCGTGAAGAGATGTGCATCATTGCAGAGATAAAAAAAGCATCGCCATCAAAAGGGGTTATCCGAAAGGATTTTGATCCCACTGTTCTTGCTCGAGAGTATGCGGAAAACGGCGCCAGCGCAATTTCCATGCTAACAGATAAGAAATATTTTCAAGGCAACATTCGATTTATCTCCGATGTCCGCGCATCTGTCTCTCTTCCGATTCTTCGAAAGGATTTTATCGTTGACTCTTATCAGCTTGCGGAAGCAAAAGCATTCGGCGCTGATGCGGTGCTGCTCATTGCTGCGGCATTAGAATCGAAACAATTGCACGATTTGTATGACGAAGCAAACGAGCTTGGACTCGATTGTCTTGTCGAAGTACACAATGAGCGAGAGTTGGCAGCACTCGATCTGAAACAAGTGAAGATCGTTGGAATTAATAACCGGAATTTGTCTGACTTTTCGATTGATGTTACGACAACTCTTCGAGTAGCTTCGATAATTCCGAAAGATATCACGATTGTCAGCGAAAGCGGCATTTCAAACCGAGCCGATATTGATCACTTAGTAGCGCATGGAATTCATGCCGTACTTGTTGGTGAAAGTTTAATGCGAGCGGTCAATCCGGGCAAAGCATTGAAGGCGCTTCTGACTCCATCAGGGAAGCAAAGCTCATGAAAGTAAAAATTTGCGGTATCACCAACATGGAGGATGCACTCCTGGCAGCGGAACTTGGAGCTGATGCGCTTGGATTTATTTTTGTGAAAACCAGTCCAAGACATATTCGTCCCAGTTCAGCACGGAAGATTATTCTGGAATTACCTCTGTTTATTGTTCCTGTAGGTGTCGTTGCCGATGAAGAGCACGATGAAATTCTTGAATTGATCGAAGAGACAGGAATATGTTGCGTCCAGCTTCACGGTAATGAATCGCCAAAGCAGTTGGCAAAATTCCCGGTACCGGTCTATAAATCATTCCGCGTGGATAAAGAGTTTAATCTGGAAACACTCCAGCGATATAAAGGATCGGCATATTTGTTGGATACTCATGTCGATGGCGCTCTTGGCGGCACAGGGAAAACGTTCGACTGGGATGTTGCAGTTAAGGCGAAGGCATACGGACGCATCATACTCGCCGGTGGATTGACACCTGAGAATATTGCCGAAGCGGTGAAAAAGGGGCAACCGTATGCAGTAGACGTGAACAGCGGAGTCGAGTCTGCACCGGGAAAGAAAGATAAAAACAAACTTGAGCGGCTCTTCAAAGCAATTCGATCACTGCAGAATGAATAAATGAAATGAGGAGATGAAACAGTGAGTTCAGCAAAAAATCAAATCCAACATTATAATTACCCAGATAAGCGCGGTTACTTCGGAGATTATGGCGGTAGATTTGTACCCGAAACATTAATGCAAGCATTGTTCGAGCTTGATGAATTGTACCGCGAAGCAAAACAAGATGCGAAATTCAAAAAAGAATTTGTAACAATGCTTCGCACATATGCCGGTCGTCCTACACCGTTGACATTCGCCAATAGACTCACTGAGTACTACGGTGGCGGCAAAATCTATTTGAAACGCGAAGATCTTTGTCATACCGGTGCGCATAAAATCAACAATACCGTTGGACAGATCCTGCTTGCAAAACGCGCAGGCAAGAAACGTATTATCGCAGAAACGGGAGCCGGGCAGCACGGAGTTGCCACGGCGACGGTCGCAGCAAAAATGGGATTGCAATGTGTCGTCTATATGGGAGAAGAAGATATCCATCGGCAGGAATTAAATGTGCACCGGATGAAGATGTTGGGTGCTGAAGTTGTTCCGGTAACGACGGGAAGTCGCACACTCAAAGATGCAACAAGTGAAGCTATCCGTGATTGGGTTGCAAATGTTGATAACACGTTTTACATTATCGGTTCGGTGGTTGGCCCACATCCGTACCCTATGATGGTCCGTGATTTCCAATCGGTCATAGGTAAAGAGACGCGGAAACAAATACTCTCAAGTGAAGGCAAACTTCCCTCCATACTCGTTGCTTGTGTTGGCGGCGGCAGCAATGCAATGGGAATATTCTATCCATTCATCCGTGAAGATGTTCAAATGATCGGTGTGGAAGCAGCCGGCTGCGGTTTGAATACTCAACAACATGCTGCAACACTTTCCAAAGGGACGCCGGGTGTTTTGCATGGCTCGTTCAGCTACTTGCTGCAGGATAAAAATGGACAAGTAGAATTAGCGCATTCGATTTCAGCGGGACTTGATTATCCCGGAGTCGGACCAGAACACAGTGCATTGAAAGACCTCGGCAGAGTGAAGTATGTATCCATTACCGATACCCAGGCACTTGAAGCGGCAAGTCTGCTGGCCCGATTAGAAGGGATTATTCCTGCGTTGGAATCAGCGCACGCATTTGCGCACCTGGAAAAACTTATGCCCACAACATCCAAGAAAGATGTTATTGTCGTCAATCTCTCCGGCCGAGGAGACAAAGATATGATGACATATGCAGGAAATAATCAATGATCAAATCGCAAATCTCAAACAAGTTCCAATAGAAAAAAATTGATGATTGAAATTTGGTGTTTGTTTGACATTTGAATATTGGAGCTTGGAATTTTAATATGAACAAAATTACTCTGACACTCGACTCTTTGAAAAAACAAAAGAAAAAAGCTCTCGTCCTTTTTCTCACTGCCGGTTATCCAAAAATAGATTCGACAATATCGCTGGTGTTGGAGCTTGCTCAAGCCGGTGCTGACATCATTGAACTCGGCATGCCCTTTTCCGATCCGCTCGCAGATGGGCCTATGATTCAAGCAAGTTCACAACAAGCAATCAATAATGGAATTACTCTCGAGCGCATTTTAGGACAGGTGAATGAAATTCGGAATCACTCGAATATTCCGCTGGTACTGATGGGATATTTGAATCCCATTCTTCACTACGGTGGAGAGAAATTCTTTGCCGATGCAAGAAATGCCGGTGTTGACGGTATCATTCTACCGGAAGTTTCGTTGGAAGAATCGGCTCGTTACTTATTTCTCACTCGAAAACATCATATTGCCGACATTCTTCTTGTTAGTCCCGCTACACCGGAAAAACGAATTCGAGAGATCGATAAAGTCTCAACAGGATTTCTGTATTGTGTCTCAACGACAGGAGTTACGGGCCGATCAAGCGTTGGCGATATTAATTCTTATATAAAACGTGTGAAGCGTAACACAAAAAAGAACCCAGTGTTGGTAGGGTTTGGTATCAAAACTCCGGCCGATGCTCAGCGCATCGCTCTCCATGCAGATGGTGTTATTGTCGGGAGCGCTTTGATACAAAGAATTGCACAAGGAAATTCAATAACACAGATTGGCTATTATGTAAAGTCCCTCAAGAAGGGATTGAATACCATCTGACCAACACAACCAATAAGAAAATAAAAACAGGGGTTCAATAAATCGAACCCCTGTCATCATCTATCCAATAATAATCATCACTTAGAAACTTTACGTTTTCAGAATCATTCTTTCTCTATCCACTTCTTCCAGCCATCAAAGCTAAAGTCACGGCCCAGGAAATTTTTTACCAGTTGAGCCGCAGGTAGTGAGCCACCAGGAACCAACACTGCGTCTCTATATTTTTTTGCAATCACAGGATCGAGGAGATTCTCTTTATTGAAAGCAGTGAACAAATCTTTCGCGATGACCAACGACCACATATACGTATAATAGATCGCCGAATATTCGTCGAGATGGCCAAAGGCGGTCTGCATATGCGTCCCTTCGACATATTTGTACGGTGTATATCGCTCACGGAGTGTCTTCACGAATTCATCTGTATTGACTTGCTTAGGGTCCCGGTCATAACATGAAAGCGAAAGTTTCGCATAATACATTTGGGTGCGCACTTGTAATCCCTTGCCAAATTCACTTGCACGGCGCATCTGAGCTACAAGCTCCGCAGGAATCGGTTCATTCGTTTTATACTGTTTTGCGAAGGTCTGCAATGTCTTTGCATCCCATGACCATTCTTCAAGCAGCTGCGATGGTGCTTCGACGAAATCCCATTCGGTGGAAATCCCCGCTACACCTATCCATTGCTGTCGACCGGCAAATAAATGATGGAGCAAATGACCAAACTCGTGAAAAAATGTTTCAACGTCGCTGTCTTCCATGAGCCCCGGGTCGCCCTTCTCACCGCCCGGGAAGTTGCATATCAGCGCTGCTTCGGGAATTTGCTTATTTGCAGCACCGTTGCGTACACCAAATTCTGCCGCGTGATTAAATTTATCCTTCCGTGGGTGCATATCAAGATAGAATCTGCCGGCAAGCGTTCCACCATCGTACATATCATAGCAATCAACTGAAGGATCCCAGACTGGAGCTGTTGTATTCAATCGGAATTCGACACTGAAGAGTTTGCTGTAGACATCCAACACACCTTGTTTTACCAGGTCATAAGATAAATACGGACGAACTTTTTGACCGTCGAAATCAAATTTTGCTTTTCGTACTAACTCAGAATAATAGCCGGATTCCCATGCATTCACTGTGGTTGCGTTTGGTACATCCTGTTTCTTACGATCAAGAAGCATTTGATATTCTCTGAGGGAACGATCATTCGATGCTGCGGCAATTTTTTCTATGAAATCCGAAGCGTTCTTTTCGCTCCCGACCATTTTGTCTGCAGTGATATATGATGCCCAATTTGCGAAGCCAAGAAGCTTCGCTAATTCATACCGTTTTGCGATCATCGTATTGAGCACATTTATGTTCTTCGGATATGCACGATTGTTATATTCCATATACATCCGCTTGCGTACATTCTCACTTTTTGCATATGTGAAGACCGGAATGGCATCGGGATAATTGATGGTGAGAGTGATCACGCTGCTTGAATCGGGTTTATGGCGGTCGATATAATCCTGCGGCAGCCCGTCGAGTTCTTTCACATCGGTGATACGTACTGTACGAACGTCTTCACGGATATTGCGTGCGAAATCCTGACCGATGATTACAAGTTCTTCACGCAGAGCTTTGATCTTTGCTCGTGTTGTATCGTCTTTATCAACACCTGAGAGACGAAAATTGAGCAGAGTCTTTTCAACATAGAATTTTGTTTTTGCATCCGCCTTGGAACAATCGGTTGCTGAAAGTGCATCGTACACTGCACGATTGAGTGAGAGTTCTGATGCAAAAGCAGATGCTTTTTGACTGAACTGTTCCGCTGCTGTTCTCATCGTTCCATCCGGATGCACATTCTGCAGCAAGCTCGTCTGGTTGGACACTGCGTCGAGGTGGATGAGAATTTCATCATAGAGCGCCAGCGTATTTTCGATACTACGTTTTTCCTTCACGGCGAGCAACTGATCGAGCGCTGCTTTTGCTTGAGTTAAATGTTTTTCTTGTTGTTTAGTGAAATCGTCCGTGTTTTTAATACCAGTGAGGAATGGCATATCGATGCCGGATGCTGTTGTCTGGTTGACCATGAAAAGCATTGTCAACAGTAGGGTGATAACCATGGATTTCTCCTTATTAAAGGTGACAAGGACTCTATTTGTATTTAAAGGTCGGAAATTATTATACAAGAGCAAAGAAAATATTAAGGGATACATGAACACTGGTATAATACTTCAAGAAAATATCTTGGAATGAGTTAGGCTCTCAATATTCATGGATCACTCAGATGGATTTGCTTTTCTACCAGTCCTTTTTTTTAGGCGTTGAGATATAACGTGTAAGCGTTTCTGAACATTTGAACTTTTTAGTTCCCGCAGCGCATCCGCTGCAATCCACTTTGCAGCGGAGGAATCCAATTCCTGAATTTCCTGTGCTGTCTTGATCGCGGCAGCATTGAGCTTCATATTCCGCTTTCCGATCTGCCTGAGCGCCCAATTGACTGCTTTCTTCACATAGTTGCGTTCGTCTGTTGCATACTTCTTGATCAATGATAAATATCGAAGAAACACCCTGTCCTTAGCTTTCTTATCTCCAACTGCAAGTGTCGCCATCATCGTGAAACCTGCCCGGCGGATGAATTCTTCTTTTCGTTTCGGCCATGTTGTTGCAAGATTATGCGCAAATGGAGTATATCTAAAACAATGCAGACACACACCATCACAGATTGCCCAGTTATCGAAGTCGCGCACCCAGCGGTTTATGACCGTTTTCTTCATGAGTTTCGGATCAGCAATGAAAGCTGCGAGAATCCGGGCTTCAAGTATCTCGGTTTGCCAAAGGTCGAGTGCAATATCATGATTCTTGCCGATACTTTTTTTAAGCGACTGTAAAAATGGCATTGATATGCCAAGCACTTTGGCTGTACTTTTTATCCCGAACCGTGCCATTCCCTCAACATTCTTCGGATTTGCTTTAGAATAGAGCGTCGTGAGGATGGCGTTGGTTTGAGAGTTCATAATAATCTCATCTCATTAAAATGAATTTTATCACTGCCATAATACAGACTTCTTGTTTGATTTTCAATTCTTTGAAAGAAATGTGAATACGAAGCATCTTTTTCTTTCTATCTCTTCATGGCTTTTCAATGAGAATTCCGTTATTTTACAAAGTAGTGGACGCAAATTATTTAGACATATTAAATAAAGTACAGAACCTTCTCAAAGAAGACCATCTACCTCAAATTAAGAAATCTATAAACAAGATTTCAGAAAACGTTCAGATACATCCCGCCACATCTATCGGACAAATCCATATACGAGTAAATGGATCCGCTACTCAATTGAATAAGGATGTTTTACTGAAAGATTTGAATCAGATATTAGAGACGAAAACTCTCGAGAGAACCAAGTATTATCTGCAAAGACTTGTTAAAAATATTTCTGAAATCAAAACAGGCAAAATTAATGATTTAAATCTTAACCGCTGGAAAGAATATGGCGATATTTTTACTGATAGCCTTTGGTACTTAGATAAACGCGATTCATCTGGAGTACACAATGCTGGTTATTGGGGGAATTTTATTCCACAAATTCCCCACCAATTGCTTCAGCGATACACGAAGAAGGGTGAGTGGGTTTTGGATCCTTTTCTCGGCAGTGGAACAACTTTAATTGAGAGTAAAAGACTTGGAAGAAATGGAGTTGGAGTAGAGCTTCAGAAAAAAGTCGCTCAATCTGCATCAAAAGCGGTTGAACAAGAAGAAGATTTATTCTCTGCAAAATCTGAAATCATTGTAGCCGATAGTTCAACTTTGGATTTTAAAGCAGAAATCAAAAAGCGAGAAATCAAGAGCGTACAATTCTTGATTATGCACCCTCCTTATTGGGACATCATCAAGTTTAGCGAAGATAAGCGAGACCTTTCAAATGCTGCTTCAATTGAAGACTTTTTACAGATGTTTGGAAAAGTGGTCGATGCGACTTATCCGGTATTGGATAAAGGAAGATATTTTGCAGTCGTCATTGGAGACAAATATTCAGCAGGGAATTGGATCCCTCTTGGGTTCTATACGATGCAAGAAGTGCTGAAAAGGAAGTATTCTTTAAAATCGATTATTGTGAAGAATTTTGAGGAAACAAAAGGAAAGAGAAATCAAAAAGAACTTTGGCGATATCGTGCATTAGTCGGAGGTTTTTATATTTTTAAACACGAATATATTTTTCTTTTCAAGAAAACAACTAAATGAAAACGCATGTTTTCATCGTTGACGAACATTCTTTTCCTATTCACCTTCAATATCTTTTCGCTGGGACTGGAGCAGCTGATGCTAACGAACATATTGGATTACTTGCAGACATACAAAGGGTTAGACCAGGGGATCGGGTTATTTTCTATCTACAGACAAATGAAAAGAGTGGTTTAGATGGTGGCTTTTATGGTGCTTTTATAGTTTCTGATCTTAAACCACTTGTAATTTATGATTCAGCTAATCCTACATTTCTTGAAAATAGTCTAGGGAAAAAATTAATTTATCGTGTGAGAATTGAACCTGCGGATGTTTACACAAATGGTGTTGTTGAATATCGGGCTTTAGATGATCTTCCGAGGCATTCAATTAATATTCTTTGGAGTTTAATATACCGCAAATTAAAGGGATGGCGCGGATGTACACCTTTAACTAATACTGAATCTGATAGACTTATGGACTTGATTCGTCAAGCCAATAATAATCAATCTGTTCAATATGGCCCAACAGATGGTTTTACATATTCTCTGTCTTCTCAAAAAATCCAAATTGTACCTGCTGGTCGTAAGCAATACAACGGACAATTAACCTCAGCGCCACCAATTATTACAAAGATATTTTCACTTGCTCAAGCAGGTAAAGCATTTGAAATTTACTTGCAGGCGTATTTTACTGAGAATGCAGGATTAGGAATAAATTTATCTCTTGATCAAATAACTGGTCAGGCTAACAAAATTATATGGCTTGGAAATGAAGTTAAATGTGGTGTCGGAATGCGTAGCATTGATATTTTTTGCACACTTAATCTAAAAGGGAATATTAATCAACATAGAATTATAGAGTTGAAGGATGAACAAGTAAACCCCAATATTATTCATCAGATTTTCAAATATGTTAATTGGACTCAACAATATATTCATGGTGCAACGAATACAAATATTCAACCTATTATTGTTGCGCTTGAAATTCCTAATTTAGGAAGTAATAGGCTTAAGCGGAAGAAGTTTGATACAAAAGGACAAACAACAATATTTTGGCAAAATATTCGAAACGCTTTTAACTCGTTCAATGCTCGGAACTTGGCTATGCCCATTTTGTACAATGAATACTCTGTACAAAATCAAACTATAACTTTCAATCCAGTCCAGTACTAATTATTATTGAATTGCAAGATTGTTATAATGGTTGAGCTATTGCAGAAAATTATATGTTTATAAAAGAATAATTTGTTCTGCTTCTCTCTTCTTATAATCTCGTGGTTCGATTATTTTGAAAGATTTTACTGATGAAAAACCGGTTGGTTTTAAAAATCGATAACTTTGAGGTGGACTTATAGGTGCATCAAAGGCTGCGGAAAAGATCGACCATGGTAAAGGATCGGGATAAGGTAACAAGTTATCTAAGACAATTGCATATACCATCCGCTCACCGCGGCAATATTCGTTGAATTCGGTTTTTGAGCAACCAATTTGCTCATTGTATCCTTCCCAAATATCACGCGGCTTAGCATGAACAATTGATGTTATTGTTGATTCACCGACTATTGCTTGCATAGGACTCGATGCATAAATAAATACTGTTGAACCAACTAGTTTTTCTGAAAATTTTCTTCTTATTTCTACTTTCTTTTTTTTAGAAATTATTCTTTTAGCATATTTAGGTCGTATAGACATTACTAAAGATTTTTTCCCTTCATTATTATTATCAACACTACTTAATGTTTCAATCTCTTTACTAAGAACGTGTAATCGTACTGCTCTTCGTTTAAAATTGTCTTTTTCTCCACGAAATACAAATTCATCTTCTCCTGGTCTATATATTTTTTTTGCTTTACATATTTTAACAAAACCCAATCGTTCGAACATCCCTTCGCGTTCTGCAACTAGGCTTTCTGGAGCGGTGAAGTGGACATGAGTAGCTGTTTTTTCTATTTGAGATGCTATTTCAGCAAAAAGGAAAGGACCAATCGATTTATTTTGATAAGCGGGTCTTATTCTTAAACTGCATATTTTTGTTTTTTCTCCACGTTTTACTATAGCCTCAGCAATAGGTTTACCTTCATGCATAACGAGATATGCATAACGATTACCTGCTTTAATTCCTGGCATTACCTTTTCATCAAACCATCCTTCAATACCAGGATACAAATCTTCGCTTTCACCAACTAATTTTTTGAATTCTTTTAGTGTTTGCTGAGAATATGTAACTTCATTGGTTAGTTTAATAATATAATATGCACCATTTCCATTCCCTGAAGATATTTCTGTAAACAATTTGGTTTGCGACATATTATTCCCACTCTTTAAAAATGTTAGAGAGAGTTAATTCTTGGTCTGAATAACCACTTGGGGTATTTGTCGCTTCCGACATTTTATAGTATATAATTTTTGCAAAATGTTCCTGTTTGTGAAGAGTTACTTTGAAAGAGTGACATCGAGTTTCAAATATCAATGGTGCACCTATGGGTTTAAATTTGTCATATTTTGAGGGTCTCCCAAAATTTGGATGAGCAAATCCTGCATAATGAATTCTAAGCTCACCTAAATTTTCAGTGTACGCTACACCCATTACAGCTACATCATTTGGAAGGAACATTCTCTCAGTTGATCTCAAGATATAAAACTTATTTCTTTCCATCAATAGACTTTCTTTTTCTTTGTCCTGTCTAACAGCTTCAAAATAGTCTCTTGGATTATGAGATCTCTTTCCCTTAGTAATATCTATAATCTTAGGAGATTCTTTTGTTATTGCTTTAAACGCAATAATTTTTTCCTTTTTCTTCTGTGGGTCAGGTTTAAGATTTACACATAATAATTCGGGATCTGCTACTAATGGTAATCCATCATTATCATATAACATTGGGGAGCAATCATATAATTCCTTGCGATTAAACTCTGATAATGATGGTTTACCATGAAATACTCTTAATTGATTTAATGAAATATTTTTATCTAGAATTATTTCAAATGATAAAGGAACAACTTCTAAAAACAATGGTCCTCTGTATGCGGCAGGGACTAAATCATATCTGGCGCTTTTATTCACTATCAATCTTGTTAGAACATCCAATCTCCCAATACTGCTTCTTCCCGATGCAAACCCATATAACCCGTTTCTTCCTGGAAATTTATCAAAAGCTAGTTCTTCTTCTATTCTTATGATATAGATATGTTCCTTTTTCAAGGTTTCTTTTGAAATAGAAAATTCCCTCCCATTTCGTTCTTTAATCAACTTCTCAACAGTATAATCCTGTGGTAATTTTGAAGTGGAACTCACTTCCCATGCCTGATCAGATAAATGCAAATCTAAAGAAGAGCCATCGATCCCTTGAATTCGCCCTTTTTTTTCTCTTTTTAATTTAAAATTAAAAATGAATTTTTCTTCGACAATTTTTCTTAATTGTTTATCGTTTAATACACCAATACACCAATTATTCATGTGACCTCTCTTGATTATTTAGCGCCGGCCGAGAGAATATTTAATGATTATTTCGTAGAGTTACTCAATTTCATTACGATTAAAGTCAGTATATATAGAAGGTAGGCAAAACATTCCTTGTCATCAAGGGATGTAATTAAAATGGTCTGTTATTGGAATGCTATCTAATTGTCACCTCTTGAATCATTTCTATTGAACTACTATCTTGATTCTCGTATTATTGATTACCTAACCATGAGGAGTCTTCTCTTATGTTCTGGCTCAAACTTGTTGCAAACTTTATCAAAATCCTTCGTGAAGGACAAACTCCGACACAGGTTGCTGGTGGTTTTGCACTTGGTTCTATTCTCGGTCTATCTCCAATGCTTACACTCCAGGGATTGCTGGTCTGGCTGGTCATCTTGGTGCTGGATGTCAATTTATCGGCCGCAACTCTCTCGTTGTTGGTGTTTAGCCTCATCGCATTTATTTTTGATCCGGTCTTTCATCATCTCGGCTATTTCCTTCTTGTGGATGTAGAAAGTCTTAAAGTGGTATGGACAACACTCTACAACGCTCCCATTGCACCGATGACCCGCTTTTACAACACGGTGGTGATGGGAAGTTTTGTCAGTGCGGTGATTCTCTTTCCTCTCGTTTATTTCGGCATGAAGAAGTTTGTCGTTGCGTACCGAACAACCATTGGTGCGCGGATTGAGAAGATGAAGATCTATCAGGTCGTCAGCAAAAGCTGGGTCGTGCAGACGTACCAGCGCATCCGTAGAATGGGGGTGTAACATGAGAAAGAAATTCGTTTACTATATCCTTATTCCGGCAGTGATTATTTGCATAATTGTCTATTTGTTCATCGACAATTGGATAGAATCGGGTTTGGAGTATGCCGGTGAAAAAGCAGTTGGCGCGAAAGTAGAGATCGATCATTTACGCGTCACATTGAATCCTATCGGCATTGAGTTTGCCCGTTTGCAGGTTACCAATCCAAGCGACGGTTGGAAGAATATGTTCGAGACCGGTAAAGTGAAGTTTGCTTTGAACTTCGGACAACTTCTGCGCGGCAAATACATTATCGAGACAATGGAGATGAACAATCTCATCCTCGGCACCAAGCGCACCACCGACGGATCGATTCCGAAACCAAAGGAAGAGAAACCGGCATTGCAGCCTCCGTTGACAGAAGAGGCAAAACATGCTCTCGCACCGCAGGATTCGAAATCATCGACATCATTTGACCTCGACAAAATTAAACGTGAATTAAAGATTGACAGCTTACTGAATCCTAATAATTTTGCTACGTTCCGCCGCGTCGATTCCTTAAAAAAGCAAATTAATGATGCAAGTGTGCAATGGAAAACGACATTGGACGAAGTTGACAAGTCGAAATCAAAACTTACCGACATCGAATCGCGCGTTAAGGCGCTCAATCTCGGTAATATCAAGACTCTTCAAGCTGCCAACGATGCTTTGAACAATGCAAAGAGCATTTTGAATACAGTGAATGAAGTAAAAACCACATTCAACAATCAAAAGATGACTCTGACCGATGGGGTGAACATGTTCAGCGGTTCAATCAAAGATTTGGATGACCTTGCAACTCAGGATTTTCGAAATGTCATGAGCATGGCACATCTTCCGGATGTCTCGATGAAGGGAATTGCTGAGATGGTGCTCGGCAAAGATCTTCTGCAGAAAGCGTACGAGTATCTGGGATACGTAGATATGGCAAAGAGCAAGATTCAAAACTCCTCAGACGAACCGCCTATAGAAACTCCGGCGCGCTTCAAGGGTCAAAATATTCATTTCCCCGTAGAACGATCGTATCCGAAATTCTGGATCAAAAAAATTCTTATCTCTGGCGGTACAGATAAAGCACAGGATCCTCAATATTTTTATGCGAAGGGCGAGGTTCTCAATATCACAAATGACCAGCGAATCACAGGATATCCGCTGACCGTTGATTTATCTGCTACAAAGGGTGGAACGACAACATTATCTCTTGGAGCTTCATTCGATAGACGCAAGGAGTTGGCGGTAGATAATTACAAGGCTCTTCTGACGAGATTGCCAGTCAAAGAAATGTCTCTCGGCCGTTCGGATTTCCTGCCTTCTAAAATTACCAACGCTTTTGCAGATGCTTCCATTATTGTTGTCGTGCCCGGCAACCACTTTGAGTCAAACACGAAGATCGTCTTCAATAACTTGACTATTGTTTTCCAGCACGAACCGAGCAGTCTCGTGGAACGGATTGTACGTGATGTGCTTGCTTCTATCAAGGGCTTCAATGTCAACTTGCATATGTGGCGCAATGAGAATAAGTTTGATGTCGCATTTGCCACAGATCTTGACGACCAACTTGCGTCCCGAACCAAAAAAGTCCTTGGTGATGAAATTGCTAAAATTCAAAATGATCTCCGTAATAAACTGAATGCAAAGATAGCCGAAAAACGTGCAGAGGTTGAAAAGCTTTACAATGAAAAACGCGAAATGGTGATGGGCAAACTGAAAGAATATGAGACCTTGGTGAATGAAAAACTTGCCTTGGTAGAATCTAAGAAGAAAGAAATTGAGAATCGCATTGATCAAGAGAAGAAGAAACAAACAGACGATGTTACAAAAAAAGCGAAAGAAGCCTTAAAGAAGATTTTTAAATAAACGTATAAAGATGTGCGTCTAGTAAAAAACCACCTAAAAAATTTGAGAAAAGAGTTTATTTTCTTTTACCCTTTTTTTTCTTCTCACTTTTTTTCGAAATAACTAGTTTCTTCTGTTTCTCGGTCTTTATCGGCGGTAATTGTTTTTTCTTTTCTGTTTTATCGGATTTTGGATTAACCAGATTCTCCTGTTTTAGATTTCCCTTTCCTCCGTCGTCGGCTTTAACTGGTGGGGTAGATTTTTCGTTCGCAAGGGTTTTTTCTTTTTCGGCAAGTTGTTTATCTTCTTCCTCCTCAGCAACAACCGCAGCAACAGCAGCGACGGTGTCTCCCTCATTTAATCGGATAAGACGCACTCCTTGTGTATTTCGTCCAGCAACACGAATATCTGCAGCATGTTGACGAATGACCATGCCATCGCTGGTAACAATAACAACATCGTCTGTATCGACAACCTCTTTGATTGCTACCATTTTACCGGTTTTATCAGATGTCTTTTCCGTGAAGATTCCTTTGCCGCCCCTGTGGCTCGTGCGGTATTCACCCTCTTCGCTACGCTTGCCGTATCCTTTTTGGGTTGCGACAAGAATCGATGTTCCTTTTCTCTGCAAATTTACTGCGCCAACAACTTTGTCGTCTTTCCCCAATCGAATGCCGCGCACACCTGCTGCTGTCCGTCCCATCGGACGAATTTCGTTTTCATGGAAGCGAATAGCGAGACCGTTATAAGTTCCAATGACAATATCCTGCACACCATCAGTCAGCTTCACATCTGTCAATTGATCTCCCTTTTTCAAGTTTGCCGCTACAATGCCGCTTCGCCGCGGATTGCTGAACTCCGAAAGCACCACTTTTTTCACCAGCCCCTGCTCTGAAAACATGAAGACAAAATGATTTTCATCGAACTCTTTTACGGCGATGAACGATGCAATTTCTTCGTTTGGATCCTTCGATATTAAATTGTTGATCGACTTGCCTTTGGTGGTTCTTCCGCCCTCCGGAATCTCAAACACCTTCAACCAATGACACCTACCCTTGTTCGTGAAAATAAGCACATAGTTGTGAGTGCTGGCGATAAACATATGTGCCACAAAATCGTCTTCGCGTGTTGCTGCTCCAGTAACCCCTTTTCCGCCGCGTGATTGCCTCCGATACCCTGACACAGGAAACCTTTTTATGAAACCGCCATGGCTGATCGTTACCACAACTTCTTCTTCTGCAATCATATCTTCAATGCGGAATTCTTCGGCTTTATAAATAATTTCGGTACGTCGATCGTCACCATATTTTTGCTTTATCTCGCTCAGTTCTTCTTCAATGATTTTCATCTGAAGCTGTTTGCTCTTGAGAATTGTCTTCAACTTTTCGATGAGCTTGATCATCTCTCGATATTCATCTTCCACTTTCTTGCGCTCAAGACCGGTCAGCCGCTGGAGACGCATATCGAGAATTGCTTTCGCCTGAATCTCTGAAAGCTTGAATTTCTTCATCAAGCCAAGCTGCGCGCTTTCCACGTCTTTCGATTTCTTGATGAGTGCAATCACTTCATCAATATTATCGAGCGCAATGATATACCCTTCAAGGATGTGTGCACGTTTTTCGGCTTCATTTAAATCGTACTTTGTTCGGCGAACAACGACTTCATTGCGATGTTCAATAAAATGCTGAATAAATTCACGTAATTTCAATACTTGAGGGCGGCCATCTACCAATGCCAAGAGATTGACGCCGAATGTTGTCTGCATCTGTGTATGCTTATAGAGATTGTTGAGCACTACCTCAGCATTTGCCTCACGTTTGAGTTCAATCACGACCCGTAATCCATCGCGGTCAGATTCATCTCGTATATCGGATATATCTTCTAAGTTTTTATCTGTGACGAGGTCTGCTATTTTCTCAATGAGCGATGCTTTGTTGACTTGATATGGCAACTCTGTAACGATAATTCGTTGACGTTCTCCTTTGCTCGTCTCGATATTCGCTTTTGCACGCACGATAATTTTACCGCGTCCTGTCGTATATGCATCTTTCACGCCTCCATATCCATAAATGATGCCGCCTGTCGGAAAATCCGGCGCGAGAATATTTTTCATCAGCTTTTCATTGCTGATAGTTGGATCTTTAATATAGGAGAGGCAACCGTCGACGACCTCACGGAGATTGTGAGGCGGGATGTTGGTTGCCATGCCGACCGCAATACCGCTGGCACCATTGCACAGCAGATTGGGAACGACTGATGGCATAACCGTTGGTTCCTGCAATGTATCATCAAAGTTCGGAGTAAAATTAACGGTGTTCTTCTCTAGATCTTTCAACATCTCTTCTGCAATGCGGGTGAGACGTGCTTCTGTATAACGCATTGCTGCAGGTGAATCGCCGTCAACCGATCCGAAGTTCCCCTGCCCATCCACAAGCATATACCGCATAGAGAAATCTTGAGCCATACGTACCATGGTATCATACACCGCTGTATCACCGTGTGGGTGATACTTGCCAAGCACTTCACCAACGATGCGTGCGCTTTTCTTNNCCTTTCATTTCATCTTCAATGTCTACCGGTATTGTTTTTTCGTTTACTGTTGCCATGGATTATCTTTTCTTGTGCTTCATTCTATGAAGTTAAAATCCCAGTTTATTTAAAATAAAATCAATTTTTCCTCTCCATCCCAATCCATAACCGAAGCGAGATGCTGTTCCGCGCCACCGATGATTAATAAAATTTTCTATGGGAAAAGATTTTAAGGTGTATCCCATTTGCTGTGCTGCAATGAAATTCTTTAATACGGGTTGTCCATGATGTTCAAATGGTGGAAAATCTGGATATAAACGACGGCGTAGCATCATATAGGCCGGCGCAAGTATTGTAATTCCAGTCTCAGCTAAAAATCCCCGTTTATTAACCGTTATCTGCCGCCCAATTCCATAGGCGATTACCGATGATTCAAGTTCTGCCAGCATTGGTTCGAGAAAACCACCTTGTTTTATTTCTGTATCCGAATCAAGGAAAAAAACATATTCCTCTTTCACCTCATTCATTGCCTGATTCATTGCCGGACCATGATAAATATTTGAGTCAAGAAATAGGGTTGACGTATAGTTCGGCATACCTCGACGCATCATCTCAATGACTTCCCTCGAATTATCCTTTGACCCGTTATCTATAATCGTTATTTGTGATGTTGGATAAAAATTTCGATACGATTCGATTGCTGTTTTTAAAAGATCAGGTGTTTGGAAATTAACGACGACTGTGCGGATCTTATTAAACATCAAGATTTCTCACATACTTTGCGTTTTTTTCAATGAAGTTGCGCCGCGGTTCGACTTCGTCGCCCATGAGAATTGAAAACGTGCGGTCAGCATCTGCGGCATTTTCAATTGTCACCTGTAAAATCGTTCGTGTCTCTGGATTCATTGTTGTGGACCACAGTTGTTCAGGATTCATCTCACCAAGGCCTTTAAATCGCGAGATCACCATACCGGTCTCTTTCACTATCGCGCCTTCTTCCGTGACAGCCGGCGGCTCTTCCTGTTCTTCTTTTTCATTTTTACTTTTCTTTTCATTCTTCAAGCGTTTGATGATCTCGTCACGCTCTTCTTCGTCATAGGCATAAAACTCTTGTTTACCTTTCTTCACTTTGTAAAGCGGCGGTTGGGCAATATAAAGATGACCCAATTCAATAATTTCCTTCATATAACGGA
The DNA here is from genome assembly GCA_003155495.1 of Ignavibacteriota bacterium. Taxonomy (GTDB): domain Bacteria; phylum Bacteroidota; class Ignavibacteria; order UBA10030; family UBA10030; genus Fen-1298. The sequence continues at coordinate 40,530 of PMDB01000018.1, forward strand.
AAAAGAGTGTCAACAGTAATGTGCGAATATGAGAACCGTCGACATCAGCATCGCACATAATGATGATCTTCCCATAACGGATCTTACTGGCATCAAACGTTTCGCCCATTCCAGCACCTATAACTGTAAAAATGGCGCGAATTTCATCGTTTTCTAAAATTTTATGCAGTCGTGCTTTTTCTACGTTGAGAATTTTTCCCTTGAGTGGAAGAATTGCCTGAAAACGCCGGTCGCGTCCTTGCTTCGCACTGCCTCCGGCAGAATCACCCTCGACGACATAAATTTCACAATGTTCTGGATCGTTGATAGAACAATCGGCTAGTTTGCCGGGCAAACCTCCTCCGTCAAATGCATTTTTTCGTCGGGTGAGGTCTCGTGCTTTTCGTGCAGCTTCTCGCGCTTCTGCCGCACGCAGACATTTATCGACAATTCGTTTTGCATCTGGTGAATTTTCTTCCAGCCAGTTAGATAATTGTGGACCAAAGACCGATTCTACAATACTCTTAACTTCACTGTTTCCAAGCTTCGTCTTTGTTTGACCTTCAAATTGAGGTTCTGGCACCTTTGCGCTGATCACCGCAGTTAATCCTTCGCGAAAGTCATCGCCTGTCAACTGCACTCCGCCTTCTTTCACCAGTCCATTCTTCGACGCATAGCTATTTAAGGTACGGGTCAGCGCTGTACGGAATCCGACAAGGTGCGTTCCGCCTTCATGTGTGTTAATATTATTAACATAGGTAAAAATGTTTTCATTGTATTGATCGTTATATTGGAGCGCCACTTCGACTTCGACCGTTCGATTGTTTTCGTCTTTTGCTTCTCCCTTTGCATACATTACTTTCTTCATTATAGATGGACGTGTTGAATCTATGTACTTCACAAACTCAATAATTCCGCCTTTGAAGTGAAAGGATTCTTCTTGCTTCGAGTTCTTGCGTTCATCTTTTATATTTAACGTAACATCTGAATTCAAAAATGCGAGCTCTCGTAAACGTTCAGCAATTGTTTCAAATTTAAAAATCCTGTTCTTAAAGATTGTTCCATCCGGCATGAATGTTGTTTTGGTTCCTGTTTTGCCGCGCTCGGCCTTCCCGATAACTTTTACAGATGCAATGGCGTCGCCCTTTTTGTATTTCTGATAGAAAACTTTACCATCACGACTTACCTCTACTTCCAGCAGTTCACTCAAAGCATTCACCACCGACACTCCAACGCCGTGAAGACCACCGGAGACTTTGTACGAATTTTTGTCGAACTTGCCACCAGCATGAAGTACGGTCATTACGACTTCAAGCGCCGACCGTTTTTCTTCTTTATGAATATCGGTTGGAATACCACGCCCATCGTCTTCAACGGTGACAGAGCCATCGTTGTTAATGCACACGCGGATATTTTTACAGAACCCTGCTAGTGCCTCGTCAATGGAATTGTCCACTACTTCATATACGAGATGATGAAGGCCGCGCGCACTGACATCGCCAATATACATAGCTGGGCGCCGACGTACGGCTTCCAATCCTTTGAGGACGGTAATATCGTCGGCTGTATAATCACCAGCACTAACGCTTTTTATTTTTGCTTGCTTCGATTTATTTTCTTTCACTATACTTCCATTGAAAGTTCTTTGATTCAGTGAAACTTGATGTCTTTTACGGCCTCGAGTCCAACAACGGCATTGAGTTTATCAATGATCTCTTTCTTCCGCAGCGTTAACTCGTTCCGCCACGTGCTTGTTTTTACATGAACAAATAACACTCCTTGCGTAATGCGCGTAGCTGTTGCCATTTTGGCTATCTGCTTTCCAACTACCGAATCCCAATAGATAATCGCATCATATTCCTGAAGTTTCTTTTTAATCCCTAAACTATTTACCAGATCATCAAGTGCGAAACTGATGGGTCTAATTGATCTGTGCTGCGTCTTCGACACGTTCAATTCTTCCTTGTCTCACAAAGAACTTCCGTGGATTGGCTGAAGCGACCGATAACCCATCGAGAGCATGCTCATCTGTGGAAGTAATGAAGACTTGCCCCGTGTTGGCTATTGCCTCTAGCAGTCTCCGGCATCTGTATTCGTCTAACTCACCGAGAACATCGTCAAGCAACAAGATGGGTGTTTCACTGCCTCTGTTTTTCAGATAAAGGAATTCGGCCAATTTCAGAGCGACTAAAAAAGTCTTGTGCTGGCCTTGCGAAGCGAAATTTTTCGCATGGAGCCCGTTTATTTGGAATATAAACTCATCTCTGTGTGGTCCCACAAGTGTGTATCCAATGCGGCGTTCATCTGAAAATTGATTTTGAAGAGCTTTTTTAAATGATATCTCAACTACATCTCCATCGTTCTCTGTATATTGAAATGATGGTAAATATGCAATCTCAGGCCATTCACCTACTCCAGAAAGTTGCGCATAAGCATCAACTATTATTCCATGGAAATCTTCAATAAACTCTTTTCGTTTCTTCATGATAGACGAACCAACCCTAATAAGACTGTCGTTCCATGGTTCAATCGTACCTCCGTTTTCACTGCGCGTTGCTTGCATCTCCGATAAGATTTTATTTCGTTGCTTTAAGATTCGCCGGTAATCTATCAGGTTCTCCAAATATATTCTGCTCGATTGTGACACAACAAAATCTATAAACCGTCGCCTATCCGCTGGAGATCCAAATGTTATCGCGCTTTGCTCTGGTGAGAGAATAACCAAGGGAAACCAGCCGATCAATGACGATGCTTTCTCTACTCTCGCCTTGTTCACCGTAACGGTTTTCTGGCCAAGTTCTCGATCAAACTCTACTTTAACCTCATACTCAACTCCACTATCGGATAGGATTTTACCCGCTGCAGTAAAACTGGGAGTACCTATTTTCAAGACTGTTGAATCACTTGCCGCGTAAAAACTTTTTGCAAGACAAAAATAGGAAATACCTTCAAGAATGTTTGTCTTTCCCTCTCCATTGTTGCCTAAAAAAAGATTTATGCCGGGAGAGCAATCAATCAGTGTAGATCCGTGATTCCTAAAATTATCAAGTACAATGCGTTGCAGATTCAAGTCTAGGCCACCTTCTTTACAACGCGATAGCCCCAAATCCTCTTCAGGATGGGGCTATTCACTCTGCTACAACAACACATGGTTCTCAATTATATATTAAGACGCATGGGCATGACTAACATCAAAACATCTTCATTCTCTTTTGTGGTTGTTGGTTTAATGATTGCCGCTTTTACAGAGCTGCTAAAACTAAAGACTACTTCTGCAGAATCAATGTGCGAAAGAATATCCATAAGATATGTTGCATTAAAACCAATCTCCATGTTCTCTGCGGAATAATTGCATACAACCCGCTCTTTCGCTTCACCACCAAAGTCAACATCTTCAGCCATGATTCTCAGTTCGTTCTTTTTCGTCGAAAATCGTATTTGGTGTGTGGTGTTGCTTGAATAGAGAGAAACTCTTTTAACAGATGCCAATAATGAATTTCTATCTACTGATAGTTTTTTATCGTTTTCAAGAGGTATTACACTCTCATAGTTTGGATAACTCTCTTCAATAAGACGTGAAGTAAGTGTAAAGTTCTTAAATGAGAATTTGATGTGTGTTGTATTAAAAGAAAGGGTGTTCGTGCCGTCTTCAATTGCTTTTGACACCAATATAAGCGCTTTTGCGGGAATAATAATATCTTTATGTGTTTTTGCTTGTGCTATTTTTGAGTAGATAACACGGACCAATCGATGTCCGTCTGTTGCAACGGCACATATTTCGCCGTCTTTTAATTGAAGAAGTAATCCTGTCATTGCCGGACGTAATTCATCTGTGCTAACAGAGAATATTGTTTTTGAGATCATTGATCCTATAAGGGAACCCTCAAATAAAATTTCGCTTTCGCCTTTAAATTCTGGAACAGCAGGATAATCCTGACTTGTTTCACCTATAAGATTATATTCACCGTTTTCCGTCATCATTCGAATTTTATTTGTCGAACTGTCTGCATAAAATACAAGCTGAGCTTCTGGTAATGCCCGCAAAGTATCCATAACTCTTTTTGCAGGTACGGCGATAGAACCATCCTCACTCCCTCTTACTTCTAATATTGCTGACATTGATATTTCTAGATCTGTAGCAACAAGCAAGAGAAAATTATTTGAGAGCGAGAAAAGAATATTCTCAAGTATAGGGAGGGTCGATTTCGTTGGAACAACGCCACTGATTTTCATCAATGCTTTTTGGAGTTCATTACTTTCTACGGTAAACTTCATTCCGATAACTCCTTTATCACAATGTCTATTATTTTATTAAATTACCAATTATTTAGTAGAGACACAACAGAACGTATCTATTAATATAATATGTTTTTTAAAGAGAGAAGACTTATTATACTAAATATGTTGATACTGTGGACAACGGTTAAATCTTAGTAAAAAAACAATAAAACCAGGGACAAAAACAAAATCATCAATGTGTGAATAGTGTGATGAAAAACTAAGTTTTAAACATATTTATCAATATAGATTATAGAACCTCAAATTATGGTTTTTTATGAACAACAAGAAATAAGCAATGCACCAGTTGTCTACAATTTATGTTAAATGGCGGTATAAATATTACTCATTGAGTTCAATCTTCCGGCGTATCTGATCGAGATGCTGCTTGTAGACACCGTCTGTTTTTAAAAACTCCTCAACAGCTTGACATGCATGAATTACCGTGCTGTGATCTCTTCCTCCAAAATGAAGACCGATCGTTTTGAGAGATGAGTTCGTGAGCTCTTTCGCAAGGAACATAGCAGTCTGTCTGGCGATTACAACTTCCTGACGGCGGGTCTTGGCCCGAAGAAGATCGACAGGAATATCAAAAAATTCACAAACAATTTTTTGAATTTGATCTATACTCAGTGGTACTCGTAGATCGTTTACGATAACACGTAAAACATCTTTTGCAAGATCAATGCCAATTTCGCGATTTTCCAAAGACGCCCTAGCAAAAAGGCTAATTAGACAACCCTCTAATTCACGTATATTTTTTTTAACATTCGCTGCTATAAAATCAACAACATTTGAAGGCAACTCTAAAGAATTTTCTTCACTTTTCTTTTGAAGAATAGCAATACGCGTTTCCAGATCAGGGGGTTGAATATCTGCTGTCAGCCCACATTGAAAACGGGAGATCAAACGTTCATCCAGACCGCGCAATTCCTTTGGAGGAACGTCTGAAGAAAGAACAATTTGTTTGCCAAGCTGGTACAACGCATTGAAGGTATGGAAAAAATTATCCTGTGTTTTTTCTTTCCCAGAAAAAAATTGAATGTCATCAACAACCAACAAATCCATACTTCTATAAAATGAAGAAAACTCTTTTACTTTGTCGCCTTGAATTGCTTCAACAAAATCAACTGTAAATTTTTCACTAGATACATAAGCGATACGCTTTGCTTTACCATTGGTTGCAGCATGATTTCCAAGCGCATGCATCAAATGTGTTTTTCCAAGGCCAGTGCCACCATAGAAGACAAGAGGATTAAAAGATGTACCGCCAGGGTTGTTTGCAACGGCTAAGGCTGCTGCCCTGGCAAGCTGGTTACAGTCCCCCTTAATAAAATTGTCAAAAGTATAACGAGGATTAAAATTACTTCTGATAGATTGCAAATTTTCTGTTCTGAGCGGAACATGAGGCGCAAACGGCTGTGTACGTACGAAATCGATGGTTGTAGAAACAAGGTCAAAACCTGAATTCGCTAGAGGAGCAGATGGATGCTCCTCAGACGTAACAATATAAAAAAGACTACTCGTTTCACCAATAACCGCTGTGATTGTATTGTGAAGCAATGTATTATAATGTTCTTCAAGCCAATCATAAAAAAATTGACTTGGCACTTGCACGGTTAAATCTTTTTCGATCAATCTAACAGGCACAATTGGCTGAAACCATGTCTTAAAACTCAAGGTCGAAACTTGATCTTTAATTATTGTTAAGCATTGTTCCCAAGTTTTNNGGAAATCACAGTAAACACAACTTATCCACAATTATGTGCACAGAATACAGTTGGATTAAAAGTCGTCAATAATTACACAATAAACAGGGTAAACTGATAAATCAGCAAAAGCGATCATGAACACATCATCTATTTCCACAAGTTATCAACAGTGCTGATCGACATAACAAGTGGGCTTAATAATAGCACCAATGATTGAAGCATGCAAGTGGAATTTTTACAATTAATATTTTTTTTCTCTTTTTAAGTTATGGAAGAAATTCTTTGTACAAGTTTCCTTGTTTGTAGGCCATTATTTTTGTAAATTTACCTAAATTAAAAAAAGTAAACCGCAGAACAAGAAAGAGTCTAATCATATGAAACGAACGTATCAACCTCACAAGCGGAAAAGAAAAAATACACACGGGTTTCGTGCGCGGATGGCAACAAAAAACGGGCGAAAAGTAATTAACAGGAGACGTGCAACAGGTAGAAAAAAGCTCACGGTTAGCGATGAGCGATAAGAAAAAAATATGCCTGAAAACAGGGGCCACATGCCTCCTATGCAACCATCAATTGAAATCCTAAGCGGATTTGGAACGTTCACGAGAGTCATTACTCGAGGCAAGAGGTATGAAAAGCAGCCCATAAAAGCTTTTGTGTCATCATCGCTCTCATTAAAAACATCTTTGCACGTTGGTTACACGGTTACAAAGAAAATTAGAACAGCCGCTCACCGTAATAGATTAAAGAGATTAATGAGAGAGGCGTTTCTTGCTAAGAAGACAGATTTCATTAGACAACTAAATTCAGGAACGTTGGTTGAAATCGTTTTTATGTATCATGGGAACACAGAAATCGCGCCAACTATGGTGCGATTTTCATCTATAGTCCAAGCATTGTCTGCCCTTTGTTCAATGATTTTTGCGGAATGATCCAATGGCGAAAGAATGAAACTCGTAATTATTTTTCTAATTCGACTGTATCAGCATACAGTATCATCGCTACTCCCGTTTAATCACTGCCGGTTTTATCCATCATGCTCAGAATATTCTCTCGAAGCAGTTAAAGCTCATGGAGTTTTCTGCGGATTTCGACTGACGCTACGAAGAATTTCTAAGTGTCATCCATTTAGTACGTCGGGCGGGTATGATCCTGTTCCTTAATTTTTCACAAGTAGAATCAAGGTAAATTCATTATGGATCGACAATCAACAATTGGTTTCGTTTTAATCTTTGTCGTACTTGTTGCCTGGATGTGGCTCAATTCGCCGCAGCCAAAACCAAAGCAACCGGATCACATCGCAAAACAAGGACAAGACACAGTTAAAGTAGTTCAGCCAAAGGCACAAGAACCGAAAGAAACACAGCAGGTTAATCCATACGGAAAATTCTTTTCTGGGAGAGTAAGCGGAAAAGAGAAGATAATTTCTATTGAAACAGATAATTATTCGGCAGAGATATCTTCGAGGGGGGGAGTACTTCGTAAGTGGGAGCTCAAGAAGTTCAAAACATGGGATGGCCAGCCGGTTCAATTGATTGATTATATGCACAAAGGAGATTTTACTGTTCTTCTCACAACATCCGACGGACGGGTGGTGAATACAAAAGACCTTTATTTTGATGTAATCACACCCAGCAGCCATGCGCAACTCGAAGGAAGCTTTGAATTTGAAGTAACATTCATACTCCCCGCCACGAACGGTGGACAGCTTGTGAAAAAGATGAAATTCCGTAATGGAGAATATGGGTTTGAGACAGAAATACAATTATTGAACCTTGGTTCAGTTGTGTCAAATTTCCAATATGAAGTAGCTTGGGAACATGGGATTCGTTATGCTGAACNNATCAAAAGGTTCAAAAAGAAATCTCTGGCGGGATAGATTGGGTTGCAACACGCAATAAATACTTTGCAATTGCGCTTATTCCGGTTGGCACAGTAAGCGAGGGGGCGTACTTGGAAGGAACACGCATCTCGATGCCAGACAATGGATCCTTAGAATCGTACGGTATTTCGCTGAAGATGCCATATAGAGGAGAACAAATTGAAAAAAGTATATTCAAAGTATTTTTAGGTCCCCTACAGCACGGTGAGTTAAAGTCGTATGGTACAAGTCTGGAAAAAATAATGAGTTTGGGATGGGCCTGGCTCATACGCCCAATTTCTGAATATATTATGCTTCCAATTTTTACTGCAATTCATTATGTAATTCCAAATTGGGGTTTGGTTATCATTATCTTTTCAATTCTTATAAAAGTAGCGTTGCATCCATTATCCAAAAGTCAGATGAAATCCATGAAGAAGATGCAAAAACTCCAGCCACTGATGGATGAGCTGCGTGAGAAGTACAAAGATGACCCGCAGAAGATGAATCAATCTATTATGAATCTCTATAAAGAATATGGTGTAAATCCGGCCGGCGGTTGTTTACCACTCCTATTGCAAATGCCGATTATGTACGCACTTTATTCTGTGTTTCGCGGCGCAATTGAATTAAGACAAGCAAACTTTGTTGGCTGGATAACAGATTTATCAATTCCCGATGTAATTTATCGCTTACCCTTCAAACTGCCATTGGTCGGTATACAAGATATAAGTGGCATTGCAGTGCTTATGGGTGTCACAATGTTTTTCCAGACAAAGATGACAACAAAAGACCCAAGACAAAAAGCTATGGTATGGATGATGCCCATTATGATGACTTTTTTATTCAACGGTTTTCCTGCTGGATTGAATCTGTATTACACAGTATTCAACATACTTTCGATTGGACAACAATTATTGATCAACAAACAGCATGATGATGAACCCCTCCGAAAAATTGAACCCAAAAAGAAAACACATGGCGGAATATTTAAATTTACAAAAGACATGCCTCGGTTAAAAAAATAATTTCAAGAGAAGCAGTAATTCTCCGTTGAACGCCTTGTTAACGACAAGGCGTTCTTATTTATAGCATTGTGGAAGGACATAGCATTTCGTACATTTTGTTCTGGAAATAGTCAAAAAAGGATATGATGGGACACTTGGGAGATACAATAGCCGCAATCGCAACTCCGATGGGTGAAGGCGCAATTTCAGTTATTCGCGTCAGCGGCGAATCTGCAATAAGAAACGTTGCAAATAGATTCAGGGGAAAACATAATCTTGCGACTGCGAAAAGTCACACCGTACATTTTGGTCGCATTGTCGATGTACGAGGTAATATAGTTGACGATGTAATTTGCACAATCTTTCTTGCCCCAACATCGTTCACTGGCGAAGATACGGTTGAAGTTAGTTGTCATGGTGGAATACATGTAACACGACGAGTGTTGGAATGTTTATTAGAAACGGGCACTCGACCAGCAGAACCCGGAGAATTTACTCAGCGAGCATTTCTTAATGGCAAGCTAGACCTTTCTCAAGCAGAAGCAGTGGCCGATCTCATACAAGCCCAGTCAGATAAAGCATATATGGCATCGTTGGACCAGTTGGAAGGAACGCTCTCTAAGAGAATTCGATTAATACGAGATCAGTTGGTAAAATCAGTGGGATTATTAGAGTTGGAATTAGATTTTGTAGAAGAAGATTTAGAATTGATCGACAAGAAAAAATTTGAACAATCGATAGAATCTGTAATATCAGCAATTGAAAAACTGTTATATACTTATAAATATGGAAAAGTGTGGCGTGAAGGAGTCCGTGTGGCACTTGTCGGCGTACCCAATGCAGGCAAGTCTAGTTTGTTGAATGCACTGCTCCATGAAGAGCGCGCCATTGTAACGGATATACCAGGTACGACCCGCGATTTTATAGAAGAAAAAATAACGATTTCAGGAATACTTTTCAGAATAATAGATACAGCGGGACTTCGACAGACGGAGGATTCAATTGAGCAGGAAGGAGTAAAGAGGACTTGGAAGGTTGTACAGACTTCCGATATTATTGTGCTGGTCCACGATAGCACCAATCTTTTAACAAACGAGGAGTTGGAATTTCTCGACTATGTTCGAATGAATCATCCGAAAAGCGGTTTGATCCTCGCAAACAATAAAATAGATCTTCAAGCGAATAAAGCCATAGTCGATATTAAAATAAAAGAGGGTCTTATAGTTGAGACATCAGCGATCAGTCATGAGGGAATTAAGCTGTTAATAGGTGAATTGGAAAAGCAAGTTCTTGATAAATCACAGATAGAAAGCAAAGAATCTGTAACTATTACAAATGAAAGACACTATTCCGCATTGCTAAGAACAAAAGAAGGGCTGTCTTCTTCGCTCGAATCGTCAAGGTTGAAAGAAAGTGGGGAATTTATAGCCCTTGATTTACGACGGGCTATAGACGCAATCGGTGAAATCATTGGTCTTGTAACTACAGAAGACATACTTGACAACATTTTCTCAAAATTTTGCATCGGTAAGTAGACTATAGTTTCACGTGAAACGAAAATGGAGCTTCAAACTTGTCTGAAATGGTAAATAAAGAATATGATGTCATTGTTGCTGGTGGTGGACATGCTGGTATTGAGGCAAGTTTAGCTACCGCAAGAATGGGTTACCGTGTTCTGATTGTTACCATGGAGAAAAAAGCAATTGGAAGAATGTCCTGCAATCCGGCGATTGGTGGAACAGCTAAAGGCCATCTTGTTAGAGAAATAGATGCTCTTGGAGGAGAGATGGGAAAGATTGCCGATGCAACAGGGATTCAATTTCGGATGCTTAATTTATCTAAAGGACCAGCTGTCTGGTCACCCCGATGCCAAAGCGATCGTGAGTGGTACTCTCGAGAGGCAAAAAAGCGTGTAGAAAATCAACTGGGCGTGGAAATAAAAGAAGGAATTGTTAAAGATGTTCTTGTTACTGAAGAATCAAAAACAAAATACAATCAAAGAATCGAAGGAGTGATTCTTCAAAATGGAACTAGAATTATTTGTAAAGTATTCATCTTGTGTTCTGGTACATTCTTATGTGGATTAATGCATACAGGAACAAAATCAACGATGGGGGGGAGATATAGAGAACAGTCATCCGATGGCTTGACGGACAGCTTGAAGAAGATAGGTTTTGTTAGCGGGAGACTCAAGACCGGGACCCCACCAAGGATCGACAAGAATACGATTGATTTTTCGAAGACAGAGGAACAGCCCAGTGACCAAGACCCACGACCATTTTCTTTCCAAAATTCTAAAATATCGAATAAGCTAATATCTATGTACTTGACTTATTCGAACGATGAAACACATAAAGTGTTAAGAAAAGGTTTTGATAGGTCGCCTTTATTCACAGGGAGAATAAAAGGAATAGGACCGCGATATTGTCCGTCTATTGAGGATAAAATCAATCGCTTTGCCGACAAAGAAAGACACCATCTTTTTCTTGAGCCTGAAGGTTATAATACGAACGTTGTATATGTGAATGGATATTCAACCAGCCTGCCCGAGGATGTTCAATTAGAAGGATTGCATACAATACCAGGATTGGAAAATGTTACGATGTTGCGGCCAGGATATGCAGTCGAATATGATTACTTTCCCCCACATCAATTGAAACCATCACTCGAGACGAAACTTGTCAATGGTCTTTTCTTTGCGGGTCAAGTGAGCGGTACATCTGGGTATGAAGAAGCAGCCGCACAGGGGCTTATAGCAGGTGTTAATGCTGTTCAGTATATTAGACAAGAAGAGCCGCTCATTCCACAACGATCTGAAGCATATCTTGGCGTTTTGGTTGATGATCTGGTAAATAGAGAAATCCAGGAACCGTATCGGATGTTTACATCACGAGCAGAGCACCGTCTGATACTTCGGCAAGACAATGCGGACAGACGATTGATGGAAACCGGATATCGACTAGGATTGATTTCACAAGAAGTAATAAAGCGTCTGCGGATGAAGGAAGAATTAATTCAAGAGGGTATCAATTTTTCAAATCAGTTTTCAATCGCTCCGAAAGACATCAATCCATTCTTTGGAGAGATCGGGGAAGAATTCATTTTAGAAAATGAAAAGATGGCAAAACTGCTCAAGCGACCGAATGTGAAACTTTCACAATTTGTCCAAACCGAAGTTCTATCGTCCGCTGCATACTTTTCAAACCTTCGATCTTCTTGTGACGAACAATTATACAAGGAAGTGATTGAACAGGTCGAAATTGAATTGAAATATGAAGGCTATATTAAGAGACAGAAAGAAGAAGTAGAGAGGTTTGAACGATTCGAAATGCTTCACATACCAAACGATATTGAATATGGGAACATCAAGTCGTTATCAGCAGAGGGGCGAGAGAAACTAGCGAATATTCAGCCATTGTCTATTGGGCAAGCATCAAGAATTAACGGTGTTACTCCTGCCGACATCTCTGTGCTGTTGGTATATCTCAGAAGATAGGGGTATTCCGTTTCACGTGGAACGGAACATTTTTGAATGGAGAATGAGATAGTGCACCACGATAATAAGATTTGGTTTCGTGAACTTTGCGTGAAAAATGGATTAATACCAAACACCAACCAACTTGAACAATTAGATTATTATGTAGTTTTATTGTTAGAGTGGAATAAGAAAATCAACATCATTTCAAGAAAAGATGAAGAGAATGTTTGGACATATCACATTTTACATAGCATCGCCCCACTCTTTGAAATAGAAATTAAACAAAACAGCGCTATTGTTGATATTGGAACAGGTGGTGGATTACCTGGAATTCCAATTAAGATCCTACGGCCGGACCTTTCCATGCTTTGTATTGATTCAACAGGAAAGAAAATCAAGGCGGTATCACAAATGATAAGCGATATAAAACTCGATAATATACAAGCTTTATGGGGAAGGGCAGAGGAAATCGGCTCGCAACCGGATTATGCGTGGAAATTTGATTTTGCCATTGCTCGAGCAGTTGCTCCATTAAAGGATCTGCTTTGTTGGTCTAAAATATTTCTCAAAAGTAAAGATCAAAAAAGACTTACAAAAATTCATATGAACGGCCGAGTAGATCCGAATCCACCGGCTCTATTAGCGTTTAAGGGCGGTGATTTATCAGAAGAAATAGAAATTGCAAAGCGGAAACATCCGCAAATTAATATTGAATCAATCGACCTTACATTTACCGGTTCAGAACAACTCATTGCTTCAGATAAAAAAATATTAGTAGTACATTTCTAATTTTCATCGATAACTAAAATAGAAAGAAACGAAATTGTCCAAAGCAAAAGCATTATTTGATCAGCTGCAGCAATTAATGACTGAGCAAAGAAATTCTGTTAGTATGAATATAGACATGCAGTCGGTTGATGAGATTCTTCGACTCATCAATAGTGAAGATAAAAAGATCGCACAAGCGGTCGAAGGACAGATTGAGCATATTGCGAAAGCAGTTGATCTTGTGATCCTAGCGTTTCGAAATAATGGAAGACTCATCTATGTTGGCGCAGGTACTAGTGGAAGACTTGGCGTTCTGGATGCAGTGGAATGTCCGCCAACATATGGCACAAACTCCAAAATGGTACAAGGCATTATTGCCGGTGGCGAGAAGGCGATGTTTTGCTCTCAGGAAGGTGCTGAAGACCAAGAAGAAAATGGCGCTCGCGATATCGATAAGAAAAAAGTAGGAAAGAATGATGTAGTGTGTGGAATTGCCGCGAGCCTTCGAACACCATATGTTGTCGGAGCTATCAAACGAGCAAACCAGCGCGGCGCAAGTACAATATATGTGACAACAAATCCGCGCTCGAAATTCAATCTTCCAGAATTTGTAGATCTTGTTTCTGCAATTGATGTTGCCATTTGTCCGGAAGTCGGACCGGAGGTCATTATGGGTTCAACACGAATGAAATCGGGAACAGCACAAAAGCTTGTCCTCAACATGATTACAACCACGGCCATGATTCGACTCGGAAAAGTTTATGAAAATATGATGATCGATCTTCAAATGACAAATTTAAAACTGCGTGAACGGGCAAAGAGAATTGTTATGACGACTACTGGCATCTCGTATGATGAGGCCGTGGGCTACTTAACGAAATCGGATTTTCATGTGAAATCGGCGCTTGTCATGATCAAAGCAAATGTTTCATTGAGTGAGGCGAAAGCGAGATTGAAACGAGCAAATGGTTTTGTTCGTGCTGCAATCGATGGAAAAGAATTTCACATCTCGTAGGAGAACAGGATTATGTCTCAAATACCAGCGATGGATTTTGATCTCTATCCACCCTTTGAAGGATTTCCTAAGGAAGGAATTAACTTTTTTAAGAAACTCAAACAGAATAATAATAGAGAGTGGTTTGAAAAACATAAGGAAGAATTCGAGATCCATACAAAAGCATCAATGCAATCATTTATCGTTGCATTACAAACGCACTTTGCTCGTTTTGCACCGGAGTTCGATCTTAATCCTAAGCGATCAATTTTCAGAATTTACCGCGACATTCGATTTAGCCCCGATAAAACTCCCTACAAAACTCATATTGCAGCACACTTCGTTTTGCGCGGAAAGCCTAAAGGATTTGTTGGATCCGGATATTATGTAGAAATAGCGCCAGGCGAACTGTATGTTGGTGGCGGTATTTATATTCCAGACAGCGATCAACTGAAGAAAATTCGAAAAGCAGTTGCAGAACGGGGGGAAGAATTTCTTTCCATTGTTGAGAGTCGTCGATTTAAGAAACTCTTTGCACCATTTGGATGGGAGAAACTACAACGCATTCCAAAGGGCTACGAAGAAAGTCATCCAATGGCAGAATGGTTGAAGTACAAACAATTCTTTGTTGGAGTCTCTTGGCCGGANNGCTTACGCCGCTTGTGAGATTTTTAAATAGTGCATTATAACATATGTTTTGAATTTGAAATATGTCAAGCCGTTCAATACAAAGTTCAAAAGAATACGGGCATCATTGTCTTTGAGGAATAATAAAAAATGAAGGATAGTGGCCTCTCTACGAAAGCAACACGTCGCATCTTAGAGCTTTCTCAAATGGCTGGCGCGACGGAAAAAGATGAAAGAGGAATTGACTTCTTTTTTTACACTGACGAATTAAATGATGCGCTTGATCTCATGAACCATCTAAAGGGGCTTCAATACGATGTTCAATGTGCTCCACCGGTGATGGCAAAAGATAAGTGGCTTATCATTGGTCATACACAGAAGCTCCAGATGAAAGAGAATGTCATAATTGCGTGGACAGAAACAATGGAAACAATTGCCCATTGTTATCGTTCAAATTTTAACGGTTGGTGAGTGCTTGTTGGTGATTCGTCTAGTATGAATTAGAAAAATACTTTTCCTTGAGAAATCTATTTTTTCAGCGAAGACCTTTTCTTGCTTCTCCTCCATTTCCTCGGTATATTNNATCAACACATTGAAACATTAGATCAAATTCCAAACATTCTTCCTGTTTTACCTCTCCGCGATGTGGTTGTATTTCCATATATGATTTTTCCTGTACTAGTGGGAAGAGAAACGTCACTTCGCGCTGCTAACGAATCCCTCGAACGGGGCAAAAACATCCTCCTGGTAGCACAAAAAAATCCATCAGTTGATGAACCATCTGAAGAAGATATTTTTCGTGAAGGTACGGTGGCTAAAATACTTCAAATGCTGAAACTTCCTAATGGATTAATGAAGATTTTGGTAGATGGCATTGCACAAGCAACCATCAAGAAGTTCGTCCACAATCCCAATTTTCTTGAGGCGGAGATTATCATAAATCGTATTGATCCGCCGGCGGGTCGCGAAATCGAGGCTCTTGTACGGCATGTTTCTTCACTCTTTACTGAATACATTCGCCTCAACCGGAACCTTCCACCCGAAGTGCTTATGGCNNTTCAAAGCGTCGATGTGAAACAGCGTGTTCTGCAAAGTCAAACTTTGCGCGATCAACTCTACGAGCTGTCAAAAATCCTCAATACGGAGGTGGACATACTGAAAATCGAGCGCGATATTGACACCAAAGTGCAAGATAATATTCAAAAGTCGCAGCGTAAGTTTTTCATTCAAGAACAAATACGGATTCTCCAAGAAGAACTTGGTGATGATGAAGCATCCCCCGAACTTCTGAAGCTCAAAGGGCAATTAATTGCCGCAAAGATGCCAAAAGAAGCCGCAATGAAAGCAATGGAGGAGTTCAATAAACTGAAAAAAACTTCGCCTATGTCGCCTGAGTTTACAGTTACTCGCAATTATCTGGATTGGCTCATATCGATACCGTGGCAGAAGCGAACGAAAGATAATTTGACCATTGCTCATGTCAAAGAAATTCTTGACACTGACCATTATGGATTGGATAAGCCGAAAGACAGAATCCTAGAACATATTGCAGTGCTAAATCTTGTGAAAGAGATACGTGGGCAGATTCTTTGTTTTGTTGGTCCACCGGGTGTGGGTAAAACATCGCTGGCGAAATCCATCGCTCGGGCGCTGGGCAGAAAATTTGTCCGTATTTCATTGGGTGGCATGCGAGACGAAGCCGAAATTCGCGGACATAGACGCACGTATATTGGTTCGATGCCTGGTAAAATCATTCAATCGATGAAACGTGCCGGAGCTATCAATCCAGTGTTGTTGATGGATGAAGTTGATAAAATGAGCATGGATTTTCGAGGTGATCCTTCTGCAGCACTCTTAGAAGTATTGGATCCGGAACAGAACATTGCATTTAATGACCACTATATTGAAGTAGACTACGACCTCTCTAAAGTGATGTTTATTACTACGGCTAATGTCCGGTTTGCTATTCCACTGCCTCTGCAGGACAGAATGGAGATTATCGAACTGCCGGGATACCTTGAGCATGAAAAAAAAGAGATAGCGAAGCGGCATATTATCTCTAAACAACTTCAAGTACATGGATTAAAAGCAAACGAAGTGCAGTTCGAAGATGCGACAATATTTAAACTTATTCAGGAATATACACGCGAATCAGGTGTGCGCAATCTTGAACGCGAAATTGCTTCCATTTGCCGCAAGGTTGCAAAGGAAATGGTATTAGTGCAACAGAAAAACGGTAAGCTGGAAAAGGAAAAATCAAAAAAGAATATTCTTGTTACTCCAGAAAGTGTGGAAAAATATCTTGGTGTTCCAAAGTATCGAACAAAAGCCGCCGAGCGGCAACCGCGTATCGGTTCAGTCACCGGTTTAGCATGGACGAGCGTTGGCGGAGAAATTCTCAATGTTGATGTGACGATTATGCGCGGTACAGAACGTCTGACGCTTACAGGGCAGCTCGGCGATGTGATGAAGGAATCGGCACAAGCGGCATTAAGTTATATTCGTTCTAATGCAAAGAAATTTGGTATTGATCCGGAGTTTAATAAAAACCGCGAGATTCACATTCACTTGCCAGAAGGCGCAATTCCAAAAGATGGCCCGTCTGCAGGTATAACAATGGCAATGGCCATCATATCTGCGGCAAGCAACCGCCCCGCACGAAATGACGTAGCAATGACAGGTGAAATCACTCTCCGCGGGAACGTCCTTCCCATTGGCGGACTGACGGAGAAACTTCTTGCAGCACGGCGGAGCGGTATCAAAACGGTATTGATTCCAAAAGAAAACATGAAGGATCTCACAGAAATTTCCGAGAAAGTTAAAGAAGGATTAAAAATTAGTACAGTCGAAACGCTCGAAGAAGCAATGAAATATGTATTTGGCGAGAAGAAAAAAGATGGTAAAAAGCGGAATACAGAAAAGAAAAAATAGTGCTGGATTCTGGATTCTGAATTCTGTATCCTTGTCATGTTTGTGTCCCTTATTCTAGGTTTGAGTTGAAATGAGTTATCAGGTCACAGCACGTAAATGGCGACCCATGATCTTCGACGATGTAGTTGGTCAGGGTCATGTAACAAATACGCTCCGAAATGCCATTGCATCTAACCGGGTTGCTCACGCGTACATCTTTAGTGGAACGCGGGGGTGTGGAAAGACTACGACTGCCCGCATTCTTGCCCGTGCCCTTAACTGTCTCTCTCCCGTCAATCAAAATCCCGACAACACATGTGAAATTTGCACGGAAATTATCGAAGGTCGTGGCCTTGATGTTATTGAGATCGATGGCGCATCGAACCGAGGCGTAGAAGAGATTCGCAACCTACGGGATTCCGTACGTTACACACCGACTCATGGTTCCTATAAGATCTATATCATCGATGAAGTACATATGCTGACAAAAGAGGCGTTTAACGCGCTTCTGAAGACGTTAGAAGAACCTCCAACACATGTGGTATTTATTTTTGCCACAACAGAAGTACATAAAGTCCCGATGACCATTCTTTCTCGGTGCCAGCGGTTCGATTTCCGCCGTATCGCAATAGAAGAAATAGTCAGCACGCTCACCGCCATAGCAAAGGCCGAGCAGATTACCATCGAAGAAGATGCGCTTGCGGTGATAGCAAAGCGTGCCGATGGATCCCTTCGGGATGCACAAAGCATCTTTGATCAAGTACGTTCGTTTTGCGGCACAGATATCAAGACCATTGAACTGCTGAAAGCATTCAATGTGGTCGATCAGGATATTTACTTCCGCGTGTCCGACATTTTGAAAAATCATGACATACGTGAGGCCATTCAATTAGTAGACGAAGTCATGAAGAGCGGGTACGACTTGCGAGAGTTTATTGGTGGGTTAGCCGAACATCTCCGCAATTTACTTGTTGTGCGTTCAACAGAATCTACACAGCTTATCGAAGTATCCGAACATTATAAAAAGCGATATAAAGCTGTGGCGCATCAATTTCCCGAGCAAGATATTCTTCGATATATCAAACAAACAAACGAACTCTATCAAGCACTCCGATGGGCAGTTCAGCCACGATACCGTCTTGAATCGGGATTGATTCAGATGGTAAAAATGGAAAGTTCCTTACAGATTGGTGAATTACTTCAACAGATTGAGTTGTTGAAAAAAAAAATAAGTGATAATAGCCATAGCATCTTATCAAAGAATACTGCCGATTCATCCCAGCGTGAAAATTCTCCCTCTACTGAACTCAAAGTGATGGGCGAAGTTGGTGCGGGCTATCTGAGTAGTAAATCAGCTGTCAGCTATTCGTCACTCATTGGTACTGACTTAATGAAGCTGGCAGGCGTCTCGAAACTCGACAAATTAGAATACCCCTCTCTGCGAGTTGCTGCATCCTCTACCACCATTCAATCAGTATCATCAGATGAAGTGATTGCACGGTGGCCTGATTTCGTGAGCGATGTATCGAAAACGCACATTGCAGTAGGCACTTTGTTAATGGAAACGAAAGTGATAGATGTCCATGGTGGGATTGTACGCATTTCTTGCCCTGACGCTTATCATTTTTCAACACTTAAACGTCATAGGAATTTCTTGGTGAGTGCCCTTCATCAAGTTGTCGGCAAACAAATAGCTATCGAACCGGTTCTACTATCGAGCAGTGATCTTCCAGTCAAACCGGTCTATGTAACATCATCGGTGCCGACTAATGGTAATAAAATTGCGGAAAATGGAACTTCCCAGGGAAGATCTGCAATAAAAGAACATCCAATCCTTACTATGCTCAAGCGTGAATTGGGAGCAGAGCGAGTCGAGTAAGCTTGATTCTCTCAAAGGAATCTTCTACCTTATATTCGGAAGAAAGGATGACCGCGTATAAACAATTGTGAGAGAGTTGTGAAATGCTGGTTTTGTTGCATCGTCACTCATTCTCGAACGTTGTTTTTCTACCGAACCACGCAGCGACAGAGCGAGTTCGGTATTTTTGTTTTAGGTGAGATATGAAGATTTTAAAAAGAATTTTAATCGTGCTTGTTATTGTTCAGGGCGTATCAGCCCAGCAAATTGCTAAATACGCAGGTGAATTTCTTTCCATCGGTGTCGGTGGACGTGCGCTTGGACTTGGCGGTGCGTATGCGGCTCTCGCAAATGATGCCTCGGCTGCATATTGGAATCCGGCTGCACTTGCACGCATTAACTATCCTGAGTTCATGCTCATGCACGATGAGCGATTTGGTGGAATAGTAAACTATGATTTTGGTGCAGTGGCAATTCCATACGGTACTAATACGACGCTAGCGGTAAGCTTGATGCGGCTTGGTGTGGATGGCATTCCCGATTCACGAAATGCATTGGTCGACAGGAATCAAAACGGAATCCTTGACTCGTCAGATTTTATTGACCCCAGCAAAATAACGTATTTCAATTCAGCAGATTGGGCATTGTATTTTACTTACTCTAAGCGTGTGTCAAATAACTTAACATACGGTATCAATCTTAAAATTTTGCGACGCGGATTAGAAGTAGCTTCAGCAACAGGAATAGGATTTGATATCGGGATACTTTATTCCCCAAGGGAAAATTGGTTTGTGGCTGCTAATGTGCAGGATGTGACAACCACCCTTCTCGCATGGACAACCGGAACGAATGAATTAATTTCACCAACGCTTAAACTTGGCACTGCATATTTCATTGACCTTTTTCAGGGACGTTTTGCACCAACGATTGATATGGATGTACGCTTTGAGAATCGCCAGTTTGCCTCCATTGCCCATCTTGGTCCAATCAGCTTTGATCCTCACATGGGACTTGAATTCGATTATAAAAATACTGTTGCACTACGCATTGGTTACAACGATGTGAAGCAATTAACGCTGGGTGCCGGGCTTCATTTACGAAAGCTCGATATTGACTATTCATTTGCCCGGTTTGGTAAGGAGAACGATCTCGGGGATACCCACAGGATTTCATTGCGATTGATACTGCAAGAAGTGCGTTTTGCGCGTGCAACAGAGTAATAGCATTAGAAATGAAAGAAATAGCTGTGCAAACCTGAACAAGAAATGGTTCAGGAATGTTATAGTTAGTATGAGTTGAAGAAAAATAACCACACGCATGCAAAATCCCATCCACACATTATAACATATCGAAGAAAAGGAACGCCTTCCATTGGGCTAACGTTGCCCGAAAGATAATTTTCTGAAAAAGAGAGAAACGGAAAATGCAAAGCATAGCCCATAAGGATGAGCCATACAGCCCGCCACGCACACCGAAAAACAATTGTGAATGCAACAGATTTCTTCCATCTTGGCTGGGTAGAAATTGCAACAGTAACACCGGAACCGATGCGAAATCCAAGCACTGTGACACCATGAAAAATTTCATAAAGAGCAAATAAGTAAGTTGTTTTGCTTTCGGTATGGAGAAGCGGATATTAAACAGCTCCCGCGACAGAGTTGATTGCCACGACGCTTACAATATCATTCACACTACAACCGCGCGAGAGATCATAGCAGGGTTTTTTCAATCCCTGAATGATCGGACCGACTGCTTCTGCCCCCGCAAGTCGTTGTGTTAATTTATATCCAATGTTACCGGCATTAAGGTCTGGAAATATTAGCACATTTGCTGTGCCTGCAACAGGACTGCCGGGCGCTTTCTTTACAGCGACGGAAGAAACAATGGCTGCATCGAGCTGCAGTTCACCGTCTACAATTAAATTTGCATTTTTTTGCTTTACAAGAAGAGTTGCTTTTTGTACTTTTTCAACAAGTACATGGGAAGCACTTCCCTTAGTTGAAAATGAGAGCAATGCCACGCGAGGCTCTTCACCTGTCAATTTTCTGTGATTCTCTGCTGTTGAAATTGCGATATCGGCAAGTTGTTCTGAGGTTGGATCCGGTACGACAGCACAATCGGCAAATGAATAAATTGTTTTTGGAAAAATCATTAAGAAAAAACTTGATACCACGGTAATTCCTTCCGGAAGTCCGACGATTTGAATTCCTGCGCGAAGGACGTCACCGGTTGTTGACATCGAACCTGCGACACTTCCATCGGCCATTCCTTCATGAACCATCATTGCACCAAAGAACAACGGCTGCCTCATAGCAGCTTGCGCTTGTTCTTGTTGCATGCCTTTTGTTTTGCGAAGGTTGAAGTAGGCATGAACAAATTCGATCAAATTTTCTGATTTCTCGGGGTCCACAATTCGAATGTCTTCTAAACTGACATCAAGTTGTTGAGCTTTAGAACGAACAGCGCCTTCACTGCCAATAAGAGAGATGTTAGCAATTTTCTCATCAACAATAATCCTTGCTGCTTGTATCGTTCGCTCATCCATCGCGTCCGGCAGAACTATGTGTTTCTTCAATTGCCGTGCTCTTATTTTAATATGATCGATAAATTGTGCCATGGTATTCTTTCCAATTTGTTCAATTGATCTTAAGAGGGCTGGAAATCTTTTGATATGAGCAATTATAGAGTCTCTACCCTCGATTTGAGCACTAATATACAACAGCATTCCTGTTCAAACAATCTAAAATCTCATAAATGGCATATATTCTGTGTCTGCCGATTTGGCAACTCGTAAATAAGTTATCAGTCAGAACTTCAAGAAATCCTTTAAGATTAATTAACATTAATCATGACGGCAATTTATTGTGTGTCTGCCATTGTTTCATTATAATAATACACAAAACGGTGAGAAATGCAGACAAGTCGTAATGTCTATATAGAGACGTACGGCTGCCAGATGAACATGGCAGATACTGAAATTGTACTAAGCATTATGCGCGATGCAGGTTTTACTCGCACGAATCTTCTGACACATGCGGATGTTGTTCTTGTAAACACATGTGCTGTGCGTGATAATGCTGAGCAACGAATCATCGGTAGGCTAGGGGACTTTAACCATTACAAGAAATCACATCCAAATGCCATCGTTGGTGTGCTAGGATGTATGGCAGAGCGTGTACGTAGAAATATAATGGAGTCTGAAGATTTTGTCGATCTTCTAGTTGGACCGGATGAATATCGAAAATTGCCAGCACTCATTGAAGCAGCAAAGGAAGGGGGCAAAGGAATTGCTGTTAAACTTTCGCGCGTAGAAAACTATGACGATATTATTCCTTTTCGCACTGAGGGTTTAAGCGCTTGGATTTCCATTATGCGCGGTTGTGATAAATTTTGCACATTCTGCGTTGTGCCATTTACACGTGGTCGAGAGCGGAGCCGTTTACAAGCTAAAGTTCTTAAGGAAGTTGAAGAAGTTGCACGACGAGGATTTAAGGAGGCAACATTACTTGGGCAAAATGTTAATTCGTATTGGGATGGCGCATATGATTTTCCTGATTTACTTGCAGCAGTTGCCGATGTTGATCAAAGTTTGCGCATACGATTTATGACATCACATCCTCAAGATATGTCGGACAAATTGATTACTACAATCGCTTCACGGTCCAATATTTGCAACTATATCCATTTGCCCGTACAATCCGGGTCGGATAGAATTCTAGAATTAATGAATCGGACATATACCGCTGATCATTATTTGAACCTTGTTCGCAAAATCAAAGAAGCAATTCCTGGTATCAGCCTTTCGACCGATATCATAACGGGATTCTCGACTGAAACGGAAGACGACCACAAACAAACACTAGATTTATTGAAGGCAGTAGAATATGATGGAGCGTACACTTTCAAGTATTCTCCGCGCGAGAATACAAAAGCATGGTCAATGAATGATGATGTACCGGAGGAAGTGAAAAGTCGTCGCCTCAGTGAAGTCATTGACATTCAGCGCAACATATCTTTACACCGAAATAAGACAATGATCGGTCAAACAGTAGGAGTGCTTGTGGAAGGTCCAAGTAAAAAATCCGCAGCTGATTTTTGTGGCAGGACCGATACAAATAAAATGGTGGTATTCCCTAAAAATGGCGATGCTGTCGGCGATTTCATCGAAGTTCGTATCGAGCGAGCAAATTCGGCTACATTGTTTGGCACACAGGAATATGTATTTCATCAACCTCCTGCATTCATAACACGAGAGAATTGAAACTATGAGAGCGCATAGAACAATTGTTGCTGCCTTGATACTCGAATTTATTATTCTTGCTCCATCACTGCATTCTCAGACAAGCAACCGGGAACCGGATATTAATCACCGCCTCGAAATGATTGAAAAAGGCCAAGGAGAAGCGGTGCGTGCCGAACTTCCGGCGCTGATGACAAATTATCAAAATAATCCTGGTCTGATGTATTTACAAGCAGTGTTAACAACGGATGGCACAGAAGCAGCAAAGCTGTATCAAAATATAGTCGACAATTTTCCCAAGAGCGAATGGGGAGATGATGCACTGTATAAACTCTATCAGTATTATTATTCGATCGGTCTTTATAAAACAGCCGATCAGAAGCTGACACAATTGAAGGAAGAATATCCGTTTTCAGCATATGCGACAGAACAAAATCTTGCGGCAGAAGAGAAGCCAATAGTAAAAGAAAAACCGGCAGATGTAAAACCGAAGGGAACCGTACAAAAATTTGCAACGAACTTTACCATACAGGTTGGTGCTTTCTCTACGCTGCAAAATGCTGGTGAATTAAAAGCAAAGTTTGAGAAAGAAGGATACCCCTCGAATATTTTTACGATCGTCAGTCATGGTAAAAAACTGCACAAAGTCTGGGTCGGTGAATTCAAGACCATCAATGAAGCAAAACAATTTGCCGCAAAAGTGAAAAAGATATTTAACCTCACAGCAATGGTTGTTTCACGATGACGGATCGCGAAGCATTCCAGCGAACATACGGCATCATCGGACAATCGCCGGAGATGCAAGAAATTGTGGATGTCATCCGACAGGTGGCTCCGACGGATATTACTGTGCTGATTTCCGGTGAAAGCGGTACAGGCAAAGAGATCGTTGCCAAAGCCATTCACGGAGCAAGCAAACGAGCACAGCAAATTATGGTATCGGTCAACTGCGGCGCGATTCCGGAGGGATTAATTGAAAGCGAACTGTTCGGTCATGAAAAAGGTGCGTTTACGAGTGCTTCGGATATGCGCCGTGGCTATTTTGAAATTGCTGATGGCGGAACCATCCTTCTCGACGAAATTGGCGAGATGCCGTTGGCAACTCAAGTGAAATTACTGCGTGTGCTTGAAAGCGGTGAGTTCATGCGCGTTGGCTCATCCGAGGCACGCAGAACAGATGTGCGTGTGATTGCGGCAACGAATAAATTGCTGGAATACGAAGTTCAACAAAAAAACTTTCGTCCTGATTTGTATTTCCGCTTGCGTTCGGTGAACATTCATTTACCGCCGCTGCGGAACCGAAAAGAAGATATTCCAGCACTCGTTGAACAGTTCGTGAAGGAAACGACAGAAAAAAACAAGATTCAATTTGGTGGATTCAATAATAACGCGACCGAATTACTCATGAGCTATCATTGGCCTGGCAATATTCGCGAATTGCGAAATGCCATCGAAAGCATGCTTGTATTGGAAAGTGGGAAACGTCTTGATGAGTACGATGTACGGAAATATCTGCGCGAGCAAACACATGTCACTACGGACCGAAATCTTCCCGTGGTATCAAATAGAACCGTAGAACAAGCCGAGCGCGAATTGATTTATCGTGCACTGGTAGAACTTAAATCGAATATTATTGAAATGAAGGAATTACTGGAAGGTCGGCTGTCCGGAACCAATTTGCAAAACAGCAACCACGCTCAATCTCAGAACGGCAACGGTGTTCTGACAATGGACGAGATGGAGCGGCGCATGGTTGCAACTGCGCTTGATCGGCACAAAGGAAATCGGCGCAATGCCGCGAGAGAATTGAATATCAGTGAGCGGACGCTCTATAGAAAAATTAAGGATTATGGGTTACAATGAAAAACGATAATGCAAAATGCACAATGCGTATTTTTTTCAGTTTAGCTTGTTTTTTGCTTTTCATCGTACTCTCTAGTTGTACCTATTCGTTTAAGGGCGGTTCGGTTCCTCCGCATTTGAAGACCGTTGCGATTCCTATCGTGGAAGACCAGAGCGGTTATGGCGATCCGACGCTGCGGGATTCATTCACGAAGATATTGGTAGAACGCTTCACAAATGATAATACACTTCAATTAACAGATCGCAATACAGCAGACTCCATGCTCGAAGGTGTGGTAACCGAAGTAAAAGACACCCCGGAAGTACTTCAGGGTGGCGAGCAAGTTACGCTGAGAAAAATTACCGTGACAGTAAGAATGACATTTCAGGATTTGAAGCTTCGAAAAAAAGTGTGGGAAAAAAATTATAGTGAGTGGGGAAATTATCCATCAGGCGGTGGATTAACGCAGCGTAATGAGGGTGTACAAACAGCAGTTGAAAAACTAACAGAAGATATTCTTAACGATACAGTCGCAGGATGGTAATATGACACTTACAATACTTTTCTTCCAACAGAAATTCATCGAAAACGTAGTATTTACGGATATTGTCATGTATCTCTATTTTTTCTCATTGCTCATCCTCTTTGCGTTTGGCGCACATGGGTTTGTGATGGTGTATCACTACATGAAACAACGAGGTTTGGAAGACATTCAACCGGTTTTGATGAAAACACCTATTGTAACAGTACAACTTCCATTGTTTAATGAGCTCTATGTTGCGAATCGACTAATCGACGCAGTATGCGCACTTGAATATCCAAAAGATAAATTAGAGGTGCAAGTGTTGGATGATTCAACCGATGAAACGGTTGATCTGGTAGAAAAAGCTTCGGCGCACTACCGGGCGCTCGGATACGATATCAAACATATTCATCGTAGAGACCGTTCAGGATACAAAGCCGGCGCACTGAAGCATGGACTTGAAACTGCTCGCGGCGAATTCATTGCGGTTTTCGATGCCGACTTTGTACCCAATAAAGACTTTCTGATAAAAACTATTCCGTATTTTTTCACCGATCCAAAAATAGGTGTTGTGCAAACGCGATGGGAACACCTGAATCGTGAGTATTCGATGCTCACACGCACACAAGCGTTTGCACTCGACGGACATTTCGTCGTTGAGCAAGATGTGCGCAACAAGGCGGGATTCTTTATTCAGTTTAATGGAACAGGCGGCGTGTGGCGTAAAGCCACAATCATTGATGCGGGAAACTGGCAATCCGATACACTCACGGAGGATTTGGATCTCAGCTATCGGGCACAGCTCCGCGGTTGGAAATTCAAATATCTTGCACACGTCACTTCGCCGGCAGAATTGCCTGCGGAGGTCAATGCATTGAAGTCGCAGCAATTCCGCTGGACGAAGGGTGCTATTGAGACGGCGCGCAAAATGATTCCAGAGGTATGGA
>PMDB01000105.1 GCA_003155495.1 Ignavibacteriota bacterium
ACCTTTCTATAAGGACACCACAGGTGTTCGCTATAAAGGTGTGCAGATACATATTATTGATAGAAATAAACTAAATATTGAACAAGTGCAAATAGCAATTCTTGAGGCATTGGTACGCCTTTTCCCGGAAAATAATATCTTCGATCGAGCGAAGGCAGAGAGAGTCAATTCGTTTGACAAAGCAGTTGGGACGGATGATATACGGCGGGCTTTACAGAACGGAACGTCGGTCGAAGAAATTCTGCACAGAATGGACCAACTGCGAGAACAGTTCTTGATCAAACGAGAAAAGTATCTTTTATACGAATAGAAAATTCTCAATCAATATGGCGTGCTGAGAGATCATCATGATTCTTTCAATAATACTTTTCGAAGAATTTTCGACTCTATCGTTGCATTTCATGCAAGGCTTCGTTATTTTTATATTGAAGTAAAGAAAAATGGCCCTTCAATCAAGCATGAGTCCATGGAGCAAAACGAATCAGGTCATCTGGACCTGAAAGAACACATCTGTTTCTTCTTCCCTCGATCCGCAGAATACGAGTCCCTTGAACCATCCCTAAAACTCAATGATCATCACTTCTCTGAAGCCAGTGGCTGTTTGGTGTTCGTCATGAGGAGAATTTGAAGTGCTCGTATCTCTTGTAAAACTGATTCTTCTCTATCCGATCACGTTAGTGTTTTCTGTCTGGGCATTAATGGCTATTCCATTTGATCAGAGCGGCAGATATTTCCGCATGTCCCCTTGGTGGTGGTCAAGATTTATTTTTTGGTTCTTTGGAATGAAAGTCTCGGTATTAGGATATGAAAATATTGATCCCATGAAGCCATATATTTTTGTGTCGAATCATGCGAGCATGTTCGATATTCCAACGGTGTTTGTGGCTCTCAAAGGTAATGTCAATATTGTATTTAAAAAGGAACTGACGTACGTGCCGATCTGGGGATGGGCGTTGCGCTATGGTCATTTCATTATGATCGATCGCTCGAATCCGCGAAACGCGATGGCGAGTATCGAGCGGGCAGTGCAGTCGATTCGCAAGGGTAGTTCGGTGATACTCTTTCCGGAAGGAACAAGAACGCTGGATGGGAAACTGCAGCCATTCAAGCGTGGTGCATTTTCACTGGCTGCGAAAGCTGGAGTTCCGGTTGTGCCACTTACTATTAATGGTACGTTTACAATAATGCCCAAGGGATCTCTCAATATTAAACCGGCGAATATTTCTGTCGTTCTGGGAAAACCTATCTCCACTTTGGGGCTGAATGGAAAAGATGGTGAATTGGAGTTGATGGAACACGTGCACCATGAAATCGAAAAGAATTATATGAACCAATCGTGAGATAATGTATGGCTATCACCATCAAAGATGTTGAACATATTGCCAAATTGGCGAAGTTGGAATTTACAGATGCAGAGAAGGAAAAATTCACACACCAGCTGAATCAAATTCTTGAGTATATGGAACAGATGAACAAGCTTGACACAAGCCGCGTTGAACCGCTTTCACATGTTATAGAATTGAGCAATGTGTTTCGGGTCGATGAAGTGAAACAAGGTGTCTCAACTGAAGAAGCATTGAAAAATGCCCCGTCAAAAACAGAGGAGTTTTTCAAAGTGCCGAAAGTGATTAACGAAAAATCGTAATGTCTGATAAACCATTGGTGGTCGGAGTCATTCCTTCGCGATATGCATCTCAGCGCTTGCCGGCAAAGCCGCTGGTCGATTTACTCGGTAAACCGATGGTACAGCGTGTATACGAACAGGCAAAGAAAGCCCGTTTGCTGGATCGTGTCGTGGTGGCAACCGATGATACACGTATTGAAAAATGTGTTCATACATTTGGCGGTGAGGTAATGTTGACTTCACCCGATATTCAAAGCGGAAGTGATCGTGTAGCGGCAGTTGCTTCACAAGTAGAAGGCAGTATCTTCGTCAATATTCAAGGGGATGAACCATTGATTGCACCGGAGATGATCGATCAGGCTGTCCGGCTTCTTCTTGAAGATGCCTTAATTCATGTCGGTACATTGGTGAAGAAAATTGATGCGGCTGCCGATTTGATGAATCCGAATATTGTCAAAGTGGTGCTGAATCATCACATGCACGCATTATATTTCTCCCGTGCTCCCATTCCATATATTCGCGACGAAGCCAATACGGCGAAATGGCTTGAGATGCACACGTTCTATAAGCATATCGGGCTCTATTCTTTCCGGCGGGAGTTCTTAATGCAGTATGCACACCTGCCGGCTTCGTATCTCGAGATGGCAGAGAAATTGGAGCAACTGCGGATTCTTGAGGCAGGTACTATAATCAAAACGGGTATAACGAAATTCGATAGTATTCCAATAGACACACGAGCAGATGTTGAACGTATCATAACAATTTTGCAAAAGACAATTTCAAATTCATAGACGAGAATGCCATGGCACGAAATAATGTGAAATTTATTTTTATTACCGGCGGTGTTGTTTCATCGTTGGGTAAGGGAATCGCCATTTCATCATTAGGGATGTTGCTGAAAGCTCGCGGGCTTCGGGTGACTATCCAAAAGTTCGATCCGTATATTAATGTCGATCCGGGCACAATGAATCCTTTTCAACACGGCGAAGTCTATGTAACGGAAGATGGTGCAGAGACGGATCTGGACTTAGGGCATTATGAACGATTTCTTAGTGAGAACATGACTCGCCAGAACAATACCACGACGGGTCAAGTGTATTATGAAGTCATTACACGAGAGCGTCGGGGCGATTACCTCGGGGCAACCGTACAAGTAATTCCTCACATTACAGATGAAATTAAGCGCCGCATTTGGAATCTCGCAAAGACCGGAAAGTACGATGTGATTATGGTTGAAGTTGGCGGTACGGTAGGTGATATTGAAAGTTTGCCTTACCTCGAAGCTATTCGTCAGTTTACACTCGACGTCGGACATCGTAATGCATTGAATATTCACCTCACACTGGTTCCCTATATCAAATCTGCAGATGAGATCAAGACCAAGCCTACACAGCATAGCGTAAAATCACTGCTTGAAATCGGATTACAACCGGATGTGTTGATCTGCCGTACGGAGAAACCGTTAACCAAGGAATTGCGCGAGAAGATTGCATTGTTTTGCAATGTCGAAACCCGATCAGTTGTCGAAGGAAGGGATGTTAAATCGATCTATGAAGTTCCGCAGTTGTTTGAGAAGGAGGGACTGCCCGGCTTGGTCCTTGAAAAACTTAATCTCAAATGTTCAAAACCTGATCTGAAGCGATGGACACGATTTGTGAACAAGCTGAAGAATCCAAAAGGCATAGTCAGGATTGCCGTGTGTGGAAAATATATCGAACTGAAAGACGCCTATAAAAGCATTTCGGAAGCATTTGTTCATGCCGGTGCAGAAAATGATGTGGAGGTACAGCTCGATTGGATTCGTGCAGAGGATGTGGAAGAGCATGGTGCAGAAAAATATTTGTCCGATGCTACCGGATTGCTGGTGCCGTGGGGATTTGGCAATCGTGGAATTGAAGGGAAGATAGATGCGATTCGCTTTGCGCGGGAGAATAAGATTCCGTTTTTTGGAATATGTCTTGGCTTGCAGTGCGCTGTCATTGAATTTGCCCGCAATGTGTGTGGAATGAAAGATGCTAACAGTACGGAGTTCCGCAAGACGAAATATAATGTCATCGATATGATGCTTGAGCAAAAGTCCGTGCGTAATCTTGGCGGAACAATGCGATTAGGTGCGTATCCGTGCACGATTCAAAAAGGAACGAAGGCGTATGCAGCATATAGAAAAGAAGTAGTCACAGAACGACACCGGCATCGGTATGAAGTGAATAATAAATTCAGGAAGAAACTGGCTGATAATGGCCTTGTGTTCAGCGGGATGTATATGAACAACGATTTGATAGAGATTATCGAATTGCCGAGTCATCCCTGGTTCGTTGCGGTGCAATTCCATCCCGAGTTAAAGTCGAGGCCGATTGCGCCGCATCCGCTCTTTTCCAGTTTCGTGAAAGCAGTGAAAGAAAATACCGACGTTGCAGAAATAAAAGCTGCGCTCCTGAAGTAAGGGGGAAACCTCAGGAGCGCTTGCATCGTCTCCAAAGCCGCATATCCACCAGATGTGACTCAATAAGAGACGGCGAAAAAATTATTTTGTCATCACCATTTTGCGTGATACGCTTTCATTGTCGACAATTAAACGGGCGAAATACATTCCTGATGCCATCTTCTGGCCATTATCGTCGTTGCTATTCCAGCTAATATTGTAATCACCGACACTTTGATATCGGTCGACCAATCGATTCACTTCGCGCCCTGTGATATCATAGACGCTTAACTTCACGAGAGCCGGTTTATTCAGCCGATATGTAATCTTTGTCGTAGGGTTGAACGGATTCGGGAAGTTTTGACCGAGAACAAATGATTTCGTCGCATTATTGTCTGCGATAAGTACCGACTTGTTGCTCCAATCCAAATTGTTAATTGCCACACCGAGGCTATCTGCATGTTTGTTTGTGATCATGACATTTGCCAATGAGGCAGAACTTATTTCATTTGGTTTTTCTGTTGTGAACGATATCTTTGCTAGTGCGCCATTTCCATCGGAAAAATATTTGCTTTGTGTGCTGATAATTATGACGTTGACTATGGAATCGTTAGGTTTATAAGAAGCGACAAGCCAGTGTTCTTCTGTAGTACGAGAGTCCCGCTCGAGTTTCCCTAATACGACATCCGATGAAGTACGTAAACTAAACTGTACACCATAGATTTCTTCAGAATTGCTCAATTGGACTTCAAGCGTATTGGCTGCCGAACGTGTAATTGAAAGCTTGTTGTCCGCGTATCCGGTAAGTGTTAATGCCAGAAGGAGGATCAAAATTCCTGTGAAACTTGTTAACATCTTCTTCATTTGAGTCACCTTTCTTTCTATTGCTGTATTAAGAAGTTCACTCAACGTGCCAGCAGAAGGACGACTACTCTTTCTGAAGAGAAAATGAGAAAATGCCCAATAAATAAGGGAAAATGTGCTGGGGAAGAATAATGGATTAAAGGTTCGGTTTGGGAAATTGTGTAAGTTCTACAAATGCTTTGTTCTCCCCATATTCATTGAATTAAAAGGATGAGAAAATGAAAAATGTGAAGAACTCAAAAATAAAGAATTAGGCGTTTGGAATGAAATGAGAATAATATGCTATTTTAACGATTATTTCAGCTTTATGCATGAGGTTTCTTTACCTGTGTTGGCAATTTCTCAGCTTAATGTGTTGGACTCGTATATGAAATAATGGGCTCCCCCAAAAGGGATTAATCCCTTTTTCATCCTTTTAGACTATTCCTTGTGGATGCCAACATGAGTATAATTATATACTAAGATATTAGTTGTTCTAATTCCAATAGTGTTGTGACTCTGCACTCCAGAAAGGGGTTGGAAGTAAGAGTATGGACACAAAAACAAGTTTCATCGGACGGATATCCGATTCCATGTTGCGCCTGATTTTCCCTAAGAATTTTTATAACCATCGTCAAGCAATCCTCCACATGATTGTTGATATAACTCCAAGTTGGAGGACACAAAAAAATGAAGAATGGTAAGAAAACGAAGAATGAACTGATTGCAGAACTGGAACCTGTTCGTAGGAAAGTGAAGAAGCTGGAAACGCTGCTGAAGAAACATAAGCACACTGAACAGGATGTCACCGAGTGCAAGCGAGCAGAGGAATTACAGAAAGAAAGCGAGCTCGCCAAATCGGAAATCCTTAAAAAATTAAACGAAGCTCAACAAATTGCCCTGATTGGTAGCTGGGAGTGGAATTTACAAACAAACAAAGTATGGTGGTCAGACGAGACCTATTTGATATTTGGTGTTGCACCTCAGGATTTCGTTCCGGGCTTTGAAACAAATGGTAAATTCATACATCCCGATGATCTCGAAAATTATGGTAAATCATTCGATCATTCTTTGAAAACAGGTGATTATTTAAACGAAATTTTCAGGTTAATTACCCCCAATAGAGAACTGAAATACATTAATGGTAAGGGGAAGGTAATTTTTGACAATGTCGGCCAGCCGGTTCGATTTATCGGGACTGTCATGGACATTACCGAGAGCAAACGTAAGGAGAAGGAATTCACGTCGGCCAAGTCGCTTCTTGATGCGGTCATCGATTCGAGTCCGTTCGCCATGTGGATTTCCGATCGAGAGGGAATGCTAATAAGGACGAACCGTTCCCTGCGCGAGACCCTGAATCTGACCGATGAGCAACTCATCGGGAAATACAATGTGCTCAATGATGTGAACCTGGAGATGCAAGGTGTCATGCCCATGGTGAGGGCCGTCTTCGAGATAAACACGCCCGCTCGTTTCATTATTCCATGGAAAGCTTCCAATGCCGGAGATGTCGATTTCAAAGGCGGGCGCGACCTGTACATCGATGTATCAATGTTTCCGATACTGGAAAATAATGGGGAACTGACCAATGTAGTATGTCAGTGGGTGGACATCACCGAGCGCAAGCAAGCGGAGGAGGCGCTGCGGGAAAGTGAGGAACGAATCACCAAAGCTTTTCGCTCCATCCCGGAGGCGCTGGTCATCAGCCGCCTGGAGGATGGGAAGATCATCGAAGTCAACGATAGTTGGCATAAGATATTTGGTTACAGCCGTGAGGAGGTCATTGGGAAGAGCTCACTTGCCCTCAACCTATTTGTGGATTCAGCCGACCGTCAACGTACCATTGCTTTGCTTCGTGAGCAGGGCTTTGTGCGCGATTTCGAGATCCAAGTCCGACAAAAATCAGACGCGTTACGCACGGCTATTCTATCAGTAGAGCTTCAGGAGAGTCACGGCGACCAATATCTGATTTCCGTTGTTCAAGACATCACTGAACGCAAGAGGTCGGAGGAGGCGCTGCGGGAGAGCGAGACTCGATATCGGTCGGTCCTGCAATCTGCTACTGATGCTATTTTCACTGTTGACGGCAGCGGGATGATCATTGGATGGAATAGTGCTGCCGAGCGAATATTCGGCTATAGTTATACGGAAGCAGTCGGGCAACCGCTCACCTCCATAGTATTGCTTTACCCCCTCGACGAACATACCAACGGAATGAAGGGACTTCAATCTGAAGGAGTTCAAAACGTTATCGGAAAGACTGTTGAATTTAAAGGATTCCGAAAAGACAAAAGTGTGTTTCCGATAGAGCTTTCGTTATCATCATGGGAAACCAAGTCTGGACAATATTTTACTAGTATTATCCGCGATATCACAGAGCGTAAGCACGCGGAGAAAACACTGAAAGAGAGCGAAGAGCAGTTTCGAGTTATATTTGAGCAAGCCGCCGTAGGCATGGCTCAGGTTGCCCCGGATGGCAAATGGTTGCGCTTCAACCAGCGATTGTGCGATATCATCGGTTACACACGCGAGGAGTTGTTGACCATGTCGTTTCAGGACATCATACAACCTGATGACATTGGAAACGATATTGCCAACTTGCAACGATTGCTCGCAGATGAGATTCAAACCTACTCGAGTGAGAAACGATATATCCGAAAAGACGGGTCGAGTGTCTGGGTCAATCTCACCATATCTCTCGTGCGCGAACCGACCGGCACTCCAAAGTATTTTGTTTCGATCATTGAAGACATCACCGAGCGTAGGCAGGCGGAGGAGGAACTGAAAAAGAGTGAAGAAAAATATCGTTTTATTTTTGAAAATGTACAGGATGTGTATTATGAAACTTTGTTTGATGGTACAATACTCGAAGTCAGCCCTTCCATCGAGTTCATTTCGAAAGGACAATATCGCCGGGCGGATTTGATAGGGAAATCGATGAACGATTTCTATCCTGATGTCAAAATCCGTGATGCTTTTATATCAGCGATGCAGAAGACAGGCAGTGTTACTGATTTCGAAGTCCGACTCAAGAACCGAGATGGTTCGTTTATCACTTGTTCCATCTCTTCAAAAATTAAATTAGATGCTCAGGGGCGACCTGATAAAATTATAGGTAGTATGCACGATATCACCGAGCGCAAGCAGGCGGAGGAAGCGCTGCAGGACAGCGAGTTACGTTTTCGTTCACTGTACGAGAATACCACAATCGGTCTTTATAGAACGACCCCCGGTGGAAACATACTCTTGGCAAATCCGGCATTAGTAAAAATGCTCGGCTATACATCTTTTGAAAAACTTGCCGAAAGAAACCTTGAAAAAGACGGTTTCGAATCATCCTCTCAACGCAAAGAATTTCTTGAAAAGATCGAAAGAGATGGCGAGGTAACCGGTTATGAATCAAAATGGATTCGTCAGGATGGCAGGGTCATCTTTGTGCTGGAAAGCGCCCGATCGATCCGCGATTCTCAAGGCAAAACTATGTACTACGATGGAACACTGGAAAACATCACTGAGCGCAAGCTGTTAGAAGATCAAATGCGGCAAATGCAAAAGTTGGAGGGATTAGGAACGCTTGCCGGAGGGATTGCACATGATTTCAATAATATTCTTGGAATCATACTGGCGTACATCACAAGCACCAAGCGGTTTAAGGATGATGCCAAGAACTTAGACCTCGCTGTTAATACCATCGTGAAGGCTGTAGAACGCGGCAAAACACTTGTGCAGCAGATATTGATGTTTGCGAGAAAAACGGAAACAGCATTTGGAGCGGTGAATGTGAATGATGTTGTCATGGAAATTATGACAATGATCATGGAGACATTTCCCAAAACCCTTACCTATACGCAAAATTTCGATAAAAGTGTTACATTTATCAATGCCGATCGTTCGCAGTTGCATCAAGTGCTGATGAACCTTTGCGTCAATACGCGCGATGCAATGCCGAAGGGAGGCGTTCTCACTATCAATACGCGCATGGTATCTGTTATAAGTCTGCGTCATCGGCATCCAGACGCTGTTGCGAGCAGTTATGTCTGCATTGAAGTGAGTGATACAGGTGAAGGGATGACCGAAGAGACTCAAAAGCGTATCTTTGAGCCGTTTTTCACAACGAAAGAGCAGGGCAAAGGAACCGGTTTAGGATTGGCAGTGGTGTTCGGCGTTGTTCAGACCCATAAGGGATTTATCGATGTGGAAAGCGAACTTGGAAAGGGAACGACCTTCAGCATATATCTACCCGCGTCGCAAGCGGCATGGCCAATCATTGAAAAAGAAGAAGAAACGTTGGAAGAAATTCAGGGCGGAACAGAGACGTTATTGGTTGTAGAGGATGAAGAGATGCTTATGATGTCTCTTCAGATGGTGCTTGTGGAAAAGGGATACAAAGTTATTTCTGCCGGAGATGGATTGGCAGCAGTGAATATCTATAAAGAACGGAAGAAGGAGATTGCGCTTGTGCTTACCGACCTTGGATTACCGAAGATGAACGGTAAGGAGGAGTGTGCAGAGATAAAAAAACTTAATCCGAGCGCGCGAATGATAGTCGCAACAGGGTATCTTGATCCGGAAATGAAATCGGAATTTCTGAAAGCAGGAATACAACATTTTCTCTTAAAACCGTATGATCTCAAGCAAGTTCTGAAAGTGATACGGGAAGTGCTGGATAAGAATTGAATCGTAGACCTTCTGTAACCTTCGGAAGGTCTCTGTGATTCATTCTGTTTGAATTTCATATGCTCTTTGGCTATCTTCCTTCAGCTATTTGGATTATAATATTTGTTATAAAAACTTGCGGGAGTGTCAGGAGAAAACTCCTGATACCATATAATGTGCGCGTACAAGTGCCGTCAGGACTTACGTCCTGACGGAAAAAGGACAATTGAAATGGGATTGCGCAGCAGGTCAATATTTGGCGATCAGGGCCTGGTGTTTTTTGTAACAACAACTATTGTTCATCACGATCCTATCTTTGGATTCGGGAATCAGTACTATCTTATTCTTATAGAGTCCTTGAAATTTGTTGTGTCCAGATATAAAGCAGCGCTCTTTGCCTATGTCTTTATGCCAAGCCATATCCATCTAGTAATTGCGATGCCGGAAACGAGAAGCATCTCTGGCCTCATACGCGACTTTAAGAAGTACACTTCAACAAGAATAAGGCAACAATTAGAGAAAGATGGCAAATCCGGAACAGTGAAGCGTTTGCATATGAATGCTGAGGGTAAAAAGAATCAAATATTCAAGCTATGGATGGATCGTTTTGATGATCTCGTAATCGAGAATGATAAAACGTTGCAAATAAAAATAGAGTACATTCACAATAATCCTGTGAAAGCCGGTTTCGTTGATCAACCGGAACAGTGGAAATACTCAAGTGCTCGAAATTACATTCTTGGTGACCACAGTCTAATGTCGGTTTCTATTGATTGGGAAATACCGTCATCAGAAGGAGTGTCAGGAGAAAACTCCTGACACCACATAAAATCAGTGCGATGAAACGAAACACTGCTATGACTATTCCACAGCCGCCTCTTCAATATATTAAAGGCGTAGGGCCAAAACGGGCGGAGGCATTAGCGAATCTTGGAATCCACAACATAAAAAATCTTTTCTCTTACTTCCCGCGTGGGTATCTCGACCGAAGTCAAATTGTTCGTATTGCCGACCTTCATATGAGCGTGGAGAAGGGCGAACCTGTTACTATTTTTGCCGAAGTGTATCGCCAGGAAGCGCGGCGTACACGGCGCGGCAACAAACTTATTTTTCTTCTCACTGTTAAGGATGACAGCGGCTTCTTAACATGTGTTTGGTTTGAAGGGTTTCAGTGGCTGAAGAATGCATTTGAAAATGGAGAATTCCTTGCACTGTCAGCCATACCCACATTGGATAAACTGAACCGTCCGCAATTCGTCCATCCACAGTACGATCGATTAAAAAGTGCTGAAGAGGATGAACCGGATTGGGGGAAACTATTCAATACCGGCAGTATTATCCCGAAGTATCGTTCCAGTGCCGAGCTTGAAAAAGTCGGACTTGATAGCCGCGGATTTCGGCGCATCATCCGTAACGCAGTTGATCATCATCTCTCTGCTGTTGATGAAACACTCTCATCAGAAATAATGCAGCGGCATGATCTCTGCGATGAAATATCGGCAATACGATCCATTCATTTCCCCGGAAATATTCGGGAATTAGAAATAGCGCGCCGACGTCTCAAGTTCGAAGAGCTTTTCTTCCTTCAATTGATGCTGGCGTTGCGAAAACGAAACGCACGGCAACACTTGCGAGGATTGACGTATGATGTCGAAAGCAAACTCGCCCATCAACTCGTTCATTCTCTTCATTTTGAATTGACCAAAGCACAAAGGAAAGTACTGCGGGAAATTGTCGATGATTTAAAATCTCCATATCCGATGAACCGGCTTCTGCAAGGTGATGTCGGAAGCGGAAAGACGATTGTGGCATTATGCGCTGCTCTTCTTGCAGTCGAAAACGGCCTGCAGGTGGCATTTATGGCGCCGACGGAAATTCTTGCAGAGCAACACTACCAGACACTTACAGAGTTCCTCAAAGGGCTTCCCGTGAATGTGAGATTGCTCGTCGGGGGTCAACGGAAGAAACTGCGTGAGGATGTTTTAGAAGACATCCGACAGGGGAGTGCTCATATCGTGGTGGGTACGCATGCGTTGGTTGAAGAGAAAGTCGAATTTATGCACCTCGGTTTTATTATCGTCGATGAACAGCACCGGTTTGGCGTTATGCAGCGTGCTACATTGCGTTCCAAAGGAATAAATCCAGATGTGCTTATTATGACAGCGACACCAATTCCACGCACTCTCGCGATGACGTTATACGGGGACCTTGAGGTGTCTGTGATCGATGAAATGCCGGCACATCGCAAACCCATACGCACGGCTCTTCGGACGGAAAAACAAAAAGTGAGGGTCTATCAATTTGTAAAAGAGGAAATTCAACGTGGGAGACAAGCATATATTGTGTTTCCACTTATTGAAGAATCGGAAAAGGTCGATCTCAAAGCTGCTACAACAGAATATGAAAATCTTCAGCAGAACATCTTCCCGGAATATCAGGTTGGACTTTTACATGGCAGAATGAAATCCGATGCGAAAGAAGATATTATGCAGAAATTCAAGAAGGGAGAAATTCACATTCTTGTTTCGACAACGGTGATTGAGGTTGGTATCGATGTTCCAAACGCATCGGTCATGCTCATTGAGAACGCAGAACGTTTCGGGCTTGCGCAGCTTCATCAGCTGCGTGGACGCGTTGGCAGAGGTACAGATCAATCCTATTGCATCCTCATCGCAAATTATAGCTGGTTCGATATACATGCAAAGAAAATGGATATATCGGAAATTCGTGATGAAAAGGAATACGCGCGTACTCGATTGGAGACGATGGTGCAAACCGTGGATGGATTTAAAATTGCGGAAGTGGATTTGAAACTGCGAGGCCCTGGAGAATTCTTTGGAACTCAACAGAGCGGAGTGCCTGGATTACGTATCGCCAATCTTATCGATGATTCAGAGCTTGTCACACAGGCACGCAAAGAAGCATTCGATCTGATCAAGAATGATCCACATCTCCGTCAGAGGGAGAACGAATGTATCAAAAAACATTTTGAAGAAGAATTCAGAGAAATTCTTGAATTGGGAAAGATTGGTTGAGAAAATAAAACGGTGAATAGAAAATAGTGAATAGTAAACAGTAAACAGTGAACAAAAGATAGAAGAAAAAAATGAGAAGCATAATGGAAAATAAGGAATGAGAATATGCGTTCGTACAATCTATACGTGGTACTCTTCTTTCTGTAAATTGTGATCTTCAATCTCAAATATCAAATCTCAAATCATCTCTGACATCTTTATCGTCTCGTCTCTCATCGTTGCTCGACTCTTGTCGATCATCCCTCTTGAAAAAATATTCGGTAAACAGGTGAAAAAACTTGACAACAAGTTATAAAGGATTATATTAGTATCAACATTTGTTGTTCATTGAAACAGCAAAGTAGATCAGTCCCACACTTGAAAGGTTGATCGTACCGTTTGCTACAGCGATTGAACGTAGCTCTCGTCTACAATGTGAAGAAAGAAAGTAGAGAAGAAGTTTCGAGTAGTGAAAGCGATCCGGATCAGTTGCAGAGAGAAAAAAAATCCGGTGCAGAAGAATCGAATCTTCAACAGACGAAAGCTGATACATATGCAGAATGGGATTCAGAAGAAACCATTCTCGCCGTGAAGACGGCGCTTGAATTGAAACACGAAGTTACTCTTATTGAAGCGAACGAGGAATCCTACCTCAAACTCCTCCGTGTACGTCCAGATATTGTCTTCAACATCGCTGAAGGATTCCGGGGACCATCGCGTGAAGCACAAATTCCAGCGATGCTAGAGATGCTGGGAATTCCATACACAGGTTCAGATCCAATCACACTCGGAATTTGTCTTGATAAGTCGCGTGC
>PMDB01000047.1 GCA_003155495.1 Ignavibacteriota bacterium
TCAATCTTGAAGGTTCATGGATATGTTTACCCGGAACCGGCACAGTGCAGCAAAATCCTACAACTCCGCACCCGCCTTCGGCTTCCATTGCGCTCGATTTATCAGGCAATTGAAGTGTTTTATTTAGGTTTCTTTTCGATTGAAGAATATATTTAATATTGTTGGAATTCATAAATTCAAAATGAATATTAATTTTGCTTCTTCGAGATATCCAAATGTATTAATAAGTCTGTTCTCCCGCGTAATTCTTTAATGGTTTTCAAACCGAGGAGTCTTAATATGTCCTTTAATCCGGTCGCCCAGGCGTTGTAAAGATTAATGATCCGCTGTGTTCCCCATTCAATTGTAACTTGGGAGGCAAGTTCAGGATTTGTAGTTGCAATACCTCTGGGGCAGCCTTTACCGCTTTCGCATCTGCTGCATCGAAGGCAGCAAAGTGCTACCAATTCTGCAGTTCCGATTACAACTCCGTCAGCACCCAGACAAATCGCTTTTGCGATGTCAAAGTAATTACGAATGCCGCCACTTGCAATTAAGACAACAGCGTCGCGGACACCTTCGGCTGAAAGGAAATTATGAACCTTCGGGATCGCGTAGTCTATAGGCATTGCAATATTCTTCTTGGCTATATCGGGGGCAGCCCCTGTGCCTCCATATCCCCCGTCTATATGTATTATGTGTGTACCTGCATAGTAACTTCCGACGGCGACCATATCGACATCGGTTGGAGTAGAAACCTTTGTAGAGATGAGAGCTCTCGGATTTACATGCTTTATCCAATCGATGTGTTTCATATGGTCTTCGATTGAATAGACGCTGTGAAATGGGAACGGGGAGAATAATGGAATTCCCTGCACAGCTTCGCGCATTTTTGCAACCGCGGGAGTGTTTTTCGTGCCCAGCAAGTGGCCGCCTAAACCAGGTTTCGCACCTTGGGCATATTTAAATTCGACGATAGGAACTCTTTGTATCGTTTCTTCTCTCACTCCGAAAAGTCCGGTAGCTACCTGTGTAATCATATGGTCGTCATATGGTCTCAAGCGTTCCATGTAACCGCCTTCACCGGAGCAGGAATAAGTATTCCACGCCGTTGCTGCTCGGACTTTCGCCAACTGTGTAACATTGCTTATTGAGCCGAATGACATCCCTCCACCGTACCAAGGCACATCAATTTTTATCTTCGGCCTGCCGTCATTCCTTCTATTCAGCTCAAGACTGATATCAATTTCATCGGAGTCGATTTTTGCAGGTTTGTCGGGAAACACAATTCGAATTCTATCGAATCCGCCGCCGGAGTCGCCGGTTTCATAGACAAAGTCTGAGTCTTCAGGAAGTATCTCTCCGGTTTCGGCCATTCTCCATGTCGCAAGAATCATGTCCGACGACCATCTGTAATCTCCCATAACCTCCATCATCGGATTTTTTATCAATCTTAAAGCACCGTTAGGACATTTTGCAACACAAAATTTTTCAGTTTTCTCGCAAACGAATCCATTGCATTTATAGCTTAATGGAGAAGCAAATAATTTATACCCTTTTTTCTGGACATGAACGCCTTTTGTACATGTCCTAACGCACGTCCCGCACATAATGCATTTTTCCTCATCACGATAGATGAGATATTTTGCTATTTCATTGCGGTACCTCGAAGGCGCCGATTTAATATTTCTTTCGACCTCAACCTGCGGAACACGGGTTTTAAAAGTGTTGCCGGGGAGTATCTCTTCCAGGTCAATTTTATTTTCTAAAGATCGGACCATAAATTTCTTCTTCAATTTCGTCTTTAAACATTGCACGCCCAACGTCGCCGCGAAGTCTGCGCACTTCCCTCATACCCATTGCTCCCATGAGTTCTACTAATTGCCAATGCCATGCACCGATTAAATTGGTCATGCGTGCGGCCCCGTATTGCAAATCGATTTCTGTCTCTAATTTCGCAGGACAATAATTGCCGGGTTTGCAGCTTTCGCATAAGCGGCACTCGATTGCAATCAACAGCGGCAGATTAATTGAAACAAGGTCGGCACCGCATATAATAGCTTTAGCAACATGTTCGGATAATGCGATTCCGCCCCCTGCAATGAGAGTTATTTCATCCCTCTTTTCATTTTTTATCAAGCATCCGTGAACTTCTCGGACAATATCCTTCATAAACCGGGGGTTATTTGCATTAATTTCGCTGCCGTTAAGATCGGAAACCAGATGAATGGCTTCGATATCGATTCTCGATAATTCATCGATACGCTTTGTGATTTTTTCATCCATGAATATCCGCACGGCAATAATTATTCCAGGATGATTTTTCTTTATCGAAGCGATATGTTGCTCGATATTTTTATTGTCCGGAATTTCCACTAGCCTTGTTTTATCGAGAATTTCTTTTGGTATCTGAGGCCCATCCGGATTTAAAAAGAAAGCGATATTTTTCAGGTATTGCTCTATATTATGCAGCTTTATCGATTTCCATTTCTTTGAGTCGATAATAGCGATAAGGCCTGTTTGCTTTGCTGTCTCAATAATGCAAGGCTCGAGAATGGGCAGCGTATGTTTTTCGGAAGACATGTCAAAAATAACAGGAAATGGAATAGAAATAAGAGGAGGAAGGACTGTCTCTAATTTATTGTTTTGAAAATTCAGGAAGGAAGGTTTCTTGCCTATATCAACGGATGTGCTGATATACTCTCTTCCGTGAATGCCGTCGCGCGTAGGGCGGACAATTTCAGACATATCGGTCCACATCGAATCAAAACCAGGGCCAGAAAATTTTCCTCTATATCCTGCACCTGATACCGGTACTTTTCCCGTCTCTGCTTCTAACCAGGTAGTAGTCAAAATTTGTGGTGTCCAATATTCATTGCCGAGTTTTTGATATTCTGAAT
>PMDB01000073.1 GCA_003155495.1 Ignavibacteriota bacterium
CAACACGGTGTTCAGCTTCTGCAAACGATACGTTCCTGCAATGACGATCGTAGGAGGGTGACTGCTTCAGCGCCATCTGCTTCTGCCGAACTTCATTTAATCGTTCAGGAGTGCAAAAG
Source organism: Ignavibacteriota bacterium (assembly GCA_003155495.1). Classification (GTDB taxonomy): domain Bacteria; phylum Bacteroidota; class Ignavibacteria; order UBA10030; family UBA10030; genus Fen-1298. The sequence continues at coordinate 120 of PMDB01000073.1, forward strand.
CAGTAATATGCCTTATCGAAGCCGATCAATTCCTTCGCGTGCTGACGGTACAACTCCAACCTTTGAGATTGGATGTACGGGCCACAGCCGCCATCTCGATCCGGACCTTCATCATATTCCAAGCCGGACCACTTCAATGTTTCAATCAGATTTTCGACAGCACCTTCAACTTTGCGTGTCTGATCGGTATCTTCGATGCGGAGAATAAATTTGCCGCCATGGTGTTTTGCGTAAAGAAAGTTATAGAGTGCTGTACGCAATCCACCGACATGCATGTATCCGGTTGGACTCGGGGCAAAGCGAACACGAACCTGTTTTTCCATAAACATTCACTCTTTTGATGATACAAAAAAAGCGCCCCGAAGACTCGAGACGCTCGTCCAACTTTCAGGATTACCAACTGACCGAATTCCCGATGTTCTTTTATCGGAACTCCGCTTAGCGGAGAGAGAGGGATTCGAACCCTCGATAGCAGTTACCCACTATGCAGGTTTAGCAAACCTGTGCCTTCAGCCACTCGGCCATCTCTCCGAGCTGAANNATAGCCGTTCTGCCAGCTCTCCGATCAAAATTTTTCAATTGAAATTTGAATCTGAACTGCGATTAAGATAAGGAAAGATGATACCTGAAGCAAGAATAGAAGATGTAAGTGACATCTTGGAATTTATATCGTCAACGGCTATCTGGCTGCTTTTTTAGCGTGCGTCGTAATCGATAGAGTGTTATACTAATTCCTTGTCCTATGATACCGCCCATAATATCTATTCCTACATCCACAATTGAAGATGTTCGTGATATGACAAACGCTTGATGATATTCATCTATTGCTGCAACAAAAATTACAACCACTAATGAATAAAATACCCAACGCCAATGTCTTTGAATTTGCATAGTGTTGTGAAAAGAGTGAAATAGCAAGAGACTCATAATGCAGTACTCAGTCACATGAGCGGCTTTACGGACAAGGAAATGAATGGTATCAATTTCTCTTGCAGTTATATGAGGTATAAGGAAGCGGAGTAAACGTTCAATAATTCGAGAAGTATTTTCTGCCGAAAAAGACTCTGTTGACAGAAGAAAGATGCAGCAAATCCAAAGAACGACTGGTAACCAATTTTTTATATATTGCACAGATTTATTCATATTAAGAAAATATAGTAAAGTTTTTTATTGTTCGTGGTTATTCCGCAAGCATCATCATGACGGCATCTACTCTACCAAGCGGTGCCGAAAGTTGAACTCCTTGCACTTCAGTTCGAACTTGCCAGTAGGTTTCCCTAGCAATTTTCACTCCTTCCAGGAATGCTTCTTCTTTCGTCGTCGTATTTCTCATTCGTTCCATAATTTCTTCCGGGACAGAAGCACCCGGCACTTCATTATTCATGAATTCTGCATTCCTGTACGAAACAAGCGGCCAGATGCCACAAAGAATCGGCAGTTTAATGTACTCGATTCGTTTAAGAAATTTTTCGAATATTTTCAGATCAAAAACCGGCTGCGTAATCATATACTCCGCTCCGGCTTGAATCTTCCAATCGAGACGACGCAATTCTTCATCAAGATTAATGGCTCCGGGATTCACTCCGACCGCTATCGAAAATCCCGTTGGTTCGCCGATAGGATTGCCAGCGAAGTCTAGTCCATGATTCAAACGATTAATCAGATTGGTTAGACCTATGGCATCGACATCAAAGACCGCTGTGGCGTCGGGATAATTGCCTAGTTTTGGAGGATCACCGGTAATTGCCAGAATATTCCGGACTCCAAGTGCCCATGCTCCGAGTAAATCCGATTGCATGCCGATAATGTTTCGGTCACGACAAGCGATATGAAGTACCGGCTCGATACCAACTTTACTGTGAATTTGTACTGCCATGGCTAATGCAGACATCCGTGCTGAAGCACGCGGCCCGTCAGGAATATTAATGGCATCGATACCATGTTCGTACAATGTCTTTGCTTTCGCTATCTCTTTTTCTGCAGAGATTCCTTTTGGAGAAACAAGCTCAACAAGTTTAACAAATTCACTGCAAGTTAACTTTTTTGAAAGACAAGATTTTTCTTCCTTCTGATACACACGTACTTGCTCGGGTTTCTCAATTTTAAGTGTTTCAACTTTCACATCCATCCGCATTGATGGTTGCAGCGCCTGCACGGCACGGCGAATCGCTTTGATGTGTGTTGGATTTGTTCCACAACATCCCCCAACAATCGATGCACCTGTTTGAATAAAGCGCTTGGCATATTCCGCCATATATTCTGGTGAAGTCATATAGAGATTTCTGCCGCCGATGTTCTGCGGTAAGCCTGCATTGGGTTGAACCGAAAGCGGCAGTGTCGTCAATTCCCGCAGATGTTCGAGTGCTTCCAACATCATCCGCGGGCCTTCCGAACAATTCATTCCGATCGCATCGACGCGATATGGAGTGAGTGCTTCTACAAAACGCTGAAGTGATTCACCTGAGAGTAGATTGCCTTCGCTATTGATTGTCACCTGAGCAACAATGGGAATATCCGCATGCAATTCTCTTACAGCCCTCACACCTTGGATAAGTTCTTCTATCAAACTGAAAGTCTCTAAGACAATGAGGTCCACACCACCATCAAGCAATCCCTTGATCTGCTCTGCAAACGCATCCCTCGCTTCATCGAATGCCAGCTTACCAAGGGGTTCAATTTGAACACGAAGTGGTCCTACCGATCCGGCGACCAGTGCAGAATCTTTCGCAACAGATTTTGCTAACTGTGCTCCCTTGTAATTCATCTCGTATACTTTTGATTCAAGTCCATGAGGAGCAAGAGCAAACTTATTGGCTCCAAAAGTATTTGTTTCGATCACATCGGCACCCGCGTTAATATAATCCCGATGTAATTCTATCACCAATTCCGGATTTGTCAGATTGAGTTCTTCAAAACACCGATTGATATAGACGCCCTTGTCGTACAGATACGTTCCAGTCCCGCCATCGAAAACAATGATTTCGCTTTGAAGCCGTTCTTTGAAAGATTTCATTCTATGAGTTCCAAACGGGATTGATGCAAGCCCTTGATAACAAGATAAGAAAATTATGACTGCACTTCAAGAGATTATCAAGAAAACAATAACAAACGAAAGTATGGCTCTATGTAAGAAAAGTAAACGCTATTGTTGTTTCCGCGACAGAAGCACATGCTTCACTTCCTCAAGCTGGTTTACTGTATTCACTCCTATAATTTCTTCCACGTGCAGGGTCTTCAACGCTGAGACCTTCCATAGACGTTTCCAGAAATACTCAAAAACATCGGTCAGGTAGTATTCATTCTGAACATTTTGCGGTGTGATATGTTTCAGCCCATCAAAGAGTTTTTGTCCGTTAAACACATAAATTCCGGAATTGATCTCTTTCACGTGACGTTCTTCTTCGGTCGCATCTTTGTGCTCAACAATTCTTTTTACCGAACCATCACTGTTTCGAACAATACGACCATACCCTGTCGGATCAGTAAAATCAGCGGTTAATATAGTTGCCGATGCTGCTGTTTGTTGATGATGGTCTATGAGTTCCTGCACACTATCGGCAGTGAGCAATGGAACATCCCCGGACAGGACCACAACATCACCGGAAAAACCTTTGAGCGTCGCTTCGGACTGCATTATTGCATGGCCTGTTCCAAGCTGTTCTTCCTGCACGGCAATTTCGACATTCGGATGAGAATTCTGGAGATACTGAATGACCGTATCACGCTGGTATCCGACGATCACGATCACACGAGAAGCTTTTAGCATCTTTGCGAGATCAAGAACATAATGCACCATCGGTTTGCCGAGTACTTCATACATCACCTTGGCTTTGGATGAATCTTTCATGCGCGTTCCCTTCCCTGCAGCCATAATAATTGCCGCAAGCGGGCGCTGAATTTGCGATGTAGTGTTCGTCTGCATAGTTGATTAAGGTGTGATGGGAATGAGGGAATTGTCGATGAGTCGTGTAGTGCCGAACCGCACTGCAAGCGCCAATAAAATTTCAGATTGATTGAGATGATCCGTTTCGGAAAAAGTAGCGGGGTTGACGAATGCAATATAATCAATCTGCGTTGGTGCACCTGAATGGATAATGTTCAGCATTTCCTTCCGCAATAATGCAATCGAACGCTCGCCCTGCCGGATCCGCTCTGCTGCATGTTGAAGTGAACGGAATAGTACCGAGGCACTCTTTCGCTCGGTTTCATTTAAATACATGTTGCGTGAACTCATTGCCAGACCGTCTGCTTCTCGAACAATCGGTGCAATAATAATATCAATATCAATGTTTAAATCCCTAACCATCCTTCGGATAAGAAATGCCTGCTGCGCATCTTTTTGCCCGAAGACTGCTATGTGTGGCTTTGTGATATTCAGAAGTTTCGCCACAATTGTCGTCACACCCCGAAAATGTTTAGGACGAAACGCCCCTTCCAAGATGTTTGATACTCCTTCGACTTCAACGATACTGTTGAATCCCGTTGGATACATTTCCTTCGTGTCAGGATAGAAGATAATCTCCGAACCAGCCGTGCGAGCAACAGCTTTGTCATGTTCGAAATCTCTGGGGTAGCGAGTAAAGTCTTCGTTTGGGCCAAACTGTGTTGGATTAACAAAGATCGATGTGATGACAATATCTGCAAGAGAGCTGGCACGCTCAATCAGACTCGTGTGCCCATTATGCAAATATCCCATAGTCGGGACAATCGCAATTTTCTTCCCTTCACACCGGAACTTCTCAGAGAATTCCTGCATCTCCCGTACAGTCTTCAGAATTTGGACAGGTAATGCAGTCTTCATCGATCAGCCTATGAGATGACGCAGCATCTTAGTGACCGTTTCCTTGAGCTCTTTTCGATGTACAACTAAGTCAACGAATCCTTTATCTAATAGAAACTCTGATCGCTGGAATCCTTTCGGTAATTCCTTGCCAATCGTTTGTTTTATGACGCGGGGACCGGCAAAACCGATCAGTGCCGCAGGTTCGGCAATGTGCACATCACCCAGCATAGCAAAGCTTGCTGTAACACCGCCGGTTGTTGGATCTGTAAGGATGGAGATGTACGGTACACCGGCATCGGAAAGTTGTGCAAGCTTTGCGCTCATCTTCGCCATCTGCATCAGAGACAACGCTCCTTCCATCATCCGCGCACCGCCAGTAGATGAGATGATGATTAACGGTTGTTTCTTTTTACGCGCGATTTCAGTAGCGCGGGCAATTTTCTCGCCTACTACAGAGCCCATGCTTCCGCCAATGAACGCAAAATCCATGCAGGCAACCACTACAGGAATTCCGTTCATTATTCCTTCACACGTCCGCACAGCATCAAAGAGCCCTGTCTTTTTAATGGTTGCGGAGATACGGCCTGCATACGGTTTCGTATCTACGAATCCCAATGGGTCAACGGACCGCATTTTTTTATCCATTTCCTTGAAATTCCCGCCGTCAAGCAAGATCTCGAAATACTCTTTGCTGCCGATGCGAAAATGGAAATTGCATTGGGGACATGTGAACAGATTTTGTTCTAATTGCTTTTTGTGGATAATCTCGCTGCAGCCATTACACTTCGTCCACATACCGTCCGGAATATCTTTTTTCTGCCCATCCGATGAGATATTTTCTTTTGATCGTTTAAACCACGCCATATATATCTCCTTCACCTATCTTGAACCAGTTTATCATGCTTTCACATGTGTCCGTATGACGAAATCTTTCAAGTACATCGGTTCTAAATTTTCGGGAGCATTCTTCATACCACCCTTCAGTTTTTCAATAGCAATGCGCGCTATTATATCCCCACGACAATATGAGAGAATATTTTCAATAACTCCACTTTTATCTGAGATCTTCTTCACTTCATCAATTCGGTCTGTAACAATCATCGTTTCCTCCGTAAAAGCAGAAAGCGCTGCAGCAAGATTTCCGATCTGTACAGGAATAAATTCGCAAAGCGTACCGTTCTTTTTTTCGTATGCTCCAAAATAATAATCCCCCTGCTTTGCATCAACACACACAATAACTCTAACGAATTGCGGATAGGACACGAATACCGCCTCCGCAACAGATTCAAATGCCTGAACTGCAATAAGAGGCTTTCCGCAAGCATAGCATAAACCTTTTGCAGTGCTCAACCCGATACGGAGTCCTGTAAAAGAACCGGGACCGATTGAAACTGCAACACCATCTATTTGTGAAAATGTAATTTTCTGATCTTCGCATATTCCTCGAACCAACGTCAACAATTTCTCCGAATGAATATGCGATTCAACAAGAAATCGTTCAGCGTGCAAACCTGAATCGTTCGTTAATCCGACTGAACAAACAGCAGTCGATGTTTCGATGCCAAGAACCGTCATTGTTTTCCCACTTCATTAATTTCGATCCGACGCTCGTTCTCATCTGCTCCCACCGATAGGCGGACGTCATACCTTTGCTCCGGCAGTAGATCGCCGAGCATTTCTGCCCATTCGACAAGACAAATGCCGTTTCCCTGAAGAAATTCCTCATATCCAAGATCATACAACTCGTTAAGCGAATTAACACGGTACAAATCAAAATGGTACATGAAAAGTTCATTTCCGCGTATATCCACACCATCGTATCTATTGAGAATAACGAAGGACGGACTTGTTGCCGGTGTGCGTACCTTAAATGTACGACATACACCTTTCACAAACTGCGTTTTTCCACTTCCCAGATCACCATATAGTGCCACGACATCACCGCGCCGCAAATTGCCGGCAAATGCACTTGCAAGGGAAATTGTTCCCTCTGTTGAAGTGGTTGTGTGCGCCTCGATCATTTTTGTTCAAACTTCACAATGGGCAGAATCATTTCCTCCATTGAAATACCACCATGCTGGAAGCTGTCACGGTACTGGCTGAGATACTTATGATACTCTGTCGGATATACAAAGAAGTAATCCTCTTTTGCCATCACATAATTTGTGGTAACGCTCCCCCGCGGCAACTTGTATTCTATTGGACTTTTTACAAAGACCGCTTGTTTGGCGTCTACTTTTAGATTTCTACCAAACTTGAACCGCAGATTTGCCGATGCGTCCCGGTCACCGACCACTTTCGAACCGCGCATGCAGCGGACACTTCCGTGATCTGTCGTAAGGATGATCTTGACATTCTTCTGCGTCGCGAGTGTCTTGAGCATGCCAAAAAGCGATGAATGCTGAAACCACGAACGCGTAAGCGAACGATACGCCGCTTCATCTGGAGCAATTTCTTTGAGGAGCGGTGAATCTGAACGTCCATGTGCAAGCATATCAATAAAATTCACAACGACAGATGTTAATCGGCTTTTTGTATAAGAAAGGATGTTTCCTTCAAATTGCCTGCCAAACTCAGCATCTAGAATTTTTACGTATTTCGACTCTGGCTTCAACTGGATGCGTTTACGTTCCAAGAGTTTATC
>PMDB01000042.1 GCA_003155495.1 Ignavibacteriota bacterium
AGTAAGGATTTATTCATGCCATTTTCAAAACTTGGTCTAGACGACCGACTCGTTCAAGGTATTCTCGCAACGGGATATACTGCACCGACCGCTATTCAATCACGCGCAATCCCGTTAGCCGTTGCTGGACGCGACATTATCGGTTGTGCGCAAACAGGTACCGGAAAGACCGCCGCGTTTGTGCTGCCGATGCTCAATCATTTTCTCCGACATGCTGTATCTCATAAAGGCCATCCGACACGAGGACTTGTTCTGACACCGACACGTGAGCTTGCACAACAAGTGGAAGAATTTATAACAGGATATGGGCGCTTCGCGTCTTTGCAAAGCATCGCCATCTATGGCGGTGTCAATATGGAAAGCCAAATTAAACGTCTTCGCCGGGGAGTGGATATCGTTGCTGCAACACCGGGGAGATTGCTCGATCATATGAACCGCCGTACCGTCGACTTGTCTCACGTTGAGATTCTGGTGATTGACGAAGCGGATCGAATGTTCGATATGGGATTTATTCAGGATGTTCGAAAAATCATCAGCCGCGTTCCGGCGAAGCGGCAGACAATGTTATTTTCCGCAACCATGTCACCTGAAGTGAGGTCGCTCGTTGCGTCCATCCAGACCAATCCGGAAATGATTGATATTGGTGAACGACGGAAACCCGTGGAAACAGTGAAGCAGCATTTTTATTCATCACCGCAAGAATCGAAGATGGACTTACTTTTCCACATTCTCCAATCGAAGGAATTAGACTGTGTTCTCGTTTTCTCGCGCACAAAACATGGTGCTGATAAAATTTCAAACAGGCTCGAACGAAGCGGTGTCAAGGCAGTTGCTATTCACTCGAACAGGACACAAGCGCAGCGGCAGCGGGCGTTGGCGGGATTTAAGCAGGGGCAATTTAGAGTAATGGTCGCGACCGATATTGCCGCACGAGGCATCGATGTGGAAGGGATATCACACGTTGTGAATTATGATACGCCGACATTTGCAGAAGATTATATCCATCGCATCGGCCGCACAGGCCGCGCATCTGCAACCGGAGATGCCATCACATTCGTATCGAACCAGGAACTGAAATATTTAAAGAGCATTGAACGGTACACAGACAAAAAGTTTGAATTAAAACGGTATCCGGGTTTTGATTATACGAGGAGAACACCGTCACCGGAGAAACATACAGAACCGAAATCCTTGGACGATCGTCGTGACAGAGGTCATGGAAGAAGAGATGAACGCCATGATCGCCGGCGCACAGATTCTGGAAGACCCTATCGCGAAAAGAGGAACCCTGATTCACAAGGAATGTCGCACCGTGAACAGCGTCATACGGACTCTTCCGAAAAATCACGTAATGAACAGAGGCGTTTTGATTCAACCGGAAAACCAAAGCGTGAACAACGACACTCGGATTCATCCGGTAAACCATTCCATGAGAAACAACACTCGGATTTATCTGGAAAGCCTCACAATGAAGAGCGGCATAAGAATTCATTTGATAAACCACGACGCGAATATGCATCGCGCGACCGAAGTTATGACAACAAGCATGGAGCTTCTCAGGTTACGGGGAAACCCCAGTTTACAAAGAAGCAACCGCTTGTCCAATCCGTCCCTCCTTCACAAGAAACCGACTGGCGTAAGTTGGTTTCTGAAATTGAAGAAAGCGGTGGTTTCAAAAAGAAATTGAAGAAGCTTTTTATTCGTGATAAAGTATAAATATTAACCTTTACGCTGTATTGGCGGCTTTCGGCTCCAAATCTTTTTTGTGATTTGGAGCTTTTTTTTGTTGCAAAATACCTGCATTTTTGGTACCATTAACTCATATTACTTCCCAAACCATACATTCATTAACTAATTTATCAAGGAGCGATTCTAATGAAAAAGCTTTTTACGGTTTTTGTAATTATGATATTAGTTGCCTCATTTGCTTTGGCGCAAAAGAAGGTTCGTAAAGTAGTTTACGAAACGGTTGACGATGAATCTGGCACAATGATTGCCGGTGCAAAATTCGGATTAAATTTTGCCACTTTTGGAGGTGATAATTCATCCAATTATTCCACTACAACAAAATTTTTCTTCGGTGGTTTTTTTGGGTATGATTTCATCAGAAATTTCGGCCTGCAAGGAGAGTTACTCTATAACCCAGTGGGTGGAGGCTATTCTTCCCCGGGTCAGGCAGGAGGAAATGATGGTATTTCGTATTTGGAGTTTGTCGTATTGGCAAAGTACAGCGTTCCTGTGAACCCGGTTATAAAAATATTTTTTGAAGCGGGGCCGCAACTTGGAATAAAATTGAGCGCTACTGCACATAGCGATGCGACTGGCACAGACACTGATATAAGTCAATATATTTCTGGTACAGATTTTGACCTTGTAGTTGGAACAGGGACAGCATTCAGGGTAGGCCCAGGAAACATCATTTTTGATGTACGGTATAACATCGGTTTATCAACAATTCAGAAGAATGGTAACGATCATAACTCCAATCAAGTATTCAGTATGGCCGTCGGTTATGGGCTTTTCATAAATTAAATTATTCTCCGTTGTAATTTGGTGAAACAGGAAGTAGGAATGAAAAGAGAAAAATCCGAAAGGATTTTTCTCTTTTTCGTTATTATATATCTACTTGTATCTCGTTTTGCTTGCTTTTCCTATCTTCATTCCTCAAATTGTAGACAATTAAATCTTCTTTGTTCATATCATTAAAGGTGAACTGTAATGAAAACGTTACTCAAGATTATTGGATTGGTAGTATTATCAACCATCTTCTTTGTTACGTGCAAAAAACAAGAATCAATAAAGGGGAACGAACAGATGACCCTTTCTCAAAAAATCGCTCGATTCACTTCCACAGATATTTCTGCCGATATTTCAAAACTTTCTTCTGGCGATAAGAAAGCGCTCGATAAGATCATAGAAGCTGCACGATTGATGGATCCGATTTATTTACGACAGGTATGGCTCGGCAATGTGGAATTGTTGAAGAAGCTTGAAACTGATACAACAACTGCAGGAAAAGAGAGACTGCATTATTTCCGAATAAATATGGGCCCGTGGTCGCTGCTCGATACTAATGAATCATTTATTGAAGATGCACCCCAAAAGAAACCCGTCGGAGCGAATTACTATCCTGAGGATATGACCAAGGAGGAGTTCAACAAATGGATAGCTGCACTTTCAGAGAAAGAACGAGAACAAGCTATAGGGTTTTTCTCGACGATTCACCGCAATCCGGATCGAACGTTACAAATTGTTCCCTATAGTAAAGAATATCGAGAATGGCTCAAACCCACAAGCAGATTATTGAAAGATGCGGCAGGTCTTACTGAGAACAAGACACTTAAGAAATTTCTTTCAACACGGGCAGATGCATTTCTCTCGGATAATTACTATGCCAGCGATGTTGCATGGATGGAATTAGATGCACCGATCGATCTCACCATTGGCCCGTATGAAACATATATGGATGAAGTATTTGGGTACAAAGCGGCATTTGAAGTGTTTGTGACGCTGCGCGACGATGCTGAATCAGCGAAGCTGACAAAGTTCAGCGGTTATCTCCAGGATATTGAAAATAATCTTCCGCTTGATTCGAAGTATCGAAACCCGAAGTTAGGTGCCATGTCTCCCATTCGAGTTGTCGAGGTGGTGTATGCCGCAGGAGAAGGCAATCGGGGAGTACAAACGGCGGCGTTCAACCTCCCCAATGATGAAAAAGTTATCCGCGACAAAGGCTCGAAACGAGTAATGTTGAAGAATATGCAAGAGGCAAAGTTTGTCAAAGTGCTCATACCGATTTCGAATGTTGTACTCGAACCTGCGCAACAATCGAAAGTATCGTTCGAAGCATTTTTCACTCATATCCTTGCACATGAGTTGATGCACGGACTCGGGCCACATAACATCACCGTCAATGGAAAAGCAACAAATGTGCGGAAGGAGTTGAAAGATCTCTATTCTGCCATTGAAGAAGCAAAAGCGGATATCACAGGGCTCTTCGCTCTTCAATATCTGGTTGACAAGGGTCTGTTGGGAAAAAAGATGGAAGACGAAATGTACACAACCTATCTTGCCAGCGCCTTCCGTTCTGTGCGATTCGGAATCAATGAAGCACATGGCAAAGGTGTTTCATTGATCTTCAATTATCTGACCGATGAAGCAGCGATTTGGATAGATGAAAAAGCAGGAACTTTCAGCATCGACGAGACAAGAATAAAGAAAGCGGTGGAAAAACTCACTCGAGCCATTCTTACTCTTGAAGCAGAGGGTTCNNCGCGATATTCCTGTAGATATTGAACCGAATTTTCCGCTTGTACCGAAGATAGCAGGAAGCATTCGGTAAGTGAGAATTTCGGATTGTAAATAGTGAATTGAGATTTTCAAATTTTATGAATGATGAAAAAACATGTCAAAAAAACACAATTCGACAGATCAACAAAAGAACGTTAAACCGAAATCAAGACGTAGAATGCAGATAGGAATATCTTTCACAGTTATCGTGATCGCACTCGCTATAATCTTTATGCCCAAGAAAAATGCACAAGATACTTCCACAGTTGCTTCCACCCCGGTGTTCAAGAAGCAGGGTGAGTTGACTTTGACCAATAGTAATGACAAGCCCATCGTTTCCATAGACATTGAGATCGCCGACGATGAAGCAAAACGCGAAGTAGGAATGATGGGACGGCCGGTGATGGAAGAACGGCAAGGTATGCTATTTATCTTAGAAGAAGAACAATATGCTTCATTCTGGATGAGGAATTGTCCTCTTTCGCTGGACATGATTTTCATAAACAAGCAGGGAAAAATTGTTACTATCCATAAGAATACGAAACCATTCTCAGATGATTCCTACTCCGCTACTGCAATGACATTATTTGTTCTTGAAGTCAATGCAGGATTTACCGAAAAGTACGGTATTAAAGAAGGGGACATGGTGAGCTGGAAGAGAAATTGAGAAAACCTTCCGAAGGTCTCATTCGGTTCGCGTTGACCCTCGGAAGGTTACCTTAATTACCTATTCCTCTTTTCCTCGCATCGAATCCCACAACGCATATGCAAAGAGCAATACAAATGCCGCTAAACCCGCAATTTCGCCGTTGGTGGATTCTACCCAGCTCGTGAAGTACCAGTTGGTATAACCAAACGACCACTGCTGGTCGATAAATTTTAGAAAAGCGTTGAACACACCAAACAATGCACCGCCTGCAATGAAGCCGGAGGCGATCAGCGTGCCTCGTTGGAAACGGGCGTTGTTTAACTTTTCATTTGTCGTTCGTGTCGAGACGAACCATGCAACGATTCCCCCGAAAACGAGAGGAGTATTCAGCTCTTGGGGAATGTACATCCCGAGTGCGAAAGCTAACGGTGGAACTTTGAGAATAACTAAAAGCAATGCAATCACAGCGCCGACAATGTATAACACCCATGGTGTTTGTGCATTAGACATAAGGGGTTTGATTACTGCAGCCATAGCGTTCGCTTGCGGTGCAACCATAGCTTGATCGCCTGTGAATCCATATGCTTGATTCAGAATGAGAATGACTCCGCCGACTGTTGCTGCGGATACAAGCACGCCGAGGAATTTCCACATTTCTTGTTTCTTTGGTGTTGAGCCGAGCCAATAACCGACTTTCAGATCGGTAACGAATCCGCCGGCAACCGAAAGTGCAGTACACACGACACCGCCGATAATCAAGGCGCTCACCATTCCGGAATTGCCGCTCAATCCGATTTGTGTCAGTACTAAGGATGAGAGAATCAATGTCATTAAGGTCATTCCGGAAACCGGGTTGGTTCCAACAATAGCTGTTGCATTCGCAGCGACCGTCGTGAAAAGGAAAGAAATAATTGTTACAACCAGCAGGGATACGATTGCCTGTCCGAGTGTAGGAACAACTCCGAGGATAAAGAATACAAATATCGCAATTGCCGTCAGAAGAATCAGAACAACAACCCAGAGCATACGGATGTCTGTCTGTGTACGGAGCGCTTTTTCATCACTATCGATTTTATGGCGAGCGATTTCCTTATAAGCAAGCGAAAATGCGCCGGCAATAATTTTGGAGGAACGAATGATGCCAATGATGCCAGCCATCGCAATGCCTCCAATACCAATTTGGCGAACATAAGTCCGGAAAATTTCTTCTGGGCTCATCTGAGAGATGAGTTTTGTTGCTGTTGCACCGAGTGGACCAGAAAGATGTTGGCCGATTTCATAGACTAACGGCACCATGACAAACCATGAGAGGAAAGAACCTGCCGCAATGATTGCAGCATATTTCAATCCGATAATATAACCGAGTCCGAAAACCATTGCCGAGACATCTACCTTAAATACCATCTTCAATTTATCGGAAAGTACTTGTCCCCAACCAAACATCCGCGTCGTGATCACTTCCGACCATGCACCGAAGGCACTGAAAATAAAATCAAATAACCCGCCGATAATACCGCTGACGACGAGCACCATCGCTTGTTTCCCTCCCTTTTCACCAGCCACGAGAATTTCAGTTGTCGCTGTTGCTTCAGGGAAGGGAAGTGTGCCGTGCATATCTTTCACGAAATATTTTCGGAAGGGTATAAGGAAGAGAATTCCGAGAAATCCTCCGAGTGCTGATGCCATAAACATCTGGAAGTAGCTTGCCGGCAGTGCAAGGATGTAGAGAGCAGGAATTGTAAAGATCGCTCCGGCAACAATCACACCAGATGCCGCCCCAATCGATTGGATAATCACGTTTTGTCCGAGCCCATTTTTCTTCTTGGCTACACCGGTAATACCCACTGCAAGAATAGCGATTGGAATTGCAGCTTCAAATACCTGTCCGATTTTTAATCCAGAGTAAGCCGCAGCGGCAGAAAACAGGACCGCCATAATCAATCCCCAAGTTACCGACCAAACAGTTACTTCCGGATATGTTCTTTCCGGTACCATAATCGGCCGGTATTCTTCACCTTTCTTTAATTCCTTGTATGCATTTTCTGGAAGAGCGCTCATTGATGGTCCTTCTTGTTTCATGGATACTCCTTGTGGTACTTACAGGTATCGGTATTCAGTTGATGGTTCTTGAGGGACGCACATTCTCTGTTTTTTTACTTACTCTTTTCAACCCAAATCTGTACCAGATTCAATATTGTCTCCACCGCTTTTTCCATTCCCCACACATTAACCCATTCAGTGCAGCTATGATAATTTGCTCCACCGGTGAAGATGTTCGGTGTCGGCAAACCATCTGCGGTAAGCCGTGAACCATCTGTGCCACCCCGGATGGGAGTCCATAACGGTCGTAATCCGGAACGTTTCGTTGCTTCATAGAGATAATCGATCACGCGGGTATCTTTCTCCAACTCTTCCCGCATATTTCTGTACTGTTCGTTGATTAGAATTTCTATTTTTGCTTTCGGATATAACGGTTGAACTTCGGCAACAACTTTTTCCACGATCTTCTTTAAATCATCTAACCCGGATGTTTGAAAATCCCGGAAGAGAAGTTTTACTGTTGATTTACCTACGCCGCCTTCGAGTACGTATGGGTGGATGTAGGGTTCATATCCTTCCGTTGTCTCCGGTGCCTGGTGTTTTGGCAGACGCGCGATAATTTCAGAAATGACACGGACGGAATTGATCATGATGTTTTTTGCACTGCCCGGATGGATATCGCGGCCATGAACAGTGATAAGACATAAATTGGCACTGAAAGTCTCTTTATTCAATTCGCCGGTGGTATCGCCATCCAGTGTATAAGCGAATTGCGCCCCAAACTTTTTGATGTCGAAGAATTTTGTTCCCGCTCCAACTTCTTCATCCGGAGTGAATCCAACCTTGATCTCTCCATGCGGAATTTTTGGATTGGCGATTAATTGCTGGAGAGCAGTCATGGTAATGGCAATGCCCGCTTTGTCGTCCGCACCAAGCAATGTTGTACCGTCGCTTGTCACGATCATTTTACCTAATGCCGTTTTCAGTGCTGGATTTTCAGATTCCCGAATGACAATATTTGAGTCTCCCGGAAGGATAATATCACCGCCTTTGTACTCTTTGATAATTTGCGGTATTACATTTGCGCCGCTGACTTCCGGTGAGGTATCCACGTGCGCGACAAATCCGATGGCAGGTACTTTCGTTGAGACATTGGCAGGTAGTGTCGCCATCACATATCCATGCTCGTCAATGCTTACTTGCGGTACGCCGAGGTTTTTTAACTCCTTGACCAGTAGATTGAGCAAGTCAAACTGCTTGGCGGTGCTTGGGTAAGACTCGGAGTCTTCTTTCGATTGTGTGTCNNAAATGTTAGTGCGTTAAGATAGAAAGAACGCATCACAAAAGCAGTAGAAAAAATGGAAATACTTCTCTTGCACTAATCGCCAATTGTTATTATTATTTTATCAATCATAATAATAATCGGACGCGCCACCGATGGAATATTTCATTTGCTTTGCAATATCTGTACTCATGTGTGCTTCAACATCAGTAGAAGCGCAAATTGTGTCTTTCCCCTATTCAGAATCCTTTGATGGTGTCACCGCACCTGCATTGCCGTCGAATTGGAGCACCGAAGGCTTTGCTGCCATTACCTCAACGCCCCGATCTTCTCCTAATTGTATTTCGACTACCGGCAACTCAACAGTAAAGTCGATAGTATCACCTGTCTTTGATTTCACGAACCATGTCCCGGACCAATTGATCTTCTGGGAGCGGCGATCAGGCACGGCAGCGGCATATCGTTTTGAAGTACGGGCGTCTCTTGATGGAACGAACTTCAATATTCTCTTAGCTCATTATGAGACGACTACTTCAACTTCCGGTTATGTAGAGCGTATCGTTACTCTTGCCGGAAGCGGATTTCGACAGCAACCGAATGTCCGATTCCAATGGCAGTTGCTTGGGGATAACACCAATACTACCGGAGTTCTACGTATAGATGATGTATCATTGACAGCCTCAACCGGATTGGATATTGGAATGACATCAATGGTCGTTTCTCCAGCCAATGCGACTCGCAAGGACACATTGACTCTTTCTGTTCGTGTGAAGAATTATGGATCGCTTGCAGCATCCAGTTTCTCGGTTCAATTCTTTTCTGATAATAATCTCAATGGCATCGCGGAATCAGGTGAACAATTCTCTGTGGTCGGTGGACTTTCACTCAGTCCGGGTGATTCTCTAATTTGTGAAACACCGTATCCACCAATAAAGGGAGGTGAACATTGTTTCATAGCTGTTATCGGATTCTCGCAAGACGAGAATAAAGCGAATGATACCTTGCACCTCATCGTCAATATTCAGTGCATGAAAGGTGACTTGCTCATCAATGAAATTATGTATGCACCAACCGGCGATGAACCGGAATGGGTGGAAATCTATAATTCCTCTCCCGACTCAATCAATTTGAAGAATTGGAAAATCTCGGATAGCAATATATCGACAAAATCTGTTATCTCGACGACTGACATATTTATGGTTCCGAATTCTTATCTCATCGTCACAAAGGACTTGAGTTTTAGTGCGATACACCCCGGAGTATTCTCTGTTATAGCTAATTTCTCAGCGCTGAACAATACTACTCCCGATGCTGTCGTTCTCTATGATGCTGCATCCCGCTCGATCGATAGTGTTATGTATCAACCGAATTGGGGAGGGCAAAATGGAAAGTCGCTAGAGAGAATCGATGTATATACATCAAGCATCTCCGCAGCGAATTGGGGAACATCTCTGGATTCACTGGGATGCACTCCTGGGAAGATCAATAGTATTTCGCGGTTAGACTATGATCTCGCAATAAGTAATCTGACACAAACGCGAATTGTATCCAACGGGAAAATGGCATCCGTTATCAATGTGACTGTTCAGAACATCGGAAGACAGACAATCGATAGTGTCATTGTACATTTCTATGCCGACCACAATCGTTCTATGTATCCGGACACATTAGAATTATTGACGAGCGTTGTTTCGACCCAAAGAATCTTTTTAGGTGATTCAGTGCAGATATCCGAATCATTGCCACAGCTTGCCGCAGGCGAAATAAGTGTTGTGGTCGTCGCTGAAAATTTGCGCGATGAACGATTGAGTAACAATCAGGCTTCGATTACGATCAAAATCGGTTATGAGCCGCGTTCGCTTATTATTAATGAAATAATGTATGATCCTCTCGACGGCCAGAATGAATGGTTAGAGTTGTATAATCGAAGTTCTCAACCAGTCGATCTTGCACATTGGGCATTTAATGACAAATCAATTTCGAGCGGGGTCAATTCGTTTATCATATCGGACTCTGCAATGACGGTGCTATCTGGAGGATTTGCTATTGTTGCCGCAGAATCGTCAATGTGTGGTATCTTTCCAAATTTGGGAAGCCCTCATCCCGATATCTCTTTATCCATTCTTAATCGTTCCGGTGGTTTTAGTTTCAACAATGATGGTGATGCGATTGTGTTGAAAGATCTCACGGGTCAAACTATCGACAGCGTTGTCTACTTGCCTTGCTGGCATCATCCGGATGTTGTCGATACGCGCGGACGATCCCTGGAACGCATTAATCCGAATATAGACACGAATGATCCGCGTAATTGGAGTACGTGCACGAACGCCGTGGGTGGAACACCGGGAAAGATCAATAGCGTAATGACCACAAATGCAGTGAGCAGCTCCGCGATTTCTATTTCACCCAATCCATTCTCTCCCGATGGCGATGGCTACGAGGATTTCTGCATCATCCGCTACAATCTATCGATGATGACTTCAACTATAAATATCCGAATTTATGACATCAAAGGAAGACTTATACGAACGTTGTCGAATGGAGAACTTGTTGGTACTCAAGGTGATATTATTTGGAATGGGCTTGACGACAATAAGCGTCGGGCTCGTATTGGCGTTTATGTTGTTTATCTTGAAGCGACCGACCGGTCAACCGGCAGAGTTGAGCGAGCGAAGGTTGTGGCGGTTGTGGCTGCAAAGTTTTAGACCAATTGTCATACGATCCACAACATAACTCTGAAATCGATTTTAAGTTATGCGTGGTTTTTCCAGCTTCCCCAATCCCCACCAAAAGAGCGCGAAAAATAATCCGGGATACATTGGCTCAATACCGAACCAATATGTTGGTACACCATTGTAAGCATTGAGATGGCCGGAGATAAGACTTGCAGTTGAAATAAAACAACCGTTCACCATAGCTCCGAAAGCATATACTGCTGGAATCTTCAACCGGTCAAAATAACTTGCCAAGACCGGCACCAATAATCCGGGTATGATGCATGAACCGATTGTATACCAGATGCCTACAACTGAAGGAACTATTATAGCCAGCGCTATTGAGAAAAGTGCAGAGAGTACAAGACCTATTTTTGTCCATCGTTGAACAATATTCGAATCTTGCGCTGCATTTTTCCACCGGCCCACAATGTCTTTTCCAATCGTGATGGCTGAGATCAGCGTGAGACTGCTCAATGTAGACATAATAGTTGCCAACATGCCGATATAAAACATGCCTTTTGCAATTGTTGGTAATGTCACTTCTGCAAGAAGTGGATAGGAATACATCGGTTGTGACAATGTCGGAAGAGAAGCGCGCGCGTACAGCCCTGCTGTCGTTGTCATAAAATCAAAGATGAACCAGAAGAGGATGGAAACAAGTATCCCTCTCTTTGCCGTTGTACCGTCTTTTGCCGCATAGCATCGCTGATGAAATGCAGGATCGACAAGCGTCCACAAGGCAATGAAGAACCAGACAGCAATATATTCCATNNGAAAGAGAAAATTACAACAAGCGCAAAGCCGACGAACATCATCACGAATTCAAATGTGTTTGCCCAGACATCAGAACGGAAACCGCCTTTGTACAGGTAAACAACGGTCAGGAAGGTAGTTAGAACAATACAAAGAGTAACGTCAACTCCAAATATTAATTGCGCGAGAATACCGAGCATCAGGACGTATGCGGCTGGTGTTACAAGGAAGAATGTGAGAATGCCACCGGCAAGTGCAGTCCGTTTATCGTATGCCTGCTCAAGTTTATCGGGGATCGTGAAGAGATTGGTCGCACGAACTTTCTTTGCGAGGAATATTGCGAAGACGAAAGCAAAGATATAATATGGAACACCAAAGATAATCCAATTGGAAATGCCAAACCGATAAGAATATTCCCCAACACCGAGAATTCCTCCATACCAAGTAGAAACAAGTGTTGCCACAAACATCGGCAGTGTCAGCGTACGGCTTGCGAGAAGATAATCATCTGCACCGGATTTTTGCTTTCGCACTGCCCGAAATCCAATAAAGACGACAGCGGCAAAATAAAGAATGATGAGCGCAATATCGAGAGGGGCAAGATGAACCATGGGTGATTGAATGGCTGGAATTTGTATTTGATCGTTATTCATGGTTTAGTTTTCCTCGCGTGTTTTCGATGGATAACAATGTCTGGAAGCGAGTGAACATGCCATGATTATTTTAAAGGATTCATCACGAAGGCGATAAGATGGCCGCTCCGGACTTTGATGTTCACATGAGATGAGACAATAATATTACTCGTACTTTCGCGAATGCCAAGCTGTAGCGATTCATTGTTGAGGTTCCATTTTAATCCTCTCGTGACGATCGCGCTGCATCGAGAAAGCGGTAGAAGCGATATACCTGTTCCGATAGGGAGCATAATCTCTAACTTATGGCCGACTGGTATGAACTCTCCGGTGTCGTCAATGAATTTAATAGTCGTTTTACGGGAAAACTTTGCCAGCGCACTCAGATTACCGATAGCGTGATCAAGCCGCCCGCCCGTCGCCCCTAGTACTACGATTTCAGTACACTTCTTTCGTATTGCTGCAGTCAGTGCTTTTTCCAAATCAGTAGAATTTTGATCTTTCAGCTTCTGTAGCTCAACTTTACTGAAAACGCGAAGTGACTCTTTCTGCACGGAATCGAAGTCGCCGATGATAAGATTTGGCGCGCAACCGAAATGAGCGGCGGTATTCGCCCCGCCGTCGGCACAGATAAACCAATTGGCACTGGCAAGATATTTTTTGAAGAGCCGTTTGCTGGGCGGATTACCGTTTGCAAGAATGAGTGCGCGTTTCATAGCGTCGGTCTCTATAAAACTTTAAGTCCAACTCCAGCCCACAACCACCGTCCCGGCAGCGGAACGCCGACGATTTCAACATACGATTGATTCAATAGGTTCGTTCCCTGAACAAATACATTTATGTGCGAAAACGATTTGTTTACCTTCGCTTCTACGAGTGTATAATTTGTTCCGTCTAATTTAATTTTATATGTGGCACTGATTGTTCCATGAACGGAAAAAAGAAGAGTTCCAGCGGCCACCGCATTGAATTGATGCCTTGGATGCGTGAAGCTGTACAGTGAGCTGTAGACGTTTCCTCTGTCGATGCGAGAATCCAAATATGTATAGCTTATAAGAAGACTCTGGAGAGTGAAGTCGTTCGCTGATTCTCGATCTGCAGAGAACCCATCTCTCCATTGGAACGATGCCTCAACACCGCGAGTGACTGCAGAAATATAATTTGTTGCATGATAAGCAATGTCGGAAGAAGACAATTTAACATAATCTATGAGATTCGCTTGATCACGCTCAAACATTGAAGTCGAGAATTTAATTTGAGGACGGAGATAGAAATCTGTACCAACTTCATACGACCATCCGGTCTCCGGTTTTAAATTAGGATTTCCAATTCTTGAAGGGCTGGTATAATATAATTCAGTATAACTTGGTGCACGAAAAGAACGCCCAGCCGTCAAGAATATCTTAGACATTGTTGAAAAGAGATATCCCGCATTGAATGTCGGATTAAATTGGTTGCCATACTCCGAATGAATATCTTCCCGCATTCCGAAATCCATAAGAATAGCATTCTGGAGTACGCTATGCACTGTTGCAAGGAATCCAAGAGAAGATCGTTGATGATTCTTAAGATTCGTGCTTGTGATGTTTGCACTATTCCCTTCGACTCCTACCATCAAAGAAACGGATTCATATACCTGGATGATAGATTGAAGTTCACCGCTATACGAATTTGTTGTATTGATGTTGACGAAGTTATCTGGTGTACGAAGATCATACATAAATTTATCATAATGCCTTCTGTACGAAAATATTGGCTGGATGATGGACGAAGGAAGTATAATTTTTGTTGTTGCACTGAAGAATGTTGTCTCTGTCCACTCTTTTGATGGTGACGGCCCGTAAAAATTAAATGCGCCGAATGCCTTGTTGGTATATCCTCCAAACACCGAGTAAGTTCCTACAGGAAGCTCCACCGTGTTGTTTGATGAAATACTTGTAATCTTAAAATCGGTATCGAATTGATAGCCATCCGAGCGTTTGTGCTCAACGGTGTTCGATGAATGAATACTGGGAGAAGAAAAATCGTAGTTCCCGGAACCGACGAGTAAGCCGTACTCGCCTCCGCTCAACTTCAACGAGAGTGATTGTTGGTCAGGTATCCTTGTAATAATATTAATCACGCCGCCGTAAGCGTCTGGCCCGTAGAGAGCTGAACCAGCCCCTTTGAGTACTTCAATCCGTTCAATTTGATCCAAAGAAATAGGGAGGTCAAAATTATGATGTGCCGTTTGTGCATCGTTCATGCGGACGCTATTCAGGAGGATGAGCTGTTGGCCAAAGAGAGCGCCTCGCACACTTACATCCGATTGGACGCCGAAGATTCCACGCGGTTGGATATGGACATTTGATTCCCGCTGCAACAATTCTTCCACGGATGTTGCCCCCAATGTTCTTATCATTTCCTCGTCAATGACATCGATTGTGCGGCTTACGTATAACGTATGTGTCGGTATACGGTTTGCACTGACAACAATCGGTTGCATCGCTACTGTAATAGAATCATTTTCTTGCGCGGATACTCCATACTGAATCAAGCAGATCAGAAGAAGTAAAAACAAGAGGACTTTCATATGTTCCTTTTATCATTTCACTACAAAGTTACAGAATTACCCTTACTGAATCAAAAAATATAAGAAGCCGTATCAAATAAAATCCTGTCGAACTGAACTTGGTCCATTTTCCATGCTCTGATACTGTTATAATTGTAAAGACATACCAAATATAAAGTTTCGTTCAGCCGCGGGAAAGAATTCTTGGCCCTCGCCACTCATTGTATAAAGGGCATCGAACAGATTATGAACTTCACCTCGCACTGTCAGCAATACACCGGACCCCAACGCGAATCGATAGGTCATGGCAGCATTGACTACTATGTACGAATCATTTTTTTCAAGCTCGTTCTTCGTATTATCGGTGTAGAAAGCACCAACATATTTAGCGTCCAGTGAAGCATTCCATTCATGATATGAATATATCAGACGGATGTTTGCCATAAAATCTGGAGAACCTGCAATGGGGTTGCCATCTAAATTATGACGGTAAACAATTCCATTACTTAAACTATCCACAACTGCGTAGCGTACCAAACGGTTATAGGAGATCGTTGCGTTGCCATTGATAGAAAATCCATACCCGATCGTTGTTGTTCCGTCAAGTTCCATACCGAGATGGCGCGTATGGTCTGCGTTGCCGGTTACAGGTTCGCCAAAAATATCGACTTGACCGCTTTTGATGAGTTCGTCTTGAAACTCCATCCAGAAAAAATTGACTGAGGCCGTCGTCAAGCCATTCCGATATACCCACCCAAGTTCGAAATCATACAAATGCTCCGGTTTTGCAAGCGGTTTGCTGAAGTCATACTTCACGCTACCGCCAGTTGTGTCCGCAGCGAAGTGCGGCGTGCTTCCCCATATGGATTCTTCAGCAGAATAAAGATCTTTCAGTCGAGGCTCGCGAGATGTATATGCAACATTGAAGTACGTATTGATGAGCTCATTGACGTTATAATTCAAACCTATTCTCGGATTAACAAAATAATATGGAATAGAAAAATTGTTGTTCAAATATTTTTCATTCGCGAGACCGTATCGATTGTAGACAAATTGCACATCGGTCATGAGTGTTAAATTATCCCTCAGTTTGTAAAGTTCATGTCCATACAGCGATACAATATCCTTTCGCCCTTCATATTTGTAGATATAATAATCGGGATCAAAATTAGCCGGCAGATTTTCTGCATAGGCAATTTTTCCCCAATGAATGGAATGATGAGAACGTATTTCCGCTCCAAGTGTTAACGTCCCAGTTTCATGATCGATTTCCAAGCGAGGCAGCCAGCCCCATTGCTTATTCCCGACAAACGCGCGAACAAGAATATTTGTCGGATCGGCTGACGCTGGAATTCCGTAAGCATTTCCCAAATGCAAAGAAGAAGTATCCAGGCCGGTTCCATCATAATCATAATATCCGTCTCCTTGAATATAAAAGAANNCCGATTCTTGCGGCCTTCGATTTGTCGCATACGTCACAGTATCTTGCCCGCCGTTCAATTCAAAATAATTGTAATTCGTGCGGCGAAGGGATATGTTATGGTTGTAGAATTTCGGAATGCCGTTATACACAAGTCCATCGCTGAAGGGGCCTCCGTAAAAGTGAATACGTGTTGTCATCGTTTCGTCAAGCCGTTCGATACCAAAAAAGTATGAGTTGATTTCATCCCACGATTTGTCACGATAACCGTCTGTCGAAAGTTTTCCCAGCCGTCCGTAAAACATATATCGGTTGTCCACGAGTCCGGAATTAAATGTTGCGGAATATTTGCGCGTTGAAAGAACAATGGTGTTCGTTGAACCGTATTCCTGAAAACCGAGACTGCTTTCGAAGAGTACACTTGGCTGCGATTGGAAAGGGACGGCCAGTATATTGACTGAACCGCCGATTGCCGGAGGACCATAGAAAGCGGATCCTGCACCACGTTGAACTTGGATATTCGCTGTGCTGCCAAGTAAGTCGGGAAAGTCGATCCAGTACACACTGAAATCTTCAGGATCATTTTGTGGAACACCGTTTACCATGACCGATAGCCTTTGTTGTTCAAATCCGCGCAGGTTAATATAACTGTACCCGCCGCTGCTATTTCCATTTTCAGAATAAAACGTAATGGAAGGCAAACCGGATAACAAAACAGGAACGTCTTGTACAGAATATTGTTTCTGAATTTCAGAATGATTCAAATTGGAAAAAGTGACCGGTGAACTTCGCTCTACTGCATGCGTTGCTGTAATAGTCACCGGTGCAGATTGGTAGATCGTGTCTCGATCTGTTTTTTCCTGGGCCGAGGCGATTGTACATATCAGAAGTACTGTAACTTGAATGTGTTTCAATATTTTATTCCTCCTTTTCCTTTTATAAAAACTAAAGCCGTTTCCCATAGGTTCATGGAAAACGGCTTTTAAAAAATCGTTTTTTACTTCCCTACGCTGGTATTATCCAGATCAGGTTACAAGGGTGTAATCTCAGCCCGGTCTTGAATAGAAAAGAAGACCGTAGCACCCCATTCAACTTATAGAAAAGAACTCATTCCGTATCCTGATACCATATACGGAGAATACTCGAAAAATTTTTAAACTCTAATTCAAATATACTCTGCAGAACGTAAGATGTCAAGGGCTTGCTTTTTATTTATCCAAATACTATAATCGTTCCCCCTCGGCCTCATATATTTTTTAATGCCCACCTGGAAAAGTATTTCTTCGCTGAGCTCTGCGAGTCATATCGCATTGCTAATTATCGAGGCAATATCAATGTGAAACTGGCGCGGTAATCTTTATCGCTGGATCTCGGGAGAGGCGATTTGTCTAAAAAAACTCTATGTATATGCATAAAATGGTTCATGCCACTCCTGGGAATTATTTTTCATCTATTGGTGTTGTGTGGGTATTATAATTAGTTTTGGAAAACTGATAAAGAACGTCGAAGCATTTTGGAATAATAAACGAATCATTCACAATAGAAGTGGAGAAAAGATATGAGTAACCAACATCAAACCCAAACGAAGCCGGCATCGCAGCAAGCGCATGTTTCCGGTAAGCCTTTAGATGCGCCCCTTGGCATCATACGGGAACACATGCAACGCATGGAACTACACGATTTCAATGGAGCAGGGTCGCTTCTTTCTCGTGATTTTCAATTCACGGGAGTGACTCCCACTCCGGTCGACGGTGAAAAATATATGCAACTTCATCGCGAGTTGCTGACAGGGCTTCCGGACTGGAATTACAACTTTAAGCTCGAACGGGAAGACGGAAATATCGTTCGCGGGACTGTCGCCATTTCCGGAACGCATACGGGAACGATCAATCCCACTTTCATGCCCGGTGTACCACCTATTACCGCTACCGGGAAGAAAGTGAAGTTACCGAAGGAAATGCTCACCATTACCGTACGTAACGGCCTCATTTCAAAAATTGATGTCGAACAAGTTCCGAACGGCGGTGTGTCTGGTATTCTATCACAACTCGGTGTACATTTGCATCACTGAGTATCGGTTGAGGAACGTTCAATGCAGATGGACTATCCTATAAGTTCAAGAACGGGATAGTCCATCTTATCTCAATAAAGTATTTAGAATGTGTTTTATTTTCTTTGCATTAATGTGCAATTCATTTTTATGTGTGTTATGCGCCGTGCGCCAAAAAAATATTTGATACATTATTATTTCCTCCCTCCAAATAAGCAAAATAAACCGTATTTATAAAACAGATTCACACCTAAGAATCCTGCATTTTTCATCATTTCTAATTGTGAGTCTAAAGTACTGGGAACATTGTCTTCATTGCTTTTATATTGGGATGGAATATATTCCAATGATTTATCTCTTCTTGGACTTATTTTTGCCTCATAATTCAGTATCCACTCTTTCCATATAATTAAATTTAGTTGCTCCAATTCCAGGGAAGGAGACAAAACCGGATCATAATTTATAAATAAGGCGCCGGGTTTCAGTTTAGCGTAAATATATTTAAACAATCGATCTTTCTCAATCTCGTTCAAATGGTGTATCGCTAATGATGAAACTATAAAATCTGCATCATTCTCAAGAACAGATGAACCATAAAGATCTTGAAATGAAATATGAATGGTCTCCTTGATATTTATATTTGGAATATTTTTTCTTGCAGATTCAAGCATATGTTCTGAACCATCGATTAATGTTGATAGAAGATTTTTATTCACGTCTATCAGTATTTTCGTTATCGCGCCATCACCGCAGCCTAAATCAATGACATGAGGATTTTTTATTTCAGTATTGATATAAAATGAAAATATAAGTTTTATTAATTGTAGTACATGTTCTCGTTGAGGAATATATATATCACTATCTCTTAAGTATTCATGGGCAAATCCGTTATTTGTCCATTGAGTATCGTTAAAATTTGTTTTTGATTTTTTCATCGTACTTCTTGCCGTTCCGAATGATTCTATTTCTAATTCATTTGTGGCTGCATGAAAGGTTTAGTGTGGCACACTGCTTGAATACACACAAAAACCTTTATGGGCTATACCGTTTGTTAGCGGCCGTTTAATGATTTCGTATTTTTCTTATCTAAAATGGATTATTCTTTATAAATGACAACCAAGCTTCTGCAAATTTGGAACTTGGCAACCATGCTGTAGGGAATTCACTTTTTCGCCCATCAGCAAAAGAGCTATAGAATTGAGCTCTAAAATCGCCGATGTACCCTACGTTAGCTGATAGTGTCTGAAGTTCAACTGAACAATCAGTATCTGATGACTTTTTGTGCATTCGAAGCGGGATAATCTCATCAAAAAAAATACAGGCTAATTTTTGGGTTTGTCCTATTTCATGTCCTGCATTGGGTTCTTCAGCGAATGCCCAAAGTGCTCCAACTCTTCTGTTCATGATGAAGATACCCTTTATTATATCTTTTCGAGTTTCAATATCCTTTTCTGCTATAAAAAAAATTCCAGGTACATTTCTCGCTTGCTTTGAAGCAAGCGCTGAATAATAAAATCCTCCTTTGTTGACAACAAATGCAATTACCCGGTCAGGTTTCCAACATACAAATTCGTAGTTAAATTCTCCCCCAGCAGAATGACCCCATAGAAGAATAGGAGCATTAGCTAATTCTACATGTCCGGATTTCTTTCCAAAAAGTGTCATTACATCCAACAAAGCTTGACCACTACCTTCTTTTACGTTGGTGTAATTCTCAATTTCCATATTCTCATGCTGATAGTCTGTAAAATAACAACCCATTAGCGCAAAATGATATTTTTGTGCAAGTTTTTGCCAAAATATATCATCTACTAAGCCCCTGCCATCTCCATTTGAACCTGGCATAAGAACTAGTATTCCCATTATTGTTTTATAATCGTCAGGATACCAAAGACGAAAAGTCGCTTTGTCATAGTTTTTACCTGAAGGTATTGAGTCATTTAAAGTTTCTGCCTGAATTATCAGGTTACTGCTAAATAAAATTATTTGAGTAAATAAAAGAAATCGTTTCATTATTTAAGTATTAATTCTTGTAGTTTGTAAAATGCCAGGGAACGTGTGCGGCAAAAAATGCTGTCGCAACCGCAGACATCCTTCTGTCACACACGCGAAAGCGCGTGGCTTATTTTTAATATGTTTAAACGGCGATTTATTTTTATGCGTGCTAGCCGTAGTCGTTATTTCTCTTTTCGATTTGGATAAACTCAATGGGAGCGCCATTTTCTTCAATAAATGCAACTATAGTTCCTTCTGAAGGACTATTCGGTTCTATAATTACCTTCTTGCCTTTAATTGCTTCGTACACATCGTCGACTTCAAATGCGACGTGCGGGATCGTTTTTACGATCTCGGGTAATGGACAATCCTTTTCATACCTCATCCATTCAATACCATATTCACTGTTCTCATAACCATAATGGTAAAGTTTATATTCTTTTAAATACGCCTCGCCTAATATCGATTTCTCTGTAGGTATGCCAAGATGATGATATTTCAATTCTAGTTTCTTATTCATTTTATATTATCCTGAAAAATATACTGTAGAGGCGCTTGATGTCTCGGGGGACGGCTTATTTTAGTATTGTTTCTTCCGTTCAACATTTTCACGAAGTGACCCCTTCGGGGTTATGCATGTCAGCTGCCGTTGCCTTATCTTAGCAAAACAAGTTTTCTTGTTTCAATAAACGAACCGGCTTGCCCGCCGGATGTTTGGCGGGCCTGCAATCGATAAAAATAGACACCACTTGGTAATCCGTTCGTATTCCATTTCTTTGTGTAGCTTCCTGCTGACATTTCTTCTGAAACAATTGTTGCCACCTCTTTCCCTATCACATCAAATACTTTGAGTGAAACGAATGATTGAGAGGAGAGATCAAACGAAATTGTCGTAGATGGATTAAACGGATTAGGATAGTTTTGGCTAAGGGCAAAATGATCAGGAATATGCTCGCTGCCATCTGAAACGAAATTGTCGGAAATCTGATACACTCTTACATAGTCAACATACATCGTATCCGGAAATGGTGTTGTGCCGTTCGGATTTCCAGGCCAACTGCCGCCAACGGCTAAATTGAGAATTATAAAAGCAGGCGCATGAAGTTCGTCAGTACTATTAATATTATTTGCAATATTCCCTTCATAATATTTATTCCCATCGAGAAACCACTTAATTGCGTTAGCATCCCATTCTATAGAATACACATGATATTGTGATATAGTATTGCAATTTGTGGATGCTCCAGCGCTCACGTGCCCATTATTATCCCAATGCATAGTTCCGACAATTTCCGTGGTATTGCTAATATGTTCCATAATATCAAATTCGCCGCATTTCGGCCAGCCGACCTGTGAAATATTGTCGCCAAGCATCCAGAAAGCATGCCATAATCCCTGCCCCACAGGAAGCTTCATCCGTGCCTCAATTTTTCCATACGTAAAACTTTGCAGGCCCTGGGTTCTTATTCGCGCCGATGTATAACTGCTTCC
This sequence comes from Ignavibacteriota bacterium, assembly GCA_003155495.1. Classification (GTDB taxonomy): domain Bacteria; phylum Bacteroidota; class Ignavibacteria; order UBA10030; family UBA10030; genus Fen-1298. The sequence goes on from PMDB01000042.1 coordinate 21,871, forward strand.
ACTGTATGACTCTTTCTTTGCTATAATGAGGAGGTTTCCAGTATCGATGGTCGCATTATCGAGGCGATTCGTATAATACTCAAGCTCGCTGTTTCCCCAACCGCCGCCTCCAATATCATAGGTCCAATTTGCTGTGTTAATACTGACATCATCGAATTCATCTGACCACACAAGATCCCAATTTTGCGCTTCACTTCGAATACAACAAAAAAGAATCAGAATTGTGAAATATTTTATTTTCATACTGACCTCGTTTGACCATTGGCAAACTAATTGCAGCTAACGTTTCGCATAACCGCGTATAAATAATAACCTGCAAAGCAGGATAACTATAACTCTGTATACATCCTTCGGTCATACGAACGAAAGCTCGTGACCTTTTTTAAATATAGTTAATTTACGATTCATTTTTATGCGTCTTAGCCTTGATTGTTTTTGCGTTTTGCATTGCGACTCGGATCAAATTGAACAAAGTTACGATAGATGATTTGTTGGATTATCAAAACGCAAATCCGAGAGAAAGCCCACCCGTTAGTGTAGCCTTCTTCAAGGTGAACAACGGCATCAGACCTATTCGGAATACAAATCCACCATCGAGCGGCTGCGACCTGTACCCAAGGGTCGCCGTTCCTAACACTATGCTTCCTTCTCCATTGATTTCGTTGCCAAAGAAAATTTCCCGCCCCTGAAACGAGATAATCGAGGGGATCAGCCCAATTCCCAGTTCAAGGTGACTGGTTCCTTCGCCGCTGAGATAGTTCACCATGATCGGGAAACCGGTAAATTTGAGTTCACCGACCGCAAAGAATAAGATCGGGATCGACCAACTTGTAAAGCCTGCCCTCAAGCCGATATGCGTTGTAAGACGGTAGTCGTAGTTGACAGAATACAAGATACCTTGTCCCAACGCCTCGACATAGATTGCACTCGGACAGGAGCATGTCGCTCCCTCCTGTGCAACAGAAGTTCCGGCCCATACAAAGAGGAGAATACACAGCATCAGGATCGAACAGACTCTGGAATGAATGTCGTTAGTTGCCATGGAAGTCTCATTGTATTTTTAAATATAACGTGCAAAATAATTGCATACAACGTTTCAGCCGGAGATCTCCTCTAATTCATCCTGTTGCGAGCAGTTTACCCTTCGTATTTTGTGGTGGGGACTCTACCGCCAAGCGGATATCTTTTAGATGAAAACTGTCAAATTGTACTAAACAGGCAGAGCCCCTATAACTGCAACATATATATCGTGTTTCTTATTTTTCAGTTTCAAGACGATAGCTTCCAAAATATATCAAACCGTTGCGTGCCATGAATTCTGTGCCCCCAGCTCATTTATAATTAGTATCTTTANNAAAACAGGCGGAGCCCCATAATTGTAACACGCGTAGCGTGTTTCTATTTCTATAGTTCATTCTACTAATTCTCAAAATAAAACAAAACCTATGCTCGCCATGCTTAACGTACACGAGCTCATTTATAATTAGTATCTTTATATAAAAAGTTGTATTGCACTTCGTGCAAAAGTCTTGAATAATGTCTGCGTAATTATTGATGCACACTCTTGTGTGCATCATGTACACGCGGCCTCCGGCTGTGATACATTCTTCTGGACAAGCCGAGCTTGCTTGCCCGCCATCTTGTTTACCCGCCAAGCTTTGTGGCGGGTTGGGCGGGAACGCCTGGCTAGGCGCAGTGCTATATTTCTTTAGTAAAGTTCCGAGAATGGATCGTGTTCAGGATTCTCTTCCCAGTTATATTCTATTTCGTTGCTTTGTTGCTTTGCTAAATCACGTCCAAATAGATCCGAGATGAATCCAAGAGTCATATCAATTCCAGCACTGACTCCTGAACTTGTATAGATATTCCCATCACGAACCCATCGAGCCTTTTTAATCCACTGAACATTTGGCGTTTCTTTATGTGTCCATGAAAACATTCGTTTATTTGAAGTCGCCTTTTTTCCGTCCAATAGACCAGTTTTTGAAAACAATGTTGAACCAGTACATATGGTCATAATATATTCGGCTGTCTTGGATAATTCGGCTATTTTGTTAATAAAATTACTATCCTTCAATAAATATCTGATTCCTATTCCTCCTGGAATTAATAGAATATACGATCCAGAATGCAATTCAGAGAAAGGAAGTGTTTCGACTCGTACTTTCTGAGCACTGATAACAATTCCACCATCCATTGAATAATATTCCAGATTGAAATGTTCAGTTAACCGTCCAAGTACTTCAACAGGACCAAACACATCTAATGTTTCGAAATCATTAAACAGAATTACAGCCACATCTCTCATATTATTTCTTTTCTAGCACTACACCTAACGGACCGGCTCCCGATAAATCGGGATGCGTCGTTGATAATTTTCAATATACACAAAACAGGCGGAGCCCCATAACTGTAACACGCGCAGCGTGTTACTACTTCTATTGTTCATACTACCGCCTTTCAAATTAAAACTAAACCTATGCACGCCATGCAAATTGCAGTGAGCTCCTTGAAAAATATAGTATCACACTTTGTGTGATGTAATCTTCTGGACAAGCCAAGCTTGCTTGCTCGCCGTCTTTTGGGCGGGAGCGCCTAGTTAGGTAGCAGCAACAACTGAAAAGTCTGCGCAAGGACACAGCTTCTCCCCCTCAGTATGGTATAGACCAATATTCAGGCCTCAAGTCTCGGCCACCTTCGACTGTCCTTCGAGCCGCGGAAAAGAGAAGCTTAGAACCACCATTAGCCCATGGACCGACCAGAAGTGCTCGGCCAGTTGGAAACTCAAGACATTTCTCAATCATTCTTGATGGTATTTCATCAAGTCCCAACAATGTTCGCGCACTTGTCAACACGGATGAAGAATTTAATTTCATCAAAGCTCGATTTTCGCATTCCGACACAATAAGCGGATCAAGCTTGTCTGGGCGCTGGCTCACCAGGATCAAGAAAAGTCCGTATTTGCGCCCTTCTGCAATTATCCTACGAAACTGTTCCCTCAATGAGTTCTCTGCGTTATTCCTAGGTGTGTGAGGAATCAGATTATGAGCTTCGTCTATTATAATGAATGTGGGTACTCGATTGTCGTCCTGTGGATTCCCGTGTAAGGAAATGTTCCATTCGCGTCTGACTCGCTCCCATTCATTATTCAAGATAGAGCTTATCGCAAGAAACCGGGCACTTCTATCTTGGAGAGAGGGTAAGTCTATGACTTCAAGTCTCAAGGGTAAGGCCGATGATTTCAATCTGGCTTCACGAACGTTATGAATTGAAGTTTCTATAATACCTGCGGCATGAAATTCACGAGCTTTTGAAAAATAGAAATTCTCAATTGGCTCAGAAATATACTTTGCAGCTGTAACTGCCACTTGAATACGATTATTAACTTTCTGTGAGAACATGATCTTACCAAAAAGCTGACCATATGGTTCATATATCCAATCCAAATCCTTTGCCCCTTTTGGTGGAGTAAGATCCGCGACGTTGAAATCCGCCTGAAGTGCAGCGCGTAGCGTATCAGAATTGCCAGTTCTTAATAAATTCAGAAATTTGGATGATTCATTTAGTATCTCACAAGAAGTTTTTTTCACTGCACATCGGATTTCAGATAGATGAGCAATTGCGTTAACAAACCTATGGCAATGGTACAATTCACTCCTAAGCATTGGTTCGACATCATCCGAAATCAGATCAATGCCAATTGAGGGCCACCAAATTTGAATTTGTCCATATGCACTATGCGGCGGTGGCTTTGCAGTAAAAATTCTGATTGGGATTTTCGACCAGTCGGCATTAAATTCATCCCTTGAGCTTTCATGTGGTAGCTTCCCTTTTCGTTTGAGAATATCATAAGAAGCATCTTCCCATAGCTGAGCGCTCGCAACCTCGTGGACTTTCTTAAAATCAGCATTTGGATCTAGGACAATACATCTGCATTTTGTTTTTATTAAAATCTCTTCAAGAAATCTGCCAAGAAAAAAAGACTTGCCAGAGCCAGATTGAGCGATTATAGCTGTATGTGTTGCAATTGAAGATGATGGCACTCTTACGAGGTCTAAGTCAGATTGATGCCCGGACTTTGAATTGATATCTAGCCAATAACGTGGTTCCAATGTTGGGGTGAGCTCCCAACCTAGTACCAATTGAGATTCTGTCATTTAAGATTCTCCGATTTGATTGTATATTAAGAGTTGCAGCCTAACGGATGGGCTCCCGATAAATCGGGATGCGGCACGCCAAACTTTCAATATGTTGATAACGAAACAAGTTCATTGTACCAACTTTCAAATTAAAACTAAACCTATGCACGCCCTGCAATTTGCAATGAGCTCATTCAAATTTAGTATCGCGCTTTGCGCGATTCAATAATCTGGACAAGCCGAGCTTGCCTGCCCCTCTGTTTTCTATTTCTAGAGGGGAGCGCCTGGTTAGGCGCAACGGAAGCGTTAAAGCGATTACTGAGCTCTGGCTAAGAGCATCCGAAAAAGCTCGCGTTCTTTATATGTGATGTCAAAGGTGGTCATTCCGAGTTTACCTTCAACTATCTGCGCGTTGGCAATCTTGACAAACTTGTCGACGGGTACAATTACCGACATCACTTCAATCGTCACGACACCAGCGACGTTGCTGGCGACATCGCCGACTCGGATTGTTTCACCGAAATTCATTCTTTCACCGTCCACTATGAGAATCAGATCGTAGGAAGATAAGTATCGCCAACCATAATATGATTCCGAGATAAACCTAATACTAATGTTGTTTGGCTTACAACTCCCATTGCCTTCGCAGGAGTAGCTCGCATATGTACTAAGAGTAATAAGATCGTGGTGCTCGGAGTGAACAAAAATGTGGGGAGACGTACTGACGTTCGCTTCATCCTTGAATCTATCATACGAAACGATGATCTGAGGAATGCTTGTAGCGGCTGCGCATCCTGCGACTAATGTTGCAATTATTAACAAGAAGAATTTCATCGTGGACTCCTGAATGGTGGGGCTTGCGTGCCTAACGATAAGGGGGACACAGAGCCAGTTGAGAAAGATGGTGGTGATGATAATATTGGGTCGGGCAATGGAATGAACAATGATGAGATCGAATATGAACTCTCTTGCGTGACGCTTGAACTTACATATGCGTCCAAATGTTCGATGGCAGCATGAACTTTTGCTTCATCTGAGAATAGCTCGGTCAGGAACATATCGTATGCTTGAAGAAAATCCTCAGCAAACTGGACGGCATGAAAAAAGACAGTGCTGTCCTTGATTGCAGAATAGTGAAGATGGAAAGTTCGATTCGTGTCACTTGCGTCAACATTGACCGAGCGTTGTACGCAAGCCATGTGGATCAAGCCGCTACGAGCAAATGCATATAGATAAGAGGCAAGACTTCTCTTTTCTTCTTGATAACCTTTGGCATATTGAATATTTACTTTTGACATCCAAGTTGCTATAAACCACGCACTTCGGAATCTGCTGTTAGATCTCGAGAACCCATGCTGAAGACCACCGAGAAATTCTATGCCAGCGAAGGAGAGAAACAAGTATGGAAAACTCACAGTGACATTATTTGATTTCAAATGATCGATATCGCTTATGACGTAACCAATTGCCTTATCGAGATATGCCTTGAGATGATTGCTGTCATTCATCAAAATCTCCCGTGTTAATATCGACGTTGCGCCTAACATCTGATTAGATAGACATTGTCTATCTTTTGCGCTTATGGGAATCCATCCCTTCGGGATAAGCGTGAAATATATGCCAAAGGCATCGAGACTGTGTCAAAACTCAAAAAAGGACTATGTCATTCTAAACGAAGTGAAGAATCTGAATTGAAAACGAGACTCTTCGCTACGCTCAGAGTGACAATTGAGACTTTTTACACAGACTCCATCCCTTTGGGAGACTCTGTGTTTAATAATACATCCACCAATTGCCAATCCTCACGCTCGATGTGCAGACACGATTTCCTTAAAAACAATTGTAAAAAATTTAATTTCTTAAGAACTGTCTTTGGTGATCCCCTGAAAAGCGATGAAGCGAATCCCCAATGCAGCAGTAAGGATGAGAACCACTTATAAAAATAGTAATAAGTTTTGGTGCAAGAAGCAAGCAAGTCTATGTGTTTATGAGTCTTTGAATCTACGAGTTGCGTATTTTATGGGTCAAAGAAGCGTCCCTCGAAGAATCATAGCAGCAAAAGTGAAATAAATGATCAAGCCGGTAACGTCAACCAATGTTGCTACGAACGGAGCTGAGGAAGCTGCCGGATCAAAACCCATTCTGCGCAGGAAAAAAGGAAGCATTGATCCGGAGAGTGTTCCCCAGACGACAACACCAATCAATGAAAATCCAACAGTCATCGCGACAAGAGCCCAGTGCGCGCCATACAAGTTTGTAAAAGCGGACCATATCGCAATGCGCAGAAAACCTATGGACCCAAGAACTATACCAAGCATGAGACCCGAGAAGATCTCGCGTCTCATAACCAACCACCAATCCTTTAAGGTGATTTCGTGCAGTGCCATCGCTCGGATAATCAGTGTAGCGGCCTGGGAGCCGGAGTTTCCGCCGCTTGAGATAATGAGGGGAACAAACAAGGCAAGGACAACGGCCTTTGCAATCTCGTCTTCAAAATAACCCATAGCAGTAGCCGTTAGCATCTCCCCAAGAAAAAGTACGACGAGCCACCCCGCACGTTTCTTTACCATTTCGAGAAGCGGGGTTTTCACGTATGGATAATCCAGCGCTTCCAATCCGCCGAATTTCTGAATGTCTTTTGTGTCGATCTGTTCGACTACATCCAACACATCGTCGATCGTAACGACGCCGAGCAGGAAGCCATCGTTGTTGATAACCGGCAAGGCGGCGCGGTCATATTTCTTGAATACTTGAACCGCCTTCTCCTGCGTGTCAGCGGCAGTAAGATGGACGAATGATTCATCCATCAGTTCGGATACCTGACTGTCGAGGGAAGCAACGAGAAAATCCCGCATGCGAATGTCATCAATCAGCTTTCCATTCTGATCGGTAACATAAATGAAATCTAACGATTCGATTTCTTTGGCATGTGTACGGACATGGTCCAAAACCTCTTTGACCGTCCAGTCTCTTGGTACTGAAATATACTCCGGAATCATGAGGCGGCATACGGACTCCGCAGGGTACCCGAGAAGCGTCCGGGCTACAGACCGTTCAGACGGCGAAAGTACGTCAATGAGCTGCTTGACGATGGGCCCGGGCAATTCCTGGAGAAATGCAGTTCGATCATCCGGCGACATTTCGTTGAGGATAACACCGACTTCTTCGTGACCTAATGCCTTGAGAAGCGACTTCTGAATATCGAGTTCGAGATATTCGAACGTTTCGGCAGCCTTCTCCTTGGGGAGGAGACGAAAGACGATGGCGCGTTCGTTTTCGTGTAAGTCGGCAACGGCGTCAGCAAGCTCGCTTGGATGCCACTCCTCAAAGATCTCTTTGAGCGTAGCGAAATCCCGCTTCTGGACCAATTCACCAATCTCTGGAAGAATAGCTCGTCCGATCATGTTATCTCCGTACTCTCATTAACTTCATTGTTTCCATATTCCATTGGAATCTAAATATGCGTATTAAATTTTGGCGGTCCTGCCAGTTTTTTGTATCCCACTGTTTTTTGGCGGGACCGAAGAGCGATGGAGCGAATCCCCAAAAAAGGAAGGATGGGAACCACTTATAAAAATAGTAATAAGTTTTGGAGTGAGAAGCAAGGAGGGGAAAGGCGGTGAATAGTAAACAACGAAGAGTGAGTGGTGGAGAATAAATAGTAAACGGTGAAGAGAGAATAGTAAATAGTTATGAACTATTGTTGGGGCGATGTGCCTTCACCCGTTGAGCTTGCATGATTTGGAACCGAAAAGTGCAACCAATCGTCCGATATTAGAGTTGAATACTATATAAGAACACGTTTCTTGCTTGTACATCCATTTCTCTCTATATTCTAAAGGAAATACACAACAAATTCGGAATTTTCAATGGTTCGCCTTACTTCAGATAGGTTGACTCAAATTCAAAAAGGCTTTGCTGGCAAGCGAATCGCTGTGGTTGGCGATCTCATGCTTGACAGGTATTTTTGGGGAAAAGTCTCCCGCATTTCCCCCGAAGCGCCGGTTCCTGTAGTTGAGATAGATGAAGAGTCTACACGGCTTGGCGGAGCGGCAAATGTCGCGAACAATATTGCATCGCTTGGCGGTGTGCCAATTATGATCGGTGTTGTCGGCAAAGACGCAGGTGCCGAATCGCTGCGAACGCTGGTAGCAGAAAAAGGTTTTCCTACAGATGGAATTGTTGTTGATAGCTCGCGTCCGACAACAATCAAAACACGCGTTTTTGCGCACGGACAGCATGTTGTGCGCATCGATCAGGAGGAAAAGATTGATCTCAACACTGAAACACAAGGAAGGGTTCTTGTTGCACTTGAAAATCAAATAAAGTCCCTGGATGGAATCATTCTCGAAGATTATAATAAAGGTGTGCTGACGAAAGGATTGATTAAATCCATCATTCAGTTGGCGAAAGATCATAAAAAACCTGTTACCGTCGATCCAAAGTCCAATAATTTTTTCGAATATCAAGGTGTGTCTGTTTTCAAACCAAACCGCAAAGAAGCTGAAGAAGCGCTTGGACGCCGGCTTCATACAATTGCTGACATGGAAGGAGCGGCGCGCGATCTTCTCACAAAACTCACTGCTGACAATGTATTATTGACGCTTGGCGAAATGGGAATGATTCTTCTTGAACGAAACGGTTCGCTGGCGCATGTGGAAACAAAAGCAAGACATGTTGCAGATGTCTCAGGTGCAGGCGATACGGTGATTGCAACTCTCACGATGGCGATGGTGGCCGGTGCATCTGTTCGGGAATCGGCTGCGCTCGCGAATTATGCCGGAGGGATTGTGTGCGGTGAAGTTGGTATTGTACCGATTGAAAAGGACGTTCTTATCCAAACTATCTTGAAGGATAACAGCAACGGAGGCAAGCGTTGATGGGTGAAGTGGTCGTCCACGCCGATGTGCTGAAGATCAGAGCACGATTGAAACATGAGGGGAAGAAGATCGTCTTCACGAATGGCGTTTTCGATATTGTGCATCGCGGGCATGTGGAATATTTAACAAAGGCAAAAGCTCTTGGTGATGTGCTTTTTGTCGGCATGAATACCGACGCTTCAGTGCAGCGCTTGAAAGGGCCACAGCGGCCCGTCGTCCCGCAGGACGACCGTGCCTTTGTGCTTGCCGCTCTTCGCGTAGTGGATTATGTCTGCCTGTTCGATGAAGATACGCCATACAACCTCATCAAAGCGGTTGTGCCGGATGTGTTGGTGAAAGGATCTGATTGGGCGATTGATTCCATTGTGGGCAAGGATATCGTCGAAGCGGCAGGAGGGAAGGTGCAAACGATCGATTATGTGCCCAATCGCTCTACGACAAACATTATTCAAAAGATTGCTACTAGCGGGAAACAATGAGCAAACACTCTGCGGTGTATCAAGAAACCAACAAATACATCGATGGAAGTCTTCGCCGTAACGGCTGAGAGAGAAAGAAAGCGTGCGCAAGTTCTTTCGAATTACATATTATTTGAGCGGTATTTTTTTGTTCGTTCTCATCGCCGTCATCGGGTATACACAGACCCGCTCATTTAAGTCATATCTTCGCAACACACTCCTCCTCGAATCACGCACTGCCCTCAACGGTCAGCTTCGGTTCGGGAGTATCGATGGCAACCTTCTCACCGGTTTTACGATGGATAGCGTATCTGTCCGTGGAAATGCCGATGAATTACTTTCATCGGAACGCATCGAATTTAAATACGACTTATTCGGATTTTTCTTTAAACGGATCGCATTCAACAGCATTGTTATTGTGAAACCGCACATTCACATCTATCGCTCAGTCGATGGAACGTGGAACGTCGTACGTCTTATCAAACCGGCACAGGCGGATACCACTCCATTTGCCTGGGCCATCGACATAAAAAGATTGAAATTGCAGGATGCAGAATTAGTTTTTGCAGATTCTCTTCTTCTTTCTCAACGACAGGCCCGTCCATCTGAAGTTCCTCCGAAAAATGTGATCGATTATGCCCGTGTTCATCTCTCTGCGCTGTCGTTGGAAACCGCTGCAAAAATTCAAAACGGCAGATATGAAGTGAAGCTGAGAAATCTCGAATTTACTTCTCAAGATCCGTCATTTGCGCTGAAACACGTCGAAGGAGATTTCTTGCTTTCCAAGAACGAAGGGAGTGCACGAAATATAAATATTGAAACTTCAAAATCCCATATACGGCTTGACGCGGGAATAAAGGGCGTTGATATTGCATCCCTATCGAATGTGGAAGAGTTGAAGACGAAGCCTGTTGAGCTTACAGTATCGGCGGAAAATATTGATACAAGGGAGTTGAAGCAATTTCTTTATCATTCAGTAGACTTTCTTGATCGCGACCTGAAACTCCATTTGAAAGCGAGCGGCACATTTGGAGATTTGAAAATTGAAAAACTTGTCATCCAAATGCCTCACTCGTTCGTTCAACTTCAAGGGCATCTGCGAAATTTGAATTCTGCGAGCAATTTGGAAATGACAATACAATCGAATGATAACATTATTGCGCCGCGCGATCTCATCGATTGTTTGCCGGGTTTGAAGCTGCCGGATTTCACTTTTCTCGGCCCTGTTAAGTATTCTCTGAGTTATGAAGGGCGGCCGCTGGATTTCAAAGCGCGCATCTTTTGCAATACTACCGCAGGAAATATTGATGTTGATGGGAAAATGAAGATCCTTCCGGAAAATATCACGTATTCAGGAACAGCGGCTGTGCATTCGTTGGCACTGGGCACTATTCTCCAAGACGAGAAGATGAGCAGCAACCTCAATGCTCGGATGACCATCGATGGAACTGGATTTGATCCACGTACCATGACAGGACTTGCAAGAATAGAGATGGATTCCTCATTGTTCAATGGATTACCTGTGCAACGTTCTGTTCTCGTATTCGATATCGCCGATGGAATGCTGCGATCTCACGTTGCGGCTTCCGTGGGAAGCGGTACCTATGAGCTGTCGAGTTCTCTTCAGTTCTTACGACAAGATTCGTCGAATTACAACATCATTGCTAAAATCAGATCGCTCGATCTTGCTGAACTACTCAAGGACAGTCAATATGGGAGTGCTTTATCGTTTGATCTCACAGCGAACGGCGCCGCCGGGAAGATCGCACGATCAGATACAGTGGAATTGAATTTCTATCGTTCGGTATTTGGAACAGAGATGTTTGAATCGGGAGAAGCGACGGCAATACTTACTATGAAAGACAGCCTTCAGAGTAATTTGCAGGTAACATCGACCATTGGTGATCTGGATGTGGCTGGCCGTTTTTCTCCCGGCTCATTTATCGCTGCATGGGAGAATTCATACCGGCTCGTAACGGAAGCAGTCTCTTATCGGTTTCAAAGCCTGGATTCTCTCCGTTCATTCAAGGGTTCAATCGCCGCTCGAGAAAAATTTCAACCTTCACGTGTCGGGAGGGTTGTTCCCATAGAATCGAAATTCCGATTGAATGTATACGATTTCAAACCGATCGGACTCTTTATCAATATTCCTCTGAGCGGACAGGGCGTCGTGGAAGGCAGTATGATCGGGGATGCAACAGTCCTGCAGCTCAAGGGCAACGTGAACCTTGAACAATTTGGACTTCGTGCAGGTACAGATACGCTCACTGCAGATACGGCAGCAATTCAATACTCCTTCGGTGGAATTAATGCTCAAACAATATTTCAAACCTTTGATGCTTCGGTTGAAACGAATCTGAAAAACTTTACGGTCAACGCTTTTCTCTTTAATCAGCTTTCCGGTCAGCTCAACGTAAAATCCGATTCGAGTAGTTTTCAATTTTCGACATTCATCGATTCTACTGCGCGAGTGAGAATTGGAGGTGTCTCTCGAGTCAATGCACATTTGATGGAATTTGAGATGCCGGAATTACACATCGAAGTAGGACAGTATATTGCTGAAAACTCAGATAAGGTTCGGCTGGTTCTAGGGCGTGATGGATTTCGTATCCAATCGCTGACCATGGTTCATGAATCAGAAGAAGCATTGCTCTCAGGGTATTTTAGTCCGACGGGGATATCGGATTTGAACATCTCACTCAGTGGATTTCTTCTCTCCAATTTGAAACAGGTTCTTCACCGCGGACCATACGCAAAATCTTCCGTGCAGTTCGGCGGGAAAGCAGATGCAACGACTTCTTTCCGCGGGAGTTTTGAGAGTCCCAACATCACCATCGATCTCAAAGCTGATGGAGTTCGTGCGGAAGATGTTCTGCAACACAAGAGCCAGGTGTTCGGTAAAGTTGAGTCACACCTTGCATATTCAGACCTTGTTCTCACGTTGCTGGTGAAATTTATAAGTCATCCAGATGATCCACAAGCATCACCTGACTTGCTGCTCTCGGGGTCGTTACCGTACGAATTTGTACTCGCGCGGGAAGGGCCGCACAAGCTTGTAGGTCAAGTGGACCTCACCCTAAAAACTACAGGGATGGATTTAAAGTTTCTTGGCCCATTCATTCCTGAAATATCTAATCTCACAGGTATGATGACGTGTGATATGCGGATGAAGGGCCCTTTCGATGCTCCGCAGTATGAAGGATCGATGTCCATTCAGCAAGCGAGCTTAGTGTTCGATCCGCTTGGTCTTCGATATGTCTTGAATGGCGACTTGATTCCTGCAGGTGACCGAATTCAACTGGAACGCTTCACTATTCAGAACGACCCGAAAGAACCTCTGCACATCGGAACGATGAAAGTTTCAGGGAATTTCACTCTTCTTGGGTTGAACCTCAAACATTTTGATATAGTGGCGCAAGGTGACCTGAAGGTCATGAGTGAAGATAAACGATTTGCAGGACAAAAACTTTACGGTAATTTGTTTGCAGCCACAGGTCCGAATGGGCTTCACTGGCAGGGAGATCTCTCCGCGTCTATGGTGCGCGGGGATGTATTTATCAAAGATGCGCAATTGGTATTACCGCCGGACCGCGAAGTAGATTTTGTGCATTCCAGTGCAGTCAATGTAACGTTCCATGATGATACATCGCGGACTGTTCCCCAAACCTCTGAGGAGCTCAAATCGAACAATGGAAAAACAAAATCCTTCCAGAATGGTGGCAAAGCTGCAAATGGTGCAGGGATTTCGTCTTCATTATCCGAAGCTGTGCGCAACTCATTCCTTGATGGCATCAGCTATGATGTCGGAATCGAGACGCAAGGACAGACAACGCTCCGATTTGTATTCAACACACAAACGAGTGAAGAACTCTTCGCTGATCTTCAGGGACGCCTTTACTTTAACCGTATTCCGGGAATTTCCCGTCTCACGGGTCAGGTCGACGTCGGTAATCGATCCTACTATAACTTCATTAAAAGGTTTGAGGCAACTGGAAAACTTCTCTTTACGGGAAATGTGTTGAACCCTGAACTTGATATTTACGCCACATATGAAGGCAGACATGACACTACCAACCAATGGCAGACGTTTGGAGGATGTGTTGGACCCGATAAACCTCATCAAGTATTGGTGACACTGCATATCACTGGAACACGGAATGAGCCCAGAACGAAAATTTCTTTACAAACGAGGATCCCTCCTTCAAGGGATTGGACGGATTGGCAGTGTGGAGATGAAGAAGGGAATGCAATGACCTTTATTTTTACGGGCCAATATAAAAATGAGATTACTGACCAACAACGCACAGGGGTGATCGGTTCCAATCTGGGTTCAAGCGTTGGCTCTGCAATCGGCTCCGGATTGCTAACCGGTCCTGCGAGTGAGGCCATCCGCAAGAATTTCTGGGGAGGATTCCAATCGCTCGACGTCTTATACTACGGCGGACAGTTTGGCCAATCAGCAGATCTTCGGGTAGCGGGCCAAGTAGGAGAAGCTGTGATCCGTGCCGGGGGGTACGTGTTTACCGGTGATCTTGGGAATACAAACGTAAGCGTAGAATTGCCTATGAGCTATGTGCTCGGAGTGGAAAGGTTGCACCACCTCATTCTCACAATCGAACGCCGTGTAGAAGGCATTCAGAATGCAGAAGAGCAGCGCCGGGCTTCAGATGGCGTTCGGCTGGGCTATCGATTTACATTCTAAGGTTTTTTCCATGTCCATAGGAGCCACCAGTGTCAGCTAAAAATATCGGCGAGAGTTTTGAATCGCTTCATAACCGTATTCTGCAATTTCTTGCACGCTTTCCGAACGAATCCTTCAAGTCAAAAGAATTATCACGGCGTATTGGTATACGTACTGAAAAGGACGAACAGATTTTCAAGAGCGTGCTGCGCTCGCTGCAAGACGACCAAAAGATTTTGCGCATCCATGGCAAGAGATACATCCATCTTCACAAAGCACAACTCTTCTTCGGTGAGCTGGAAATGACATCTCGCGGTTTTGGAATCGTTACAGTTGAAGAAGGCGGCGAAGAACTCTTTATCGGGCAGGATAATCTTGGAGATGCATCGCATGGAGACACGGTTGAAGTTTCACTTTTAGCACAAAGTACAAAACAGAAAGAACGCGCTGCGCGGCGCGAAGGCGAAGTGGTGCGGATTATCAATCGCGGTATTCGAACATTTGTCGGAACCCTCGAACGGGTACGCAAACAATTCTTTGTTGTACCGGATGATCGACATCTGGCACGGGAAATCCTGATTGCCAAGGAACATCTCCGCGAAGCGAAAGAAGGCGACAAGATTGTCGTAGAAATGGTAGCTTGGGGAAAACGTTATCAAAATCCGGAAGGACAAGTACTGGAGGTGCTCGGCAAATCCGGAGAGCTATCGGCGGAAATCCTTTCAGTTGTGCACGAGTATCATTTACCGACAACTTTTCCCGCTGAAGTATTAAGTGAAACGAATGCCATTCCCTCAGACATTCCGCAGTCTGAAATTGATCGCCGGCTCGATCTCCGCACATTGCTCTGTTTTACCATCGACCCGGAAGATGCGAAGGATTTTGACGATGCAGTCTCTTTGGAATTGCTGTCCGATGGTCAATACCGCCTCGGTGTACACATCGCAGATGTATCATATTATGTTCAGGCTGGAAGCGCACTCGATAAAGAAGCACTGAAGCGAAGTACGAGTGTATATTTTCCTAACGGTGTCATTCCCATGCTGCCGGAAAAGCTTTCTAACGGCTTGTGCAGCCTTCGACCGGATGAAGATCGGTTAGCGTTCTCTATCTTCATAAACATTTCTCCCCGGGGCACTGTCAAAGAATATAAGATTGTCGAGAGCATCATTCGCAGCAAGCAGAGATTCAGTTACGAGCGTGTACAGGAATTTCTTGGAAGATTAGAACGGAATGATGTAATTCCGCAAAACGATCGGCCGTTCGCCGAGGCCTTACGGAATATGTACCAACTAAGTGCAGCACTGACGAAGAAACGGTTGAAGGAAGGCAGCATCGATTTCGATTCTGCCGAAGCGAAATTCGAGTTAGACGAACATAGAAAACCGGTAAAAATCATAAAAAAAGTGCGTTTGGAAAGCCATCGATTGGTGGAAGAGTTTATGCTTTTGGCAAATCGCATGGTAGCGCGTCATATTGGGTTTGCAAAAAAGGATGAGAAAGCAAAGCCATTTCTCTATCGCGTGCACGATTCGCCCAATCCGGAACGAATTGGTGAACTTGCGGTGTTTGTAGAGAAGTTCGGATTTAAGTTGAACATTGATGGCGGTGTCACGTCTAAATCCTTGCAGCGACTTTTAGAACAAATAAAAGGCACGGAAGTCGAAAACGTTATCAACGAAGTAGCATTGCGCTCGATGGCAAAAGCGATATATTCTGACAGGAATATCGGTCACTACGGCTTAGCATTCGATTACTATGCGCACTTTACATCCCCCATTCGCCGGTATCCGGATTTAGTAGTTCACCGGATGCTGAAGCAATACAGCGAAGGAATTTCGCTCAAGGAATCGGACACGCTTCGCCAACGTTTGCCGTACATTGCCAAGCAATCATCCGAAATGGAACGGTTGGCAATGGAAGCCGAGCGTGCTGCTGTGAAAGTGATGCAAGTGGAATATATGAAACGTCATATCGGCGATGAATTCCACGCCGTGATTTCTGGTGTTGCACACTTCGGCATCTTCGTGGAACTGTCCGATTTACTTGTGCAGGGCATGATACACATTCGCGACTTACGTGACGATTATTATGTGTATGACGAAAAGCATTACACATTGAAAGGACGACGTACTCATAAACAGTATCGACTCGGCGATACGTTAGAAGTCAAAGTTGTGCGCGTGAATCCTGAAGAACGCCAGATCGATTTTGCTCTTATCGAAAGAGAAGAGGTGAAAACATTGCGACGGCATAAACCCTGATACATGGAGCAGGAAAATAAAGGAGTTGTGTATGCATTGCCCCGCAGACTCTGAGCCAACCTGTGAGCCATCTTTCGCGTTTTATGCATCCGCTATGTTTTGGGCGGATCGGCGGAAGGCGCATCCGCCGCTGGCGGAATAAGCTCATATGTTCATCACCGGTTTGCTTTTCGGTATGTTTTTTTCTACACTATTTTTAAAGAAGCAATGACTTAGAAGATATGAGGATTGTATGATACAACGTTGTATTCTCATCGGATTGATTTTTTGCGGAGTGACGGTGCAGGGAGTAGCGCAGAATTCTGTCTTTGGCAAGAATAAAGTCCAATACAAAAATTTTCACTGGCAGTATATCCAGACAGATCACTTTGATATCTACTTTTCGCAGGATGGGTACGATATAGCACAGTTCACTGCCAATGCATCGGAAGCAGCCTATGCATCGATCAAAAAACTGCTCCGATACGAAATCAACAACCGTATCTCTTTTGTCGTCTATAACTCGCATAACGAGTTTCAGCAGACAAATGTTATTGCTGAATATATGGAAGAAGGAATTGGCGGCGTGACAGAACTCTTTAAAAATCGCATTGTCATTCCATTTGAAGGAAATTATGGATTGTTCCGGCACGTCATACACCATGAGTTGGTTCATGGAGTTCTGAATGATATGTTTTACGGCGGCACAATCCAATCCCTTGTCTCCAGCAAAGCGCCGCTGCAGCTGCCGATGTGGATGAATGAAGGCATCGCGGAGTATGCAGCTTTGAAGTGGGATAATAATTCGGATATGTTCCTGCGTGATGCAACCGTACACAATTATCTGCCACCGATCCCGTACTTAGGCGGATACTTTGCATACCGCGGTGGTCAGTCGGTGTGGTATTATATTGCCAACAAATACGGCGAGCAAAAAATTGCCGAGATCTTCAGCAGTATTAAAAGTGCTCGAAGTGTCGATAAAGGATTTAGATCTGCCATCGGACTGACAGTGAAAGAACTTTCCGAGCGCTGGCAGAAGGAGCAGAAGGTATATTACTGGCCCGATGTTGCCAAACGCGAGGAGCCCGCGGATTTTTCTTATAAACGGCTGACGAACCATACAAAAGATGATAACTTCTATAACACCAGTCCGGCAATTTCTCCACAGGGAGATAAGATTGCATTCATATCCGACAGGGATGATTATTTCGATGTCTATATCATGTCGGCATTGGACGGAGAGATTCTTGATAAGGTGGTGAGCGGGCAAAGAACAAATGATTTTGAAGAAATGCATTTGCTCACTCCAGGTATCTCATGGTCTCCGGATGGAAAGAAAATTGCTCTTGCTGTCAAAGCCGGGGAACATGATGCGATCATTATGGTGAAAGTTGAATCCGGTGAAAAAGAAAAGATCGAACTAGATCTGGATGGCATTTTTTCGATTGATTGGAGTAAAGATGGGAGTTTGCTCACGTTTGTCGGAGTGAAAACGCCTCAGTCGGATATTTACGTCTATAACATTGTCACAAAAGAGTTAAAGAACCTTACGAATGATATTTTCTCCGATATGGATCCGGCTTTTTCCCCGGATGGTAAAACAATCTATTTCGCATCGGACCGTGGAGATATTCTATCGCCATCCATGGTGCAAGCAAATTTTAAGATTTGGAATTATGATTTTGGACAATCTGATTTGTACTCGATCGATATTACCACCCGGATCATTCGTCGTATTACCACACAACCGAACGGCAGCAAGACTTCACCTGTTCCATCTCCTGACGGCAAAAAGATTTTATATATTGCCGATATCAACGGCATTAATAATCTCTATGTGCAAACATTGGATTCCGGGAAATTTTATCCTATTACCAACTCTATGAGTGGGCTGTACCAACCATCGCTTTCACGTGATGGATCAAAATTAGTTTTCGCATCGCTTAATGAAGCAGGATTTGATATTTACTTGATGCTACGTCCATTGGATCGGAAACTGAATGTGACTTCATTGGAACCGACTGAATTCTATAAAATGAAATATCATCTTCCGCGGGAAGAAAAACCGAAAGAGGTTGTCCCGGCCCTTCCCACTTCTGATACGATAGCGGTGCACAACAATGTTGTAGTAGTAGCCGATACAATAGGAGTAGAGACGACTTATCATCCCGGTGCAAAGGTAGACCTTTCCAATTATGTCTTTTCTCCCGACGCGATGCACGATACGACAAATGCCACGCCTCCGATTTCACAAGTAGATATCTCCGATAATCAGGATAGTGAAGGCAATTACATTCCTCGGCGCTATAAGCTGAACTTCTCACCCGACCTTGTCTATGGCGCGGCAGGTTATAATTCATTTTATGGTTTGGAAGGAAGTACGATCGTTGCGTTCAGCGATATGTTGGGAGATCATCAAATCGTTTTTCAAACAAATTTGCTCATCGACTTAAAGAACAGCGATTACGGTGTCTCGTACTATTATTTACCAGGGCGCATTGATTGGGGTTTCCAGGCATTTCACAATGCAAAGTTTCTTTTACTTGGCGGCCTGGACAGGTATTCCGGAGTACTGTATCGATTCAGTACGTGGGGAGTTGGCGCAATGTCGTCCTATCCGATAAACCGGTTTAACCGTATTGATGGTTCTTTGATGTGGCTGAATTTATCACGTGATAATTTGGACTTTCCTACAGAACCATCCCAACAGCGATCACTTTTTCTGCCGCTTGTAAGCTATGTGAGAGATAATTCGATCTGGCAGGGGGCATGGTTCGGTCCTAATAATGGTTCGCGCTTCAATGCTACGTTCTACGGAACGCCGAAGTTCGGAAGTCAAGGATTGGATATTCAGACCTTTACCGCGGACTATCGGAGCTACGAAAAACTGGCGAAAGAATTTATCCTTGCGTACCGTCTTTCCGGAGGCATAAGCACAGGTGGAAATAAGCAAAATTTCTTTATAGGAGGAACGGAAGGGTGGATCAATCCAACACTCCAGGGCAATGAAATTCCTATTAAGAACGTGGAAGACTTTGCATTTCTCACGCCCGTCTTACCCTTGCGCGGGTACAACTACGCTCAACAAATTGGGACGCATTTCGCAGTCGCAAATATGGAATTTCGTTTTCCGCTCTTGAAGTATCTCATCTTTGGCGCGCTGCCGATTGGGTTCGCCGATATCCTCGGTGCGGCATTTATCGATGTAGGCTCGGCGTGGACCGACTCGAAGAGCTGGAAAATGTGGGCTAATGATCCGGGCTCAGGCGAAACAGTATTCAATGACCTGCTCGTTGGAACCGGGGTAGGTACGCGTTTATTTTTCCTTGGCATACCATTACGGATCGATATTGCATGGCGTTTTCGATATTCCGGTTTTTCTGAACCGTTTTATTACTGGTCATTCGGAGCAGATTTTTAAATAATCCCCCAAGGGTTTACAAACGGTTGAGATATTGTCATTCGTTTTATGGTTGATTCGTTTTCAACTTTATCCTCTGCGTACCGGGAAGGAGTCCGCGTTTGAGAAAAATCTTTTGGCCTTCCGCTGTGGCAACGTATGTGCCGAATCCCGCCGCCAAATCCACATGTGTGCGTGTGTACATATAAATCGTACGCTTGAGAGGATAATAATTAAGAAAAATGTATGCAGGGTCTGGAGAAAAGAATTTACCAACCGCATCAGGAGGTGGTGCAAAAGTTGTGTCGGTGTCTTCTTTCGTGCGGCCAAGGTTGAGGATTTTCGCTTTCGAAAGCGCTGAATCAACCCAGCCAAGTGCCACAAAACCGAGAGACATCGGATCTTTTTCTACTGACTGCAATGTCTGAAGATCGGAGGAAGTTCGTGTGATTTTTGCAGATATTTTAACTTGCTTCAGCAATCGCTGTTTAAGGTATTCTAAGACATCCGATGAGTCCTGGTAAAAGACTTTGATCGGTCCTTTCATCGGTTTGGTAAATGCGAGTTGTTCCCATCGCGAGACAGTTCCTGTTAACACTTTTTGAATTTCCGTTGTCGTCATCTGTTGTGCTTTGTTTGCCGGATGAACAGCCGCAACGATGCCATCGTATGCAACAGCTAGTTCATTGAAGTCGGGAGACATCTTTTTTACAAACTCTTTTTCTTGCGGTGTGAGCGGATGAGGGAGAAAAACAATTCGTCCAGTATCTTGGATAAAGTGATGTACCGCCGTTTCAGATGAAACGATGGTGTAGGTGATTTGGGCGCCGCTTTCTCTGTAGAGACTCAGAAACTTATCCACTTCGTCGATCATGACGGGAGCGATGGTCTCTGGAATGAAAATGTGCAGTCGACCTCTCGTTGTGGTTTCCTTTTGTTCGGTGCCGCACCCGAGTAAGAGAACAATCAGAGCAGTAAAAATGAGAATGCGCATATGAAGTTCCTTTCTGATTGGTGAAGTTTCATGAAACCGATAGAGAATTCTCCGTTGGGCGTTCTTCGACCCGCTGTAATATAATGAGGCCGATGAGGAGGAGGAGCCCGATAGAGAGAATCGCAAGGCGTTGATTGAAGTAGGACGAAACGAATCCGAAAACAAAAGGTCCAATGATCGCGGATGCTTTTCCAAAGAACGAGTAGAATCCGAAGAACTCAGTTCTCTTTTCCTGTGGCGTAATGATCGACATAAGACCCCGGCTGGTTGATTGAGATGAACCGAGCGCCAATCCCGCAAGAGCTCCGACACCATAGAACAGCGATTTGTCCTGAATGAAATATGCTATTATCACAATGCTTAGCCACAGAAGCAATGTCATGCTGAGCGTTCTCTTATGGCCTGCATGGTCGGAGAGAATCCCGAAAAGGACAGCGCCAAATATAGCAGACGTCTGAACCATGGCAAAGTACACAACAATTTCACCGACGCCCATCTTGAGAGTTTCCATGGCGAAGATGGAAGAGAATATGATGATGGTATTGACTCCATCGATATAGATGAAATAGGAAACCAGAAATCGGGCTACATTGCGAAACCGCGGAAATTGCTGATACGTGGTTCGCAGTCGTGCAAAACCGATTAAGATAAAATCCAGCTTGAGACTGGCGGTCCGTTGTTTATCCGGCAGAAACAGAAAAAGAGGAATGCCGAATATAAAAAAGAATGCTGCTGCGATAGGAAAGCTGAGCCGGACATTGAAGAGATTCTCGAGTCCGAATCCGCCTACATAGAGTGGGTATACCACCGCCAGTGATGCAAGTGATCCGACATAACCGAGGGCGAATCCGTACCCCGATACCCGGCCATAGCTTCGTGCAGTTGTAATCTCCAAAAGAAATGCATCGTAGAAGACGAGTCCGGCCTCAAACCCTATATTCGACAGAATTAAGAGTGCCATTCCGACAAAAATCATTCCTGCATGAACAAAAAAAAGGCTTGCTGTTGCGAGGACACACAGCGCGGTAAAAATTCCCAAAAATCTTTTTTTCCCTGCTCCATAATCCGCCACTGCTCCGAGGACCGGAGAGAAAAGTGCCACGACGCACATGGAAATACTGAATGCGGAGCCCCAGAGAAAATCGCCCTGGCCGCCGTTGCCAACGACAATCTCTTTGAAATAGAGGGGGTATCCTACCGTCAGAATCAGGACATAGAATGCAGTGTGTGCAAAATCAAAGAGTGCCCATGAAAAAACCTGTCCACGAGTTGCCGGACGGGAAGAAGATGAAGAGAGGGGGGTGGTCATTATGGCTTGAGTTTCTTCGTCACATGAGTATCAACAAGTCCACGTCCAGATTTTTTAATTCGGCCTTCCTTTTTCAGATCTTCAAGAATGGAGTCAAGCACACCGTTGACAAACTTATCGCTTTTATCGGTGCTGTACGCGCGGGCAATTTCGATGGCTTCGTTCATCGTGACTTTTGGAGGGATATCTTCAAAGTGCAATAACTCGCAAATACTCATTCGTAAAACGATCCTGTCGATAATGGCAAGGCGACTGAATTCCCAGTGTTCGACGCGTTGACGGATGAGGTCGTCTAATTCCTTGTTACAGTCAATGACCTTCAGGATAAGCTGTTTGGCGAAGGCGAATGATTCCGGCTGCTTCTGCAAATCACCGACGATATTCTCGATGATCATCTCAATCGGTTCTTGAGACAGTTCATACGCATACAGCGCCTGTAAAACCCGTTCTCGTACTACTCTTCGGCGGAGGGACATAATGTCGCTATCTAACGAACTTATGGATTTGATAGATGTGTAGCACAATCTAACTTATGCAAAAAATGGGCAGGAGGCAAATGAAGAATTTTAGTAACTACTCTTCATAATTGATCGTAAGAATTCATCACTTAAAATGTGCAAATAAATTTCCAAGTGATTTTTATTATTTGAAATGACAAAAAAAAGACGCTCCTCCTGAACTCTCTCCTTCGTTGAAGAGGAGCGTATGACGAAATCTTAATGCGGGATTATTAAAGTTACGGCCCCAAGCTTTTTTAGGATGGTAAAAAGGTGTTTTGGGTTAACTAATGATGAATTTGTGAAAAGGACAGAAAAAAATCGCTTTTCATGTCCTCATAGGTACTATTGACAATGAATATTTGATTATGTTATTGGTCGTAGAAGATTGTTGAAGCGGGGTGGAAATTCCTCGCTTTATTCAAGAAAAACTTGATTGAGGCACTCGTTACCTGGTGCAAAAACCAAGGCTAAAAGATCAACTCCCCCTTTACTTCGCCGGCCACTTACCATCGATCTTCTGAGTGACGGCTGAAAGGAATTCAGGTTCGAGAGCAATAAAAGATAAATCTGGATTCAAGATTTCCGCAAAATCGTATTGTCGTTGTACAGCTTTTTGCAACGCCCCGATAGCTTTTTGTTTGTCTCTCTGGATAGAGTAGAGATCTGCGTTGCGGAATACAACTTCGACGGAACTGCTGTCGAGTAACATCGCCTTATTCATTGCTGCTTCACCTTCAGGGAATTTTCCAAGTCGGGAGTAGATCAATCCGGCGTATGTGTGAGCGATTGCATCACTAGGATCGTCATCAATGACTTGTTCCGTTATTGCTAATCCCTTTTTCAGCCACTCCTGTGCTGTGCTGATCTGGAGCGAGAGTTGATATGCACGTCCGATCCAATAGTAGTAGCGATAATTCTCCGGCGATACGCGAATCATTTGGCTGCAATATCGCACCACTTTATCATAGTTTCCTTCGCCAATCCACACATTCTGAACATAATATGCCATGAGCATTAAATTATTATCCCCCGGCAGTTGTGCTTGCTGATATGAATTTTCTGCACCAAAGTAATCCTGTTTCATATGTTGAACAAGTCCAAGTGTAAAATGCGATTCGACATTTTTTGGATCATAAAGCAGCGCGCTGGAGGCATACGATGCAGCTTCGTCAAATCTTCTGGCGATGAGTGAAAGGAGTGCGAGTTCCCGGTAGCATTCCGGATTTTGCGGAAGCAATGCCATACTCTGGCCAATGGAAGATAATGCCGAATAATAATTCTGTGAGAGACGATTGCTTGTTGCAAGAACTCGATGGGCAAGAGCATTGTCGGGCGAACATTTAAGTGCGCGTTGTGCGTATTCCAATGCGGATTGAAGAAACTGCGGGTCGTCCATCGTCTGGAACGTGCGGATTTGCAGGTCAGCAAGCGATCCGTATGCAATACAGAGTGAAGGATCGATTTGAAGAGCGGTCTGCAGTAAAATTCTTGCAGAATCGACTTCCACTCCAGATTTTTGTCTCATCAAATGGATGCCTTTTATGTATTTTGCAAATGCTCCAGTGTTGGCAGGCTGTGATATAACAGGTAAATCCGATCGCACTCCAGTTTTATCGAGAACCTTTTGCAGAATTTTAGTACGCATTTCACTGAGCGTCGAGAGCGATCCTTCCACTGTTCCAATAGATGCAGTCTTTTCTTCGTCAGGAGTGAGAAGGCTGAGCTGGATGCTATATCGTCCATCGTTTTCCTGAATGGTTCCAACAAGGAGATATTCTACCAGGAGATTAGATGCGATCTTTCGCAGATGAATCGGATCGGACATATACAGAAGTGAAGATGATGGAGCAATGACAGTCATATGGTCGCATCGCGCAAAATCTTCTGCTAACAGGATTGGAAGGGCATCCAACAAATCCAAATCATTCGTTTCACTTGTCGAACTGGTGAAGGTCAAGATGGCAATCGATGCATGTTTGGGAAATATCCAGTCGAAGATTTTGGGAAGAATAAAGAATGCTGCCAGTACGAGGATGACCACTGCTGCGATCTGAAATGGCTTTTTTGATCTTGGTTTCCGAATGATTTCCCGAGGAGCTTCAATTTGTCTCTGTATTTGATCCTCTACTTTTCTCTGAAGCTTAGCAAGCTCTTGAAAGCGTTGTTCCTCGTGTGATTGTTCTGCATGAATACGTTGAAATTCTGCTTTCGCCTGTTCTGCTTGACGAATACGTTCCTCCAATCGTCTTCCGCCGGAGTGATTCGGATCGATGAGAAAAAGATCATGTAAAACATATGTGGCTTCGGTAAATTTCTCCTCTTCAAGCAGTGCTTCCCCCTGCACCAGCAAAGCTTCGATCTTCCGTTCTTCTTCGGAAACCTGCTTGATGGTAGTCTCTGTCTGCTCGGCACGTTTTCTCTCTTCCTGCCTGTATCGTTCCTCTTCAATTTGCATTAAGATTCGTTGAGCTCCCACATGGAACGGTAAGTTTCGGAAAATCTCGTTTATTTCTTCTTCGGCTGCATCAAGTTCCTTAACGGTGAAAAACTCGCGGGCTTTTGCGAGATGATCTTGAATGATACGCTCGCTCTCTTTTTCCTGGCGCTCTCGTTCTGTCGGCGGACGCTGCTGCGGATCAAGTTTCGCGATTTCAGCGAGTTCATGTTCAGCTTTCTCCAGCGCACCTGCCTCGAAGAAAATCTCTGCTCGTGTGTAGTGAGCAGCAATTTTCTTTTTTCGTTCTTCTTCCATTTTCGCCTGATCACCCAGTAAACGCTGTTTGGTTTCCTCAATTCTTTTTGCTTCGCGAAATTCCTCCTCTTCGTGTTTTATTGCAACTGTGTTCTGCTGCGACGATGCTACCTGTTGAGCGGTGGCTGATGGTTGTGCAAGTTCAGGAATGGAATCGATGAGTACTTCATACACTTCTATGTGACGAGATATATCCTTCAGTTCTACCGATCCGACTTTAAATACCCGCAGTGGGAGTGTGTTCTTGATGTTCTCGTATACTTCTAAGGAGATACAAATGCGGTTAGGTTCAGTCATTGCTTCAATGCGTGAGACAATGGCTGAATCTGTGCCAAGAATATCGCCATGACGAATAGAGGTTTCGCTGAGATGAATGCCTACCCGAACTCTGATTGTATCAGATTCCGTTTTACCGCGGTTAAAATTCCAAAATCGTTTTTGGATTTCAACGGCACATTTTACGGCGTTGGTTCCGCTCGGGAACTCCACCATAAACGAATCGCCAATGGACTTGATTACTTTGCCATCGAACTTGGCAGTGAGAACACGAATAAGCGCATCGTGAGTTTTGAGAAGGTCGAATGCCCGCACTTCGTCATCCGAAAGCTTCTTAGAAAAGCCGGCTATGTCCGTGAACATGATTGCAGAGATCTTTTGGGTGCGCATTTCTGATGGATTGGTCATAACAGCATGCTCCTCGTTCAGATACAAGTAGACATTCGCTATCCTACTTCAAAGATAGTGGGGTAGGAGTAGAATGTCAATAAAGTGTTTCATGAAGTTCACCGAACTTGTTTTACAAAGGGAAGTGCCCCCTTTTTAGCTGTTGCTATCTTTCTTTGTTTATATAACATTTTTGCACGTATTCTCCTACCATTCTATCCGTACTGAACTGTGAAAGGAGTGATTGCATAGCGTTTCGGATGCGTTTTAGCCATATATGGGGAATACCATGCTCGTCCTGATTGTAGAACTCCGGAATGATTGATTCTGAAAGGACATGAATGAGTCCATCAAAATCACGTTCATCTTGAGTTTCAAGATCGGAATCGTTTTGGTCGTCACCAATTTTCCATCCATTCTTGCCATTATAACCCTCGCGCCACCAACCATCCATAATACTCAGATTAAGTCCTCCATGNNGCAACATTGATATCGTAATTTTCGAGGAAAATCACTTTGCCGATAAGTTCAGGGTGTCGTGTGATTCCAATAATCTGTTGTATAAATCGTTTGCCTTCATTGTCACGCGGATGCGCTTTACCAGAAAATATAATTTGAACGGGATGTTGCGTATTACTGAGTAACGGAATAATTTTCTCCAAATGTCGGAATATCAGCGGTGCGCGTTTATATGTTGCAAACCGACGCGCAAAACCGATTGTCATTGCATCGGGAGAAAGGATATGGCTTGTTGCAAACAATGTACCGGCACTAGAACCATACTGTCGTTCTACTTGCTGGCGTCGAGCGTACTCCACGAGGTCGCGTCGCAAATTATAGCGTAATGCCCACAATTCTTCGTCGGTAGCAAGTTCGTCATCTGTAAACTTTTTCCAGAACTTCGGTTCCATCAATTTCTCTGTCCAATCAGAACCAAGCCGCTTATTCCAGAAATCATGTGCGTGTGTTGTTGCCCATCCCGGTGTATGGATACCATTGGTGATGTGTCCAATGGGAACTTTATCCACGGTCCTGCCGGGGAAAAGGCCTTTCCACATTTCCCTGCTTACATGTCCATGCAGCTCGCTCACACCATTTGCTGCACGCGACATCTTGATGGCAAGCACGGTCATTGTGAATTGCTCATTTGTATCGGATGGATTCACACGCCCATAGGACATCAAATCTTCGTGCGTTAATCCGGTGGAATTCCAGAATTTGCCGAAGGAGTATGCCATCAATTCTGAATTGAACCGATCATGTCCCGCAGGTACTGGTGTATGCGTTGTGAAAACACATTTTGAGCGAACTACCCGCTCTGCCTCTTCCCGTGTTTTTCTGAATTTTAATTCTTGCTGCAGCAGCTCAAGCACGAGAAATGCGGAGTGTCCTTCGTTCATATGAAAGACAGATGGAGTGATTCCAAGCGACTGGAGAAGCCGCACGCCGCCGATGCCAAGAATAATCTCCTGCCCGATGCGTGTATCGATGTTGCCGCCGTACACCGTGGAAGTCAGTCCTTGAAAATGCTGNNAGAGAGTTACTCGCCCGATGTGTACCGCCCACGTTTGGAAATATACCGTACTATGTCCAATTTCAATAGAGTTGAGTAGTCGCCCGCCTTCGGGCTGGAGAACCAGTTCAAGCGGAAGATGTTCCGGATCGTTTGAAGGATATAATTCTTCCTGCCAGCCATCAGCATTTAATTTCTGCTGGAAATAGCCCTGACGGTAAAACAATCCAATCCCGACAAATGGGATACCGAGGTCGCTTGCAGACTTTGTATGGTCACCAGAAAGAATTCCAAGGCCGCCGGAATAAATCGGCAGCGATTCATGCAGACCAAACTCAGCGCTGAAATATGCTACTGGATTCTTCAACGCTGTCGCATGGCGCTTTGCCCATGTCGATGGCTTTGTCATATAAGATTCAAATTCTTCGAGCACAACATGCACTCTTCGTGCGAATTCATGATCGCGCAGCCGTGCCTCCAATTCCTGGTCGGAAATTTCACTCATCACCGCTACAGCATTGTGGTTTGAGTACCTCCAGACAAGAGGTGAGAGTTCTTTGAATACATGATGGGATTCAGGATTCCATGTCCACCAGAGGTTTTGTGCAAGTGCGCGGAGACGTACGGAGAGATGAAGGTGTGTAGAATTCTTAGTTTTAAAAACTGCTAACATCGGACACCTCTGACTGATTTAAATTCTTGTCTTAGAATGCAAAATAATTGTCAATAAAACCAGATAGAAACGAACTGAGAAAAACAAAAAGCGCGAACATGATTGCCCGCGCTTTTATGCAATTCTGTGCAATAAAGACAAATACTTTTTTTCAATTAACTTTTCTTAGGAACATCAACAACACAACGAACTGTATCCCGTGCGATAAGCAGCTCTTCGTTCGTCGGGATGACGAACACTTTCACACGGCTTTTCTGTGTATTGATTTCCCCCTCTTTACCTCCAACCTTTTCATTATTGAGCTGCTCGTCTATTTCAATCCCGAGCCACTCAAGATTGGCACAAATGCGTTGTCGAATAGTAGCTGCATTTTCTCCGATGCCGCCGGTAAAGATAAGGGCATCGGCACCGTTCAATTCAGCTAAATATGACCCGATATATTTTTTTGCACGCTGTGCAAAGATGTTTATGGCAAGTGTGGCACGCCGATCCTGATGGTCTTTCGCTTCTTCCAACAAGTCGCGCATGTCGTTTGTTAACCCCGAAATGCCGAGCAACCCAGACTGTTTGTTGAGCAGTGTGTCGATCTCGCTCATCGACATACCTTCTTTATGTGAAAGAAATTCAAGCACTGCCGGATCAATATCGCCACCTCGTGTTCCCATAACCAATCCTTCTAACGGAGAAAGCCCCATCGATGTGTCAAACGAAGCTCCATTCTTGATTGCGCATGCTGAACATCCATTACCGAGATGTATTGTTATAACATTGGTTTCTTCCCGCGTCTTTCCGGTGAGCTGCCGGTAACGGTATGCTACGTACCGGTGCGATGTGCCATGGAATCCATATCGCCGGATTTTATGCCGCCGATAGAGTTGGTATGGAATAGCATACAGGAATGATGTCTCTGGCATGGTTGAGTGAAATGAAGTATCGAATACGACCACTGCCGGTATACCGGCACCAAGAAGCTCACGTGCTGCATGAATACCTTTGAGGTTTGCCGGATTATGCAGCGGGGCAAGATCGATACAGTCTTCGATTCCGCGAATAACCGCATCCGTGATAATTGTAGACTTCGTAAATTGCTCTGCGCCATGGACTACACGATGGCCGACCGCATGAATATCCGCGAGCGATTGAATATCGGGAATTTGGGCTTCTTTTGAAATAATCCATTTAATAACATGATCCAGCGCAGCTCGATGGTCGCGTAGTGGAGCTGCATGTTTTATTGCTGTTTTACCGGCAGCCTGCAGTGAAACGAGCGCCTGGCTCCCGATACGTTCGATGAGACCTTTGGCAAGTTGTTTGTCTGCATTTTTCTCAATCATTTCAAGATCGGTTTGAATGATCTGAAATTTAAGAGATGAACTGCCGCAATTTAAGACAAGAATATTCATATGTTCAGTCTGAAGTTTTAGATGATAAAGAAAAAGTAGCGATTCCTGCTAAGGAATTACATCACTAAGTTGTTAAAAACAACATTTCAAACTTACAGCTTTGTTGCTGAAAACTCAAGTTAGGAATGTTTCATTTTCCAGATTTTTTCTGCTATCTTCATTCACGAAATGATCTTGTATACTTATTTGCTGAAAAGGACTCTTACATTCAAAAGCTTCAGCAACGGAGTGCGTATCCACATTTATTCGGCATGAAATGAAGAAATTCACACTGAAGCCGCTCCCCGGCGATCATCTTCATCTTGTTCAGCCTCAACATCTGCGCATCAACTATAAACAGGAATTGAATCCTGCGCAGTACGAAGCAGCGACATCAGTCAATGGCCCACATTTGATTATTGCCGGAGCGGGAACAGGGAAGACGCGTACAATTGTATATCGCGTGGCATATCTCGTGGAACTAGGCGTTAAACCGGATTCATTGTTGCTGCTGACATTCACACGCAGAGCAGCACAAGAAATGTTGAGAAAAGCGTCGATTTTATTGGACAGTCGATGTGAGCAAGTCTCAGGCGGAACATTTCATTCGTTTGCGAACAGCGTCCTTCGAAAATATGCCGGTCAAATCGGATACGAGAACAACTTCACAATTCTTGATCAAGCGGATGCTGAAGATGTTATCAATCTGATTCGTACTCGGATGAAATTTGATACAAAAGAGAAACGGTTCCCGCGCAAAGAAACACTCTATGATCTGTATAGCCGTTCCTTGAACACGGTAACTCCTGTGAAAGAACTGCTGGCGATGGATTATCCGCAATACCTTGAAATCGAAACCGACATCTCTACGCTTCACGGGGTCTATGTGAAATACAAACGTGAACACAACTTGATGGACTACGATGATTTGCTTCTGAATCTTGCGTTGCTGTTGCGCCAAAATGAAGCGGTACGTGCGACGCTATCTGACCGCTATAAATATATTATGGTGGATGAATATCAGGATACGAATAAACTGCAAGCTGAAATTGTGAAGCTGCTGGCATTCAAGCACCGGAATTTGATGGTGGTAGGCGATGATGCACAGTGTATTTATTCTTTCCGTGGATCTACAATTCAAAATATTCTTACGTTCGGTAAAGAGTTCAAGGATTATAAAATTATCAAGTTAGAAGAAAATTATCGAAGCACACAACCGATCTTGAACCTGGCAAATGAAATTCTATTACGTGGCGGAGGAAGATTGGGTGGCTAAAATGTACGCGAAAGAACTTTTCACAAAAAAATCCGGCGGCAGCTTACCTCAGCTTGTCTCGGCACAGACGGAGAACCAACAGTCAAGGTATGTCGTGCAGAAGATTCTTGAATACCGCGAAATGGGCATCCCGTTGGAAGAAATGGCGGTATTATTTCGATCCTCATTCCATTCGTTTGATCTAGAAATCGAATTAACAAAGGCGAATATTCCATTTCTCAAGTTTGGCGGATTTAAATTCATCGAAACAGCGCATGTAAAAGATGTTGTGGCATATCTGCGTGTGCTCGAAAATCCGCGAGATGTTGTCTCGTGGAATCGTATTCTCCTACTTATTGATGGTGTAGGACCTCGCACTGCGGAAAGAGTTGTGGACGATATTCTGAAGCGGCGTGTTGGTCTGGCGAAGGAATTCAAAGAAGCTGTGACAGCAACAACAAAATTCTGGATGGAATACGGCAACTATCCCGACAATGTCCGCACATTGTTTAATATGCTGAAAGAAGTTGCTGCGCCCAACGTCTCTCCGGCAGAAAAGACATCTCACATCCTTCAATACTATGAACCAATACTTCGTGCTCGATATGAAGATCACCTCAAGCGGAAGAAAGATCTTGAGACATTTCAAAATATCACTGAACGCTATAAGTCTGTTGATGAATTATTAACGGATTTAGCGCTTGAACCTCCAAACGAAAGCATCGCTGATATTGAATCGCCAGGACCGGAAACAGAATACCTGACACTTTCAACTATTCACAGCGCCAAAGGATTGGAATGGAATGCCGTCTTCATCATTTATGCACTCGAAGGAAGATTTCCGACAATGCGATCCACAGCGAGTGATGAAGAAATGGAAGAAGAACGCCGACTGATGTACGTCGCTTGTACGCGCGCAAAGGAACATCTGATTATCACCTATCCGATGAATATTTACGACCGCGAAAGCGGTATAATTTTGACAAAGCCTTCACGCTTTATTGAAGGAATTGGTGAGAACTTACTGGAACCGTGGGTTGTTGATTGATAGAGTAGATTGCTCCTATGGCGCAGAGTATACAGCAGTTGAGTAGCCGAGAAAAGAGGAAAAGAATTTGGTGTATTTAGACCGAAATGAAAATCTTTATGGACCTGCACCGAAATGTTTCGATGTGCTGCGTTCAATCGGTATGAAGGAACTGAGCTTATACTCGCGTGACTTTCAGCGCGGTGTGAAAAGTCTATTAACAGAGCGATTGGCAGCTGATCTGAAAATTCCCGAGCAGCAAATATTATTGAGCGAGGGAAGCGAAGATATGCTCAAACAAGTGATACATTGTTATGTCAATTCAGGAGAAAAAATATTATGCCCGGCACAGTCGTGGTGGTATTATCAGGTTGTTGCATCGGAAGTCGGCGGTGTTACCGTTCAATATAAATTAAAGGAGAGAGTAGATCGGTTCCATTATGATGTGGATGAGATGATTTCTCTCTATGCGAAGGAATCACCGCGGGTTGTGCTTATCGCGTCGCCAAACAATCCAACAGGAAATTCATTGGATGAATCCGACCTTCAGCGGATGACGGAAGCTTTCAGCGAAAGCATCATTATCCTTGATGAAGCATATTGGGGTTTTGCTGATGCATCGATTGAGCGCATAGCAGAACAAATCAAATCCTATCGAAACGTGCTCATCATGCGAACCTTTTCAAAATATTATGCGCTTGCAGGTGCGCGTATTGCTTATGCTGTCGTGGGATTGGATTTGACACATCTAACAAAATTTGCATCTCACTATCTTGGCTATAATCGGATATCAGAAGCATTGGCACTCGCAGCATTGGACTCACCGGAGTACTATCGAACCATCACTGCTCAGATGCAGGAAGACCGAAAGCGATTCTATGACCTTTTCGATGCAAAACCAGGGTTTACATGTTTTCGTTCGGAAGCGAACTTTGTGTTGGTGAGAATTCCAGTCAAGATAAAAGAAGTTTTGCGGGACGTATTGAAAGCAAAAGGGATTGTTATTAAGTATTTCTCAGATACAGAATTTCCTAATTGTATTCGTATAACGCTCGGCACGCATCAGCAGAATGTTCTGATGATGGAAGCTCTACAAATGATTGTTTATAAGGAGCAACGCTAGAGAATTTGAAGTCAGAAGAAATGAATCAATATTTAATCTCCAACCTGCAGTCTCAGTGTGTTATCCTTGCTGCCGGTGCTTCTCTACGTTTGCGCCCATTGACGGATTCAAAGCCGAAATGTTTGCTGGAAGTTGGAGGAAAGGCACTACTTGAACGAACCATCGAAAATGTTCTTGATGCTGGTGTCAAAGAAATTGCTATCGTCATCGGCTACCAAGGAGAGATGGTTCGGGAATTTGTCAAACGGCATTTTCCGCAAATACATATTCACTTTATTTTCAATCCGGACTATGCTGAAACAAATAACGCATACTCGCTTCTCCTTGCAAAGAGATTTCTTAGGAATAAAAGAGGCAATGTACGTTCTGGCTTAATCTTACTTGACAGCGATATTCTTTTTTCGTCAAAATTATTGCCGTTGCTTCTGAATAACCCTTTGCAAGATTGCGTTGCTATTCGTGTGTCCGGTGAACATAATGACGAAGAAATTCGCGTGAAGGCAGATGGTTATGGAAATATTGTATTGATTGGAAAAGAAACACCACTCAATGAAACCTATGGAGAGTCGATCGGCATTGAGGTGTTTTCTGCCGAAACGACAGTGCACCTCATCAAGATTCTCGAACAACGCGTGATGAGTGGTGTGGGGCGAACAGAATTCTATGAGGTATCATTTCAGGAAATGATTAACCATGGAACTCAACTTAAAGCCATTGATGTCAGTGCATTTCCAGCAATCGAAATAGATACAGTAGAGGATCTTCAACTTGCGGAACGAATGAATATCGTTTGATGAAATGTATTCTTATCGAAAATCTCTTAAGTCTGACATCTCCGACGAACTTATCAACACTTACCTGCTTCGCCCCATTGCGGGATTGATCGTTTGGGCACTCTATCATACGCCAGTTACAGCGAATCAAGTGACCATCGCATCAACAATCGCTG
Organism: Ignavibacteriota bacterium; assembly: GCA_003155495.1. Taxonomy (GTDB): domain Bacteria; phylum Bacteroidota; class Ignavibacteria; order UBA10030; family UBA10030; genus Fen-1298. The sequence continues at coordinate 55,815 of PMDB01000042.1, forward strand.
GACTTGTTGCCACTTTTTTTTACTTGAAAGGGACTTCAGAAGCATTTATTGTTGCCGGACTGCTTATTACGCTCAAAGACTTACTCGATTCTGCTGATGGCCAACTTGCACGAGCGAAACAGCAAAATGGTCGTGTCGGAAGATTTTTAGATTCTATCGGTGACTTTGTGGTAGATGCGGCAGTGTTCAGTGCCATCGGTTGGATTCTCTATCAATCTGACGGTAATTGGTGGATGTTGTTGCTCGCTCTGCTCGGATTTGTCGGTATTTCGCTTCGAGTATCTTACCACGTATTTTATCAAGTGAACTTTCTCCATTTACAGAAACAGTTTGCGGACAATCGTATATCTGAAGAAATTCGAGAAGAAGATCTGAAGAAAGGCGGCTTCGAGATTGTTCTCCAGCGGATTTTTCAGTGTATTTACGGTTGGCAAGACCGACTTATGGAGAGAGTTGATCGATGGAGTTATGGAGGAAACTTCCGCAGAGCGCAAGAAAATGAATCAAGAGATTCTTCAGAAGGTTCTTCTCGTGAACCTTTTCAAAGATACAAAGAGTGGTATTCTGATATTAGTTCTTTGCGCATCTCCGGTCTACTTGGATTCGGGACGGAGTTTTTTTTGCTGATGTTGTGTTCGGTTTTAAACCGCCTAGAATTGTATCTCTATCTCAACATCTTTCTCATGAACGGAATTCTTATACTGTCCCTTCTCTACAGACGATTTGTTCTGTTGAAATATCTGAAAGAAATGAAGTACTAACAAGAAGAATTCCTGTGAAGCAAGGGGAGCGATGCTGAAATATACACTCGTCTAGATCGTTTGATGCACAATAATCGGCGCCTATCTAACCTCTTATCTCGCGGTATTTTTTCAAAAACAATGATGGACAGTGTTTCCTATGCTGCTACCATCGTTGGCATTGGATTTTCCACAGCCTTTTTGAGTTGCTTGAAGCGTTTCAATTTTCCTCGTAGTGTTGAGACTAATGTCTGTTCAGAAATAGGTTTCATCAAATAATCGTCCACTCCAAGTTCTTTGCCGGTTCGGACGAGAACCTCGTCTGTAAGTCCGGATAAGAAAACGAAGGGAATGCTTTGAACATTTTTCAGTTCCTGTACTTTTTCATAGAATGTAAAACCGCCCATCGTTGAGGTCTCAAGATTAATATCACAGAGAATCAGATCGGGGACAAACTTTCGGAGCAACGCGTATGCTTCGTCGGATGTTGATAACGCTGTGACATCGAACCCATTGTCTTCCAACGATGCTTCAAGCAATTCTAAAAGCCGTGTGTCATCGTCGATGACAAGAATCTTGCTCCTCTGTTTATGTTGAAAAACGTTCATCAACTGTGTTTGAATTTGTACATGTTCCTCTTCGGAGATTTGAAATGCATCTCGTAGATTAGAAAGAGATTTCGCATCGGATAAAGAAATTGGATTATTAGATAATTGCCGAATAATGACACTCTTGTAACATTCTCGTTTCACATTCTTTTCGATTCCCTCATGTTCAGCGTCTGTGATTTCCAGCAATGTCCGTAACTCATTTAAACGGCGCTTTTCATCTACTGTCAATGCACCGTCATACCACATCTCAGCAAGTGTCTTGCGATACGATTCCAGCTCAATACTCCGATCAACAACACGGTCTTGTTGTGGTTCATAGTCTTTTATTGCCATATCTGTAGATCTCTCGAATGGGAGCGATGAAAAAGTTGCTTCTAAAGGATCGAGTGTCGTGCTTGTGACTATCGGTGCAGGTCTCGATAAAGGCGATATAGACAGAGTCTTGGCTACAGGTTGAGAAGGCTCGGAAGTAACACTTGATTGTATGAATTCATCAAGACGTTTTATATCCTCTGAACATTCGGTCTCTATTTTAGTACATTCGAACTCTGTTTTGAGGGTGGAAATTCGTTCTTCCAATGCAAATGCGTAGACGTTTCGAGGGTCAAGTTCTTTGGCTTTAATAATTTCTCTCTGTGCACAATCCAGATCGCCTTTCCGGATCAATTGATCAACACGCTTCAAGACCTCGCTGATGATTTTCTTATTATCGTCACGAGGTGTAAGTTCGTGCATCGATTGAAAATTTTGCTGTGGCATATTTTGGCTAATCATTTTCATATTCCTTTTTTTATCTCTGAGGACTAATACATCAATAACTGTTCCGACTTTTTTAATGGCATATTAGGCTTATTATGATGCATAGAAGTTCAAAAACAAGCAGAATTCGAGGGTTTTTAAAGGATTGCTACCCCCTCATAGGTAATTTGCTTAGAGATTGTAGAAAAGTAATTCCTGCAGAAAGATAGGATCAGGTAAAATCTTCTCGATCTATTCTAAAAAGACTGTGTGTTGTAGATATTCCTCAGCAAAACGCCGGTGCGGCGGTTGAAGAGAAGCCTCTGAGCTGCTTAAAGCGTTTTAATCTGCCGTGAAGTGTAGAAAGCAGTGTATGCCTGGAAATAGGTTTTAATAAGTAGTCATCGGCGCCAAGTTCTTTTCCTGTCCAAGCTAACTTTTCATCCGTAAGTCCCGTTAGGAAAACGAAAGGAATGTTTTGAAGATTTTTATTCGCTTGGATTTTTTCGTAAAGAACGAATCCGTTCATTGTAGAGGTCTCAAGATTAATGTCGCACAGAATGAGATCGGGGACGTATTTATGTAGAAGCATATAGGCTTCATCGGAAGTTGCAACCGCAATGACATCAAATCCATCTTCTGTTATAGAGCTGGATAGCATATTCAAGAACTCATCATCGTCGTCAATGACAAGAATTTTATCACGCTGTTTCTGTTGCTTTATTTGTATAGAAGGGCCTAGAATCTGCAAATGCTCTTCCTGTGAGATATGGAATGCTTTTTGAAGATCGGCGAGTGACTTAATACCTACTAAAGCGGCCGAACCGCTGGATACCAGGTTGGCGATAGCTCCTTTATAACAAGAATACTTGATTTCCTTCTCAAACATTTCATGTTCAACATCTAAGATTTCCAGCACGGTACGTAATTCCTGTAAATGCCGTTCTTCATCATCTGTTAGTGCTCCATCGCACCAAGCTTTTGCAAGCGCTTCGCGATAGCATTTGAATTCAACGCTTCGATCAATGGCCGGTTCTGGATGCGGAACCTGTGGTTTCTCGGCTCGAGGTTCTGGGGTTTGTGTTGTTGCCCGAGGCAGAACGTTGTCGGT
>PMDB01000010.1 GCA_003155495.1 Ignavibacteriota bacterium
GAGAGAGGCGCCGGGCGGATTCGAACCGTCGCATAAAGGTTTTGCAGACCTCTCCCTTTCCACTTGGGTACGGCGCCAGTATTTACATTATCTATGTGAGAACAAAAACCCCACTGCCTAATAGGTATTGAAGCAGCGGGGTATATTCAAGCATTATATGCTTGGAGCGGGAAACGGGGCTCGNNCCTCAACCTTGGCAAGGTTGCGCTCTACCAACTGAGCTATTCCCGCTTGACCACCATCAATATACCAAAAACGTCTGCACTCCGCAAGAGATTTTTCTGACTGTTCTCCATTCAAAATTCTTCGGCCTGGTTGCAAAAACTGAAATAATCGAGAGTAGATTCTGTGCCTGAGGCGCATCAGCCTCTGGCTGAGAACCCAATACAATTGTTCTAATCCAAATAATGTTACCGGCCAATTTCTATAATTTTATATTCCAATATACCGGCGGGTACTTTTATTTGCACGGTCTCACCCTTTTTCTTTCCAAGCAGCCCTTTGCCTATGGGTGAGGTAACGGAGATTTTATTCTTTTCAAAGTCAGCTTCCTCAGGCGCAACGAGTCGGTACTCGATGGTCTGTTTGGTTCGCTGGTCCTGAATCTTGACAAGCGAGAGAATATAGATTTTATCTGTCGGTAAAGAAGCGATATCAATGATCTGCGTTCGTGAGAGGGTCTCTTCCAACTTGGCAATACGTAACTCAAGATGTTGCTGTGCTTCTTTCGCGGCGTCATATTCAGCGTTTTCACTCAGATCGCCGTACCCACGTGCCTCAGCTATTTTGGCAGCCATATCAGCACGACCATTCGTCTTCATCTCACGAAGTTCATGTTCAAGCTCTGTGAGCTTTTCACGTGTCAGATATACCTTGCCGTTATTATGATCATCCATACCAACTCCTTAAAACGAAAAAAATCCCCTCAGCAAAATGTCTCTGAAGGGTGAATGCAAAAACAATAGCCACCATCCTGTGGATGATGGCTATTCTAAAATTAAAGTAGGAGATAAATCAGTGAGACGCAAGAATAATTTTGCGGCCTAACTTTTTCCCCCTTCCACCGAGTTCTTTGCGTCTATCAGAATCAAATGGCCGAGTTTATCCCGCTTGGTCTTGAGATATCGCTCGTTATGCTGGTTCGGATAAATCTCAAGCGGGACCCGTTCCACAACTTCAAGTCCATAACCGGTGAGGCCAATAATTTTTTTCGGATTGTTCGTCAGCAAGCGCATTTTGCCGACCCCAAGATCGCGGAGAATTTGCGCACCGATTCCATAATCACGCAGGTCGGCACGGAAACCGAGTTCCTCATTCGCTTCAACCGTGTCGAGTCCCTCATCTTGTAAATTGTAAGCTTTCAACTTGTTTAATAATCCTATTCCACGCCCTTCTTGCCTCATATAAAGAATAATTCCATGTCCTTCCATTTCCACCCGCTCCATCGAAGCAACTAATTGTGCATTACAATCGCAGCGAAGAGAACCGAAGACGTCACCTGTCAAACATTCTGAATGGACACGAACAAGGGTCGGTTTCTCCGGTGAGATGTCACCTTTGACCAGCGCAATATGATCTTTGCTGTCCGTCTGATTTCTGAAGAGGTACAATTGAAATTCTCCATACTGCGAAGGGAGTTTTGTTGAGACAATTCGCTGTACGAGTTTTTCACGCCGTATCCGGTACTCAATCAGCGCACGCACCGTGATGATTTTCAAATCGAATTGTTCGGCAATCTTGAACAACTCTGGAACACGCGCCATCGTACCGTCTTCTGCAAGAATTTCGCATAAAACTCCAGCAGGATACAAACCTGCAAGTTGACAGAGATCAACCACTGCCTCCGTGTGACCGGCACGGCGCAAGACACCTCCTTCCATTGCACGCAACGGGAAAATATGGCCAGGACGTGCGAAATCGTTTACTTGAGCTTTTGAGTCAACAAGCGCGCGCACAGTAGCAGAACGGTCAGTTACAGAAACACCTGTTGTTGTTCCGTGGAGATAATCGATCGAGACAGTGAAAGGTGTTTCGTGAAGTGAAGTATTTGCGTCTACCATGAGATCAAGGTTTAATTCCTTTGCCCGAGTAGTCGTTATCGGTGCGCAGACAACTCCGCGCCCTTCCTTCACAAAGAAATTGATTGCTTCCGGTGTTGTTTTTTCCGCTGCAAGAACGAAATCACCCTCGTTCTCTCGATCTTCGTCATCTACAACAATAAGAATTTTCCCCTGCCGGAAATCTTCAATTGCGTCTTCAATGGTATTAAATTTTTCTTGTGCCATGTGTATACGATTATAGCTTATGACTTCTTATCCTATCTTTTTATCCGATTCAGGTTCCGAAATGATTGTTGTGATCGAACCTCTGTCCAACTTTACTTTCACATTATCGGCAATCTGAACGAGAAGAGTCTTCTCATCCAATCCGGCAATGGTACCGTAGATACCACTTGAAGTAATAACCTTATCACCCTTCTTCACACTCTCCAATAACTTCTGGCGTTCTTTCGCTCGCTTCTGCTGAGGACGAATAATCATGAAATAGAAAATAAGAATGATGGAACCGAAGAGAATGATATTTGACATCAGACCTGGACCGCCGTCGCTTGTTGATTGAGCCATGAGAATTGTGAAGTGATAAAACATTGTATCCTCCTGTTTCTTTTTATGAAATTGATGTTTGATATTCTACCGATGGCGACACTTGCAAGCGTGCAAGCATCATTGTTTCCCATTCCTTAAATCGTTTTTCTATAATTGCCTTCCGCGCCTCTCTAGCTAACCACAAAAAGAACGTGAGATTATGAATCGACGCCAGCTGCAACGCCAATATTTCTTTTGCTATAAAGAGATGGCGTAAATACGAACGTGTGAATGTCTTGCACGTGTAGCAATCGCATTCTCCATCAATCGGTGTAAAGTCCGTTTTATACTGTGCGTTGCGCATGTTCATCGTTCCATCACGCGTAAAAAGCATTCCATTCCTGCCGTTCCGGGTCGGTATAACACAGTCGAACATATCTATGCCGCGATCAATGGATTCCAAAATATTTTCCGGTAATCCGATTCCCATAAGATACCTCGGCTTGTGCACCGGAAGAAATTGTTCAGTGAATTCTGTGATCTTGTACATTTCTTCCACCGGTTCACCCACCGCAAGTCCGCCGATTGCATAGCCGTCAAATTCCATTTGAATCAATGCACGTGCGCTCATTTCCCGAATTTCAGGATATACACTTCCTTGCACTATACCGAATAACGCCTGCGAATGTCCGTAGATCGGCGAACTTTTTTCAAACATTGTTTTGCATCGATCTGCCCATCGCACGGTCATCTCATTCGATTTCTTTGCGTAATCAAAATCACACGGATACGGCGTGCACTCGTCAAACACCATCATAATATCCGAACCAAATCGTTGTTGAATCTGAATGACGCTTTCCGGTGTAAAGACATGCAACGATCCGTCAAGGTGTGAACGAAATGTTACGCCATGTTCTTCGATTTCCCGTAAATCCGTCAGACTAAAAACCTGAAATCCGCCGCTGTCAGTTAAGATCGGTTTAGTCCAACTCACGAAACGGTGTAACCCGCCTGCCTGTTCTATGATATCTATTCCCGGCCGAAGATAGAGATGGTAAGTGTTGCCGAGAATGATCTCCGTACCCATCTCGATCAGTTCACGCTGTTCAGTAGCCTTGACTGACCCTTGTGTCCCTACTGGCATATACACAGGTGTTTCAATCACACCATGGTCAGTCTCAAGGAGACCTGCGCGGGCTTTTCCGTCTTGTGCGATACATTGATATTTCAAATGCTTCCAGCCAACAAAAAACCGCAGAAGATAATTCCTGCGGCCGAGTTCACAATAATATTCAAATTCTTCTTATAAAATATAGAGAGAAAAACAACGGATGTCAACTTGTTCTTGACTGTTTGTCCTTTCGGCGGTTTAAAATGATAAAAAGAATGACAAATATTAATGCACCAATCGCATCGGCAAGCATATCAAAATACTCAAATGTTCGACCGGGGACATACAATTGGTGTACTTCATCAAAATAGCCGAAAAGACACGTAAGAAGAAAAGCACACACGAGCGACCACTTTTTGAGGAAGGGAAAAACAGTCTGAAAAAAAATGGCTCGACGACCTAACCAGCAAAACACGAAGAACAAAGAAATATGTGCAAGCTTATTTGCCGCGACGATAGGAGTTTCAAGAGTAGGCAACGTTGACAGAGATAAGAGCCAAAAGATAATTGCAGCCCAGATGATCAGTGGGAGTTGATATCGAGAAAAATTCCTCAAGTAGTACCACCTGCTTCCACACTCTGCAGTACGGATGGTAGGTATTCTATGATATCATTCGCTACAAGGCTTCGTTCTCCTATTTTTTTGGCAATAGTGTCTCCAGATAATCCATGAAGGTACACACCAGCCCAAGCGGCTTCTGTGTTAGACATTCCCTGCGCCCATAAACCTGCAATAATTCCGGAGAGCACGTCACCCGTGCCCGCAGTCGCCATGCCGGGATTTCCTGTAGAGTTGAGAATCGCAGAGCCATCCTTTGATGCGATAATTGTTGGAACACCTTTAAGAACGACTGTGACACCAACACTTTTCGCCATTTCACGAGCAACTTTGATCCGATGTTCTTCGATGTTGTTCGATGATATCTTGGAAAGACGAGAGAATTCTCCAACGTGCGGTGTAAGGATGAATTGTGCACGTAATGAATGGAGCATAGATATTCCATAAACAGCAAGAGCATTCAATCCATCAGCATCGATCAGGATCTTGCCACGATACTCATGCAAGATTTTGAGAATCAATTGTTGAGTTTCAGGATTCTGCGATAAGCCGGGACCGATGACGAGCACATCCGCCCAAGAAAGTCTTTCACGAATTATATCCAGCGCAGCAAGGCTGAGCGTCCCGGCGCTTGTTGCTGGCAACGGGAATACCATTGTCTCCGTCAACTTTCGCGCAAGAATCGGATACACGGATTCCGGTGTTCCTAAGATAACTGCACCAGCACCAGCTCGTAGAGCAGATGTGCAGCACAACGCCGCGGCGCCAGTTAATCCTTTCGAGCCAGCCAGTACCAGTACCTTGCCGACACTGTACTTATGTGCATGGATAGATCTCTTCGGAAGGATTCGCCGAACATCTGACTGCTCTACAAGAAAAGTCTGCAACCGTTTATCCTGTGAGACCATACGAGGAATACCGATATCCACAACACGTATGGAACCAACCAATTCATGTCCCTGATTGCAAAGCAGTCCGGACTTGAGGCATCCAAATGTTACAGTTACGTTTGCACGAATGGCACAATTCTCCGCTACACCAGTTGTGCCGTTGATGCCGGACGGAATATCCACTGCTACAATCCTCGCCTGCTGTTGATTCACCCATTCAATCACATCTGAAAATGATTTGCGTACGGAACCTGTGAAACCGGTACCAAATATAGCGTCCACAATGATATCCGGTTTAGGAAATGCTGTAAGAATTCGTTTTGAATATCGTCGGATAGTGATCTGGCCTGTCGATTTCTTGGCAAATGTCTGAAGAATCTTGAAATTTATTTTCGCATCACCTTTCAATTCTGAAGTTGAAGCTACCAGCAGAACGCTGATGTGTGCACAAGAATTTGAGAGTATTCTCGCTATAACGAATCCATCGCCGCCATTATTCCCTTTACCGCAAACAACAAGAATGTGTTTAGAATCAAGTGGAGAAAATTCACGCTTAACGACATCGGCGACACCGCGTCCGGCATTTTCCATCAACATCAATCCCGGAACGCTATAGGTATTGATGGTGGTTTCATCGCACCATCTCATTTCTTCAGCTGAAACCACACGTTTCATAAAAGTCACTCACAAAGTAGTTTAGAAATAATGTTGAGCAGTCTGAATAATAATCGAAGGAAATAATCCAAACAGCAACACAAGGAGAGCAGAAAGCACTATCATCGTCAACACTATTCTCGGTGGAGAGGTTTCAACAGTGGCTCGTCCATGGGAGAAAAACATAAGTACGACAAGTCGCAAATAGTAATATGCGGATACGAGACTTGTGAGCACGCCGATAATCGCCAGCCAAACCATTTTGGCTCTAATTACCGCTAAGAAAATATAGTACTTACCAAAGAATCCAGCAAACGGCGGAACTCCAGCCAATGCGAACATGAAAATCGCCATCAATACGGCAAGCAAAGGTTGTGAATAACTCAAACCTGCATAATCATCCAACAAAAGATTTTGATCTCCTTCATGTTCCACAAGACTGATAATAGCAAATGCACCAAGATTCATCACTGCATAGGCGGCAAGATAAAACATCACGCCAACTTGACCATCGAGTGTGCCGGTAGCAATGCCGGCAAGCATATATCCGGCGTGCGCTATGCTTGAATATGCCAGCATACGCTTGACATTCGTTTGTGCAATTGCGACAATATTGCCAAGAATCATTGAAGCTGCAGCAAGGACGGCGAGAAGCTCGTTCACTTGCCCGCCAATGAAATCAAATGTTCGGATAAAGAGTGTTATGAACGCTGCAAATGCTGCCGCCTTTGCCCCTGTTGACATAAATGCTGTTACCGGCGTCGGTGCGCCTTCGTACACATCTGGCGCCCACATGTGGAACGGTACCGCAGCTGCTTTAAACGCTAATCCTATTAATAATAGTCCGGCACCAATCACAAACAGAATATTTATCGACACGACAGCAAAGACATTCCTGATCATCGCTAAGTTTGTAGTTCCAACGGCACCGTAGATCAGTGCAATGCCATACAGGAGGAATCCTGTTGCAAACGCACCAAGTAAAAAGTATTTGAGTGCTGCTTCGTTTGCACGTTCCTTTGTGCGGATAAATCCCGCGAGCACGTATAAGCAAACAGACATAAGTTCAATACCAAGGAAGACGATGATGAGATCATTTGCAGATGCGATCAACATCATACCGATAGTAGCAAAGAGCAAGAGGATGTAGAATTCACCGCGATGATACTTCTGCCGTTCAAAATAATTTCTTGAAAGGATAACTGTGAAAAAAGAAACGCAACAAAAGAGCGCTCCAAAGAAATTTGCATATCCGCCGTGAAGCAGCATCCCGCCAAAACTTAACCCTTCAACCGTTAGATTCGTGATAGCAAACACCGCGGCAAAAGCTAATCCAGTTATACTTACATAGTAAGTAGCAACCGGTCGTGTTTTGCGCACTGCTTCCACAAGCATTACTACCAAGACTGTCATGGTGACAATCATCACCGGTGCGTTTGCCACAAGATCATTTAGATAAGAATTCATAGTTCCATGTTTAATTCATAAGAGTGAATACTTACATTCTGAAAAAGAAATACCAGACAATTGCAAAAATCGGAATCAGAATCGGCAGCGAGTACCGTACGATATAGCCGAAGAAACTGGGACACTCAACTCCCGATTGTTCAGCAATCGACTTCACCATGAAATTAGGTCCATTACCGATATACGTATTGGCTCCAAAGAACACCGAGCCGAGCGAAATTGCCTGTATATAGCGCCAAGTTTGCGCTGTAATCTCCATAGCCCCCGGATGCAAAGGGTTGGGCAAACCAACCGCTGCCGGAGTTGTCAGTCCAAGCATCAAGTTCATATGCTGCACATTACCCACATTTGCTCCGTGCAATCCAAACGCGGCGGTTAAGAAGTTAAGATAGGTCGGTGCATTATCGAGCACACTTGATAACATCCCCGATCCCCAAAAATATTGCCCAGGTGTTACAATCCCGATACTCGCAGCATTGAGTTCTAACCAATCCAAAGCAGGAATCATAGTCGCAAAGATACCGGCGAAGAGGATTGCGACTTCCTTCATAGGTATAAAATTGAAATCGTTCTTCTCATGGATTTCCTTCTTCGTTGTTACGAACGATGCGATGGCTGCACTCCACATAATCACTTCTCGCAGCATCAAAGGAGCCGGACGTTCTATAAACACGGATGCTAAAATAATGAACAGAAAGACAATATTGTGTAATCCCGTCACCTCCGGTTCCTCAATTTCGGTAGCCGCTTTTTGAACTTTTATTGATTCTTTTTGGAAACTATAAATATCCATTAGATAGAATACAAGGAGCACAATTCCAATTGTGAGCAGCCAAATTACCGAAACTCTGGGAATAATCCAGAAAAAAGGAACACCTTTGAGATAACCAAGGAAAAGTGGTGGATCGCCAATCGGTGTCAATGCACCACCGATATTACTAACGATAAAAATGAAGAACACGATATGGTACCCCTTGATGCGGTACTTATTTATCCGTAGGAAGGGACGAATCAACAGCATCGAGGCGCCGGTAGTTCCGAGAATATTCGCAATGACGGCGCCTGTTGCTAAGAGGGCTACATTCCCGATGGGAGTCGACTTACCGCGTATTCGGACATGTATTCCACCGGAAACGATAAACAACGATCCGATGAGCGAAATAAAACTGACATATTCATATGAAGTCAAGAAGAGGCGAGGAATATTGTGCAGTGAGAAGATATAATACAGAACGACAGCGAATCCCAATGTATACGCCACTAATGGATAATTTTTCTCCCACCAATGTTTGTTCATGAACGGCATGACAGCAATAGAAAGAAGTAAGAGAAGAAATGGAGCAATGAACCATCCATTCACCGGAACAATTTTTACTTTTTCGAGAAAAAAACCGAAGATGTTATAGATCACCATAACTATAATGGCAACAGCAGTAAACTTCCAGAGAATACGTCGTGTGTGTTGTTTCATTTACTTTCCCGATTGCACTTGAAGTGAACCCGCAAATCTTATCGGCGATCCGCGATTCACACTTTCCATTTGTTCAACGGTGTGTTTCACCAACGGAGCAGATTTACTTAGGAATGTTTTCGGAAATACACCAATCCAGACAACAAAGAGTACGATGGGAACTAATACGGCAATCTCACGTTTGGTCAAATCCGTAAGATGATGTCCACCATAAAGGCCATCTGAATGCGCAGGCCCCATCATCAACCGTTGATACATCCAAAGCATATACACGGCAGAGAATATGACACCAAGTCCTGCAACAACGGCGAACCATCGATTATCAAGGAGGGTTGACTTGAACGACCCCAGCATCACAAGAAACTCTCCGACAAAACCATTTAATCCGGGCAATCCGATGGAGGAAAAGGAGATAACCATCAGGAATGTTGCATAGACCGGCATCAGCTTCGCCACCCCACCATAGTCGGCAATTGATCTTGTATGAGTTCGATCGTAGATCATCCCAACCAGCAAGAAGAGTGCACCGGTCGAAAGGCCATGATTGACCATCTGAATAATCGCACCTTGTAAACCTTCTTCCGTCATTGAAAATATTCCGAGTATGACAAATCCCATATGTGAGACAGAAGAGTATGCAACAAGTTTTTTCATGTCAGTCTGCACCATTGCGACAAGCGCACCGTAGACGATACCAATGACAGCAAGCAAACACATGAACGGCATCGCGCGCAGCGATGCATCGGCAAAAAGCGGCAAATTGAAACGGATGAACCCATACGTACCCATTTTCAACAAAACGCCCGCAAGAATAACACTGCCTGCTGTTGGAGCTTCTACGTGCGCATCGGGCAGCCACGTATGCAATGGCCATACGGGTACTTTAATAGCAAAACTTAATCCAAATGCTGCAAACATCCACATCTGGAGATTAATCGGAAGCTGCGGTGCAATGCGGTAGAGATCAAATAAATTTGTGGTAAACTGTCCGCCTGGAACAGTAGAAGCAAAGTAGCCAAGCCAAATAATCGCAACAAGCATCAATACGCTGCCGAAGAGTGTGAAGAGAAAAAATTTCACAGCCGCGTAAATACGATTGGGTCCGCCCCAGACTCCAATGATAAAGTACATCGGAATCAACATTGCTTCCCAGAAAATGTAGAAGAGGAACAGATCGAGAGACGCAAAAACACCGATCATCCCTAATTCCAACAACAATACCATTATGGAATATCCTTTGAGCTGCTTCTCGATGGAATTCCAAGTACCCAGAAGAGCCAGCGGTATAAGGAATGTCGTCAGCAGAATCAAAAGGAGAGACATTCCATCGATGCCAACGAAATAACTGATATTGAGACTGCTTATCCAAGTAAACTTATGTAGGAATTGGAACCCTCCCATTGCTGCCTCGTAACCGAAAAAAAGAAAGAGTGAGACGAGAAATGTCACTATCGATCCACTCAAAGCCACCAGTTTTATTCCCTTGATATTTTCCTTTGGCAGAAAAAAGATGGCGACCGCAAATACAAGCGGAAGAAAGATAGTAGTTGTAAGGATGAATCCGGATGCCATTGAATCAATTCCAGTCAAATTATTTGAGTAACAGCCATGTAATCACAAAGAGAATACCACCAATAAAGACCACTGCATAAAATTGTACAACACCGGTTTGAATTTTCCGTAAAGTTTGTGCTATTGCACCAATTACCTTAGCCGATCCATTCACCATTCCGTCAATTAAAGTGACATCGACTACTTTCCAAAGAATTTCTTCAGAAGTCTTCACTGCCGGTTCAACAATCACCACATCGTACATTTCATCGACATAATACTTATTGAGTAATAATCGATAGACGCGTGGATATTGTTGCTGGAGTGAAGCTGCAATTTCGATACGTTGGAGATATACCCAGCGTGCAGCATAAATTCCTACGGCTGCAATACCCACAGAAACAGCCATCAATAAATATTCCAATATCCCGCCGGAATTTTCGCCCGACATCAATTTATATTGTGCTGGAGAAAAAACAGGATCGAGCCAATGCTCGATTCCACTCCAATGTGGAATTCCAACAAATCCGCCAACGATTGAAAGTCCCGCAAGAATCATGAGAGGAACCGTCATTGTTTTGGGTGCTTCATGCGGGTGAAGATGATGATTGAAGCGTCTTTTCCCTTCAAAGGTAAGTGTAACCAATCGGAACATGTAGAACGCTGTCATCGCAGCGCCAAAGACACCGAGCAACCAGAGAACCCAAGAACCTTGCTCGCTACTGAATGTCTTCCAAAGAATTTCATCCTTACTAAAAAATCCTGCAAACGGTGGAATACCTGCAATTGCAATTGCGCCGATCAGAAATGTCTTGTACGTGATCGGAAGGTATTCTTTCAATCCACCCATTTTCCGTATATCCTGTTCATCGTGCATTGCATGGATCACTGCACCGGAGCCGAGAAAGAGAAGCGCTTTAAAAAATGCATGCGTCATCAAATGGAAGATACCGGCGCTGAAAGCTCCCACACCCATTGCAAGGAACATATAACCAAGCTGGCTAATCGTCGAATAAGCAAGCACTTTTTTGATATCGTTTTGAACGAGACCAATCGTCGCTGCAAACACTGCTGTGATCGCACCAATGATCGCCACAACTTCCATTGCAACCGGAGAAAGGGCATAGAGAATAGAACAACGTGCGACCATGTAGACGCCGGCTGTTACCATTGTCGCAGCATGGATAAGGGCGCTCACAGGAGTTGGACCTGCCATTGCATCCGGCAGCCAGACATACAACGGAATCTGCGCCGATTTACCAATTGCACCGAGGAAGAGGAGCAATGTAATCCAGAGAATAGTTGTATTCCCCATTGTCAGCAGAGCTGCACCACTGAACACGGTACTGAAGTTGAGACTATCAAACGTGGAGAATATTAACAACATGCCAATAATGAATCCAAAATCGCCGATGCGATTAACCACAAACGCTTTCTTTGCGGCGTCACCGGTAAATTTCTTTTCATACCAAAATCCAATGAGGAGGTAAGAACAAAGTCCGACGCCTTCCCATCCAAGAAACAGCAAAAGGAAGTTATCGGCAAGAACGAGATTGAGCATTGCAAAGATGAAGAGATTCATATATGCAAAGAAACGCCAGTACCCACGATCGCCATGCATATATCCAATGGAATAAACATGAATCAGAAATCCGATGCCCGTGACAATAAGCGTCATCAAAATGGAAAGCTGATCAATTTGATAGGAAATATTGACACTGAACGAACTTGAGGATCCGGTGAATGTTGAAAGCCATGTAAACACGGTAACAATTTGCTTTCGCTGTTCCGGCTCCACATTCAACATTTGAAAAAACAATACCAGTGCAAGGAAAAACGACAATCCAACAGTTCCGCTCCCAAGAAAGCCGATAAGCTTTTCGTTCTTCATCCGTGACCCGAAAAGACCAAGAATGAGGAACCCCAGCAACGGAAAAACAACAATAAGGGATGCGTATAAATTCATTTCTTCAGACTCTAACGTGTTTGTTTGTATTCAGATTGCAGATGACAGATTACCGATTCTGTTTTCCATCTACCGTCTACTTTTTACTTTCTACTTTTATATTTTTTTACCTTATACCTTCTTATTACCACTTCATAATATTGATTTCATCCAGATTGACAGTTTGCTTTCGTCGAAAGAGCGCAATAACAATTGCTAGACCAACTGCCGCTTCTGCAGCTGCAACGGTCATCACGAAGAACACAAACACCTGTCCTGTAGCATCGCCCAGAAATGCAGAAAAAGCAACAAATGTCAGGTTAACGGAGTTCAGCATCAACTCGATAGACATAAATACGATAATGGCATTCCGGCGTGTTACAACGCCAACAGCACCGATAATAAACATCATAGCGCTCAGGATCAGATATAATTGCAAAGGAACCATAGTCAATTCAAAAGTAAAAAGGATAAAGTGATTATTATTTCAATCGAGATTCTTTTTCGCTAAAACAATCGCTCCAACGATCGCTGCAGTTAGCAGCAACGAGGTTACTTCAAATGGAAATAAGAACCGAGTAAAGAGTACGCGTCCAATCGCTTCCACTGTCCCTATATCCGTAGCTCGCGTCATTTCAATGGTCTGCGTACCGCTTGGTATCATAAATATATAAACCAATTCCATCAACACACCGAAGCCAAAACCACCAGCCACTACTTTTTTCCACGAGAAGCCATCTCGCAAGTTGCGTTCATCGCCAAGATTCAAAAGCATAATCACAAAGACAAAGAGCACCATAATAGCGCCCGCATAAACGAGAATCTGAACAACAGCGATAAACTGAGCATGGAGCGTAAGATAAATTCCGGCAAGACAGAAAAAATTGACGATAAGATATATCGCCGAGATAATTGGATTGCGCCGCGTAACTACCAATAACGCAGAAACGATTCCTCCAAGCGCAAATATGTAAAAAAGAATTTGTTCGAGAGTCACGTTTTCAATCCAAAATATTTATTAAATACAAAAAACATCATTTTTCTCGCACCCAGCGGAAGAGTTCTGGGAGTGTCGGCCGCTTTCCATACGATAAAATCGCTACGCGAAATATCTTTCCCGCTATCCACATCATCGCTGCTGTCGAGAGGATCATCAGAGCAATTGTTGCTAGTATCTCCCACATCGATGGCATTTGAATTGAAATACGCAGAACCATGATAGATGGAGTAAGTACAGGAATATAAGATAAAACTTTGACAATAAGTGAATTCGGATTTTGCATCACCAACATCATCAATGCAAATGGCGCTACCATAAGCATACTGATGTAGGCAGTTATTTGCTGTGCTTCCTGTTCTGTCGTAGCAGGAGAACCAGCGGCAACAAAGATCGCCGCATAAAACACATATCCGAGAATTGCATACACCATTGTGAAGGCAAAATATTCTGGCTGTAAAAGATTCATGTCAGTCTTCAGCGCCAATGCAATGCCCATCAATGCGTACACAAGCATTTGAAGTATCCCTAATCCGCTGAGACCAAGAATTTTGCCTATCATCATATCGCGCGGTGTGCAAGACGATAACAGTACTTCTATAACGCGGTTTGATTTCTCTTCCACCATACTCCGCACCAATAATTGGCCCGATGTTAATACCATAAAGATCAACATCAATAGTCCAATATACGATTTGGCAAAAGTCTCACCAAAACTCGATTCTGATTCTTCCCCTTTCTCAGAAATCTTAATCGGTCTGATTTCGACTCGAGCGGTGAGCTTCCGAATAAGCGCTGCATCGAGACCATGCGACGACAGTCTCATTTCCGTAATAACTTGTTCGATAGCTCTTGAAAAACGTTCTTGCACTTTGAAATTACCTACATTTTTTGTTCGATATTCTACTTTACCGCTGTCAAACACTGTTGCTGGAATAGAGAAAAAACCCTCAAGAGCATCCGATGCAACTAACCGAGCGCCTTCTGCACGAGCTTCTTCTAATGTTCCTTCGAGAGAAATATTACGCAAGATATAATTAGGCTGGTCATTCTTCAAACGAAACTCTCGATCAAGTTTTTCACCTAACGGCTGCACTAACTTTTGTGTCCCGTCGATGATCCCGATTCGAATCGGTTCATTGTCTGCCTTCGACGCAAAAATCGCTGGTAATATCGCCATCGCCCCGATAATAATTGGCATCAGAACGAGAGATATAATGAATGCCTTCGACTTCACCTTTTCCATGAATTCCCATAAAGCAACTTGGAATGCTTTCGATTTCATGATTGCGCCCCACTTGATTGTTTTGCCGTCATTTCCTTTTCGATTTTTTTCTTTATCTGAACAAATCGAAAAGCACTGAATACCGTTATCGCCAAAAAGATTGCAGACAAAATCAAATGTTGCGTGTCTTTCAATCCGTTCATGATCGTGAAACCAAGTGTCAGAGCTATCGCTCCCATCAATGATAGGGACGCTTTGCGAACTTGTGCATCTTGAAGAAGTTTCTTCCTTGTTAGTTTCAATGGTAAAGATGGAATTTGTTTTTCGTTCGCATGCTCAATCTTCTCCGAACCGCCAACGACATTGATGAATATTGAATTCAGCGACGGCTCGACAATTTCATACTTCCGCAGCAATAATTTGCCATTGAGATTCGCAAGCAATTCGGTGCTCTTGGAGATGTCTGTTAATTCAAGCTCGGCATAATTCTGATATACATCGGCACGGCGAATGAAATCGAAACTTTTGAGAAATTCACCATCTCCTTCATACTCGAGATGAATGGAGTTCGTTCCATATCGCTTCTTAATCTCATGCAACTCCCCGCTCAACACTTGTTTCCCTTTATTAATGAGGCAGATAGTATCGCACATCTTTTCCACTTGTTCCATTTGATGAGTAGAAAATATGATTGCGACATCTTTCTGGCGGAGTTCGAGCAAAACATCTTTTAAAAGAATTTGGTTGACTGGATCGAGACCAGTGAATGGTTCATCCAGAATGAGCAACTGAGGACGATGCAAGATAGAGATGATGAGTTGTACTTTTTGCTGATTTCCTTTTGAGAGTTCCTCGATTTTCCGATAACATTCATCTTTCAATCCAAATCTCTCTAACCAATAAAGCGCTAATGGCTTAGCTTGCTTTGGCGGTAGACCTTTCAGAGCCGCAAAATAAAGAATCGTGTTGATGATTTTGCTTTTACGGTACAATCCGCGTTCTTCCGGCAAATACCCGATGTCGTTCCACATTTCCTTAACAAAGGGTTTTCCGTTGAACGTTATCTCGCCGCTGTCCGGCTGGATGATATTCAGAATCGTTCGTATGGCAGTCGTTTTGCCAGCGCCGTTAGGACCAAGCAAGCCAAACAATTCACCCCGCTTCACTTCCAACGATACACCATCAACCGCGACGACGGTATCGTATTCTTTTCTAAGATTGATAACTTTCAGCATGAACTTCTTTTTTTTGCTTCTGGTAATTTTCCCAATTATTATTGTACTTTACAAATTACAAAATATCTGTGAAATAAAATAAATTACGGAGTGTTACGATAGATCATCCGCGGGAAAGGAGACGTTTCGCGCACATGTTCGGTTCCGCAAATCCAACCAACCGTTCGTTCAAGACCAAGACCAAATCCGGCGTGAGGTACACTCCCGAAGCGGCGCAAATCAAGATACCATTCAAATGCTTCCTGCGGAAGTTTGTGTTCCTTAATTCGTTCCAGCAAAACATCCAGATCGTCTTCGCGCTGGCTGCCGCCGATAATTTCTCCATACCCTTCCGGAGCCAATACATCAACAGCGAGTGCAAGCTTCGGATTCTCCGGATCTCGTTTCATATAGAATGCCTTCACTTCGGAAGGATAGCGATGTACCATTACCGGACGATCGAACTGCTCAGAAACAACCGTCTCATCTGTTCCGCCTAAGTCACTTCCCCACTCAAATGGCAATCCTTTATCGTGAAGGATCTTGACTGCTTCATCGTACGTAATACGCGGCAACGGTTTCTTCACATTTTGCAGTTTTGTTATATCTCGTTCCAACACTTTCAATTCCGCGGCGCGATCCTTCAAAACACTTTGTACAATATACTCCAGGAAATCTTCCGCCAGATCCATGTCATCGTTCAGATCGTTAAATGCAACTTCCGGTTCAACCATCCAGAACTCTGTCAGGTGACGGCGTGTCTTTGATTTTTCCGCACGGAACGTCGGTCCAAAGCAATACACTTTGCCGAGCGCCATAGCGCTTGCTTCAGCGTAGAGTTGCCCGGATTGAGTCAGGTATGCTTTTCCAAGGTCGAAGTAATCTGTTTCGAACAACGTCGAAGTACCTTCACATGCTGCCGGAGTTAAAATTGGCGAATCGACCAGTGTAAAGCCGCGCTCGTCGAAAAAATCGCGGATGGCCTTAACAACCCTATGCCTTATCCGCATAATCGCATGCTGTCGCGAAGATCGCAGCCAAAGATGCCTTCGATCGGCAAGAAATTCTATACCATGCTCTTTCGGAGTAATTGGATAGTCATGCGCAATCTGATACACATGAGGAATGTCTGAAAGCTCCATTTCGAAACCACCCGGTGCACGCGGTTCCTTCTTAATCCTTCCTTTAATCGAGAAAGAAGATTCCTGTGACAGGGTATCGAACTTGTCAAAAACCGCATCCGGCACTCCGCCCTTTACCATGACAGATTGTATCACCCCGGTTCCATCCCGCAGGAGTAAGAAACGGACTTTTCCACTTGATCGTTTATTATACAGCCAGCCGTGCAGCTGAACTTCTTCACCTACATGCTGATCCAATTGATCAATATAGATACGCGCCATTGTTCCATTTCAATTTGTGAGAAAAAATGTTTGAAGAATATAGCGAACTAATCAGACTTGTTCAATCGGAATGAAGAATAATGGAGTGTAAACTTATGTATTTGACTCCGGTTCGCTTTCCTCTTGTTTGTCCGGAAGTTCAACGAATTTCGCATCTTGAACATCTTTATAGTTTTCTTTCGGCTTCGGTGATGTTTCCGGATGAGCAGAGCGTGAAGATGGGCGGGACGATCCTCTTAATACTCTCATGATTCCCTTGACGAGCGACAGTACAAAATAAATAGCAAACGCGGCAATAAAAAAACGAACAAGAGAAAATATGAATAACCTGATCATACTATTTCTGCACGAGCGGATTATAATACTCGACCGGCGCCTTATTCGGACGAAGGATCTGAGTCAGAAGATCTTCAAAATGATCCGGATTGTTGACAAAATCGATGTCCGTGGCTTTTACGATCAACAATGGTGTTGATTTGTAACGAAAGAAGAAATAGTTATAGGCTTCGTTAAGTTCCTTGATATACTCCTCTGACATATTCTTTTCCATCTCCCGGCCGCGTTTCCTGATGTTCACCATCAGGCGATCGACACTCGATTGGAGATAAATCACAAGATCCGGCGGTGGGATGGTTCTCTCGATCGTGGTTAATAAATTCTCATATAGCTTCAGTTCGTCATCGCGCAGTGTGAGGTATGCAAAAATCTTGTCCTTCTCAAAAATATAATCAGAAACGATGTGAGAGTGAAAAAGATCTGCTTGAAACAATTCCTGTTGCTGTCTGTACCGGCTAAGAAGAAAAAATATTTGTGTCTGAAAAGCAAAGTGTTCAGGGTCCTCATAAAACCTTGGCAGAAATGGATTCTCTTCAAATTTCTCCAGCACGAAGCGTGCACCCAAACGCTCCGACAACATACGGGCAAGTGACGTTTTACCTGCACCGATAACACCTTCAATGGCGATATAATGAATTTCGGACGGGAGCTGCACCGCTACACCTTTACCTGTAGATCCATAAGCAGAGAAATCTTACGTACAGTTCTTGTATCTGAGCAGCGCCGTAAAAGCTCCTTCATACTCAGATGTTCCGTGGGGTCAAGAAATTTTCGGGCAATTTCTTCCATCGGTACAAGAACAAACCTTCGGTTGGCAATTTCAGGATGCGGCAATTTCAATTTTTCATCGTTGAATACTTCACTACCATAGTAGAGAATGTCCAGATCGATTTCCCTCGGCCCCCAATGTTCAGTGTGTGTTCTGCCGAGAGTATTTTCTATTTCTTTTAATCTCCGTAATAAATCTTGTGGAAGTAATGTTGATTCCAACTCGGCTACCATATTGAGAAATTGTGGTTGTTCTTTTTTCCCAACCGGCTCTGTTTCATAGATTGAGGAATATTTCTTTATGCGTATTTGCCGTGAATTTGCTATCTCGACAAGTGCTTGATGTAGATAGTACATCCGGTCGCCAAGATTTGAACCCAATCCGATAAATACCTGAACCATCTTTGCCCACCTACCTTCGCGTCTCTGTGAGCTCTATTTCCACGTGGTCAATCACACCCCTCACAGGAGCGCCCGGTTTACGTACTCGTATCGTTACTGAGTTCACTTTAGAAAAATTNNGCGAATACAATCGTATACACGTTCATAATTAACTGTGTCCTGGAGGTGATCACTCTCTGCTCCTCGTGCAAGGTCGCAATGTAAATCAACATCCACCTCGAACTTACCGCCAAGATTCTGTTCATCCGTCAGTACTCCATGGTATGCATAAAATACCGCATTATGGAGGCGAATGATACCGAGTTTTTTTCTCTTTTTCACCGGCATATATAATTCTTTTCAAAGATAGAGGAATATAGAGAACCAATACCCGAAAGGCAATTTACCCCGTCTTAAACTTGTTTGCTGCGTAAAGCAGTCTTCGAATAACTATTTCTTTTCCAAGTAATTCCATCATCTCGAAAAGACCAGGACCAACCGTTCTTCCGGAAAGCGCCAATCGCGTCGGGTGAATAAGTTTACTCGGCCTGATTAAAAGCTCCTCTGACAACTGCCGCAAAGCAGCTTCGATGGAGACATGGGAATACTCAAGCAATCCTTCAAGACGGTTGGCAAGTAACTTCAGGCGTTCACCCGATTCCGGTTCCCAGTTCTTTTTAAAACCCGCTTCATCGAATGTTTCCGGATCGAGAAAAAAATATCTGCTCATTTCTATAAAATCCTGAGGAAAGGTGAGACGTTCTTTCATCAATCCGATAACCTTGAGAAAATACTTTTCCTCAATATTATTCCACTTTTCTTTTTGAATATGCGGCTTGATAAGCCGTGCAAGTTCTTCATTGGATTTGAGTTTTATGTGCTGCTGATTGAGCCAATTTAATTTATCGACATTAAACACTGCACCCGACTTACCGATACGCCCCAGAGAAAATTCTTGAATCAGTTCATCCATCGAAAAAACTTCTCGCTCATCACCAGGATTCCAACCAAGAAATGCAATAAAATTGACAATCGCTTCCTTCAGATATCCTTTGGCACGATAGTTTTCTACTGACACATCACCTTGACGCTTACTAAGTTTGGATTTATCAGGATTCAGTAGCAATGGAAGGTGAACAAGCACCGGCACTTCCCAACCAAAGTATTGAAAGAGCAAAATATGTTTCGGCACGCTCGACAACCATTCTTCACCGCGGACAATATGTGTAATGCCCATAAGGTGATCATCCACTACCACCGCTAGATGATATGTAGAAAATCCATCCGATTTGATAAGCACCTGATCATCCAGCATTTTATGAGCAATAGTCACCTTGCCTCGTATAACATCTTCAAACGTCATCTCTCCTTCCAATGGTACTTTCATTCGGACAACGTAGCGTTCGCCTGAAGCAACACGGTGTTCAGCTTCTGCAAA
>PMDB01000075.1 GCA_003155495.1 Ignavibacteriota bacterium
ATTAAGCGTGGCAATAAATACCGGGAAGCTGGTGCAGACTGTATATTTATACAACCTGTATGGGAAAAAGAAACGATTTCAACACTGGTCAAGGAAATTAATGCCCCAACCAATATTCTTGCAAATCCTGGGATTGGGGGAGGAATACCTCCATCCGTAAGTGAACTGCAGGATTTGGGTGTTGCCCGTTTAAGTCTTGGTTCAGGTTTGATGAAAGCTACTTTAGCTTTAATTAAAAAAGTTGCTGATGAACTGTCTGAAAAAGGTACTTACAATATTTTATTAGATACCTTAATACCGCTTCCCGACGCTGCAAAGGCCTATAAAATGGCAATAGGGTTGAATAAATGAAGAATGCCACTAACAGAGATTGGATTGATTGAACAAATAAAGGTAGAACTAAAAAGAGCAATGTGTGCATTCTTTCGTAAAGTGCCACTTAACCAAGCGCATAAACTGATGAAAACTTTACCTTTTGCCATTCTGCTTCTCTTGGTGGGAGCAGGATGCGCTTCTCGAGACTGGCGGGGAGAACGCAGCGTACGTATTGCGGGTACAACGTTCGCGAATATGAATGTCCAGGCGCATGCTTCCAAGCGATCGGTTTCTACAGGCGTCGGAATCATCGATCTGAAAGGTGTACTACGACTGATTCGGTATCGAGAGGGAAAACCTCTTCTTCTTAATTTCTGGGCAACATGGTGTCTTCCATGTAAAGAAGAGTTTCCGGATCTTGTGAAGATTGCTAAAGGCACACACAATGCAGAGATCATCGGTATCAGCCTGGATTATCCGGACGAGAAAGATTCAAAGGTCGTTCCCTTCATCAAGAACCAGAGCATTCCGTTTAAAATATATATTGCATCATTCCATAGGCCAGAGGAATTGATCAATGCTATTGATTCGACATGGAATGGTGCAATACCGGCGACATTTTTTTACGACGTTCATGGCATCCAGAAATCTTCCATCATTGGCCGTGCTACGCACGACAATTTTGCTACGCACTTAAAACAATTGGCAGCCAATCAATAGAAGAGTTGTTCAAGGACATGCAAGTTTAGCTTGGGAACAACAAAGGGCAAACTATTTCTTAATCCGATTATGATTTGTGTTGTGATGGATGAATATCCACCACAACTCCTTGATCTTCACAGACACAAGATTCTAGCTGAAGTGTAGGATGATTGATACCGAACCGATTTCCCAACTCTTTTTCCAACTGCGAACGGATATTGTCACTAGTACTAATAAGTTGGTCTCGCACAACGACGTGTGCACTCAGAGCTCGCATCCTGGAAGACAATCCCCAAATGTGCAGATGATGAACGTTCTCTACTCCGGGAAACGACTGGATATATGCAGCAACTTCGTGTAAATCAATTCCTCGTGGTGTTCCTTCGGTAAGGATATGCACCGTCTCTGCAACGATACTCCACGCGCTCTTGATGATAAACAGCCCGATGGCAATCGATACAAGTGGATCGAGTAGACGCCAATCTTTCCAAACAATGAGCCCTGCAACCACAACCACAGCGAGTGATTCGACAGCGTCGGTAAGAAGATGCAGGTAAGCACTCTTCATATTGAGATCGTGGTGCGCGTGTGACTTTAATAAGAGAGTAGCCGTGGTGTTTACAACAAAACCAACAACGGCAATGATGAGCATCCATCCACCGGCAACAGGTTCGGGATGGGCAAACCGCTGAATTCCTTCGTAGATAATATATATGCCTATAAGGACCAGCGCCATTGAGTTGATAAACGCTACGAAGATTTCAACTCGCACATAGCCGTAGGATTTTTCTGAATTCGATTTCCATCGAACAACTTTTGAAGCAATGAAGCTCAATATCAGTGCGAAGAAATCACTGAGATTGTGGAGTGAATCGGAAATAAGAGCGAGACTGTTGGTTAGAATGCCGCCGACCAGCTCGACAATGAAAATAATAGCATTAAGAGCAATGGAAATACCAAGACTCTTTTCAAGGTTACGGTGTTTTTCGGTTGCGGTGGAATCGTGAAGCTCTAACGCATGATCATCATCTGACATTGGCTTATCCTAAAAGTTTGTTTCTCATTTATAATAATGTATAGAGTGTATAGATGCCACCGAGGATAACGAGAAATCCCGCGATGCGTTTTGTCCAGAGAACCGCGTTTGATCGGTTCGTCCAGTTGAGATATGATTGTATCCGGGAAGTAAGTCCGCCTGCCGCAACGATAACACCGCAATGCCCGAGTCCGAATGAAAGAAGCAACGCTCCTGCTGCAATAACGTTTGTGCTCGACATCTGGAACACAACACCTAAGACTGGCGCCATGAATGCAAATGTGCATGGACCAAGTGCAATTCCGAAAACCAAACCCAAACTGAATGCAGAGAGAAAAACAGACTTTGTACCAAATGGTCGCAACTTCACTCCGGTGTCAGGAAGGCGGATAATATCCATCAGATAGAGACCGACGACGATGAAAACGACTGCGATAGCATATTTTCCATATGGACCAACATCGCCCATGATTCTTCCCAAAGCAGCTGTGATAATGCCGATGACGATAATTGTAACAAAAATGCCAACAGTAAAAATGAAAGCGAGAAGAAAGCCGCGCGATGTTTTCTTTTCACCCTGTGCTGTTAGGAATCCGATAATAAGCGGAATACTGGAGAGATGGCATGGACTGAGTACGATACTCAGGATTCCCCATGAAAACGAAGCCAGGAGTGCGAGAGAAAAACTTCCATACATTGCTTCAGTCAAAGATGTAAAAAGAGCATCCATCGGCTATTCCTTTGCAGACAATTTTGGTTTGAGACCTTTCGATTGCAGAAAGGCATCAATGTCATTTTCAGGGAAATAGCCTTCGTGACGCATAAGTTCTTTTCCGTTGACATCAAGAAATACCTGTGTCGGAATCAACCGGATATTGTAATCCTGCGCATAATGTGCCTGCTCTTGTTTCCAGACATCATAAAAAACAATATTAAGCTGACTTCGGTATTTCTCTTCAACTGCTTTCATCACCTTTTGCATCGCTTTACACGGAATGCAATTGACGGAACCAAGTTCCACAAATGTTACGAGAGGTTTTGAAACAACTGCGTTTGTGTCTTTTACAGCAGGAAGTGACTTTTTTTGTTTTGTAGATTTCTTATTTTGTGAATAAGAAAACGAACAAATTATAATACTGAATATCATTAGAACGAGGACATTTCTTTTCATTATGACGTTCCTTTCATCCATAGAAGTATTTGTTCATCTTTTGGAATAGAACCAACGCTTTTTACTACTCCATCAACAACTAATCCGGGAGTCATCATTATTCCATATTTTATTATTTCCTGTAGATCAGTAACCTTCTCAACTTCAACAGGTAGTTGATGCTTTGTAACCAATTGCCTCACACGTTCCTCAAGTGTTTTACACTTAGCACAACCCGAACCAAGAATCTGCACTTTCATAATTATCCTCATTAATACACGAAGTTGAATATATAGCCGACTATGATAATACCAACTGCCACAATGCCGACAAAAGCGAAAATGAGTGGTAACTTTAAAACTTTTTTCAAAATGATCGTTTCAGGAAGTGACAAACCAATGACTGCCATCATAAATGCAAGTACCGTTCCAAGTGAAGCGCCTTTTTCGAGCAGGGCTTGCACAATAGGAATAATCCCTGCTGCATTTGAATACATGGGAACTCCAATGAGAACAGCAATTGGGACCGACCACCAAGCGCTCTTGCCCATCAAGCTGGCCATGAAGTTTTCCGGAACATATCCGTGTATTCCAGCACCAACCGCTATACCAATCACAATGTAAATCCAAACCTTTGAAACAATTTCGTTCACGGCATCCACACCGGATGAAATTCTTTGCTTAAAAAGGAGCTTTTCTTCTTGCAGATCCAAATGACCGGCTTTCACTTCATAAACCCAAGGTTCAACAAAGCGCTCCAATTTGAGAATGCCGATGATATATCCAGAAACCATTGCAATGATCAATCCGGTTGACATATACAAAAGTGCCGTCTTCCATCCGAACAGACCGAAAAGCAAAACAAGCGCAACTTCGTTTATCATTGGCGCAGCAATCAGGAATGAAAATGTGACTCCAAGCGGAATGCCGCTCTCTACAAATCCAAGAAACAATGGAATTGCAGAACAAGAACAGAACGGAGTAACTACACCAAGCAGACTTGCCAACACGTTGCCGACAAACAACTTCTTGCCTCCCAGTATCTTCCGCGTTCGTTCTGGAGAAAAATAACTCCGGATGATTCCAACCGCAAAGACGATAAGGGTGAGCAGGAGCAGCACTTTGGGTACTTCAAAAACAAAGAACCGGAATGCTTCGGTGAGGTGAGTCCCGGGAGAGAGTCCTGTGACCAGGACAATCGAATCGGCGATAGGTTGCAGTGATACATACAGCAAGACCCAAAGAGGAAGCAGAAATGCTATCGTGCCAAGTGGATATTGCTCAAACCACTTCTTCATTTTGACCCCTGATGAGCCAAGAGAAGCTCTTTTATTTTCTCTACCGTAGGAACAGCACCCGACATAACAACCTTTTCATCTACAACCAACCCTGGAGTGCGCATGATTCCGTAGGAAGCAATCTTCTGATAGTCTTCCACTTTCTCAACGGCAGCATCCATATTTAATTCCTGCAATGCATCGATGGTGCGTTTCTCAAGCGTCTTGCAGTTCATACAACCCGAACCCAATATTTTGATATTCATTTCTGTTCCTTTCTCAGTTTATATCTTGCATATTTTACTACGGTTTACACGATGAATTTTTTTCATGTCTGCTTGAACTGCTTCATCGTCTTCAAATGAGTTCTTAATCAGCGTGATGACTGATCGAACGAATTTCTGGTCTGATTTATCATTCAATTGGAAATTCACCCACTTACCATCTTTTGAATCCAAAAGAAGATTTGCATCTCTAAGAATTGTCAGATGTTTCGAGACTGTCGAGTTCGAGAGATTGAGCATTTCACGTATTTCGCACATGCACAATTCCCGTTCACTCAACATCTTCACGATGCGAATTCGGTTGGGATCGCTTAGGGCTTTGAAGACATTTACATATTCGCGTTTCATGGTATACTCCTTCATTTCGTCAACTAACGAAATATAAATACTCTTCAAGAGTAAAGCAAATTAGAATTTTTGCGACCGGCTTATTATGAAGGAATTTCCTTAATCCAGGATAATCTCTGTAATCAGAGAAATTCCAGACAGATACACATTACACTCAGGTGATTGGATATTTGATAAAGAAGGGTTTATTAATCTGATCGGTCGAATCGGTCTATTTTTAGGCGAAAACGAAGATAGTTTTAAATTAGAATCGCTGATTTTAGCGGGAAATGCAGAGATATGAATCTTTCCCTGCGTACAGTGGCGGACCCCCGCTACAAAGGATTGAAGATTGAAAAATTGAGTTAAAAATCCTCCAGATGTTTTGGGGGATTTTGTATTTTTGTACTGGATCACAATTGTAATTGCATAATAAAATTCTTTTGTATTTTGGTTAATTGAACAGTATCCGATTTGTGAACTATCTCTAATGAAAATATTTTCTTCCATTGTTGTTATGTTTGTAAATTACCAATTGCTTGGCGCGAAATTGCGACGAACGGTCGACGGTAGGAATAGTAAGGGACTTCAGAGCTGCGTCCGTATCACACGTTACAGACCTACGCTGCTAAACAAGACGTTAAATACGCTATAAACCCGGCCATTACTTATACACGATGTTATAGCCAGTACTTTTTTGCCCATTTAAACAATCTTTAAAATGTTTTTCTTGAACATCTGAAGAGCAATGAAATTCAATACGGTTCCGATGGAAAATAAAACGAAGACTCTTGATAAGAATGTAATATCTGTTAATGGAAGGAGCCTCCAGAAGATGTCATAAAAACCCTGAACCCCCCAATAATTAACTGTAAAGACAGAAATCTTTTGCATAAATTCTGGCATTATAAATATAGGAATCATACTACCTCCGATACCACTCATGACAAGAACAATGAGCTTTGAAAGTCCCTGAACCTGTTGGCG
>PMDB01000041.1 GCA_003155495.1 Ignavibacteriota bacterium
CGTTGGCATCGCTGCCAGACGATGACACATAATAGGTTTGTCCAAACGCACACGTAGTGAGGATTTGAAGAGATAAGAGTGTGCTTCCAATCGCAAATATTGAAAACCGCCAAAGTTTTGCACCTGTCATTCTCACACTATAGTCCTTCCTGAAATGAATTTCACCGCGACAGTAATTAGAAACTGTCTCAATCTAACGGCATTCACGTTTGCGATAGATGCAAAAAAATATCTATATGGTCTAAATAAGCAAATTATTCGTGAAATGCAAGATCTGTCAAGAAACAGAATCTTTCATCTCGGTATACAAGTGACAATCCCTATGCTGGGAAAGATCTTAACAAACAAAGGAAAAGAGCCCTTGTTTCGCCAGATGAGGATGCTCTTTGTGGAAATTACATAAAGTAAGATTTCTCGCTTGTAGGAATGGAATCTTGAGGATATCAACATCCTCCCAATTGATAAAAGGGGATAGATTCTACAAAAAATGGCAATTGACCAACTTAAGGCAGCTGCTTTGTTATCGAAGTGTCATTAGGACTTAGCAACCTCATGGATTGCTCTATGCCCTTAAATGCTTCAAATGATGGGGCAAAGCGAATATGGGACTCTATAGTATCGTTGGTAGTTGTCTACCTTACGGTTCTTGATTTCGGTTTCTGAAACGCTATTGTCCGATACCCAGCCAAATATCGCGCTGAAAGAAAAACAAAGGAGCAGTATACTCTGTATGGAATGTTTCTACTGTTTTATAGTGCCATTGCGAGCTGGCTTTCTTGACCGGCCTTGGATTGTTCTTCTATGTCCAGAATCTATTTGGTTCAACTACGACGATAGATGAACGTGGCAAGGCCAAGATCATGATGTTACTCCTCATTCTCAATGTAATCATCACTTTCCCATTGAGGGTCTTTGGATAAATCATTATCGCCTATGAGAAATTTGTATTTCAGAAGATAATCACAATAGCGCGTATTTTTATCAATCTCTTGGTCATGATTCAAATGTTCTTGTTGAGATATAAAGCAATTGGTCTAGTGGTGCTTACAATTGTTCTTAATATCTTCTCCCTATGAATCAACTGTTGGTATTGTTTCGCCAAATTAAGAATCAAAGTCATTTTCGAGCGATCAGATTGGTCGTTACTTAAGAAAATATCAGGTTATTCCTCGGGCCTTTCATGCACATCTCGGATGTTCACTACAGGGAAATTCACGATAAGTGATTTCTCCGCGAAGGTTCCATTATCCGAAACAACAATATATGCGTTCACTTGGAGTTTGATGTAGTCGAACAAAGCGAACGGCATCCATACCCTGGACAAGTTTTGACAACTTGATGCCTCCACATCAATGCGATAATGAGTGATAGATTATCTCTCGCGCATTATCAGCTTTCGTGGTTACGCCAATATCTCGCAAGACATCGAGAGCTAAGGCCCTGGCCGCCTCAATGCCGCGTTTCCTCGCGAACACCGTGAGCAACTCGTAATCCTCAATTCCAGCTCGCCACGCCTCCCATCTTCGACTTGAAATCAAGTTTCTTCCTTCTCCTTCATATACCACAGCGTAGTCCGGGTAGGCTCCATCGAAATCATCCCATGCTGTCCCAGGATTCTCACCCCAACCGGCATCAGCGTATGCCCAAAAGCCAATGCCTTTGAATCCATAAGCAAATGCCTTCCACGCTTGCATGCGATAGTAGGCGTAGGGAGATAGTGATTTTGAAGGTCCTTCTGTAGCGTAGAGCCATGATTCACAATTCCGGCTCGGGCTGGTCGCCAAGGAATTATCGGCATCGTGGACTTGTGCGATATCCAAATAGGGAAGCGCACGTTCTGAGCCCGGTCGTTCAATGGTGGCATACAACTTAACCCCCGGGATTTCACTCCGAGCCCAACGAGCGAAAGAAATGAACTGATCGACTTCATTACCGGTCATCTCATCAAATGGATAAAGATATATCTGGTTCTGAGACAACCCGATTTCCTCAGCAGCGCGAATCAAGCTAGCGTACCATTTCCGAAAACCGATCTTCCATCCATCATCCATAAACTCAAACTTACTATTGATGGTGGCCCGGCTCTTCCCACGGAAGTTCAAGAACGTCAAGACAGTTCTTATTCCTCGCATGGGTTTAAGATATTCTTGAAATTGCTGAAAATCGGGCATGCCCGCTGAATCTGGCAAAGGAATAACCTTTGGTGGCACAACCACGACATTTGTATGGTGAGCTTGGAGGTCAGATAATGCCGCTTCTCGACGTGACTCGATAAGTTTAAAATCCAAATAAGCCCAATTCACCGAATTCAGAGTCAAGATCTCTGGAATGCTTACCTCTTGGACATCCTCGAGAATTTTCAATGGGTGTTTGAACCCGTCTGTACTGATGTTCAGCACGGATTCCTTATGGCCAATGGACAAACCTTTCGATTGAAGAAAGACAAGCTTCGATTCTCCTCGCTTTAGAACCACGTTCTTTTTCAGAGGAACCAGTGGATCGGCCACGTATTCCAAGCGCGCGGTCTTCACAAAGGGTACTTCGAACAAGGTCAAAGCAGTTTTCGCGGTCTTCGTTTGTTCCAGTTCGAGGGAGAGTCGAAGATCCGGGCAACACACATTCGTCAGCAATAGGGTACTATAGCCAAACCCTCCCAGTGGAGTAGATATATGGGTGTCCGTAGCTTGACCACTCTTAGGGATAACCATCGGTCCAAATTTCGCCCAAGGATCAATCCTGTTAACAATTAAAGGACCTTCACCATACCGCTTTTTCAGTACTGCAGCGTGTATGGCAAAAAGTTCCGTCTCGATCGAATCCCCCTCAAGGAGCGATTGGATTATTACCACCCTCTTTCGCAAAGAGTCGAGCTTTGAACTCTCTTGCTGCTCAGTCTTTACTGCTGGCCTCATCTCTTCCACCATACTATTTAGACAGGCGCGTTGAATGTCAAGTTTCGCAATTTCCTCTTTCAGTTGTCTAACTGAATCAATCCCGATCCAATGTTGGACCGGGCGCTCTATTGCTCCTTCTATCACTTCAACCTCATCGCAAAACACGAATGGTCCCTTAGGGTAAATGACAAGAAGGACGTAACGACCTGAAGCGTTGATACCATTCAAAGAGAATTTGCGTACACTGTAACCCAATTCATGTTCGTCACCGCTTTCCACCATATCTCCAGCCCAGAAGTATGTCGAATCTTCACGCCCGATAAACGTTTCGATATGGGAAGGGAAGGAAACGCCGCCGGATGCTAGACCGCGAGCTGTATTGAAGGTCACTTCTCGAATAATATAAACAGTTCCAAGATCCAAATATATCTCGACCCGTTTGGCTCGCTGCCACCCCACCGTTGATTTTTGTGTCCAGAAATACCCCCTTGTATACTTACCGTCAGTAAGGGATGTGGAATCGGAGGCGTCAGCAGTCAAGGCATAGTTGGGTTTCGGTAAAATTGAGTATTTCTTCCCGAGCGCAAGATTCTTTTCCGTCTTCGATTCAAAGGAGCAAGATGAATAGATAACCAATCCGAGGAATAGAAGAACTAAAGACACAAACCGCAGTATAAACAGTTGGAACATAATCACCTGTGTATATTCAAACTTAGTTGAAAATAAAGAGGAGAGACTCCAAAAGAAGTAATACATTTGTTATGGACGATAACAAAATCTAAAGGAGACTCTCGAATGGAAGATACAAAAATTAACAAAGAAAATCTCGAATGGTTGCTTGCACAGCCGATGGATATGCAATATGAGTTATTTTAGAATTTTGTAAACATTGCAGAGATGCATTACAACCAATGAGTGAAAGAAGAGACATTTGACCAAGAATTTCAAATGGATTGTGAGGTACAATTCCGGAATTGAGGATATCGAGATGTGGAAGAACCTGTCGCTGAAGTACGTCTTCCAAAGTGGCGCTGCCAACCAGAAGATTCGTGAGTCCTATTTCATTTTTCAACCCAAATAGATTCTGGACCATTGAACACCTTAAATCAGCGTTTACTAAAAGAACTTTTTTCTCAGCTTGTGCCAGCAAGACCGCAAGGTTACACATTGTTGTTGTTTTGCCTTCGTTAGGATTCGCACTCGTAACAACAAAGCATCGTACTTGTATGTCTGTTTGCAGAAACTATGCTATTCTGCCCTTAAATGAGTGCAATGAAACGCACCGTAAACAGATAGACCTTTGATCGAAGCTATTATTTTGCAATCACGGTTAGTGTCTATATTCCACCAGGTGCTATTGACATATCTCCATTTTCTGCCTAACTTCTGTCAATCTTTCTGGGGCAGTTTAATTAAAACGATAAGTTTTGATGTATTTCTCCCCTCCATCAGAATCAGAGTACAGTAACGTGAACATTAAGGTCCTTTTAGTTGAAGATGAACGTAAATTGGCGCGTCTGATTGGACGTCAACTCACACGAGCAAGCTATGAAGTCGATATCGTACATGATGGACAAAGCGCTATTAACAATATTCTCTCGGAAGAATATCAAATTATCGTTCTCGACCTCAATATCCCTCATAAGTCGGGAATTGATGTTCTTTATGAAATTCGAGCCAAATCATATCTCACTCCAGTCCTTATCATCTCGGCGCGAGATACGGTAAAAGACCGTGTGAACGGACTTGAAGTCGGTGCCGATGATTATCTCACCAAGCCCTTTGATTCTAGCGAGTTGCTTGCCCGCATTCAGGCAATCCTCCGGCGATCGGGAACACTTCGCACTGCGATCTTGAAAGCCCACGACTTGAGTATGGATATGGTCAAGCGAACCGTTATGCGAGGCGATAAGAAAATCAATCTCACACAAACTGAATTTTCTTTATTAGAATTTTTTCTTCGCAATAAAAATACCATCCTTACAAGGCGCAGAATAGCCGAACAAGTATGGGGATACAAGTTCGAGACAGGAACAAATATTGTTGATGTCTATGTCAGCTATCTGAGAGATTCTATTGATAAGGAATTTCCAAAAAAAATGATCGAAACAATCCGCGGCGAAGGGTTTATGCTGAAAGATACTTGAAGTATGGGCGGTCATTCATTTCAAGATACTCGTGGAATTCTTTGGTTCAGTGGTATTTCCATAGGAATCGTGGGATGCACAGTAATTCTTTGGGGGTTTCACGGAAACTTTTCGGGATATCTCATACTGCTTCCTTTGTGCACCCTCATACTTGCCGTGATCGGCATCTGGAACTTCATTCGTCTGCATCAGCTCATTCAAAGACTTGACCAGTATCTCCAGATTCTCCTCCAGCAGCCCATAGGGAATGGGCTGCTCAAACCTCCGCCGTCGCCCAAGGGAGATGTGTACCAATTGACACAAACGGTTTCTAAGGTCGTCGAACGACTGCATGCGTCAAGAAATCAAGCGCTTCAATTTTCTTCGTTTGCAACCCATGAGTTGCGAACGCCGCTTTCCATCATTCGCAGTCAGTTAGAATCTGCCCTTGCTTCCCATTCTCGAACAAAGGAACTCCGCGGCGTCGTTGCATCCGCATACGATGAAATGCTCCGGCTCAGCCGAACCGTCGAAGATTTGCTCAGCCTGGGAACGATGCAGGTGGGAACTTTGAAGCTCAACCTCGAAACAATCTCTCTCTTTAAATTTCTCAATCACTTTTATGATGAAGCGTTGTTCCTCTCACGTCCAAAAAATATTACTGTTGTCCTAAAAAAAGGCCAGGAAGTGTACTTGAAAGTTGACGTCATACGAATACGTCAGGTGTTTTTCAATTTACTGGACAACGCCATTAAAAACACGTCTTCCGGTAACCGTATCCGAATGAGCTATCATATCGAAGGCAATAATGTTGTCATCGTATTTGCCGATACAGGGATCGGCATCGCACCAGATAAGCTCGAGAAGATATTCGAACCGTTTTTTACATACGCACAGAAAAGTGAAATCCATCGAGGCGCCGGCCTTGGTTTGGCTCTGGTCAAATGGATTATTGAGCTTCATCGAGGAAGCATCACTGTGCTCAGTGAAATGAATAAAGGGACAGAATTTATGATTTCCTTGCCCTATGAACGAGTACATGAGAAGTCTTGAGATTGTAATATATTTCCGCCATGATTTTTTCGCGCGGTTCAACGTGAACAAACGAGCGGAGTTTATGCACACTTACCAGTCTAACTCATTTATGTATAACGAAAATATGTAAGGAAGAGGTCGTATGCAAAGTCCTTTTGATGAAAGCGCAGAAGAGACAAAAAAAATTCATGTCCTTATTGCTGATGACGAAGAATCTTTCCGTAAATCCATTGTCTTTTTTCTTAAATCCACGAATCGGTATGACGTGGACTCGGTAGAATCCGGTTCCGATGCATTGGATGCGCTGAAACACCAGGCGTATGACGTGCTTGTCTTGGACTACAAAATGCCTGGACTTACAGGCCTACAAGTATTGCAAAAAATGATTGAGGAGAAAATAGATACGCCGGCTATCATGCTCACCGGTGCAGGCTCAGAGAATATCGCGGCAGAAGCAATAAAGCTCGGTGCCTATGATTATATACGGAAAGACCTGTTCGATCTTAATCACCTGCCGATTCTTGTTAACGGAGTCTACGAACGTTGCTTGTTCAAGAAAGAGCGCTTACTGTACGAAGACCTCCATAAGCAAAAAGGACATAACCTTGCAACCGCTGAGCTGACGCGCAACTATATTTCGATAAACGCCCAACTTCTGAACACAACGCTTTCAATGATTTCCATGGTTATGGAAGACACGGAAAAGGAGCTTACATTAAACCTCCCTCAGGAAGCGAAACTTTATATTGAAGAAGCGTATGGGACTCTCAAAGAGAGCTTTAAAATCATCTCTTTTGGCTCAAAGTCCCTCCTGAATCTCACTCGTACAATTTCAAGCAGACTTGAAGGGACTATTGATGTCCAGCATGACATAGAAGAGCTTGATGCCAAACTGGCCATCCTTAAAGAAAAGATGAAAACCATGATGAAATAGACATGATGTTTTACTCGGGTACGATTTTTTTAAATACGTTTTTTATGATTGCACCAACGAACTTTTCAAAATAAGATCTAACAGATGTTAGAACATTCTAATTTGCATTCTGCTTGTTTTCCCTTTAACTTTTTATAGAATATTCTATCTGAGATAGGACAAAATGCCCAAAACGCTTTCAATACTTTTTGCGGAAGATGAACCGTCATTCAGACTTGCTGTATTTACATTTCTCTCCTCTCAGGGATTTCAAATTGAACTGTGTGAGTCAGGTAAAGCCGCAGTAGAAGCACTCTCGCGTTCACAGTTTGATGTTGTGGTTCTCGATTACCGCATGCCGGAAATGTCGGGATTGAACGTGCTTCAATGGATGTACGAACAGAAGTTTGAGACTCCGGTTATCATGCTCACCGGGGCCGGTTCAGAAACAATTGCCGTCGAGGCACTTAAACTCGGTGCGTATGACTACATACTCAAAGACCACCTCGAGTTACATCATCTGCCCATTGTGATCAATGGAGTGTATGAACGCTATTTATTCCGGAAGGGAAAAAAGCTGCGAGAAGAATTCGACCGGCACCGAGAAAGCGATCGTACAACATTCGACCTTTTTCATTCAACACTTTCTTCGCTCTCTCATATTCTCAACAACTCTCTCTCCTTACTTGCATTAAGTCTTGAGGAAGATTTCAAACCTCTTCTTCCTTCTATCTCACAAGAAGGACAGCGACATTTGCAAAGTGCAATTGCAGAAATGCGGCAGCAATTTGATGTTCTCTCCTCCGGCATAGACTCATTGCTAACCCTCTCTCATGCAATACATGAAAAACTCATCGGCACAAAAAACTATGAAGAGGTGCAGCAAGATGTGAGCAGGAGCATGTCTAAACTTATAGAAGAGCACAGAAATGCCATGGATTCGTGAGACAAGAAGCTGATCCTTTGGTGCAGAGTTCTCATAGATCTTTCTCCCCTCCCTCGCTCCGAGTATTCTCTTCCTCCGATGTTCCGCCTTTTCATCTGCCAGAAATTTCCATTCTTCTTGAAAGATGATACTTTTTTTCCATCCCTTAAGAAAGCATACGGGCATAATGTATGAACAAAGGGTAGACATTTCGGTTTAGTTCAAGGAATTTGTTTCGAGACAATGGCCACACATTTCTCAGATCTTCATCAAAGTTCACTTCTTGTGATCGAGATGTATTTGTAAATATCAAAATTTTTCTATTTCTTCGACCTGCGCTTTATCTTCGGTTTAGATTCGCGTACCAGACCTTTTTCGGAAACAGCCAACTGTTCCTTGTCAATACGTTCACCACCGTCCGCCATCGTGATACCGAGGTTGGTTAAAAACAGGCGGTGATCATCTGTTTTGATATGGTTACTCTTGTATTCGCAAGTACGTTTGCGAATTTCCTGTACCACTCCATATCCGACATCGATACAGCACGCCAGTGTCAAAGTACCAAGTGCAACGTTTGTTACATTCAGCCAGAATGTGTTCGGATCGACTAAATTACACATGGTACTCCCCTCTGCTTATAAGCTTTAGACCTTTTCACAAATCCTATCATAAAACGTTTTTGAATTTTTGAAAGATTTCAAATTTAAAGGAACACACAGGTACTTGTATAATATTTTATTTATCTCGCAGGTAGTGTCGTAGGATGCGTGGAATATCCGTCAAATTAAAGCTATAGAACGACCGAAAATATACCGTGAATTATAGGAAAAAGGCCCTTCCGATTGAGACGAGCCTTAAACGAATTTCGACAGGGTGTTACAACCTTCTACTTTGCGTTTGCTATCATCGGTTCGGCGGGTTGAGTAAAAGAAAATGTCCCGTGTTGTACAAAATTTTCATAATACCACGCACAGGTCACTTGTACTTTGGGACATTCATCATACTTCACCGCCATCCTTACAGCATAAACACCGCGCCCATCACCAATCTTGCAAAGTGCCCATGCAGCTGCGATGCGAACGTTTTCATGAGGATTGTTATGGAATGCTGTCATCAAAGGAATTACCGCTC
The DNA here is from genome assembly GCA_003155495.1 of Ignavibacteriota bacterium. Classification (GTDB taxonomy): domain Bacteria; phylum Bacteroidota; class Ignavibacteria; order UBA10030; family UBA10030; genus Fen-1298. Next base: position 9,025 of record PMDB01000041.1, read on the forward strand.
TCTCTGATTGTATCTTTCCAAGCATGAGTGCGCTACTGTGCTGAAGGCCGGCATTGTTTGTGGATAAGCCGATTAAAAGATTGTCTTCGATCAATGCCTTGTTGGCACTGGGCGGTAAAATGGATTCTTGTGCCATCATAGGCACAACCAACACTACGAGTGTGAGCGCTGCAAGCAGAACAATGAATTTTTTCATAACGAATTTCTAAATAAGTTGAATGAACATCTGAGAGCATGTTGATTTCTTACAAAGGGGTACGGAAGCCCAGAAGGGAAGTTGTGTTTTTTCGTTAAGCGGTGCGAACAATGGCACAAGAGGGATGAAATCGACGGCGAGTAGGAGGATGTATCAAGTATGGGTATCAGAGATGATTATCGAACATAGCAGACAAGCAATTTCGATAATTACGGCTCAAGTTCAGTTGTGTATTATCATGAAGCGTGATCAGGTAGTCACCGTGATTCATCGATCCCATTTCTTTGATGCGGTCTGCATTGATAATCGCCGATCTGCCGATGCGAAGAAACCGTTGCGGATCTAATCTCGTTTCTATCTCCCCAATCTTCCGGTGAATAATATGTGATTTCCCTTTGCAATGCAGACGGACATAATCTCCCCATGCTTCGATCCAATCGATGTTATCGGTGTGTATGATGATTACTCGTCCGCTGGACTTCACGAGCATTTTAGTAAAATATGTCTTTTGGGGAGCACTAGCTTGATTTTTTAGCAGATCCTCCAGTAAATGTTTATAAGAAGATACCTCTTGTGTCAACATTCCGACCTGTACACGAAGTTGTTCAATCGCATCTTGTTTTGTTTCCCTAGCCGTTGTTTCTGGGGGAATTGCTGCAGACTTTTGGAGAGCCATTGATAATGGACCTAATTTATTCTGCTAAACGCAGGTTCACCTGAAAGGTTTCAAAAATAAAGCAGGATTATTCTTTATCAGAGAATTGAAGCGTAAACTCAAATAGAATTTGTGATTGCGGTCTACAGCAACAGCGCTGATAGTGCAAAGCTTTCCATCAGAAATTATGGAAATATCAATTCCTAAATAGTATGTTAATTTCTTTTCCGGATATTTCTCTAAAAATAGGCGTCAGGAGCGCTTTCGCATTATTCTTGCACGTCTCTTCATAACCTGTTTTTCCCGCTTCTTCGATGATCGTCATTTCGGCGGTTTTATATGCCTCGTCCACTAAGTTCGCCGTAGAAAATCCACCCCATTCAATATTATATATTTTTGATTTTTCGTGATTGACCTTAGACATAAGGATCTCCGGCTTCGGTAGCGTAATGGTGATCTGAGTTCCGGAATCAGCGATATCATCCTTCTGTACTTTTTCGAGGTCTATTCCTGCAATCACTTCACCGGCGATAATCAGGACAGCCTTTGCATTCGGTAAGAAGAACGGCCTTTCTTTTGTTTGTTCCAAGACATCCTTGATGTTCACTTTCACTAACTCGAGTTTTCCAATTTTTTCAATTTTATCGACGGATAGCAAGTGCTCTGACTTATACTTTTCTGTCATACTCCTATAGAGAACAATACCTATAATGCCACTGCCACATACAACGATGATCAAGAGGATGAGAAGAACTAATATTCGTTTCATTGGTACCTCCATGAAATTGTTTTTGTTGCACTCCTAGCATTAATTTCTATCATACCTTTCATACCAGACTACTGCTGATTGACTCTTGAATTGTGGATTTATTTTAAAAGTGTACAAGTATCCTCTTTGAGGCACCACGATTATGTAACTACCGGTTTTTGGTAAAACTGAAAAAGCAACTATCCGATCGACTATGGCGAAATATTCGATAGTCACGGAGCCTCCCTGAAAAGATTTTCTTTTTAAGATCCGGAATTGTTAAAATAGTCACCTGTGTTACCTTATCAGAAAAACACGATACAAATGAGGTTTTAACATTATATAAAAGATCGTATCATCTGCTTTTTCCTTGCCCCAGATCTGATTACCGTCCATTGTAGAACCAGCAAGTTCCTCTCCAGAAAGTAGGTCATTCAATTTACCAATAGGTCTGTCCAACACAATTTTAACCCTGACTTCTTCTATGGTAGAAAGATTCTAGAACATATCTCAAAAATAAAGAAATGACGTATACTTTGCCAAAGTGTTATGTATATTTAAAGTATTATGACACCACGAGACGAATTAACTGAAATACAATGGACATATATAGAGTCCTTCATACCAAAACAAGTTGTCCGATCCGATGGCAAGGGACTCCCCAGACGATCGAATCGAGAAATCGTCAA
>PMDB01000059.1 GCA_003155495.1 Ignavibacteriota bacterium
CTGCTTATCAGGTTTCGTTGACAACGGGATCAGGATTTGGTTCTTCACTGAATGTTTCATATACAGGTGGAACACTTTCAGCGAAAACAATTTATGTCAGGTTTTCTCCGAAGGCTGTGCAGAGCTACAATGACGATATCATGAATTTAGGCGGTGGGGCATCAACACAGAATATCACGGCAAGTGGNNTCAATACGATATCAAGCGAGCAGACATATATAGTAACAGGATCGAACTTATCGCCTGCGGTTGATTCTCTTACCATTACGGCGTCATCGGGATTTACGCATATCAACTGTCAGCGGCTCAGGGTTTACTTCATCAAAAAGAATACCGTATACAGGCGGAACACTTTCAGCGAAAACAATCTATGTCAGGTTCTCTCCAGTGGCTGTGCAGAGCTATACCGGCATTATCACGAATTCAGGAGGTGGCGTAACAACACAGAATGTCGTGCTCACCGGCACTAGTATCAGTATTGCTTCGCCGGTCATCACCATTAATCCCGGATCACTTGCATTTAGTACTGTTCGTATAAATACAAATTCGAGTGAACAGACATATACCATGCAAGGTTCAAATTTGTCGCCGACAATTGACTCGCTTACCATCACAGCGCCATTGGGATATACCATATCAACTGTAAGCGGCTCAGGGTTTACTTCATCAAAAAGAATACCGTATACAGGCGGAACACTTTCAGCGAAAACAATCTATGTCAGGTTCTCTCCAGTGGCTGTGCAGAGCTATACCGGCACTATCACGAATTCAGGAGGTGGCGCAACGACACAGAATGTCGAGCTCACCGGAACAGGTGTCTCCGCCACAACACCCGCGCTGACAGTAAACCCGACATCTTTATCATTTGGGAATGTTATCATCAATACGATATCAAGCGAGCTGACGTATACGTTAACAGGATTAAACTTATCGCCTGCAACTGACTCACTTACCATTACAGCGTCATCGGGATTTACCATATCAACTGTCAGCGGCTCAGGTTTTTCTTCGTCAAAAAGAATAGCATATACAAGCGGAACACTCCAACCCGTACCGAAAATAATCTATGTCAGGTTTTCTCCGACGGCTGAGCAGAGCTACAATGGCATTATCACGAATTCAGGAGGAGGTGCAGCAGCGCAGACTGTTGTGATAAGTGGTAGTGGAGTATTGATTATAGGTGCATTAACAGCTACTCCACAAACGCTTCCAGGGGACGGTAATACAGTCACACTATGCTGGACGTCAAAGAACGCAATTTCTGCATCAATTTCTCCAAACATCGGAACAGTATCTCTTAATGGTTCACAAAATATTTATGTAACTTCGGAGACACAATTCATATTAACATTATCTAACGGTACAACAACAGTTCAATATCCAGTGATCGTGGGAATTTCAACCACGAGTGTGCATTCAGAAAGCGTACGACCAAAGGATATTGAGTTGGCACAGAACTATCCGAACCCATTCAATCCTTCAACCGAGATTGGTTATCAACTAAACACAACTGTTGAAGTACAGTTGGTCGTTTACGACATCCGAGGTAAAGAAATTGTAACGCTTGTGAATCAAGTACAACAAGCAGGACATCACACTGTTACTTTCAATGCGAATAATCTTGCGAGTGGAATGTATATTGCGAGATTGAAAGCTGAGGGGAAAGAACAAATGCGAAAAATGATGTTGACGAAATAAAAAGAGGCGGCTTAAATACTATGTATATGGTTAGAGCTTAAGGATTCTCTCTTAAGCTCTGCCTTTGTATAGCACAAGACGACTACCCAATAATCTCTCTTTACCTTGATGGATGCTTTTTTTCAAGAAGCTTTTTGCCATACTCAAGTCCTTTGAAGAAAGCACGCAAATTAAGATCCTCCGTTCCTTTCGGCACAGAGACTTTTACTGCATCAATCATTGCTTGTTCATTGACCACGTTGGAGATAGCGGTAGTAAACCCCGTCATGACAATGTTGAGGACCATCTTCTTCCCGATCTCTTCTGCTAATCGAGTAGCGGGAATGGAAACATGGTGAACATCCTTGCGGAGATTGTTTGGTGTAACAAGTTCTTCCTCGGTTATGAGCGTGCCGCCAGCAATCAGTTCTGAAGCAAATTTCGTATATGCTTCTTGAGACATCAGCACCATCAAGTTGGGAGCAGTGATGTATGGATACGTGATTTGTTCATCGGAGACAATGAGCTGGGCGCTTGTGGAACTTCCCCGCGCTTCCGGACCGAATGCCTGAATCATCGTTGCAAACTTATTGTCGTAGATGGAAGCTGCACGCCCGATAATATAACCGCTCAGAATGACACCCTGCCCGCCGAATCCGCCGATCTTAATTTCCGTTCTTGCCATACACATTCTTCATTTCTGGTGATGGAATATATTGATCCCCGAGTTTTTTCCTGAGATGATCGTACATCGATTGTTGATATGAAGGTCGTTCGATATCGACAAATTTTCCAATTATAATCTTACCCTCGAAGTCGAGCGCGACGGATTTTGTATCGGCACCGTTCTTAATTTCGCTCTGCTCGCGAAAATAGGACATTTGATCGAGGCCATCGCCAAGCTTATTGCGGCGGCTGTATAATGTTGGACACGCTGCAAGAATCTCGACAAACGAAAATCCTTTCTTCGCAAGTGCTTCTTTGATGGACTTTGTAGCATGGCGCACATGAAACGCTGTCCATCGGGCCACGTACACCGCCCCGCAGGACTCGGCAAGGAACGGTAGGTTAAATGTTTGTTCAAAATTCCCATGCGGCGTCGTTGAGGCTGTTGCAGAAATCGGTGTTGTTGGCGCAACTTGTCCGCCTGTCATTCCATACGTCATATTATTGATGAGAATGACAGTCATATCGACATTACGGCGCGCCGCATGAATGAAATGGTTACCGCCGATTGCTGTCAAATCACCGTCACCACTATAAACAACGACTTTCAATTCCGGATTTGCCAACTTCAATCCGGTCGCAAATGGAATAGCACGACCATGTGTTGTGTGAAACGAATCCAATTTTATATATCCGGCGACACGTCCAGTGCAGCCGATGCCGGAGACAATCGCAACTTTGTCCAAATCTAACCCGCTGGTCTGCAACGCACGGACGAAACAATTGACGGTCGTGCCAATACCACAGCCCGGACACCAGATATGCGGAATGCGATCCATCCGTAATAAATTTTCAATCGGATTTGGAGGAACAACATTGTCAATGGTATATAACGCATCTTCTCCCATCGGCATTATCCTTTCACCGAATGCTTAATTGCTGCATAAATTTCTTTCGTATTGTGCACCGTACCGCCGGCATGCGGAACATGTGTGATGCTCGCTTTCCCTCCGGCGACTCGCTCAACTTCATAAACCATTTGTCCGAGATTGAGTTCGGGAACGACAAACGCTTTCACCTTTGATGCCAACTCGCGAATCCGCTTTTCCGGAAACGGCCATGCGGTTACAAGACGTAAGTGACCGATACGCATACCTTCCTTCCGTGCTTGCTCAATAGCGGGAATTGCCGTGCGCGATGTAATACCGTATGTCACCACTACAATATCAGCACCTTCAACACTGTCTTCCCGATAGTCGACAATGGTGTCGGCGTTCACGCGAAGCTTGTTCACCAACCGTGTCACAAGTTTTGCCTGTGTATCGACGGTCATGCTCGGATACCCCCGTTCGTCATGCGTAAGGCCGGTTACATGAATTTGATAGCCTTCACCTGCTTTCACCATCGGCGGAACAAGATTGCTGTCCGGATGGAACAGGAGGAGATCTTTTTTCGGCCCGTCATAGGAGCGCCGTTGAAAGATTTGAATTTCATGTACCGGAGGAATGATAACGCGTTCAATCATATGGCCAACGCATTCATCCATCATCAACATAACTGGTACGCGAAATTGTTCGGCGAGATTAAATGCCCTGATTGTCAGATCGAAACATTCCTGCGGTGAATTTGGGCACAAAGCAATAATGCCATAATCTCCATGCGAACCCCAACGTGCCTGCATCATATCACCTTGCGCCGGCATCGTTGGCAGGCCGGTAGAGGGACCTGCACGCTGCACGTCGACAAAGACACACGGAGTTTCTGTCATCGCAGCATACCCAATGTGTTCCATCATCAACGAGAAACCAGGACCAGACGTGACGGTCATCGCCTTCTTCCCCGCCCACACTGCACCTTGGATTGCAATAGACGAAGCAATTTCATCTTCCATCTGAATAAACACTCCGCCGACAAATGGGAACCGTTCCGCAATACGTTCCACAATTTCTGTGGATGGTGTAATCGGATAACCTGCAACGAACCGACAACCGGCAGCAATAGCGCCTTCGCTGCATGCATGATCGCCATCGATGAAGTGTGCTCCCGTTAATACTCCTGAATCATCGTGCACGATCCTACTCCTTCTTTTTCATAAAACCGTAAATGGCGAAATCCGGACACACCATCCCGCAGATATCACAGCCTGTGCAATCATCTTTCCGCGCTAGTACTGGAGGATGATATCCCTTTGAGTTGTACTGGCCGGAAAGTTCCAAACACTTTATTGGACAGAACTCAACACAAAAACCGCAGCCCTTGCATCGCTCGTCCACGATAACAACCGTTCCTTTTACTTTTTTTAAAGGTATTTCGGCCATCCATAACCCTCAGTGTTCAATTGAATCCTTTCAAAGGAAAAAATAACATTGATATTAGGTGATGATATTTTCAATTTAAGTTACAAATTATTGTGCCAAATATCTTCAAAGAGGACCTACGATGACCATGTGGTGCTTCTCATGGTAGGGGAAAAAAGACCAAGTGCGAAGGATGTCCATACGTGAGTGTGGACATTTTCGATTGTTTTATGTCAGTGTTTTTCCATACAAGTCTGTCTATAGATGTACATCAGTTGAAGACGCAGAAATAATTTTTTATTGAAGTACTCAATAGGATCTTGATGACCAGCGAAATCCAGAAAGGAATAGCTAACTGCATAGAAGAGCAACTTGTAAGATCTTCTTCAGACCTAATTTTCTTCCCTTGGAGATGATAGGCACTATTCGCATCGAGCACTTTCGCAAGTGCGGACGATGTGTTTGATTTGTCAACTATTCGGGGGGAAAACTTTCCTGTGTCATTCACTAATGGTTACGAGACTATACTTGGTATTCTCATCGCTCACAGATGCGAAGTCAGAACCAGGATGAGCATCATTAAGAATAAGAAGAGTCAGGTTGCCCGTAACAGATATTTTGGCGATTGCCTTCACCTCCAATGGAACCGATATAGTAGAATAGACAGCTGGGACAGAATGGTACTACAAATCAAAATCGAACTGGTGACAAAAGACAATAGCGTCTTCTCTAGTTTTGAAAAGACCTATGAACACTCGGTATCGCCGCCCGATAGACGGAATATCGGCAGTCTCAACGAATGTCTTCAATCCGCTGATTTTATTAGCTTTTATCGCTACGCTATTTGCTTTCTTCAACGTGATGCACGAAGAAATTTGAAGAACATATCCTTTTCTCTTTTCATTGTAAGTTACGATGCATGACCCCTCAGTATTAATTATTGGAGGCGGTGCTGGTACTACCTTCTCTTTAACGATTTGCGGCGGAGGTACGACTTTTTCTTCAACTACTTGTTGTGGAAGTACGACTTTCTCTTCAACTATCTGAGGCTTTTCGGCGGGAACAGTTCTTTGTTCACCAACTTTTTCGGGTAAAGCCGAAGTGTCGCTCTTAAGGGATTGGAGCACGAAATCAAGTCCATCCACGACATAGCCATCCTTATTTTGTAATATATTAACTGGCAATGCTATTGGCGAAGAGGTCATGTATAATCTGCGTAATTGAGCGGTATCAATTCGGGCAACATATGAACCAGGCGCCAAACCGAGAAAACTGAAAAAGCCATCGGCCTCGGTGAGTGTGCTCGCAGCAAGACTGGAATCATCGCTACGGTAAAAACATACTATGATGCGCCCCTGCCCTTTCTTGCTATTGTTTTCGCTAAGATAAACTGTTCCCGATACTTCGCCTACGACAGCGATAGGAATCTGTATCAATTTGAATTGGTTGGGATCGATAAAAACACTTATAGTTGACTTTTTTATTTGCCAGCTAATATTATCAAAACTGTTGCGGTCGAGTTCAATCGTATAGGTTACATAAGGTTCTAGATCGAATATACGGATGGTTGTATCCCGATTGTCACGTTCTATGCGGCCATCATTGATAGTGAAATTAAGTCCATAAGCTTTTGGCTCACCTTTGTCACGCCGGCCATTACAATTAAGATCAAGGAAAGGAACGATGATGATTCCTCCTTTGCCTACACTGGGCCGATTATCTGTACCAAGGTAGTTTGTTCTGCCATCAAACATCAAACTTCCATTGGCTGACTGAACAAAGCTGGTTATATTGTTGTCGCGTCTGACCGAAGCACTGGTTTGTGCAAAAGAAAATTCATACCGCAACCCAATCTGGTAATTGTTGACGTTGTTAATGAAATCCTTTTCATAAATCATATCCAGATAACCATGACCAAATAATTGTTTTTCAAATTCACATTTCACAAAGATTACCTTTTTCTGATTATAATCATATTGCGTCTGTGGCGTCACAACGAATCCGGTCGGGAACCTAAAAGAAAGCGAAAGGTTGCCGTAAATGTATGGAGGAAAAGGATCGGTATACAACGCATAGGTACTGGAGTTGACACTTACACCGAGAATAGAGCCGGACAGCAACAAATCAGACATAATGTATTTCGTTGCAGGTAAAACAAGTTGATTGATAGTAAACCGTGAATATATTGTGGAATTCCCGAAATGGAAAGGCATAGATATAACAGCTTTACGATCTTCAAGGAAATTGGTATTGATTGCCCTTTGGTCTTTATCGTACTTGGAATAATTAATTTCAAACTGCAGGTTCGAGGGAAAGCGGTAATTCAGTACGCCCTTCGATCTTACACCGTATACATATTCGCCGGAGAAAAGAAGGCTGGAAGTAAGACTAAGTGAAGTATTTAAAAAAGGCATACTTTTTCCAGAAGTAACTGATGAAAAGTATTCGATCCCGCTGCCAACCGTAATATGCCGATCCACACCATAATTGAAATTGACGCGCGAAAATAGATTGTTACTTCCGTCTTCCACCGTACCTGTGCTCACAGTATATTCAAATTCTTTTTGTGGAAGGAAATTAAATGGTATGGTTATATTTTGCAATTTCATGCGCTCTTCGCCCCCGGGTCCATAAAAACGAAGCTTAACATCTGAATTTCCATACACGAGCGGGACTTCAAATAAAAAAAAACCGGAAGCATCGGACTTTACATAATCCACCAACACATTATTCACATAAAGCTCCACTATCCAATTAGGTTCAGTGTAGTCACTCAATGTATAGGAACCGAACGATCGTCTGTATGTTGTCGGCGTATTAGTTAATTGCGCTCCCACGACAGGTGCATAAATGGATGAGATAGACTGTGTAGAGATTGTTCCTGCCATTATTTGCCGGAAGGCGTGATTATCGTTGTTGACAAAACGCCAGAGGTAATATTGTTGCCTTTGAGTAAATCGTTCGTTGTTGTCGTAATTGATGAGAACTTTCGTTTCTCCCCCTGCCAGAGTCGCTCCGAGTCCCAGGTTAAGCCTAACGTCATTCCAACCCTGTACCTGCTCTATCGTATTGACCGACCAATCTGCCATACCAAATCGGAAAAAAGGATAATCCCTTCCGATGACGGTGTCAGCTTTATTTTCTCCTTTGAGATGGCTGATATTTTTACGCATTTGTTCCTGCCGCATTTCGCGAATTGCGGGCAATTCAAATTTTGTTTTCAGTGTAACCGAAAGACTACGGAAATTAAACGTACAATATAAGCCGAACACTTCACCAAAATAATCCGATTTCAGATAGAGATTAGTTTCTGTCCGGATCAGATCATCCAGATTTAAAGTAAACACTTTTTTTTGATAGAGGATTCGATGATTCACCCTGTCAACGAGATACGTTGCCTGTCGGTTAATAAAAAAGCCCGATACCGATTCAAATCCCGGTGAAGGATTGTTTTTGATCTTTAAAAAATCGAAAACATCTGTAATAGGCAGGTACACTACTTCGTTGCGAATAACAGCTGGCATCTCTGTTATACCAATGCCTTCCACATTGAAGGAAACTGATATTTCATCGTATTCAGGTTCTTTCTGAGCATAACTAAACAAAGGCGAGAGTAACGATAGCAGCAAAATACTGACCGCAATCCGGCAACCAGCAGCTCTTTGTCTTTGAAGATTTAATGTGAAAGACAAGCAGGATTCCACTTTTTTGTTCTTCACAAAGAGTTGCATTTCATTGTTTTACTAAAAAATAAATTTCTACGCTTATTGTTGAACAAAAGTTACCTGAAATATACCGCTATAATCCCCGGGTGAATTAGCTCCTGGATTGCCAACTGTAAGCGTTCCTCCTATATACACATGCGTAGGTGAAGGTCGAGCTACTGTTGTAATAAATGGGGAACCGGTACTGGAAGTGCCAATATGAAGCATCAGAGTACCTCCATTGTTACCGTTTAATGAGACATCAGAACCGTTTACAATGGTAATCAGGGTACCGGGGTTGGCAACCACATCAAAAAGAGCCGGCGAAACTGAACTTCCGATGAGAAGTACAATGTTGCCCGTCCAAGAACGCATTCCACTGGATGAAACACTAACAGTTCCACCCAAAGCGCCTTGAGCAAAATTGCCAAAACTCAGGTTTTGAGAAGTATTGACAGTAACGGTTATGGGTCGAGGAGGCATTTCCTGTGCTCTGACCGATATATAAACCAGGAATAAACATACGATTCCATGTGTAAGGTGAATAAGCCATCTGAAAGGTAAATATATTGTGCGGTTATGTATCATTAGTTTCATATAAATATTATAGAGAGCTGTAACCGATTATACTGTTCCTTGAATAAAAATCATTTGAGCAACACTAATTTTTTTGTTTTAAAAAAACTACCAGCGTGCAACCTATAAAAATAAACGCCACTGGATAGTTTACTACCATCAAATTGTACTTCATACGAACCGGATAGTTTTTCTTCGTTAACAAGTTTTGATACTTCTTTTCCAAGTATATCATAAACCGTGATGGTTACAAAACTTGTTTGTGGAATTAAATATTTTATTGTGGTTCGTGGATTAAATGGATTGGGATAATTCTGTAACAACGAAAATTCTTTCGGAATATTATTCAAGACAGTCAAAGAGAAAGCCAAAGAAAATCGGTTATCGTACTCACCCGCTTTCAAAAAGAAACGGTACTGGGGATTGAGTTTTAAATCCTGATTAATTCCTGCAACAGAATCTATGATATAAATATACCTTTCGGGAGGCATCAGTTTAATGTCACTGGCTTTGAATGTGATCCATCCGTCTTTTGCTGTATTAATGCCAAGCGCAATCCTCCTAATACTATCTACCGGAAAGGGTATCGCGCTTATCGATAGTCGTTTAGAATCTGATGACATTGCATATAAATTAGGAACAAGTATATCGGTATTCATTAGCTTCAATGCATCAAGATTCTTATCGAATAGCTGCGTAGCTGAGGTGTCAAAATAAATTACGGCAGGGTCGGATGGTGTTCCGTTATCCGCAAAACCGGCAGTAATTCTTAGCAAGGGCAGAGTATCCGTTCTCATCGATTTCAAAAAAGCATGCGTAAGATCGTTTGTTCGTACACTGTTTGTGATTCCAAGTGTTCCGGTAACCGGAAATGAGCCATTGGAAACATGAACAAAGAAACCCTGCATGGAAGGAATAATATTAGTCGCCAGTCCATCGCTCGAAATCCCATTGATATACGTGCTATACGTACCGGTATACTGGTCGGTAATCCCTGCTTGGAAGTAATACAAAGCATTATCGATATTTGTCTTTGTCCAGCCACTGGCGGCGTCCCAATTGATAGGTGAAGGATACGGATTGCCCACCAGATTGAACCCCAAGGTGTATGGCTGATTATTATTATACAAAGGAATCGACAAAAAGCCATTGTTCACGACACCAGCAACATCCACCGTTTTGGCAGTGGCTGCAGAGCCGAAGTTTGCAGCATATCCTTGCATGGGAATTAATGAATTTGTTGTAATGGTATAACTTACCCATCCGGAGGAAGTCCTATTCTCGTCGTATTTATAGAATGTCGGGAAGGAAGCCCCTAAATCCAAATCATTGGAAAATTCATTGACTGTAGCCGACTGGAAAGGGGAACTGACATATTTGTAGCCAAATCCGGAGGGAAGATATCGCTGCATGGTAACGGTTCCGGATACTTGCCCGCTGCCACTGCCATCAATCAAAGCTGTTTGTGCGGCTGTGGAAAGAAGTGTCAGATTTCCATTGGTGGTAAGAGGACCATTGCAAAGCAGGATTCCACTCAATGACATCATCTGATCATTGAATGTGAGGTTGTTCGTTCTGTTAATTGTAAAGTTATTAATGGAAGGTGGAGCAGTAAAAGTACCTGCAGGTATCGTAAAGGCGGCGCCTCCAGTATTTCCTGAAGTGCCGAAACCAAGATTCGAACTTGTAGTAGTTGTTATTGTGCCTGACGTTCTGACAATCGGAGTATTCGAGGTCTGGAATGTAAGCGTATTTGCACCGATAGAAAGGGCTCCGTTTGTCAGGGTAAGGATACAAGTAACAGTAATAGAATTTGAGAGCGAAAGTCCCGTGCCGTTATTAAGCGTTAAATTATTAAAAATAATTGGACTGCTTGAGTTGATATTTTGTGGTACTGTTCCATTAAAGTTCGCCAATCCATTGAATGTCGTTTCCAATGCACCGCTCGTGACAGTTATATTTCCTAGAATTGTAATATTACCGACTACTATCGCTGTGGCGTTAGTATTGTTCACAAGAATATTATAAACATAAGGAGAACTATTGATATTCATTCTCTGAGCAGCCGGGGTAAAAGGATTGCCGATTTGCAGTGTCCCGCCGGTAACTGCAAAGCTGGTCAATGTGTTTACATAACCCAAATCTTCGGCTCCGCTGCCTCCTTCTCGCTGGACATTAATAGTACCGTTGGACCATGTAAATGTTGATCCAATGACTGTTAATTCGATTGGTGAAACGGTGNNGCAACATTTACAGCGCCTCCCTCAATAGTAATCGTCCCACCACTATAGATAAGCCGATTATCAGCAACGTTGCCGATATTTAACGTTCCCGTAGTTATGTGCAATATACCTGCAACAGATAGATCACCTCCGGTGGTATTCACAACCGCCGACGAATGATTAATCCATAATCCGGCAGAAGAGGAAATTGTTTGCGATCCTGAAAACGGTGTTATGGTCACACCGGTCGATACCTTGAATGTCCCATTGATCAACGTAAGGAAACCGCTGGACAGCGATGAGAAATTACTCGAAGTAACTTCCAGTATATCATTCGAAGTTGTTCCCACATTCACATTCATCGTATAAAAATTCGTTGTTGTTCCGGTTCCTGAAATTGTTTGCGTTCCGGACGGTTTATTCAAGGTAATACCGGCAGCACTCGATGCATTAGGTCCAAGATTCAATATGCCATTATTTATAAGATTACCGCTAAGAGTAACCGCATGACCTGTTTGCGCAAAAGCAGTATTGACATCAAGCGTAGCGCCAGTTTTAATAGTAATATCACCGGAAACAGTCAGCGTACGCGCCGTACCGTCGTTCCCGATATGCAGCGTACCGCTTGAACCCTGTCCAATCGTGAGTGAATTGAGTGAAGCATTCACATCCAGTGTTACAGTGTGCCCGTTGGCAATCGTTACATCTGCATTGGTTGACGGAACCGCACCTCCCACCCACGTCGACCCTGTATTCCAATTCCCTGTTTGTGCAGATATGAACCCTACTGCAGAAAGTGTTGCACGGTTGCCTGACAGCGCGGAACTCAGCCCGCCTTCTGTAAACGCATACACCTTCCAATAGTATGTAGTACTCGCAACGAGCCCTGATTCATCTGAATATGTGCTTCCCGCTGTGAGTTGCCGAACAAAAGAAAATGTAGTACCACCATCATTAGACCGATAAATTGCATAACCAAGTTCATTATCCGCAACATCATTCCATGAGAGCCGCATAGAATAAGAAGTCACATTTGAGAAACTCAACGATGTCGGAGTTGCCGGTATATTCGGTGTGAACGTGTATTTCGAATTGCTTTGAGGAATTGTGCTAAGTTGATTTTGCTGACCATTTGAGAATGTATTTGTATTCGCTGTCTGCAAACAAAGAAGCTGAGCTACTGTTGGAGGATTCGGCGAAATAGAAGGTGCATTGATTCCTGTAACATATCCGAACCCATCTGATGTTGTGATCGTACCACTCATATATCCATAATAATACTCAATAACTCCTGTGCTTTCGTACAGCTTCACTTGAAAATCAAGCGTGTCAGCTTGATTCCTCCACGTACTCATATCAATCCATTCAACAGTAAGCACACGATTAGGTACAGTACCTGTAAGAAGATACTTGACGCTATTGCCAAGTGGCACAGTTGTTTGCCATGTTGTCAAATCATAATATAGTGGTGCAAGTGCCGTTACAGTCCCAACACCACCTGAAGGAGCAGACCGTGTCGGATTAACAAAATCGGTTGAATAAGGTCCATAGGGATTAGTTGGTTGCACAGAACCCGAACCGCCGTTCCAACTTGACGCATCAAAATCTATAAATCCGTTCGTTGAAGCACTAAATTGAGTGTATCGTTTGCCATCATACCAAAAGTCGAAACCAATCGGCACGGGATAACTACGATTGTCATCATAATAACTGTTGTCACTGATATTAGAAGTACGCCACGATTCGACTGCATTGCCTGTTGTTGCAATAGAAGTATAGGTTATTCCCGTCGTTCTTGTTGGTGTGTAGTTGGATACTCCTGAGCTTTGAATGTTTCCAAGTTGGAAATCGCCGAACGCGGCTATTCCCAATGCTTGCGTCGACAACGCATTCCGTGTGCCGAGAGTTGGAGTGCTCCATACTCCGCTGTTATATCTACCAACACTGAAAGATGCGGGAACCGCACTTGCATCAAGGTCAGCCGGGACAAAGGTAAAAACAACATCGTATGTCGTAAATATAATACCGCTGTTTGTAAGTGTCCAGTAACGATTCGCCGTCTTCGAACTATTCAGTCCTGAAGTGATAATCTGCGGATGATCACCGGTTGCGGTCGATGCTATAAGAGACCCCGCCGTTGTAACACTGGCGAATGAAACCGTAGCCGGCGTATACGCAAAAGCATCGCCAATATCAAATGTGTGGCTTGTTGCACCGGCTGCAAAATACAGATTGAGACTTCCGATAACATAGCCGCTTGTTCGGCTGACTGTTCCAGTGGAACTGACAGTAAGAGAATACGCATTTGTTGTTATTGTGCCGCTTGTGAAAGTCAGAGTGCCTGCCACAGTGGTATTTCCGCCGAGAATAATGCCGCTCGCATTATTGATCGTTAGACTGCTAAAGGATGTGGCTTCCGATCCGCCAATAGTCTGCATTGTTGTACCATTGAGATTAACCGTTCCATTATTCGCAGTGAAAGTTCCGCTGTTATTAAAATTACCAGCTAAGCTCATTGTGCCCGAAGTCGATACCAGANNTACCTGCACTGATCGTGAGTCCACTTAAAGTAACAGCATTGGCACCAAAACTTAGTGTACCGGCGCCAGCTTTTGTTAAGTCATAGCTTCCGGCTGAGAGTGTACCGCCTATCGTGAGAGTATTTGCGCTGACAGTGACCTGACGACTGGCGTTCAGAGTAACAGTGCCTGTACCTAAATTCAAATTTCTCGATATTGAACCGCTGTAAGTAAAATCATTGTTTAAAGCCAAAGGATAACTAACAGTTGTGATATCAGCACCTGATGTATTATCAATAGTACCACCATTGATCGTAAAAGTACCTGCAACCGTTCCCAGAGCGCTTGCATTATTAATGTTTAATGTACCTGCGGTAAGAGTTGTTCCACCTGTAAATGTATTTGCTCCAGAGAGCGTCCAGGTACCTGCATCAACTTTTGTAAGTGCGCCACTGGTTGTTCCAAGAATACTTACAAGTGTTCCACCGGCAGCACCACCAAGTGTGAGACCAAGGGTTGCACCCGTTATTGTTCCTGCATTGCTTATGTTAATTATTCCCGTTTCTCCAACTATGCTGCTTGTACTACCAAGAGTTATTAATCCGGCAAAAGTTGCACCTGTAGCAGAACTATTTATCACTGCACCGCCACCTGAAATTCCTGTGCCGTTTATTGTCAGTGGTTCTGCATTGCTATAATTTGTTCCGTTCAGATCAAGCACAGCACCACTTGTAATGGTAGTTGCACCAGCCACTGTACCTAAGGCAGCAGCACTACCAAGTTTCAGTGTTCCCGTACTGATCGTCGTTAAACCTGTGTACGTATTGGCTTGATTCAATGTTAATATACCTGTACCACTATAGCTGATACCTCCAGAACCATTTCCAAACACACCAGTTTGAATTATATTTCCGCTGCCATTAAATGTTGTTAAGAATGTGGAGTTCGTTACTGCACCCAAACTCAATTGGGTTACGCCTCCACCCGCAGGATTATTTACTGTGTATGTCGGGGCTGCTGTATGTGTTACAGCTCCAAATGTAATTCCCGCCGTTCCACTGGCAACATTACTGCCACCGGCTATTGTCAGGGTTTGATTTCCTATTGAAAGTGTGCCAAGTGTATAAGTATTACCAGCGGTGCTTGCGACCGTTACATCCGAAGCGATCTGCGCATTCCCGCTGACTGTTGTGTTTCGGCTGAAGCTTATATTCGTTCCAGACGCGTTCGTCAATTTGAGAACGCCTCCCGAAAGTGTCAATGTTCCCGCACCAAGTGCACCTGCATTTGCTGTGCCTATCACTGTGCCGCTGCTGACTGTAAGGACACCAGTAAATGTATTTGCCTGGTTCAGAGTTAATGTGCCTGTGCCACTATAAGTGATACCGCCTGAACCATTTCCAAACACACCAGTTTGAATTATATTTCCACTGCCATTAAAGGTTGATAAGAATGTTGAGTTTGTTACTGCACCCAAACTCAATTGGGTTACGCCTCCGCCCGCAGGATTATTTACTGTGTATATCGGCGCCGCTGTATGCGTTACAGCTCCAAATGTAACTCCCGCTGTTCCACTCGTAACATTACTGCCACCGGATATTGTCAAGGTAGAAGCATTAATGTTTAATGTGCCAAGTGTATGTGTAATGCCTGCACTCGCTGCAGTTGCCTTGTCAGAAACAATTGAAGCAGATCCACCTACTGTAACATTATATGCGTTTACACTTGCATCAGTATTTAAGTCGAGTGTTCCTCCGTTGAGCGCTAACGCAGTTCCTGCTGCACCAAGTGCTGCAGTGTTTGCTAATGCTAATGTACCCGCAGTGAGTGTCCGTGTACCACTAAAGGTGTTAGATCCGGCAAGTACCAGTGTACCTCCCGTTCCATTAACTGTCAAATTCACAGCAGAAACGGCACCTGATATTGTAGCAGTACCCGCTGTCTTCGTCATTGAAACACTACCTGTTGTTGTAAAACCTGAAATGTTTTGAGTTGTTGCCGTTCCTGCTATAGTGACACCACCTGCTCCACTTGTAAATATACCAGTACCCAAAATTGAAAAGTTACCGCCAAGTGTCAAAAGATTAGCTCCTGGTGTCAAGGTAGCACCAGTATTAATTGTTAGAGGAACATCGGCATTAAATACTTTGGCGGCGCCCATTGTTACTGCTCCGACATTGGCAATGATAACTCCACCGGTCGCTGCAAATGGAGTAATCCATTCCTCTGTTGTCGCAGTGTATGCGCCCGGTTTGTTGTATTGAAGTGCTGCGTTTGGACCATATGTTACAACTCCAACCGTTGCGACAATACTTGCAGTTCCTTCCAAAGAAAGTAAGCCATTTACAGTTGGTGTAGCGGCGAATGTTTTTGCACCGGAACCCGAAAGTGTAAGATTATAATATGTAGTTACCTTACCAGTTTGTACCGCTCCTGTATAGTTTACAGTATTGCCAGCAGTGGTTGCAGTGAGTGTCGTAATTCCGGAAGTGCCACCAATGTTGAGTACGCCTGTTGCACCGTTGTTTACTCCACCTGTACTTGATAATGCTGTTGTGGCAGTTATTGTTCCGTTATTCGTGAGCACCACCGCAGCACCAGTAACATTAAGTACTGTTGCACATGTTAAAGTACCAGAATTAGTATAGGAAGTGGTAAAGGTGACACTTGGAATGGCTGTCGCGGTTGTCCCACTAAATGTCCCGCCAGCAGCGGCATTGAAAGTATGCAAACCTGTCGAAGCAGTGAAAGTAGTAGCGTTGTTTATCAAACTACCAGTAATGGCAGGAGTAATCGCAATAGCTTCATTCCACACTGCGCCACTGTTAAGGGTAATATCGCCAGCGAATACATCTGCCCGGGCAGTGGTATTGAAGTTTATTGTGCCGGTTATGTTGGAGGCTCCATTCACGGTTAAGACACGTGATGTGGTAAGTGTACCGCCGCTGTTGATTGTCAGCGCACCCACGGTGACATTGGCGGCAGTAGCCGTAAGTGTACACCCAGTGTTAATGACAACAGTGCCGGTTACAGTCCAAGCAGCAACGATTGTCATTGTGTTATTATTTTGAATAGTAAAAATGTCACCAGCAGTTGTAAAATTAGCGGGGTGGGTTCCTGTACCATCTGTTCCAGTCCACCAGAGAGTAAGTGTCGCCGGATTCCCATTTGTAAAAGTATAATAAGTCGCCGCCATTGCAGTCGCCCCTGATGCGACAATGAGCACAACCATCGTCAGTAGAACGATCAGATAAACCAATATGTGAGATTTCTGTTTCAAGGGAAAAATCTAACAGGCATTTCTCGATAAAGAATTATGTTTCATTGCTATTATCAATGTGATATTTTTACGATGCCATCGCATTTGATTATCAGTGCAGGAGCAATTCCGCTTCAGCAAGCTTTTCAGGTTTTGTGTCCGATTGTGAAGTATAGACTACATGAAGTTTTCCCCTGCTGTAATCAATACCCAAGGTCTTATCAATATCAACCTTCAATCGGCGAACCGGATTCGGAGTGTAAACGGCCATCCCCTGTATAAAGCTCACCCGTAGTACTTTGCCCTGCGGTGAAATATAATCAATCGCAATATCACCATAGACCGACATATTGCCTGTACGGTTAAATGCCATCTTAAGAACAGGCATCGTGTCGTTTACCATCTCAAGCGATACCTCCGATATACGTACCCTGGCTGTAGATTCTCCAACCCGGATGATGACAGGTACAGTAATACCGAAAACTGGAACTAATTTTATAGAAATAGAAGTAGAGTCTTTGAGAATTTCTTTTTCGCCGAGTGGTTTTTCAGTCGGCACCGCCCTGAAATATATATGCGATCGATATTCACCGGGAGACATCTGATTGATTTTGGTAAGTTGTATTTTTACTGCCTGCGCATCGTTGGGGGCAAGGATAACGCTGCGTGGAAAAAAACGAATGTATTTGTCAGCAAAATTTTCTCCGGAATCAGGCTGGGCGATTTCCTCAAATGCACCATCTTCCTTCATCCTGTATTGAACAATAGAAATATTATACCTGGCTGTATCCATCCCGGTATTGGCAAGGTTAAGAGTCTGAGATTTTTTCGATCCTTCAAAAACCAATCTCCTCGGAAATACCATGAGGTTGCCCTGCGCCTTCAAGTTTGTACACGAAAATAGCGTTAACACTATCAATACTGAAAGGAGGGTGATACAATACATGTCTTGTAAACATGCAGGTCGGTTCTTTAAAAATTCGGATGTGTGCATGACTTTTTATTTAAATAGAATTAGTGGTTAACACTTTAAATTAGGAGCAATGCTCTATCATAGCAATCGTTTTCTCTATGCTTATCATATAGTATTACCCTAATATATAAAAAAAACTACACACACCACACTTCGTATTTTTTGTCTCTTGTAATGAACGTATGTTCTAATTATAGTTGACTGTTACACGCAAACCGGAAGTATTTTTGTATGTATCGGCTGCCGTAGACGCAGGTATAATCAGTGTAGCGCCAACATTTACTGTCTGAGTGCCTGCACTCAATGTACCAGTCGGAGCAGGATTACTAACAAATGCACCGACTGTCACGCCGTCAGTAGTACCGCTCAGTGTTATCGGTGAAGCCGGCAACGTAATAGTATACGTGTAGCTTCCTGAGCCGGTAACAGCAAAAGAAGCTGCCGTAACCGTTCCTGCGGAAGCAGGAAGTGTTACACCTCCGTTTGGAGTGCGAACACCATTGGTGCCCAGGACCACTGTACCTGGTGTCGGGGCTGCGGCTATATTTCCAAAGACCATATCCACTGATTTCGTGATGCCTATCGGTGTTACAATAGTAACCGTTGTGCTGGCTGCTGCAGTTGCTTGAGCAAACGCATGTGCCGAGAATCCGATCAGCAAGAGTGCAAAATATTGAGTTCTATATTTCATTTCTTAAATCCTTATTGTTTATATTATAAACATAAAAAATTCAACTAACGTGCCAGATAACAGTACTCTTGTTTCCGTTGAATTGTTTCAATAAGGGTTAGAAATGAGTGTAATTTCGACAAAACAATGCAATAACTGAGCGTTATATCAATCTTTCTTGTTATCCCTTCAAATATATAAAAAAAACGCTGCCTACACAAAGCAGCGTTTCTTTTTGTGGATTATTTTGATTGAAAGTATGTTTTAATTATAGTTGACCGTTACAGTAAAAGCTGCACTAGTGTAAGTTCCGGCTGTTACTGCAGTTGCAGGTAAATTCAGTGTAGCGCCAACAAGTAATGTCTGGGCACCTGCAGTCAATGCACCGGTTGCAGAAGGAGTACTAGTAAATGTACTAGCTGTTACGCCTGCAGTAGTACCAACAAGTGTAATAGCTGAACTTGGTAACGTTATGGAATATGTATAGGTTGTCGAACCTGTAACAGCAAAAGCAGCGGCTGTGACCGTTCCTGCAGTAGCAGGAAGTGTTGCACCAAGGGTTGCAGTACGGGTACCGGCAGGAGTCAGTACAACTGTGCCTGCTGCACCGCTTGAGGCTACATTGCCGAAATTCATATCAGCTGATTTAGTAATGCCGATCGGCGTTACTATAGTAGCTGTTGCGGTAGCTGTTGCACTTGCTTGAGCAAACGCATTTGTCGAGAATCCGACGACCACCAAGAGGGCGACGAGAATCGTTAATTTTTTCATTTGAATCTCCTTTAATGATTGTTAGTGAATTATTATGTTAATTTTTTTATTCTCACTTATTCTAACTGGTATAAATATACTCCAGCACCCTTTGAATTACATCGGGTAATCCCAGTATTTTTCAACCTACGGAATGTCCCGTAGATTGCTACGGTAAATTCCGTAGGTTATTTTTTCTAAAATCCGATTTTTCTCTTATAAATGAACTTAGGGGATACTATTGCAGGGGAAGGAAAAACTCAGGGACAATTTCATTGAAGCGGATAACGATCAATCCATTGGACAACAGAGTGACAGTATTCTACAATTTGTACGTGGTGTGCAACCAGATAGAACCATCAATCGTCGATAATTTTCAGGTGAACAAGCTTGCTCGAAAAGACAAGATGGTAGGAACAACACGAACGTGATATATTTCATCAACTCTATCGTTTCAATCTAAGAAGTGTACAAACAATCCGTCTCGGAGTTTCGGTTCGAACCATGTTGATTTCGGCGCCATGACTTTGCCATCGTCGGCAATAGCCATAAGCTCATCGAGAGATGTGGGATACATGCTAAACGCGACCTTCATTTCGCCGGAATTTACCCGTCGCTCTAATTCACCTAATCCGCGTATGCCGCCGACAAAATCAATCCGTTTATCTACACGAGGATCTTTAATACCAAGGATAGGATCAAGTATATGATCCTGAAGAATCGAAACATCAAGGGATTGTACCGAATCTGTGATACTCTGCAATGAATGACTTGCAGTGAGAAGGTACCACTTGCCATCGAGGTACATCCCAAAGTCGCCTTTTTTCGCTGGCTTGACTAATGCTGGAGATTCAACTAAGTTAAAATTTGATTTCAACTTGTTAAGAAAATCTCCCTTCGTCAATCCATTCAGATCTTTGACGAGACGATTGTAATCCATAATCCGAAGCTGGCTTGACGGAAAGTAGACGGCGAGATAGAAATTGTACTCCTCATCGCCGCGATGGTGGGGGTTTGCCTGTGCACGTTCCCTGCCAACGGTTGCGGCTGCCGCTGAACGATGATGTCCGTCCGCAATATACAAGTATGGAATCGTTCGGAAAATAGAAATAATCTTCTCAATCATTGCCTTGTCTTTGATTACCCAGCATTGGTGGCGGATACCGTCAAGTGCTATGTGATCATTTTCCGGCGGTTGGCTTGTCACACGTGAGACGAGAGCGTTAATTTCTGCGTTGTCGCGGTACGTTAAAAAGATTGGACCGGAATGTGCATTCGTTATACGCACATGTTGGCAACGGTCTTGTTCCTTGTCTTTACGTGTAAATTCGTGCTTCTTAATAATTTCTTTCCAGTACTCCTCCACCGATGCACATCCGACAAGACCGTACTGTGTGCGATTTCCCATAGTCTGCGCATAGACATACAGTGAAGGTGTCGAATCTTCCAGCACTATTCCTTGGGAAATAAGTCTCTGAAGATTCTCTTTCCCTTTCTCATACACTTGCCTGTCATGAATATCGATTTTGGGATCGAGATCAACCTCCGGTTTGCCAACGTGCAAAAAAGAGAGGGGATGTCCCTTCACCTCTTCGCGTGCTTCATCGGAGTTGAGCACATCGTACGGTCGAGCAGCGACTTCACCCGCAAATTCCGGTTTCGGCCGAAATGCTTTAAATGGTCGGATTATTGCCATGCACTTCTAAAATTTTTTATGAGTGTTCTTGAGCGCTGAATGCTTTCACTACTTTTTGCGCGATCTCTGCGCCAACACGTTCCTGAGCTTCAACAGTCGAACCGCCGATATGCGGCGACACACTCACACGTGGATGATTGATCAGGGCTTTTTGAGCCTCGGTCGGTGGTTCATTCATGAACACATCCAATCCTGCTCCGGCAACTTTACCAGAGTTCAATGCTTCCAGCAATGCGGTTTCATCGACTACACCACCGCGTGCGCAGTTAACGATGACCACTCCCTTTTTCATCATTTCAAATTCCTTCTTCCCGATAATCGGCCCCTCCTTCTTGTTGTACGGGAGGTGAAGCGTGATGAAGTCGGAATTAGCAAGCACTTTTTCCTTTGTCGTAATTTCGACGAAGAAATCCATTGGAGTGAACGGTGGGTCGTATGCCAACACATGCATCCCGAACGCTAATCCGCGTCGTGCAACTTCTTTCCCGATATTGCCGAGGCCGAGAATGCCAAGATTTTTTTTGAACAGCTCAATGCCTTCTCCATATTCTTTCTTCGGCCACTTGCCTTGCCGCATTTCCATCGTGCTGACATTCAGGAAGCGAGATACCGCAAGCATATGCGCAAGAGCGAGCTCTGCAACGGACACAGTTGATGCGGCGGGCGTATTCAAGACTTTAATGCCCTTACTCTCGGCAACCGGTACATCGATATTGTCCAGCCCGACACCGCCACGAGCAATCACTTTAAGTTTCTTCCCAACTTCTATCACTTCTTTAGTCACTTTTGTTGCAGAGCGGACGATGATGCAATCGTAATCACCGATCTTTTTCAAAAGATCTTCAGGTGTCAGCTTTACTTTATCTACCTGGTGTCCGGCATCTGTAAGGATCTTAGCGCCTTCGGACGTAATACCATCAGTCACGAGAATCTTCATAGGATACTCCTTAAGATAATGATGAGAAAAAATTATTGTTGTTTATCCTGTCCAACCACCGATTGCCGCGGTTTTCCGAGCAGACCGAAGGGGAATTCTGGTTCTTTGATTATACCAAAAAATATTCTAACCAGCAACCATACAATTCTTTTTTCAAACCATCTTTTTCCGCCATCGACGATACGTTGTATTATGAAGCTTTTCCGCGGCAACGATGTGGTGGAATTCAACGCCGCAACTACAGCCTCTTCCTATCTCTTTCATACCAGAGAGGACCTACTTCCTCTAAAAGTTTATTTCTGAAAAAGAATATGGATACTGAAAAAAAATATTAGTATGTTTAGGTAATTGCTTCACCCACCGAATGTACTTGATTAAATAAATCAGAAAGGGTCATAACGATGGCACGTGCACACAATTTCTTTGCTGGACCAGCAGTTCTTCCTCTTTCCGTTATTGAAGAGACGCGAGATGCCGTGATGGATTTTGCCGGACTTGGCGTTTCAATTATGGAAATCAGCCACCGCGATAAAACGTTTGAAAAAGTGGTAACAGATGCACAAGCAGATGCTCTTGCTCTTATGGGGCTTTCTGCAGATGAATATGCCGTGGTTTTTCTCGGGGGCGGTGCAAGTATGCAATTTGCAATGGTACCGATGAATTTTCTCCAAAAGAAAGCTGATTATGTCAATACAGGCGAATGGGCATCAAAAGCGATAAAAGAAGCAAAGCTTCTCGGAGAAGTAACCGAAGTCGCATCTTCAAAAGCAACGAACTTCAATCAGTTGCCGAAGAATATCAAATATTCCAGCGATGCGGATTATGTCCATATCACTACGAACAACACGATCTTTGGGACACAATGGAAAACTGATCCGGATGTCGGTTCTGTTCCGCTCATTGCTGATATGTCATCCGATATGCTTGGCATCAAACGGGATTTTAAAAAGTATAGTCTCTTGTATGCCGGTGCGCAAAAAAATCTCGGTCCTGCCGGTGTTGTTATGATAGTTATCAAGAAAGCGTGGATGGAGGCGAAAGCGAAACAAAACATTTCGTCCATGTTAAAATACAAAACACATGTGGATGCAGGCTCGTTGTACAACACACCGCCCTGCTTGCCGATATTTGTGGTCGGTAGAACATTAAAATGGATTATCAAAGAAGGCGGATTAGAAGCTATCCAGGCGCGCAATCAAAAGAAAGCGAAACTCATTTATGATATGTTCGACGCACATCCGGAATTCTACAAAGGCTCCGTCGTCAATAAAGAAGACCGTTCTCTCATGAATATCACATGGAATTTGCCAACACCGGAGCTGGAAGAGAAGTTCATTGTCGAAGCGAAACCGAAAAAGATGCTCGGACTGAAAGGCCACCGTTCAGTTGGCGGCATGCGCGCTTCCATTTATAACGCCTGCCCGATGGAATCGGTTGAGCTTCTGGCGAAGTATATGGAAGAATTCTACAAGGCGAATAAATAGCAGTTAAACCTGCAACTCTAACAACAAAAGGCGGCTTGGAATTCAAGTCGCCTTTTTTATTTCAATTCAATTTTCTATCTGAAAGAATTTCTCACTCTTCAGAGAGAAACGAGAAGCCGCTTATAACACTGTAATTTCCATTCTCCTTCGTGTTCGAACGATACTATGGAATATTCAACAAACCTAAAGGGGACAGGTTTCTTATACTAATTTAACCAAGCTGTTCGACAAAGTTCTTTTTTGTTATTTGGTGGTATAGAAAAATCAACGCACCGGTAAACAATAGTGCAATGATGCCCCCTAAAAAGGTTATCTCAAAATCAAACACACGAAAGACCGTTTGTTCATGCGGTGTTTTATAGAGAGAGAGAACAGCAAGGAGGTTGTTTGTAAAATGCGCGAAGATACACGGTACGAGACTTTTACTTCGATAATAAAAGTAGCCGATGAGAATTCCTAGAAAAGAGAGTGACACTAAATTTAACGGCTGCATATGATAAAGTCCAAAAATAACGCCGGTAATAAATACGCTTTTCATTCCCAGCGTACGTTCCAAGGTCCGCTGAACATACCCGCGAAAAAGCATCTCCTCACACACTGCTGGAGTTATGCACACAACAATAATCAACCAAAGTAATTCCTGCGAGCTATACGATGTAAATATTTGAGCGTGCAACTGAGCCAGGAAATCCGGAATATTCAATTTCCTAATAAAAAATTCACTTATAGATCCACTCACAGGAACAAAACAGATAGTAGCGGCGACTGCAACAACGAGTTCGATAAGAGAGACACGGGCAATCCGAGCATATGAAAGTACATGAATCGTATGCCAGCGCTTGATAATCCATACGATCGGTAATAACATAAAAAGGAACTGCGAGACGATCAAGGAGTAACGCAGGGGATTTTTTAGTACTGCCATGGTGTATGAAATTCGCTCAAAAAATGTTTTCTCCTTTACTATTTCCCTCATTCCGGATGCGTTGAGAAAAAACAATATTCCAGTAATAATTGCTTGAGCATAAAAATAGATTACACCTGTGATGATCAACCCGAGAAACGCTGCTGTTGTTATGTTGCGTTGCGCGCGTTCCCAAGAACCTTCGAAAATCGGCGGTGGTGTTTTTAAAGATTCTTCATCGAGATGTTCCATTAAAACTGTCCTAGGTCAATCGGTTTCTGAGGAGCATCTTGAATATTGGCTGTATTTTGGTTCACTGTTGTACCGGTATTTCCACGTGCCCGCAAATCATAGTAGAGTACGACCATATAGACTGGAGTGACCAGCAAGGAGAGTAAAGCACTGATACCGCTTCCGATAGCAATTCCCGGTCCAAATGATTTTTCTAAATTTTTCAACATTTCCGGATTAATATTTCCGCCGGTTTTTCCGAGCATGGTAAAATATTCTTTATAGACATCCCACATACTTCCAAACGTAATCGGCAATGATACAATCGAGATAGCGAATTGCGTAAGGATGGAAAGAAGCAGCAGTATGCCAAAGGTTCTCCACCAATACCCTTCGACCAAATACCAACTCGCTCGCAATGATTCTATGACGGTGAGATCGTCCACTGCAATCGCCGTAAGCGCAAAGTACCACTTTATAGCGGCATAGATGAGAACCGGAACAAGTGCAAGCAAACAAAGAACAGCGATCAATCCCATAAGCATTTTTGATAAAGCGGAAAAAATTGCCAGTATGATGCCTAAAATTATTATCCCGCCGATGAAGATGGAATATTTCAGAACTGCCTGACCAATACCATACAACCATTTGAGATCAAACAATTCACTCAATGCATCCGAAAATGTAATTGGATGGGACGATATTTCATAGCTTACAACAATACTAATGGCGATCTCTGCAAAAAGAACCCCAAGCGCAAAAACAAAAGTTGCTATGAGGAAAAAAGAGAGCGTACCGAGAATCGATAGTATCAGATCTAATCCAGGTGCACTTTGCACTTGGTGAACCGTTTCCTGCATGTCGGCAAGAGATGAATAAAAATCATCTGTAGCAATTGCCATGAGAATAATTGGAAACAGAAGAATGAGTATTGCAATACAAAGATTGCGAAAAAATGTCCTCCCGATGAGTGAAAATGTTTTCTCGAAGATATCGCCTAGTGTTAACGGTGGGAACGGAGGATTCATTGTTTTACTCCTCTTGATGTGTGATAGTGGATACCCTTATTATTGGTGATATTTCATACTATGAGAATTTCAGAATAATTAACCCATGTGTCAATCATGCCTTTTTCTTAATAACACAGATCTTAAAATAATACTGTAGAACTTACGAATGCATCAACGGATAATCAAGTCATTCTCGCCTGCAATTGATTTTCGAAAATTTTCCCGTACCTTTTGCCACACTATGGTTCTCACCCAAATCCAACGAGGTGCCTTATGGATAAAGAACTTATTTCCAACGGTAAAAAGAAAATTTTGAAGCCCGAAACTCTGATGATGGGATATGGATATGAACCCAAGTGGTCGGAAGGTGCCGTAAAATGTCCCATTTTTCAGACTTCTACGTTCGTTTTTGAAAATGCCAGGGACGGCAAGGAATTTTTCGAAATGGCACATGGGGTGCGTGAGCCGGGTACACATGGTGCCGGGCTCATTTACAGCCGCATCAACAACCCGGATCTGGAAATTCTCGAAGACCGCCTTACCGTATGGGATAATGCAGAAGCATGCGCCGTGTTTGACAGCGGAATGGCGGCAATCAGTACAGCAGTGCTTGAGCTCCTGAAGCCAGGCGATGTTCTCTTGAGCAGCGAACCTATTTACGGTGGCACGGAACATCTTTTCGAAGCCGTGCTGGCAAAATTCGGCATAAAGACTATGAACTTTGGTGTTCAGCACACACGGCAACAAATCATCGATATAGTGGAACGAGGCGGTGCCGCAAACAAACTCGGGATGATCTTTCTTGAAACTCCAGCCAATCCGACAAACTGCCTCATCGATATCGAAATGTGCGTGGACATTGCAAAACATTTTTCTACGAAGGACCGCAAAGTTCTCACAGCACTGGATAACACTTTTCTTGGCCCCATTTTTCAACATCCCTTAAAACAAGGTATCGACCTTGTTTTGTATTCGGCAACCAAGTATATCGGCGGTCATTGCGATGTTGTTGCCGGTGCATGTCTCGGATCAAAAGAATTGGTCAACCGCGTCAAATCGATGCGCAGCGTTCTCGGATCAATGGCGAGTCCGCTGACGGGCTGGCTGCTCTTGCGAAGCCTTGAGACACTCAAGATGCGAATGACGACTGCAGCACAGAGTGCAGAAGAAATTGCTTTCTGGCTCTCAACACATCCCAAAGTTGAAAAAGTATTATACCTTGGATTACTGAAAGACGGCGATCCGCAGTACCGTATCTATAAAAAACAATGTCTCTCGCCCGGAGCAATGATCAGCTTTATCGTCAAAGGCGACGAGCAGGCATCGTTCCGTTTCCTTGATTCATTGAAGATGGTGAAACTCGCCGTCAGTTTAGGCGGCACCGAATCGCTTGCTGAACACCCTGCGGCAATGACACATTCTGCCGTAGAACCGAATAAGCGGAAGGAATTTGGAATCGCTGATAATCTCGTACGTCTATCGGTGGGAGTAGAAGCAACGGAAGATATTATCTGGGATTTGGACCAAGCATTAACACAGGTATAATTATAATTCGTAGGGACGTTCCCCACCAATCCCGCGCAATGCGCGGGACGCAGACAACGCGCAAGAAGGCGGGCAAGAATTGAACATCTCTCTATGTGGCTAAAGCCGACACTTCTTTTTTTTATTGGTCCACGAAGTAAACGTCGTGGCTATAAATCAACTTACTTTACATAACATTAGTTAGAGAAATCATCATATGAATCTTGAAAAATATTTCTCTCCTTTCCGCAAGAATATTGTCGGATTGCAGCAAGTTTTTAAAACACCGTACGGCAGGAAAAACATCGTGTATGCAGATTGGACTGCAAGCGGAAGGCTCTACGCTCCTATCGAGCAGAAAATATTCAAGGAGTTCGGCCCGTTTGTCGGCAACACGCACACGGAAACAAACATCACCAGCACGATGATGACACACGCATACCATCAGGCACATGAAATCATCAAACGGCATGTGAACGCAGGGCCGAAAGATGCTTTGTTGAATGTCGGATTTGGCATGACCGCCGCGCTGATCAAGTTTCAAAGAATGTTGGGATTAAAATATCCGGATCAGTTGGAACAATTTGTTTCCATCCCTCCCGAGAAGAAACCGATTGTCTTCGTAACGCACATGGAGCATCATTCCAATCATACATCGTGGTATGAAACGGTTGCAGACGTCTGCGTTATTCCGCCGACACAAGAGGGACTTGTCGATGTTGATCACTTACGGGAATCTCTGTGCACGTATAAGGATCGTCCGCTGAAAATAGGTTCGTTCACCGCATGTTCCAATGTAACCGGTATTCAGACACCTTATCATAAACTCGCAAAGATTATGCACGAGAATGGTGGTATTTGTTTCATCGATTTTGCTGCCTCTGCTCCTTACGTCAAGATAGATATGCACCCCGCCGATCCGATGGAACGTTTGGATGCAATATTCTTCTCGCCCCACAAATTCTTAGGCGGTCCCGGTTCATCGGGTGTGATGGTATTTGATTCCGAATTGTACCATCTCAAATCTCCCGATCAGCCTGGCGGCGGCACTGTTCTGTGGACAAACCCATGGGGAAAATATCGCTACAAGCCCGACATCGAAGAACGAGAAGACGGCGGTACACCAGGATTTCTGCAAGCAATTCGCTCGGCTCTGACGGTGGAATTGAAGGAGCAGATGAATGTACATAAAATGCTCAGGCGAGAAAAAGAAATTATCCCCGTTCTGATAAAAGAAATGCGCACAATATCCGGTTTAAAGATTCTTGCAAATAACATCGAAGATCGACTCGGTATAATTTCTTTTTATTTCGATGATATCCATTACAATCTTGTCGTAAGGATTCTCAACGACCGATTTGGTATTCAAGTTCGAGGCGGATGTGACTGTGCAGGCACCTATGGACATTATTTGCTTCATGTTGATCCACGGCATTCAGACGAGATAACAAACCGTATCGATCAAGGCGATTTATCAACCAAACCCGGCTGGGTGCGGTTGTCCATTCATCCGACCACAACCGATGACGAAGTTGCTGAGATTCTGGGTGCATTGCATTCATTGCGCAAGAACATCGGGAAATGGCAAAGAGATTACAAATACAATGTACACACCAACGAATTCTCACACAAACGGTTTTCGGAATCCAACCGTAAAATTGTTCAGCGGTGGTTCGAGTTGGAGAATGTTCGCTAGAACCTATCGATCAATTCGAAAACAACGCGCCAACCGCACGGTCAAGCTCGTACTTGCTGATGACAAAGCGGTAGAGCGCCTGCAAACTCATCAACCTCGCCGAGGATTCGGCCGTCTCTGCATCCAGAAGATCAAGATTAGTGACAGAGCCCGTCTCGTACCGCGTTCGTGCAATAGTAACTGCATCAAGTGCCTGCTGAAGCTGCACGTCTGAAATTTGCACCTTCGACCACGACGCCTGAACATCAGCTACGGATTGTTCAACATCCGATCGAATTTGCCGCTCGGCATCCTGCGTGTGCGCCTGTTCCGATTCTATGGCTGCCTGTGCTTCTTCTTCCTGATGACTTACCCGGCCGCCGTCAAAAAGAGGAATTTGCGCTTGCGCTCCCCACATCCAATTGCCTCGCATGAGATAAATGTTCGGTTCATACCCGTTCTTAAATCCATAGGCAGCGATGAGTTTTAAAGATGGCATGTTCCCCCGTGAACTCGCATTCTTTTGAAGCTTCGCCGATTCTTCCGCATCGTGCGCAAGCTTTAATTCGGCACGCTGATGTAATGCAATCTGCTGGAGAGAATCCATATCGAGCGACAAAGCCGCTTGTTGAAACGATCCGCGAATCATCAGAGGGATATTCGTTGAAAGATTCAGAAGCTGACGGAATACGGACTCCTGTTTCTGAAGCGAATTTTGAATTTCCACCCGCTGATTTTGTGATGAAGCAACCCGCACCTGTGTCGTCAGTACATCAAAATTTGTCGCGCTTCCCGCCGTTACCCGTTTCTGCGTGATTGAAATATGTTGAGTGAGCGCTTCAATCTGCTCATCTTGAACCTGTAGACTCTTTTGCAGCAAAATTATTGAATAGAATGTGCGAATGGTTTGGAGAGCTAAATTAGTTTTCGTCAATTCTATTGCATCGCGTGAAGTTTGCACCTTCGATTGGCTCAGGTCAACCGCGGCGCTTGTTTTCCCGAAATCAAATACCGTGTATTTTCCGGCAACGTGCGCATCATAGTTGTCTGCAGGAGCCAATACGAAATTGCCCAACACAGGGAGATTGAATTCCGGTATGGGACCAATGTGAATATAATCAGCTTCAGTCGTTATTTCCGGCAGCCTGACACTAGATGTTTGCGAGACACGTGCTTCCGCAGCACGTGTACTTGCCAATGCTTGTTCTATCGCCGGATGGGTTTGAAGTACTCGCTGAACCGCCTGTTCGACTGTCATCGAATCTTGCCCTGCGGCAACACCGCTGAGAAGAAAGACCACCGGCAAAAATATTTTCATTCTATTCATATTTCTTCATCCTTGTATTTCTATTAATAACCGATGTTATGCAACCTTATAAAATAAACAGTAATGTCTCAGTTTAGTACGGTCAGGACTTTCGTCCTGACCGATACTATTGAATGTCAGGAAGAAATTCCTGACATCACCAGCGAGCTATATTAAATTGAGACACTGCCAAAAATCAATATCGAATATTCTTTTACACTGTTGCTCCACCACCCCTCTATCCCCTCCTCCACGAGGAGGGGACATGGGGAGGAGTGCTTTTAATAATTATCCTTGCAATCGCGCGTAAATATTTTATTCCATTGCCGATACATGTTCAGGTTTATTTTGCTTGTGCACTCGAAGGAATAAAATAGGAACAAGCGCAGCAATAGTAATAATCGACGCTATCAAAAAATCGTCAGCAACGGACTGGATAAACGCCTGGTTAGAAATGTGCGATGCAATAAGAGCATTCGCACGCATCGCTGCAAGAGATTGATTTCCGCCGACTGCATTCATACTAAAACGCGTCAAATGCTGTGCAGCCTGACGAAATGCATCCGATTGAGGGTTCACGACCTGGCTGTATGCTGCCGTATGATAAATTGTACGCCGCAGCAGCAATGTGCTCATAAATGCAATGCCGAAGCTCCCGCCTAATTGCCGAATAACATTAAATAACCCGGATGCCTGACCGATTTTGTGCCGCGGAATATTGGAAAGCGCCGACATCGAAAGAGGTGTGAACATCAATCCCATGGCAAATCCGCGGATGTACAGCGCCAGCATAATCTGATGACGTTCTGAATAGAAAGATAATGAACTGTTGATGAAGAGACTTAACGCCAACAGCGTAATACCGATCGCTGCAGGAATTCTCGGATTTACCTTATCCGATAGAAAGCCGGAAATCGGAGCGGTAATCGCTTGAAGGATACCGACAGGTAAAAATAGTGAGCCTGCCTGAAATGCCGTATATCCCATCGACAGTTGGAGATACAGCGGAAGCAAAAAAGTACTGCCGAACATCCCGAATCCGAAAATGAAAAGAATACCATTCGCTACGCTAAAATTAAAATCCTTGAGCAAACGCAAGTCGATGAGCGGATGTTTTATGGTAAGTTCCGTCACTAAGAACACAATAAGTCCGAATGCCGATATGACAAAACACGAAATGATAAATGGCGATGTCCACCCTCCGGTATTCCATGAAGCATTGCCATCCGTCAGCGCCAGCAGAAGCGCGCAAAGAAACGTTGCCATCGATACGAATCCAATCACATCGAATGACCGCGAATGCTCCGTTTTATATTCACGCTGAATGACCGCCGTTGCAAACAAACCCATAATGCCAACAGGTACATTCACATTAAAAATTGCATTCCAATTAATGGTATCAATGAGATACCCGCCAATCATAGGGCCAAGCGATACGGAAGCTGCCGCCGCAATAGCCCAGAACCCAAGCGCAACTCCGCGCTGCTGGGGCGGAAATTCGCGGGTCACAATCGCCATGCCGGTTGGCATAATCAATCCCGCACCGCATGCCTGAACGATTCTGAAAATGATAAGCATATTTTCATTCCACGCCTGCCCGCAGAGAAATGAACCAAGTGTAAACAATGACAATGCTAAAAAATATGTTCTCTTGTATCCGAAGTGATCTGCGATCCATCCCGAGGTCGGGAGCATGACTGCAAAGACCAGCATATATGCGGTAATCACCCATTCGGCTTTATCGACAGTAATTCCGAACGACGCCATAATTTTCGATAAGGAAACATCCACGATTGTGGCATCGAGCACAGCCATAAAGGTGCCGATCATGATGTTCGCCAAAACCCACCATCGGTACGAGGTATGTTCATGATGAAGCGATGGTACACGATTCGTAAATCCGAGTTTCAAACGATGTGTTAAGCCTGAAAACATAGTCAACGAACCCTTACCTTCACTTCGACCGACATGCCGGGCAATAAATAAACATTTTGAGAACGTTTGCTGTCTGTCCGTTCGATAGAGATTTTTATCGGAACGCGTTGTGTCACTTTCGTAAAATTCCCCGAGGCGTTATTAGGAGGAATCAAAGAAAATTGCGATGCTGTGTTGGAACCGAGCCGTAGTATAGTCCCGATAAATTTTGCATCAGGATAAGAATCAACGCTTATTTCCACTTTATCACCGAGGCGTAAATTAGACAGGCTCGTCTCTTCCAAATTTGCCGTCACCCAAACGTCTTTCACATTATAGATCGTGAAAATGGATTGGCCGGGCTGTACAATGTCGCCTGACAGAACCCAGCGCTTGGAAATAACACCTGTCATCGGCGATTCGATCACGGTGTTCGTCAATTGGGTTTGGATCACGCCAAGCTGTGCCTGTGCGGCCGCTGTCTGTGCAATGGCAATATTGTGCCGCGCCTTGCTCGATTCTAATTCGCTTTGCGCATGGTCATACTGCTCTTTTGGAATAACGCTCTGGTTAAATTGCGTCGTTGCGCGTTGATAATCCATTTGGGCTTTGTCCATATTGACTTTCGCAAGCGAAATATTTTCCCTGGCAAATGCGAGCGATGCTTTTGCCTGCGCTTCCTGCGCGCGCAAGTCGCTGTCATCCAGCCGTACCAGAATTTGACCCTGCCGGACTGAATCACCTTCGTCGACTGTCAGCAGGTCTATTCTCCCTAATATTTTTGTGCTGACAGAGACCCTGTCTCCGTCGATGTATGCATCGTCTGTCGAGACAAAATCGCGTAATGTTATATAGTACCGCCATGCAAAAATGGCAATCGCCAGCACGACAAGAAACAGCGGTATAACAACTTTTACGTTTCTATAGAGAGGCACCGACTCGATCGGCGCTGCATCGTTTTCGTTCGTGGTATTGATTTCACGTTGCTCGGATAATTGAGGTTTTTGTTTTACAACTTTGTCATCTTGCTGTGGCATGAAAAAACATCCTTTCGTTGTATTAATGTTTTGAGACTTCTGAATAATTGGTTTTACTATGGTAGTCGCAATCTTCAGATTGCGTTTTCCGATTATTATCGCGAACTAAAGTTCGCGGATACCGTTATGCCATTAATATTTCAGAGGTCTCGTTTTGATTTCTTGCATACACCATGGAGAATGGTATTTACAAAAAGTAAAGTTTCATGTTCAAATAACTCATGGTCCGACTCGTTGATTGCTTGCTGATCATATCCTCTAAAGAATCGCAGATGAAGCCCCTGCAGGACGTGCAGAATCATGGATGCAATTTTTTTGGGTTCTTCAAGATGAAATTCACCTGATTTCCTGCCTTCATGAAGGATTTGTATCACATATTGAAGTTCGTGCTGGACAAATGTCTTGAACAATTCATTGAAGATCGGTTTGACATCGTGCCACCCTTGCTGGTGAATCTGGCTCAGGTTGCTGAGCCGCTCGGTCAACTTCATCCGGAGCTGAACATATTCAACCATCTTATGACTTGCTAAACTACTATTTGCTAAGACTTCTTTTGCCCGGGCAAGAAATTCTTCCTGTTCATACTGAACCACCGACCGGAAAATTGCTTCTTTTGTAGGGAAGTAATAATAGAGAGAAGCTTTTGCCATGCCGATGTCATCGGCAATCTCGTCCATGGTCACTTTTGAGTAACTATACGCGGCAAACCGGCGCTGGGCGGCATGCAAAATGAGTTCTTCTTTGTCCCTCGAAAGCTTATTTTCCATAGTTGACCTTTCGACCATATAAGTTAAACAGTCGAAAGATACGAAAAGTTCCGATTAAATTCTCAGTGAGGATAGATGATATTCCGCGAAGCTCCTGCTTCGCGATACACGCCTTGATAACTGGATTTTCCCCTTCGCAGTATTTTGTCATGCCCGCAGATAGCGGGCATCCAGATCTGAGGTTTTCAATGTTCTGGATTCCCTGCCTGCCGACTTGTCCACCGAAACGTAGTATAGGTGGAAGTGCTTTCGGCACGCAGGCAGGCCGATTACAGCATTCGGGAATGACTATGCAGATAATTCTATAAACCCTTATGTATTTTCCCCTTTCCTGCAGCCGACACAGGCATCGCCTGGGTCTTATGCTATTATAGGAATACTTATATAAGTAAGACATATATATATTGACTTACTAAATATTATTTCTTACTTTATATCAGAATAAGAAAGGAATCATGTTTATGGAAACTATTGCAACGACAAAAGGACAGATTGTCATACCTTCCAAGGTTCGCTCAAGACTGGGAATCAAAGAAGGAACACGCATTCAAATTGAAGTAAACGAGAAGAATCAGTCCCTCATTCTCACGCCGATTACAAGGCAGTATATACATTCGATTCGCGGAAAACATAAGGGAACGGGATTATTAAAAGCATTGATGGCCGAAAAGAAAAAAGAAAGGGAACTCTGATGCCTTCAAAACCACGAGCGTATGTGCTCGACTCATGGTCAGTAATGGCTTTCTTAGAAGATGAACCTGCAGGTGAAACTGTCGGCAATATTATCGCAGATGCACACGATCATGGAATTCCACTGATGATGACAACGGTCAATGCCGGAGAGGTTTGGTACATTCTTGCACGAGAAGTTTCTGAAACCGCAGCCGACCAAAGCATAAAAGATTTGCTTGAGCTTGGTGTTCAATTCCATGATGCGGATTGGAAGCTTGCCAACCAGGCAGCAAGATTTAAGGCAGTAAAAAAAATGTCTTTTGCAGATTGCTTTACCGCTGCTTTAGCATTTCATCACAAAGGATCAGCATTGGTTACGGGAGATAAAGAATTTAAACAGGTGGAAGAATCAGTGAAGATTCATTGGCTGATGTGATCATTCTTCTATATCAGGAAGACGGATGAACAAGATTTTATTGCATAATCGAAGACCACCGAATGATCATGACAGATAATAAATATAAATAACTATATGAAACGAGAATATTATTCTGCCTCGATTGCCGATTTCCTAAACTCTAAACCTGATGAGATTCTTAGCAAACTAGTGAGGAATAACGATTTCACTTTAGAACAAACTCAGCGCGATGCGTGGTTAGAAGAAATTACTATTTTACACGAAGCACTCTCTTGTTATCAGGGATCGGTCTATTTTGAGTATTCGATTCCACGCATGGGGAAACGAATCGACGTCGTACTTCTTATTGGACCAGTGATCTTTGTCCTCGAATTTAAAATAGGCGAAAAAGAATTTACATCGTATGCTCGAGATCAAGTTTGAGATTATGCTTTAGATTTGAAAAACTTTCACGAATCAAGTCATGAACATTTCATTGCTCCAATTCTTATTGCCACCAAAGCGAAAGCTGCCAATTCTGTTGTTGCTGTCACACCACAAAACGACAAACTACTTTTCCCTATAAATAGCAATATAGAATTGCTCGGTAAAGTGCTTGAAAACGTTTTACTGTTTATCACTGGCAATAGCATTGACCGTACACAATGGGAAGGCGGACGATATTGTCCTACCCCAACAATCATAGAAGCAGCGATGGCTCTTTATAATGGTCATTCAGTGAGCGACATCTCCCGCAGTGATGCAAGCGCTATAAACTTGAGTCAAACATCCGAGGCAATATCAGAAATTATCCTTTGTTCAAAAGAAAAACACTACAAATCCATTTGCTTTGTGACGGGTGTACCGGGTGCAGGTAAGACATTAGTTGGACTCAACATTGCAAATCTCCATTCTGATGAGTCGAACGATCTCTATAGCGTTTTTCTTTCAGGTAATGGGCCACTTGTGGCAATTTTACGAGAAGCATTAACTCGAGACAAGTTACGACAAGAAAGAGAACGTGGTGTCAAGAAGAAGAAGGGCGAAATAATGAGTGCGGTTAAGGTGAGAATTCAGAATGTTCACCATTTCCGTGATGAATGTCTAATTGACGATGAGAAGCCACCCAAAGAACATGTTGCATTATTTGACGAAGCACAGCGAGCTTGGAATTTAGAGCAGACAATGAATTTTATGCGTCGAAAAAAGAACAAGCCTAATTTCAATCAATCTGAGCCAGAATTTCTAATCTCTTGCCTTAATCGCCATCCTGATTGGGCTGTAATTGTGTGTCTTGTTGGTGGTGGTCAAGAAATCAATACCGGCGAGGCAGGAATCAGCGAATGGATTGAATCATTGAACCGCTCATTCCAAGATTGGCATATTTATATATCATCTCGGCTTATCGACAGTGAATATAGTGCCGGTGAAGTATTGACTGAATTGGAATTATTTAAAAATGTTGTCCACAAAGATGAATTGCATCTTGCGGTATCTTTGCGTTCGTTCCGCGCAGAAAATGTTTCTTTATTGGTTAAACAGTTGCTTGACCTAGATGTTGTTGAGGCGCGTAAGACTCTAGACAATGTGAATGCTAAATATCCGATTGTCATTACTCGCGATTTAGTCAAAGCAAAAAAATGGTTAAAGGAACAAGCACGGGGATCGGAGCGTTATGGAATTGTAGTCTCTTCACAGGCGGAACGGTTAAAACCCCATGCGATATTTGTCAAATCACCAATGGATCCTATACATTGGTTCCTTGACGGAAAAGAGGATGTGCGTTCGTCTTATTATCTTGAGGATGTCGCCACTGAATTCGATGTGCAGGGGCTCGAGCTTGATTGGGCATGCGTAACATGGGACGCTGACTTCAGATATACAAAAAAAGGATGGGAACATCGATCTTTTTGTGGCGATCGTTGGAATCATATTAAGAAGCCAGAGCGACAAAATTATCTCAAGAATGCCTATCGCGTCCTTCTTACTCGAGCTAGACAAGGGATGGTGATTGTAGTTCCACTGGGAGACAACGAAGATCCGACACGTAATTCAATATATTATGATCCAACTTTTGATTATCTCAAAGAAATTGGATTCGCGATTATCTAAATCCAAATCATTAAGAAAATCAGGCTGGAAAGTTCTTCGCATTTGGGAACACAGGATAAAGAAAAATCCTGATGACTGCTTAAAATTAATTCAAGCTTGTGTTTATTCTAGAACTAATTTGGCTCATCCACATTAGTATCCTTTTTTATGCGCCAACGCTTCGATTCTTCTATTTGTTAAACCAACTAAAAGGCGGGTTTATCGCTTTGTTTTATATTGAGCATTCGTTTCCTTTACACGGAAGCCAATCTCACGCTTCGGTTTTTCAGGCGGTTCATCCCGTGAGATAATTCATCGGATGCCCTGATGAATCATTCTAAGATATCTCACGGGATAAATGAGTTCTCGGATAGCTTCTACAATCGCATGTATATCCGAATCGTGAAGCGCGATCTTTCTTTCCAATTCGTTCAGCTTGAATTCAAGTTCTTTATGTGTCCTGAGAAGTTTCCTCAATTGAACAAATGCACGGACAACATAAAGACTTGCCTCGATCGCTACGGGTGAATTAAGTACTGCGGCAAGCATAATTGCGCCATGTTCTGTAAAAGCATATGGCAGGTTGGACGAGTATTTGAGGGGTCTGAGGTGGTCGCAATTTGCGACCACTTTCGCTTTTTCCACAGTCGTGAGTTGGAACATAAAATCATCAGAGCCGGAGGCCTGATAATGTCACGAATCTATTCGTGTCAATATCTTATGAGTTTGTTCCGTTTCACTTGTTCATTGAG
>PMDB01000068.1 GCA_003155495.1 Ignavibacteriota bacterium
TCATCGTCTGGCAGCGATGCCAACGACGGAAAGTCAACAACGGCCCCCTGGAAGACAATTTCCAAAGTGAATTCAGTCACGTTTGTATCCGGTGATGCAATTTCCTTTCAAGGCGGAGATTCATTCTTCGGCCAAATCAATGTCAACCAATCAGGTGTCACTATCGGAGCCTATAATGACGGCGTTCAAAAGCCGGTCATTACCGGAGCCACTCAGCTTTCCGGCTGGACGGTCTATAGCGGCTCGATCTATGTGGCACAAGCATCATCGCTGGTAAAGAATCTTTTCTCCAACGGCGTTCAAATGACGCTCGCGCGTTATCCGAATACTGGATTTCTTACCATCGGAACCACCAACGGCTCAACGACAATTACGGCAACAGGACTCAACCAGGCGTCAGGTTATTGGAACGGTGCGAATCTCCGCATCAGAACTATCCAATGGACGTTTGAGACTCGTACTGTTTCATCATATAATGGAACAATGGTCACTCTTTCAAGTGCGCCGGATTACCCCCCCATAGTGGGTTGGGGATTCTATCTGGACAATAAACTTGCCGCACTGGATGCTCCCGGCGAATGGTACTGTGATCCCAGTACTAATAAAGTGTATTTCTATGCTCCAGGCGGTGTTGACCCGAACACTCTGAGTGTTGCAGGCACTGTTTTCGACTATGGCGTCTACAGTAGTTCTCAAAGCAACATCACGGTTCAAGGCCTGGAATTCAGATACCAAGCTCAGGCGGCTCTTATGTTCCACTTCGGAAATACC
This sequence comes from Ignavibacteriota bacterium, assembly GCA_003155495.1. Classification (GTDB taxonomy): domain Bacteria; phylum Bacteroidota; class Ignavibacteria; order UBA10030; family UBA10030; genus Fen-1298. The sequence continues at coordinate 772 of PMDB01000068.1, forward strand.
AATATTCGTCTTCTTTCCAATGAGATCTTCGGTGGATCGGTGTATGGCATTCAATTTGATGCGGCGTCTTCGAGTTGTACTATCGACCGCAATACTATTGAGCAAGTCAATGGCGTCGGTATCAGTGTGGTGTCTGCTAACAATTTTGTAATTTCGAACAACGTGATCAAGAATGTTGGCTTGGTTCAAGGTTATGGAAAAAGTGGACTCAGTGGGATGACGGGAATCTTGGTGAGCGGTTCCGGCAATACGATGAGCGGCAACAGTGTTGACAGTGTAGGGTATAATGGAATTACCGCATACGGCTCAAACTCTCTTGTTGAGAACAACGTGGTAACCAATGTCATGCTGAAATTGGCTGATGGCGGTGCCATCTACACGTACGACGGAAATGCACAGACGATACGTAACAATATCATTTCCAACTCGGTTGGGAATAAGGATGGTGCTACTCATCCCGAGTACAAAGAAACAAACGGAATTTACCTGGACGGGGGAAGTCACGATATACTTGTTGAAGGCAACACGGTGTCTCACGTGAGCACTGATGGCATATACTTTCAATATTTCTCATATCGCAATACTATCCGCAACAACATGCTCATGGATTGCGACCTTGATACTCATGGCGATTTTCTTAACATCCTTCAGAACACCAACTATTCCTATGGACAGCATGTCATCACGCATAATGTCTTCAGTCCTAAAACCTCCATTCAGAGACTGGTTCTCTTAGAAGAGGACGAGGTGTCCTCGGTACTTCATTCGCCGGGGGTTATCGACAGCAATTATTACTTGAATCCATACGGTAATACTATTCCATTTGGAACACTCCTCAATAAATCTGGTGGTTATTCGGGGGATAATTATTCATTCGCAGGGTGGAAGACCGCGACAGGCCTGGATGCACACTCAAAGTATATTATTCCGGCTTCCTATCAACGTGACACCGTATTCATCAATAGCACAGCAAATCCCGTGATGGTGAACCTGCCTCCGGTTTTCTTCTACGACCTTGACAATAATAGTGTCGTAGGATCATTTATACTTGCCCCATTCTCGTCAAAGATACTCATTCGGGATACTGCGCGCGTGATACCAGGTAACACGACCATAACAGCGAGTCCCTCATCATTATCGTTTGGCAATGTTATCAGCAATACGATATCAAGTGAGCGGACATACACTCTTTCCGGTTTAAACCTTACGCCTGCAAGTGGAAATATCATAGTCACGGCTCCATCAACTGCTTATCAGGTTTCGTTGACAACAGGATCAGGATTTGGTTCTTCACTGAATGTCTCATATACAGGTGGAACACTTTCAGCGAAAACAATTTATGTCAGGTTCTCTCCGAAGGCTGTGCAGAGCTACAATGACGATATCATGAATTTAGGCGGTGGGGCATCAACTCAATATGTTGCGGTGACCGGAACAGGCATCTCCCCACCAACACCCACACTGACCATAAACCCGACATCTTTATCCTTTGGGAATGTTATCATCAATACAATATCCAGCGAGCAGACATATATAGTAACGGGATCGAACTTATCGCCTGCGGTTGATTCTCTTACCATTACAGCGCCATCGGGATTTACGCTATCAACGGTCAGCGGCTCAGGGTTTACTTCATCAAAAAGAATACCGTATACAGGCGGAGCACTTTCAGCGAAAACAATTTATGTCAGGTTCTCTCCAGTGGCTGTGTCAGGCTATGGCGGCAATATAACGAATGCAGGAGGAGGTGCGGCAACAAAAAATGTGTCTGTAACCGGCACCGGTATCAGCAGTGCTTCACCGGTCATTACCATCAATCCAGGAACACTTGCATTTGATACTGTAATCGTGAATACAATATCAAGCGAGCGGACATATATAGTATCAGGATCGAACTTAACGCCTGCAGCTGACTCACTTACCATTACAGCGTCATCGGGATTTACACATATCAACGGTAAGCGGCTCAGGGTTTACTTCGTCAAAAAGAATACCCTATACAGGAAAAACACTTTCAGCGAAAACAATCTATGTCAGGTTTTCTCCGACAACGGTGCAGAGTTACAATGGTACTCTTACGAATGCAGGAGGAGGCGCGGCAACAAAAAATGTGTCTGTAACCGGCAGTGGTATCAGCAGTGCTTCACCGGTCATCACCATCAATCCCATATCACTTGCATTCAGTACTGTTCGTACAAATACAAATTCGAGTGAACAGACATATACCGTGCAAGGCTCAAATTTGTCGCCGGCAAGCGGAAGTATTACCGTAACTTCGTCGTCTGTATATCAAGTATCTGTCACCAGCGGTTCGGGGTTTGGTTCTTCACTGAATGTCTCCTATACAGGCGGTACGTTATCTTCAACAACAATCTATGTCAGGTTTTCTCCGACGGCTGTGCAGAGTTATAATGCAACTATCAGTAATGCAGGAGGCGGGGCAATAACACAGAATGTCGCAGTGACCGGAACAGGCGTCTCCGCCACAACACCCGCGCTGAAGGTAAACCCGACATCTTTATCATTTGGGGATGTTGTCATCAATACGGTATCAAGCGAGCTGACGTATACATTAACAGGATTGAACTTATCGCCTGCAACTGACTCACTTACCATTACGGCGTCATCTGGATTTACCATATCAACGGTAAGCGGCTCAGGGTTTACTTCATCAAAAAGAATAGCATATACAAGCGGAACACTCCAACCCATACCGAAAATAATCTATGTAAGATTTTCACCAACGGCTGTACAGAGCTATTATGGCACTATCACGAATTCAGGCGGCGGTGCGGCAGAGCAGATTGTTGCAATAGGTGGTAGTGGTATTAATACACCACCACCTCTCCTGACAGTAAACTCGACATCATTGTCTTTTGGAAATGTTATTATCAATGAAACGTCGAATGTACAGGCTTACGCATTAACGGGATCGAACTTATCACCTGAAAGTGGAAATATCACAATCACTGCACCGACAGGATTTCAGGTGTCGTCAACATCTGGTTCGGGCTTTGACTCATCCATGACAATTTCCTATACCGGGGGGGCATTTTCTGCGAAGACGATCTATGGACGATTCTTGCCAACAGTACCGCAGGCCTATAGCGGAAGCATCACAAACATCGGAGGCGGCGCAACGCCCACGAATGTACCTGTGAGCGGGAGCGGCGTAGAGCCGACGATAACAGTGAGTCCCCTCTCTTTACCGTTTGGCGGTGTTGTACTGAATACATCAAGTGAACGGACATACACACTTTCCGGTTTAAACCTTTTGCCTGCAAATGGGAATATTATAATCACAGCTTCATCAACGGCTTATCAGGTTTCCTTGACAACAGGATCAGGATTTGGTTCATCGGTAAGCGTACTTTATTCGGGAGGAGCAATATCTTCACCCGCAACAATTTTTGTGAAGTTCTTGCCAACGGTGGAACAAAGTTATTCCGAAAATATCACAAACACCGGAGGCGGTGCTGCAATGCAAAATGTATCGGTAAGCGGGATAGGGGTATCTGCATCGGCTCCATTACTAACAACAAATCCTTCATTACTATCATTTGACAACATCACAATAAACACCCTATCTCCGGAAAAGGCCTACACTCTTTCCGGTTTAAACTTATCGCCAGCAATCGATTCTCTTACCATTACAGCGCCATCGGGATTTACAATATCAACTGTAAGCGGTTCGGGTTTTACTTCGTTAAAAAGAATACCATATACAGGTGGAACATTGTCAGCGAAAACCATCTATGCAAGATTTACGCCGACAACGGTGCAGGATTATTCCAGTACCATCACACATGCAGGAGGTGGTGCAGCAGCACAAAGCGTGTCGGTGAGTGGTAGCGGTGTAGCACCGGCAATACTCGTGAGTCCAGCATCATTACCGTTTGGCAGCGTTATTATTAATTCATCAAGTGAATTGACATACACACTTTCCGGTTTGAACTTGCAGCCTGCAAATGATACTGTGAGAATAACAGCGCCAATCGGATTTACCATATCGACCGCAAGCAGTTCGGGTTTTAACTCTTCTCTCAATCTTCCTTATACAACCAGTACTTTGTCTTCAACCACAATCTATGTACGATTTTCTCCAGTGGCAGTGCAGACCTATAGCGGCAATATTACGAACAATGGCGGCGGAGCGGTAACTCAGAATGTGCCGGTAAGCGGAGAAAGCATTACTCCGTTGCTTACGGTGAGTTCATCTTCGGTAGCCTTCGGAAATGTTCCCATACATGCAACATCTGCTGAATCGACGTTCACCATAAAAGGTTCAAACTTAACGCCTGCAATAGGGAATATTATTGTGACGGCTCCGTCCGGTTTTGAAGTGTCTATAACAACCGGTTCGGGTTTTAACTCTTCCATCAACATCCTTTATACCGCCAGTACTTTATCTTCAACCACAATCTATGTCAGGTTTTCTCCAACGGCAATGCAGAGCTACAGTGGCAATATTACGAACGATGGAGGTGGTGCGACAACACAAAACGTGACCGTAAGCGGAACAAGTGCAAACGCTGCTTCTTTAAGTTTGAGTGCAGCATCTCTCTCTTTCGGTGATGTGACAATCAATGCACTATCGCGTGAGAAATCATATACAATTTCTGGAACAAATTTGATAGCCAGCGGAATTATCGCAATAACCTCGTCAAAAGGATTTCAAGTATCAGCGACAAGCGGTGCTGGATTTGATTCATCTATTTCTATCTCCTATGCCAGTGATACGTTATCGGCAAGATCTATTTATGTTCGATTTTCTCCAACCGTTGTGGAGAATTACAATGGCAACATTACACATGCGGGGGGTGGAGCACCTGCACTCAATGTTTCAGTAAGTGGTGCCGGTTTACCCGCTAATGAGATTGTTCAACTAGGCCAAAATTTCCCTAATCCCTTCAATCCAAACACGAAAATCCCATATTCTGTTTTTAAGAAGTCGTGGGTGAAATTGACTATCTTCAATATACTCGGACAACGAATTAGTACATTGATCGACAAAGAGCAAGATGTAGGGTACTATCAACCGGAATTCGACATCGCCAAAACCAACAATAAAGTAGATTTAGCATCAGGTGTTTATTTTTACCGGTTAGAGATAGCCGGGGTTTCAATTACAAAAAAGTTTTTAGTGTTAAAATAGTTTCAAGGATTATTCGTTTCCGGGTTTCATACTCCACATCTTGCTGTGTTCCATGGATGCCTTTCCGACTTTGTCGATGTATTGTTTCGATATGAATATCGAAACGGAAAAGTCATTCCCGAATGATTTAATCGGGAATCCAGAATAATAGATTGAAGACGCCGGAGCTTGCTTCAGGGTAGTTTACTGTTGAGACAGAAAAACTTACTACCCATCCTTGCCAATTATCCAATAGTAAAAGGCTAAAAAGATACTTGATGATGGGTGCAGAGAAAGATAACTACTGCAGGATAACAATGGCATCGTCATCATTGAGTAAAGATGTGTAGTGCAAAATGCTTTGTGCATCTTGCATTGCTTTCTTATATATACTCTATTGGAATGTTCGGCAAAAGGTACCTAAAAATCCTACAACTGGGTTTTGGGAAGGGTAAGCAACGGTAACACTTCCCTAAAACAGATTAGAAAGTTCTAATTATTGTTAGAGGTTTCTAAGTTGTTTTAAATCTTGATTTCTGATAATTTATTTCAGTTTCTGAAGTCATAATATTATCCACCATTGGAAGAAGCATAAATCTATGTCGACCCCATTACGGTTGTTAATTGTCGATGATGACGATGCCTTTAGGCTGGCTTTGAAATCGGCAATGGATGATTCAGGATATAGTGTAGAATCTTGTGATTGCGGAGAAGCTGGAATAAATATTCTTCGTGCGTCAGTGTTTGATGTTGTCATATTGGATTATCGGATGCCCGGAATTTCCGGTTTGAATGTGCTCCAATGGATGCATGAACAAAAAATGGAAACTCCGGTTATTATGCTCACCGCAGTCGGTTCTGAAAACATTGCAGTAGAAGCGATGAAATTGGGAGCATATGATTACTTTGCGAAAGACACGATAGATATCTTTCACCTCCCGATAGCGATCAACAGTGCATATGAATGCTTTCTTTTCAAAAAAGAAAAAATGCGGAATCAATTGAATGAACAAACGCATGAAAAAAATTTGAAAGCAGCTGAACTGTTTCACGCGACACTGTCGTCGCTTTCCTATATTGTAAATAACAGCCTGTCTTTGCTGGTGCTCAATATTCAAGAGGATATGCAGTCGTTATTGCCGAATGTGAAAGAAAAGGCACAAGCGCAATTCATGCAAGCCTTCAACGAAATTGCCCAGGATATGGATGTCATTTCTGTAAGTGTTCGTGCAATGTTGAATCTTTCTGAAGCCATGTGCAAACAGATAGCGTTGTCTGAAGATACGAGTACTCTGGAAAACTTTTTACATGAAGAGATAAATGCTTTGGAAGTTGCTCGCACTAACGCAATGAGTGAAATAAAATAAGGGAAGCTGTTGTTTGGCCTGCATCCTCGAACAGAGGGAAAACTTCTTTGAGCTATCGAGAATAAATCATTCGGATGGTTTAGGGGCAAGGAAGACATACAATGATGAAAACGAATGCAAAGACTGATGGTGGCGTGATCGGATCTACGATGTATCTTTAAGAATAGCAGGTAAAATCCTTTGTACTTCTCTATCTATTTCCTTAAAACATTTTTCATAAATTATTTTTGATTTACCGGTCGGATCTTTTATCTCTACATCATCGAGAGAGTTCTTATGTAAATACTCCTTTAAAAGGAAAACATGCTTAGCAAATTTAGGAAATGCACTGTGAATACGTTGTTTATGAATTTTTTCCATGCAGAGGATAATATCCATATCTTTCAGCATTGCCTTCGTCAGTTGTCGCGATTTGTGTGAACCGATATAAATATGTCGTTTCATACAGACCTCTGAAGTGTTCAGATCAGGTGTACAATTCTCAAGGGCATCGATACCGGCAGATGCCACAAAGACTGAATGAAAGCCAGGAGAAAAAGCGAGTAGTCTTTTAAGGATTCCCTCTGCCATAACACTGCGACAAATATTTGCTGTACAGACAAATAAGATTTTCATTGAAAAAAGTAATCAATTATTTCCATTATCTCAAAGTATGTCTTGAAGTTTAGCGAATTAGCGGTTGTTGTACCATACGGTAGATGTGATCCTTATCATCCAAAGAGCAATTCATTTTTATTAGTTTAAAAACTAATGTTCTAAACGTCTAAAATTGCCCCCAAAATATTGATTTTGGGAAAAAAATTGGATAATTTGGAATTTATTATAGTAGAAACTGCTAATTACTAATACTATGGAAGATTTTCGTATTAGGAACTGTCTTTTATTTTTGGGGGTTCTGCTAAAGTTTCGTTAATGGTTTTTTTCCCCTTATGTCACACATGACTGTGACTGAAAGAGCGGAGCTGTAGTAATTCAGGTATAGTAACCTTAATTGATTCGACAATCGGCGTGCATGTATCACGTTTTCAGAATTCAGGATTGCACGATTTTTAAGAACATTTTTATAAAGCGGAAATGTATATGAATTCTTCTCAAGACACCAGAAGCTCTGACAGGGACAACGGGCAAACGAGCGATACCCCGTACGAGTCACCTCGGGAATATCTCACAACGCTGCTTCGCGGTAAGTGGATCATTCTCGCCACGACTATCATAGTAGCCGGTATTGTTGCCCTCTATACTTTTACAACAAAACCTATCTATGAAGCAAGCTCATCCGTTCTGATCAACATGCAAGCGAAGGACGAAGTGCTTCGCATATCCGATCCCACCGGTACGGTAGCTGCTAACATAATTCCCAACGAGCTTGAAATTCTGAAATCCCAATCGACTGCCCAAGATGTTGCCGCTGCTCTCCGTTCTTTGATGTTTCTCGACGCTAAAAAAACAGAAGTCATCCCTATTTTAACTCTTGAGAAACGAAAGGTGGAGAGAGATACCATAGCGACCACCGATGAGGTCAGGGATAGATTATTGGGTATCGTCGAATTTATGCCGGTCCGAGAAACAGATGTAATTAAAATCACAACAAGAAGCATGAATCCTCGAGAGGCAGCTCTGATTGCCAATATGTATACAGAAATTTATACTACCAGGAATCTCAATGCGAGCAGACTCCATTCAAAAGCCGTTCGTGAATTTCTGCAAACACAGCTTCAATCAAAGAAAAGTATCCTCGATACAACTGAAAAGGATCTGCAAAACTACATGCGTTCCTCCGGTGTTGTCTCGCTTGATGCTGCGGGAAGCAAGGTTGTGGAACAACTGTCGCAACTTGAGGCTCAGCGCGATGGCCTTGAAGTAGAAAAAAGTACGAGAGAGAAAACTTTATTATCCTACAAGGAAGAACTAGCGAGGCTGGAACCGGGTTCAGCAAAAGCGATAGGCGAAGCGGACGACAGCTACATTCGCCTTCTTCAGGAACAGATTGCCAAGCTCGAAGTTCAGCGCGACATTGTCATTGCACAGAATCCCGAACTGGTTGGTCAAGAGATCTACTCTGACAAATTGAAAGAGATTAATGAACAGATAGGAGTTTTGAAAAAAAACCTCCAGGTTCGTACGCAACAATTTCTCGGTTCCATGATGCCGGGATCACATACCCAGGGGCAAGAAACCGGTTCCTTCCTTGCTGAGGCAAAACAAAAAATCATTGAACAACAGATTGAGTTGCAGGGTCTTGATGCACGGAAAATGGCTCTCAATGTGGTCATTGGGGAATCTGAAAAAAAATTCAATCAACTCCCGAAAAAAAGCATGGAACTGGCAAAACTGCAGCGGTCCCGCTTGAGCAGCGAAAAACTCTATCTGCTTGTCGAAGAAAAATTCAACGAAACGGCAATCAAAGAAAAATCGCAATTTGGATATGTTGACGTCATTGACCCTGCCGTTGTACCGGTGAGGCCTGTGAGGCCACGAGTGCTCCTCAACTTGGTTTTTGGATTTCTCCTTGGTCTGGGACTTGGAATCGGCATCGTCTTTGTACGGGTATTTAGTGACTTGCATATAAGAACACCGGAGGATCTGAAACGTCATGGGTTTGTCCCGCTCTCTTCGATTAGTCAAATGGATGATGAAATAAAAAAAATTAAACAGGACGTTAAAAGTCAAAAGGGCCCAAGTTTCTTCGATCCGCACCTTATTACCTTCTACAGGCCGATGGCACCTATTGCCGAATCATACCGCCATTTACGCACAAATATACAATTTCTGCAAACAGACAAACAAGTACGATGCTTCGTCGTTACAAGTGCGAATCCCAACGAAGGCAAAACAACGACAGTGTGTAACCTTGCGGTCTCGCTGGCACAAGCTGAGAAAAAAGTTCTTCTCGTAAATGCAGATTTAAGGCGTTCCATGGTCCAGCATTTATTTGGGATGAAGAATGAAATAGGACTTACGAATCTTCTGGTTGGAAGCGCCAGTTTGGAAGAAGTACTTCACCGACAGGTTCTTCCAAATCTCGATATTATCAATTCCGGAATTGCACCTCACAATCCAGCTGAAATTCTTGGGTCAAAAAAAATGAAAGAATTTATCAGACTCATGAAGGAAAAATACGATATGATTCTCTTTGATACACCACCCTTACTGGCAGTCACAGATGCAGCTGCACTCGCAAGAGAAACAGACGGCGTGCTGATCGTAGCTTCAGCCGGGACAACAAAGTCGACCGATCTCAAGTCGGTTGCCGAGTTCCTTCTGAACATCGGTGTGAACATGTTCGGTGTCGTTCTGAACAACTTTGACATACGCAACGGCCACAGCCGACATTCTTCCGGCTACCTCTATGGGTACTACGGCTATGAATCGGGATATTACCATACGAATGAGAAGAAGAGAAAGATCGAAAAAATCAAGTATTGAGCGTTTGGAATCTGGAATCTCACCATTACGTGGAAAGGTCAGTATGAAATTATTTTACAGATTTGCATGTGCCGGATTTTTGATGTTGTGTCTGACAGTCGTGCATGCACAGGAAAATTCGAGCAGTCTTCTTTCGGCGACATCAGATAAAACGACAAGTACCAACTATTATTTTGCCCGTCCCAACGACCTCACACTGATCGTCAATGTGATGGGATTTGTTCAACGGCCCGGCAGGTACGAAATAGCGAGTTCGATCGATCTCATGAACCTGATTTCTCTGGCAGGTGGGCCGACAGCAGATGGTTCAATGAGTAAAGTGAAGATCATCCGCATAATCAAAGATGGAGAAAAGACAGTGCGCCAGGATATTCAGCCTGATCAGAAAACTCTTTCCGTTTTTCTCAAAGAAGAAGCAAAAGTCACCCGGCGGGAAATTCAGCTTGATCTCGATAATCTTTCAACTGTTCGGCCGGAAGATTTGCAGCTGATGCCGGGGGATATTGTCTTTATGGACCGCACAACCTGGTCAACGGTTCGAGACGCATTTGGAGTGGTTGTCTCGGCGGCGGTTATCACGGCAGCTGTTGCACAGGTTATTTATGCTACAAAGCATTAGTGGATGATTGCGACGCCGCAATGGTATGCTCTCTATCTGCGCAGCAGATATGAGAAAAAAGTGAATATGGAATTGGAGAAAAAGAATGTTGAAACATTCCTCCCTCTGATTGAAGAGGTACATATATGGAGTGACCGCAAGAAGAAGGTCATGGAGCCGCTCTTTCGGGGATATGTATTTGTGAAGACCGATCTGCGGGACAAAGAAACAATTTTGATGACTGACGGTGTTGTTCGATTTGTTGGTATCAATTATAAGCCGTCGTGGATTCCCGAGTTGCAAATTGACTGGCTTCGGCGGATCGTTGCCGAATCAATGGACGTGCAGCGTGAACAGTATCTCGAAGTTGGAGGGCAGGTCAGAGTAATTGCCGGACCGTTGATCGGAGTGGAAGGGATCGTTCGCCGGTTGCATGGAATCTCACGCGTGGTCATATCGATTACAGCGATAGAGCAATCCGTTTCCATTCAGGTGCCGGCGGAGTTATTGGAAATACTACACACGAGCAAAGGATAAAAACTTATTATGACATTACACGAAGAGCTCTTACAAAACGTCGAACATAAAAAAACGGTGGTTGGAGTAATCGGTCTCGGTTATGTAGGCCTTCCGCTGATTCTCTGTTTTGCCGAAAAGGGTTTCAGGTCGATCGGATTCGATATCGATACGAAGAAAACCGGGGCGCTCATGCGCGGCGAATCCTATATCAAACATATCCCGGCGGAGCGTATCCAAAAAGCTATGAAGAGCGGATTGTTCTCTGCGGTTGCAGACTTCGCACGCGTGAAAGAATGCGATGCCATTCTCATAGCGGTGCCAACCCCTCTGAACAAGAATCGTGAACCAGATGTCCAGTATATCGTTTCATCGTGTGAAGCGATTGCCCCGTATGTGCGAAAAGGACAATTGATCGTTCTGGAGTCGTCGACCTATCCCGGAACGACCGATGAGGTGATGATCCCCATTCTGGAGAAAGGGGGATTGAAAGTGGATAAGGATTTCTTTGCTGCATTCTCGCCGGAGCGGGAAGATCCTGCCAATAAAGATTACCGCACCGAAACGATTCCTAAAGTTGTGGGTGCAACATCACCCGAAGGACTGGCTGTTGCAGAGAAACTGTATCAGCAAATTGTTATCCGAACAGTTCCCGTTTCATCGACAAGAGCGGCAGAAGCAACAAAACTGCTGGAAAATACATTTCGGGCAATCAATATTGCCTTGGTGAATGAACTGAAAATGACATTTATGAAGATGGGGATTGATATTTGGGAAGTGATCGATGCGGCAAAAACAAAACCTTTTGGATTCATGCCGTTCTATCCGGGACCCGGACTTGGCGGACATTGCATACCTATCGATCCGTTCTATCTGACCTGGAAAGCACGTGAGTATGGTGCCTCAACGAAGTTTATTGAATTAGCCGGTGAAATTAATATTGCTATGCCTGATTTTGTCATTCATCGTGCCATGGAAGTTCTGAATGACCAACATAAATCTGTGAAAGGATCCCGGATACTTCTCCTCGGTCTTGCCTATAAGTCCAATGTTGACGATGACCGTGAGTCTCCATCTTACCGTCTGATGGAAAAGCTGGAAGAGCTTGGCGCTACGGTGAGTTACAACGATCCGTATATACCTGTCATCCCTATGACGAGGGAGTACGAAAAATTTGCAGGACGTACTTCTGCGGCAATATCGGCGAATTTTGATTTGATCATTATCGTAACAGCCCACGATGAATATAAAACACTCGATGTACAGAATCTCCAAGTACCGATCCTTGATACAAGGAATATTATACGGCAACCACATCCAATACTCTATAAAGCATAAGGAGAACGTACAACATTTGTTAGATACAATTGTGTTGTGGTTCCTCGTGATTGCGTACATGCCTCGCATGCCGTTTGGCCCTCCATCGTGATCTTGTGACACTGACAAGCGTAAATGTTCAGACAATATTTACTGACACACGACCAGGAGATGTAAAGCACTCTTTGGCCTCGATAGAATTATCGAAGAACAAGCTTGGCTCTTGAAGGGATGTGGATTGGCGGAATGGTTTGAAAAAGACAGTTGAATGGTACAAAGAAAAACATGAGAAGAAGCCCGGAATCTACATCACGTCGAAAAGAGAGACAGTCATGAACTTCGCTATCACCGGAGTCTCCGGCTATATCGCACCGCGACATCTTAAAGCTATCCGTGACACAGGAAACCGTCTTGTTGCCGCCACGGATCCCCATGATTCGGTGGGGATTCTCGACCAATATTCATTTGATGTTCGCTACTTTCCTGAGATCGAGCGATTCGATCGCCATCTTGATAAACTTCGGAGGGGTTCGGATCAAGAGAAAGTGCACTGTGTAAGTATATGCTCTCCGAACTACCTGCACGATGCGCACATGCGTCTTGCGCTACGAGCGGGAGCAGACGTAATTTGTGAGAAGCCGCTTGTCATTAATCCCTGGAATCTTGATGCACTCCACCTGCTTGAAAATGAAACCGGGAAAAGAATCAATACGGTGCTCCAACTGCGGGTGCATCCAGCGCTCGTAGAGTTGAAGGCCAAGTTCGATCATGAAGGACCCCCTCGTTCGAAGCGTGATGTCGTCGTTACATATGTTACAGGCCGGGGATCATGGTACCTGATGTCCTGGAAAGGATCGGAGGAACGGTCAGGCGGCTTAGCCACGAACATCGGGATTCATTTTTTCGATCTTTTGATGTGGCTCTTTGGAGGAGTGCAACGCAGTGAACTACACTTGCGGCAGCCAAAGCGTATGGCGGGATTCATTGAATTGAAGCATGCCAACATACGATGGTTTCTTTCTGTTCATCCTGAAGATTTGCCTTTTTCTGCAGAAGCAGGGAAAAAGGCGACCTTCCGATCAATCACTGTGGATGGGCAGGAATTAGAATTCACAGAGGGGTTCACGGACTTACACACGCGTATCTATGAAAAAACCATCAAGGGCGATGGATTTGGAATCGAAGATGCTCGGCCATCGATCGAACTAGTTCACACGATCAGGACTTCTCCTCTTGTGTACGAGAATGGTACCGCTCATCCCTTCTTGCTGGAAAACAAAGCATTTCTCGACGGCTTGAGTCACGGATGAGGTAACCATTATGGCGTATTTCAAACATGAATCGGCGTTTGTGGATGAACCTTGTACGATAGGAGATGGCACGAAGATCTGGCATTTTTCGCACATCCAAAAAGGGGCTGTGATTGGCGCCAATTGCATCTTCGGCCAAAACTGTAATGTTGCAAATGATGTGGTGATCGGGTCGAATGTGAAAGTTCAGAACAACGTGTCGATATATACGGGAACGACAATCGAAGATGACGTTTTTCTAGGGCCGTCGTGCGTTTTAACAAACGTAACCAACCCGCGTTCCCAGGTGAACCGGCACAGCCTGTATGAACAAACAGTATTAAAGCGCGGCTGTACCATTGGTGCTAATGCGACTATCATTTGCGGCGTCATAATTGGCCGGTACGCCTTCGTCGCGGCAGGAGCTGTTGTGGCAAAAGATGTTCCGGACTACGCCCTTGTCATTGGAGTTCCGGGAAAACAAGTCGGATGGATGAGCAGGCATGGCCATAGATTATCATTCGATAACTCCGGAGTTGCAGTGTGTCCGGAGAGCGGCCTGCATTACAAGAAGACGAGCGAACAAGTACGTTGCCTTGACTTGGATGAGGACTCTCTTCTCCCTGAAGGACTTCGCCAAGGGACGAAGCCCTACGACACCTTCAGGGTTGGCTAAGTTGTGAAAATCCTTACACCGAGTTGTTGAGAGTAATGCCTCAATCCATCTAGCCTATGGCCTCAGTCAAGCTGTCCACTCCACGCTGCGGATCACCACAGAGCAGCATCATGATGACAATGATCTTCCCCGTTCTTTCGGACACCGAGAAAACGTACTATTCATCAGATCATCATTGTTGAGGGTGTATGTCCATCAGGCGCTGCCATAGTACCACCCTTGGAAGGGCGTTCGCCTGAAGGCACCTTAAAAGTGCTCCATGTATTTAAATATGCGGAAGAGCACACAAAAGAAAATACGAATGTCCTCGATGAGGAATATGCAGATGCGTTCTGGCTCAAGTGAAGATGAGATTTCAGAGGCTTGTGCATGCGTGGCTTTCGTTGCCACCTGTAATGTATAGCGCATACGATACAATGTTTAACAAACTGATCAACGAAGATTGCTGTTGGACAGAAAATATTTTTATCTCTGAGGATTAAATTCTCCTCCGCTTGCGGCGGGGAGCTTTATTTGATTCTTTACGAAAAACTCATAAAAAAATGAAGAATAAAACTTCTTGAGGCTTATATAAAAAATATTTTTCCAGGCCTCAGGTCCAAAATAGCCAACAACCCCCAGGCTTTTCGTTCTGTCGCAGCACTTTTTGGCGGCAATATGGCGGCTTCTTTATTCGGATTTCTGGGCGGTCTGATTGCTGCACGTATTATCGGACCTGAAGAGACCGGGCTTTTTAAAGCCTTCACGATCCCTCTGACGTATCTCACGGTTTTGCACCTTGGGACTTTTGACGGACTCTGGCGTCAGATCCCTTATTACGTTGGAAAAAAGATGCCGCAGAAGGTTGAAGCTCTTGCCTCAAGCGCTGGTGCCTGGAACATTCTTGTTTCGATCATCGTCTCGATCGGATTCATTATCTGTGCACTTTACAGCTTGTGGCACCACGACTATTATGGTGTTGTCGGTTGGATCACTCAAGCGATTTGTTGCTGGGGGACCTTTTATGCCGGATACCTTGCCGCCACCTACCGGACTATCCATCAATTTGAAGCTCTCGCCCGCATCACGTTGGTAAGGGCAATAGTGAATTTTGGAATGGTTTTAGTGTTGCCTTTTTTAAGATTCTATGGGCTCTGCATTCGTAACGCCTCCCCATTCATCACCGGGGTTTGGCTTTTGCATCGCAACCGTCCACTCAAAGTGCACTATCATTTTGATGCCAAAACTCTTATTGATCTTCTTAAGATAGGCTTTCCGTTCAGTTTTTGGGGCACACTCTATTCGTCAGTTTGGGTTGCTACTGAAAGTGCCTTGATTCTTTCGTTTGGTGGTGTCACCGCCTTGGGGTTTTTTACAGTGGCAATAGTCTTGCGCGATGGCATATGCGTGCTGCCTAATGCGATTACTCAGGTTCTGTTGCCCCGTGCCGTCGAAGGCTTTGCTCAAGATGGAAGCGTCCGCAACGCCAATGCAAAATCTGCATGGCTGACTGTGGGGCTTACCGCATTCATGGTTTTGATCGTTCTCGTCGTTTCGTATTCAATTGATTTTCTTGTACCGCTTGCCATCCCTAAATATGTTGACGGCATTCCACTTATGAATATATGCCTCTGGTTTGCCGTCGTTCAAACCGCATCTTTACCTCTCAACACTCTTTTTGCAACAGGCAGATCGTGGCTTTATGGCAGGGGGGTCATCGTCGGGTTCGTTGTTTTTGCGTTGGCTGCCTATTTGCTGACTCCGACATTTGGTGGAGTTATCGCAGTTGCCATTGGGTCGTTGTTGGGACGTACTGCCAGAATAATTGTTGCCTATTTAGAAATCTTTATGTTAATTCGACGTGAAGCCTTATGAATGTAAAATATCCAGTCATTAATGTTCCTGTTCCGTCGGTTATGCAAAGATTTCCGATACTGATTCCTTTTATCTTGGGCATGGCCCTCAACTTCATTTCGGTCATAAGTGGCAACCCATATCTGATTTCTCTGATTGGCGTGGTCGTTGCTTGTGTTGTTACAATAGTATGGGCTGATAAACCTCTGCCATGGATTATTCTTGTCTCGGTAGTAGCAGCAAATCCCTTGAATAATTCGACAACAATATCCCTGAACCTTATATTTTCTTTGGTATTCCTCGTCCTGAATATACGCTACCTGAAGAGATTGCCGAGATTGCTCTTGCCGGTAATTTTTATTACGCTGCTATCGGTGCTCGGCAGCGTTTTAAACTGGAGTTTCGGTATTTCCTCAGACAGTTTCTTAACTCAAGGTGCAGCTGTCACCAATTATATCCTAGGACCATTTTTATTAATCCCTCTTATCTATACCCGCATTCAGGAAAATCATGATGGCGAACTGCTGCTAAAGGGGTTGGTCTTTGCCCTCATCGTGCCCTCTGTTAGTCTCTTGGCGCTGGCTTACAGTTTTGGGCATCCCGTTTCGACCAACTTGAAGATCACGTCTCAGTTTCATTACGCGGTTAACCTCGAAACATACCTCTGGGGGAATACGGAGTTTCGTTTTATCCGCACGCAGGTAGGTTTTATTTTGGCTTCCATGATCTGTGCATCGTTTGCCGTGGTCATTAACAATGTTTCATGGATGTTGCGACTCACCGCCGCGGCATGTTTCACTATTGCCGCTTTTCTTCTCTTGACCACCGGCAGTATGGGCAGCAGCTTAGCCTGCCTTTGTGGAATTGCATTGATTTTGATCGTCGGGAAACGATATCTTTCCATCAAACGATATGTAATTGTAGTACTTGCCATTGTCGGTTTTGTTTTTGTCGCTTGGTCCGTTCTACCCGAGGGGATTCAGAAATATGTCGAAAGCAGATACATGGAGCGGTTTTCTCAAGGGGGCGTGGATGCCTCGGACCGCATCTCGATCTGGAAAAATTCGTTTGCGTTTCTAATGGACAATCCCATGGGTGTCGGCTGGTCGCTGCCCATAGAAGCCCAGCAGCTTGGTTATTCTTCTCACAATGACTATTTGGCTTACGCTATGTCCTACGGCTTCTCATGTGGACTGTTGTACATGTTTGTGCCGGCTTGGCTGTTGTTTTCGCTTTCTACCGTCAAATCGCGTGTTTTAGACTTTGCACGGCTAATTGTGATACTTGCCGGTGTTGGCGTTGTTACGAGCTTACTCGTTAATTCCTTTTCTGATCATTTAGCAGCCAATCGGTGGTATTACAATGTTGTCTGGTCGATAGTATGGTACGCATTCTTTCTGAGCAAACGATCTTTACAGCCCTCTTCTAAAAAAATAGGACACAATTTAGCTTATAGACGACATAAATAACTTGCGTATATATGAAGTCGAATGTGTTTGAATTAGCAAAAACTATAGAATTTAGGACTTGAATTGATCGCAGATAATTCCATCCGGAGAGTCTTTGGAATGATACGTATTTTAATACCTACGCAGAGTATTTGAAATTAAGTATCCATTATTTTAAAACATGCAAAACAGATTTCTTTTTGGTTTTAATGTAAAGAACAAAGCACTCCTCCCCTCATAAAGTGTGTCTGCGTAGCTATTGTAATACCACTTCGCGTATTTTTTTTATCCGCTCCTCCTCGTGGAGGAGGGGATAACTTGTCTGCCGTGCTTTTCCTTTTGGCGGAATGGGTGGTGGAAAATAGTTCTTGTAAATAAAGATAAATTTGTGAAAAGTTAGAATAATTACTTTTAATGATCTGAGGAGTCACTTATTTTACGAAGAACGGTTTGCGCATGATTACCATCATGCTTTGTATTCGTACGTTCATCTCATCATCGTTTCTAAATGTGCCTACCTTCCTGTGGTAGCCTGCAATCCCAGAGGGTAAAGCAATATCTATACTCTTATGACAAACTCAAGAGTAAGCGAAGACAATAGCTTTGTAGAAACTGGGACGGAATCTAATCTTTACCCCAGGATCCTCGTGATAGCGCCAGAACCATTCAATAACGTATGCGGTGCAGGAATCACTATGACAAGCCTGTTTACCGGATGGCCGAAGGGGAGGATTGCGAGCATTTATTGGGATCAGTTTAAAGTAGAAAAAGGAGTCTGCGAAAAATACTATATGCTGACTGAACAGGAAATGGGGTGGCGATTTCCATTAAGAGGAATATTCTCACTAAAAGACAGACAAGAGAAAAAGCAATTGCTTCTGAATGGAGAGAATAAGAACGACCCAAATCACCTGAGGCCAACTCTCAAGGCTATGGTGAGAAAAATTGGGAAATATCTGATTCGCAGGATAGGCGGTCTGGGATTCATGGTCAAAGTTGATATTTCGAATGATTTAGCGGATTGGATTTATGCATTCAAACCGGATGTTATCTATGGCACACCGACAAGTCTTGCGAGTATTTCGCTTATAGAAAAAGTGGCAAATCTTTCTAGCGCTTCAATTATTATCCATGTCTATGATGATTGGCCGTCGATTGTCGAAGATGGCGGCATTCTGCAAGAATTCTACGGCAAAAAAACTACCCAGGCATTCGTCCATCTGCTCAAGAGGTCTGTCTATCGTTTTGCTATATGCGAGGAGATGGCAGCAGAATTCGAACAGCGATATAGTATGGAATTCCTGTCATTTCACAATTGTCCCGATGCTCTTGTTTGGTTTAAGAAAAGTCGAACTGCTTTTAAAATAGATTCAAAATTTGTGTTTCGCTTTATTGGAGAAATATATTCGGGCGGTAATACGAGTGTGCTTCAAGAACTGTCGTTAGCCATTGCATGTCTGCAAAGAATTGGCATCGATGCTTCGCTAGAGATTTTTTCCAATGTTGTAACTGTCAATAAATTCAGAAATGAATTCAATATCAAGAATATTGTTTCGATCAACAAAGTCCCTGATGACTCACAAGAAGTCGCTTCATTATACGCAAGCGCGGATGGATTGATTATGGCTTATAATTTTGATGAGTATAGCGCAAGTCGATTTCGTTTTTCAATGCCGACAAAATTTCCAACCTATCTTCTATCGGGTACGCCTGTTGTACTCTATGCTCCAGAGAACTTGGCGATAACACAGCGTGCGATCTCTCAAGGAATTGCATACGTTATTCATCAGCATATGTCAGTCGAACAACTATCAAATCGTTTGGCTGCATTTATTGGTGACAGACAATTGAGAATCAATATGGCTAGCAAAGGTCAGCAATACGCTTTAGACCATTTGATCGCTGGTGTGATGAGACCGCGCTTCCATAAAGTCTTGCGCAACGTGCTTGATGTCAATCCCCGATTGCTGTAATTGATTATTGTTGCGGTCAAGATACAAAAATATATGTAACTTGTCTTCATTTTTAATGATGAACGAGAACTCCCTATGCTCTTGACATAGGGTTCTTTACGGGACGATTCATGAGAAGGGGAACTTACGAACCAGGAACTGGATGTGCGCTTATCGAAAAAAACGAGGGAAGTTGACAACGGTTGGGTGATTGCTTGACATCGCAAAACGATTTCCCGAAAATCTTAATATTGGAAAAAACACTTCTGAACAATTCCGATAGCGGAGCCTGCTCCTTGAGGAATTGGTTCTGGGACTGGCCCAAAAACCGCCTGCTGCAAATTTATACAGGGGTGACTATCGAGAAACAATCGTTTTGCGGATCAGATTTTCATATCGGAATAGAAGAGAGAAGGTTGGGGAATCTTTTCTTCTCACTGAAGGACTCGACACTCGGTGAGTTGGTGCAACCACATCGCATGGCCACTCGTCGGAAGACAAGCGGTCGATATATAATTATGGCGAATGTTCTCCGAACTATGGGGAATTTTCTCGTGAAAACCGGGCTTTGGGAACTGATCTTCCCTCCCGTCCTTTCTCCTCGATTAAGAAAATGGCTTGATGATACACGTCCTGATATTGTGTTCTTTCAGGCGACCGACCTGTCATTCATGAAACTCGCTCTCGACATACATGCAGCATATGGGATTCCTATCTGCGTTAACATCGTGGACGACTGGGTGGGGCATCTTTATAAGGATTCATTCCTTTCATTTTTCATGACTTGGGTTGTACGTCGAAGGTTTCAAAAATTAATTCGCAGGTGCACATATCGCTTCGTTATCGGGGACCTCATGGCACGTGAATATCAATTTAGATATGGGTTAGCTTTTGAGCCACTGATGCAATGTGACGACCCTGGTCGATTCCCAATCGGAATGTCAGGATTGATAGACAAAACAGGAACAGTTCAAATCGTTTACTCGGGATATCTTGGCATAGGAAGATGGGAAAGCTTGCTGGAACTCTCAGCAGCGATCGAGCCGCTTGTCACGGAAAAACTCAAGATCGAGATCGTAGCATATGTGCCATTTGTGCCTGTGGAAGCATCGGAATTAATAAAAGAAGCGCGCAATATTCGGATTGAGGCATCGCCAAAGGATGATGACGTGCCAGGAGTTCTTTGTGGCGCCGACATCTTGTTCTTGCCCGAATCGTTTGAAGCACAAACGAGGGCATATACGAAGTTGTCTGTGAGTACAAAAGCACATCTCTATATGATGAGTGAACGGCCCGTCTTAGTATATGGTCCTCCGGAAATAGGGACAGTGGAATATGCAACGCGTGAAGGGTGGGGTTTTGTTGTATCGGAAAAGAGCATAAGTGCATTGCGCGAGGCGGTGCGATCTCTGATCAATGATGCGAGTCTTCGTGAAAAGCTGGTGACGACTGGAAAACGTGTTGCGATGAGAAATCATGATGGTATCGCCGTAAGAGAAAATCTGCGAATACGATTGAGCACCATGAAGGGAAATTTTTCCATTACAAACGATGCTTTGAAAGAAGCAGAATGTTGGGAGAGAACAAATGTTTAAAGTCGCAATCTTTGCATAACAGCTGGAACGAGAACATTTCGAAATGCCATACTACGAAGGTTTCTAAAGACAGACATTGCAGAGATTCGCATTCTAAGCAGAGATGAAAAAAAGCAGTAAGAAATTCGCATGAGCTATGCGAATGATAAAATCAAATCATACATCGGGGATATTCGCGATTATCGATGTGTCTATGACGCATTTTCTGGAGGTGATTACGTTTTTCATGTTGTTGTATTGAACCATGTTCCATCATGTGAGTTCTATCCTCGTGTCGGATTATCTAAATGTTTTTAAGCGAGAGGGTATGTGAAACTGATTGTCAATGCCGATGATTTTGGCCTTTCTTCTGCCGTGAATGAAGCGATCATGCGAGCATTTGAAATGGGAATAATCGACCGCACATCTGCAATAGCAAATGCTCCTTATTTTGCGGACGCATGTCAACTGGCCATTGAGAAAGGGTTCGAGAATCGTGTTGGCGTTCATTTCAATATTTTGGAAGGAAGAGCTATCAGCTCTAAGATTGCCGACATTCATCCTTTCCATTCGAAAGGTGGAATGTTTACATATCAACGCAATGCGAAACTATTCCTTTCGAGACGCGAAATGGAAGCCATTTCCGCTGAATGTGATGATCAAATCCGAAGATTCCACGATCATGGATTGTATCCAACTCGTTTTGATTCACATGAACACGTGCACACTGAATGGTTCATTTTTCGAGCAATAGAACCAGTACTAAGAAAATATGGATTCTTGTCCGTCCGTATATCCCAGAACATCGGGGAGTTCTCATTTGGAAATAAAGCGTACAAAGGAATCTTCAATTACTACTTGAAAAGACGAAAATGGAATTGCGAAGCGTTCAGTGGCGAATACCGTGCTTTTGTGAGACTCAAGGCATTTTCTAATATGACAAATGGCACTGCAGAAGTTGTGGTTCATCCTACTCTTAGTTCCCGCGGAGTTGTGATCGATGCAGCGTCCGGAGAAGAACTGGCTCCACAGATTAAGAACCTGAGAGGACTGAATCAGTCTTATGGCCAGCCCTTTTGAATAAAATAGTTTTTGCCTTTCTTCTAGCTGTAAGAAGATCTATCGAATCATCATCCGAACATAACTAACGTTGTATCAAAGTTGCATATATTATTGATGGCCCAAGGAGGATATCGGGATGAAGTGGCCGGAAGGCAAGAAGTTCGCATTTACGATATTTGACGACACCGATTTCCAAACAGTCGAGAATACAGCCCCTGTCTACGAATTTCTTTACGAGTTGGGTTTCCGTACAACTAAATCTGTTTGGCCGATAAAGGGTTCTCAGAAGCCGCTCGTAGGTGGTGGAACATGCGATGATCCTGAATATCTTGCCTGGGCGCAGCTCCTGCAACGGCGCGGTTTCGAGATTGGAATGCACAATGCCACATATCATACATCCACAAAAGAAGAGACGAGAAGGGGAATGGAAGCTTTTAAAGCCCATTTTGGCTCTTACCCCAAGTGTCTCGCAAATCATTATAGCAATGAAGAGTCGATCTACTGGGGGAATTACAGACTCACGGGAGCGAGAGAGTTCATTCACAACCTGCTGCTCCATTATAAGCGTGATGGATTATTCCGGGGCCATATCGAGGATAGTCCGCTTTTCTGGGGTGACATCTGCAAAGAGAAAGTGTACTATGTGCGGAATTTTGTGTATGGCGACGTGAACACTTTAAAAGCCTGTCCGTATATGCCATACTACGATCCATTGCGTCCCTATGTCAATGCGTGGTTCGCCGGATCTGAGGGTGGAGAAATCGATTCATATTTAAACATGCTATCTGAAAAGAATCAGGATCGACTGGAAAAAGAGGGTGGGGCGTGCATCATGTATACGCACTTTGGAAAAGGTTTTTTCAGAGACGGTAAACTGAATCCAAGGTTCAAAAAACTCATGGAGTGGCTGAGCCGCAAGAATGGGTGGTTTGTTCCCACCGATGTTCTGCTCGATTATCTCAGTAGTGAAAGCGGAATTCACGAGATCACGGTGCAAGAACGTGCGCACCTCGAATGGAAATGGTTATTGCACAAACTGCGGATGCGGGGAACCAGCTGATATCATTGAAACTCGATCACTCAATGTTCGGCGAATATATATTTCGAAGCGTTACTGCTTATTCCGACCGTCCGCGAAACTTAATTTAATCATTTTGTGTAATCGCATAACAAGATATGATGATCAAAGAAATAACGGCAAGTCTGAAATACAAGGTTACCCGTGTTTACTACCAACACTTACTTAACGGTGTAAATACCTTGGAGGAATTCAATCGATATATTAAAGAAATAAAACCCGCCAATTTTCTGAGATACAAAGAGAGTTCTGCAAATCAAAGACTTGAATTTACAACTGTCATAGAGAAGCTTTCGCTGAACTTGAATTCCATCAATTTCCTTGATATTGGCCCGGGATTCGGGGATTCCATGGACATATGCTACGAACGGGGAGCCAGTCAGATTGAATTTGTAGAACGGGATCCATTCTTCTTTACATACAACCGCCTCAAGAAATGGTGTACCGGTCATCAGATAAACCATCTTCTGGGCCTGCATTCTCTTGATCAGAGCAAGTTCGATCTTATCTGGATCAAAGGATCGTTGAACGCCGACACGTTCAACAAATGGCCCATCAGAAAAATATCTCCGGCACAACTCAACATTTGGCTTGATCAATTGCTGAGACTCGGGCGTCCGGGCTGTACGATCATATTGTGTCCACATTGGTTAAGCCGGGATGGGAAAAGAAAAATCGAAAATGTGGAAAAAAGCATATTCACGAAGACTATCCTGTCGAAAGGTTTTAACATTCTTCCGACTATACTGCACCACAATCATGAACCTGAATACCCTGTGACATTTTTCAGGAAGTTATCCTAGAATTCAGATTATAGAAACGAAGTAAATCACTCAGGCACCCCGTTCATCATTTGAGTAGCCATCGGTATAATAATTTCCCATGATGTGTTTCAGGTAGATGTTTCTTAAAGAGAATGTTTATGGGTTCCAATGCAATAACAACTATAAAGAATCGGATATTTGCAGATTTTTTTATGCCATCTCGATTGGGAGAATTCGAGCAGTTACTGAAATGTGCACTCGAACACGAGTATCGAACGTACTCACTCCTGCAGTTCTGGAGGATGACGGAGGGTGAGAAAAAGCTACCGCCAGGCAATACTCTCCTACTCAGGCACGACGTTGATACTGATGTTGCGACGGCTGAACGGATGTGGGAAATTGAGAATTCACTTTCTGTGAAGAGTACATACTTTTTTAGGCTGTCGACACTTAATATCCAACTCATGAAACGCATCGAAGATGCTGGAAGTGAAGCAAGCTATCATTACGAAGAAGTTGCAACGATATGCAAGCGCGATCGGATACGGTCGCAGCAGGAAGTACAAAATCGACTCCAAGATATTCGAGCTCTATTCGCGCGAAACATCAAGCAGTTGAGGGAAAGAACGGGACTTCCTATGAGGTCGGTCGCTTCTCACGGTGATTTTATTAATCGTAGACTGGGTATCAGGAATGTCGTTATATTACAGGATTTGGATTTTCGAAAAAGGGTAGACATAGATGTAGAAGCCTATGACGAATCAGCAATGAGGCTGGTTGAAAGCCAGTATTCAGATCAAGCGTACCCGTCTTTCTGGATACCATCTAATCCAACATTGGCCATCAAGAGCGGCACGCGGGTTGTCTATGTCTTGGTTCATCCACGGCATTGGCGGACAGCAATCAAAGAGAATCTTGTAGACGATATTCGGCGGTTGTACGAAGAGATGAAATACTCGATATGAAATTGGAGCGTGATTATTCCCGTTTTTCTCCGCAGGTCTGTTCTGGCTGCCTCGAACTGGATGCAATTTCAAGCATGAAAGATTCTATCCTTGAAGTTATAGTTCATCCGAATTTTATTTCTCACGGAGTATTGGTAGATGCATTATCGGGAGAAAAACTTGCACATCAGCTTAAGAAGCTGAAAGAACTCGAGGAAAAGGCTTGACCGAAAGATACACAATAGTGTTCTGGCTGAGTGATCTGTCGATGCACTTTTCCGCGACCATTCGTGCAATACTCGATCGGGGACATGAAGTAGTCTTAGTTGCAGCACATGAGATGCTGTCCGACCGTCTCCGGATGGGGTGGAAAATCCCGGATTTTGGACGGGCTACCATAGTGGTGAACTCGAATGAGCAACAAACAGACGCAACGATTCGACGTTATGCGCCAGAGGAAGCCATTCATATCCTTTCAGGGATGCGTCAGAGCTACTATAGACATGTTATACGGCGTCTGATAGAGTCAAATTGTCGTTTTGGGTTCTATGGCGAAGCTCCTCATCCCGATGGAGTTCTAGTATTTCCGAAGAGGTTAGTATATACAGTATTGAGCACTCCGCTGATTTCTCATGGCTGTTTCTTCCTTGCCCTAGGACGGTCAAGTGCTGAATGGTTTCGAGACTGCGGATGGGATAATAAAAATTTGTTCGAGTGTGGATACGCGGTTGAGCATCCATCTAACAGACTTCTGAACAAGAGGATTGCTCATCGAGATGGTACCTACGAAATAGTGTTTGTTGGACGCTTCCTGCCGATCAAGCGTATTGACCTGGCGTTCAAAGCGCTTTCGAATCAAGTGAGTCAAAATTGGCATTTCACTCTCATTGGAGATGGGCCGGTCAAAGAGGAGATGGTAGCTTTTGCCCACCGCCTCGGTATTAGTCATCTTGTGTCATTTTACGATTTCCTGCCCAATTCTGAGGCAGTTCAGCGTATTGCAGAAGGCGATCTGCTAATCCTTCCCAGTCTGCATGAGGGTTGGGGAGCAGTCGTCAACGAAGCCCTCATGTCAGGGGTTCGGGCCATCTGTAGCGATCGATGTGGCGCTGCAGATTTGCTCAGAGATGGTCAACGCGGCATGGTTTTCCGTTCCGGCGATGCACATTCCCTGACCCATGCCCTCGATAGAGAGATTTCACTGGGGAAACGAACTGAGAAAGACAGGGCAGCGATACGCGCTTGGTCCGAATGTATTTCCGGCTCTTCTATCGCCGACTACATTCTAGCCGTACTGGAACATTTTTATGTCGGAGGGCCAAGGCCGAAGCCGCCTTGGTTTGGACCACAATGAAACCAAAGCGAACAATGAATACGATCACCGATTATGGTACGGGTAAAATCAGAGCACTTGAACTCATGAAGAAGGAAGGTGTGAATGTCCGATGAGAATGTGTCAGGAGAGTGGATGCAGAATTGAATTGGAATATAGAAAAAGTAAAGCTCATGAAGTTCTACAACGAATTTCTGTCCATAGAAGAAAACAATGACAAGTAACGCTGGTTGGCCACGATGAACATATTGATTATAAATCACTATATTGGGCCAGACGAATATTGTCCAACGTTTAGAACAACGTATCTTGCCCAGGAATGGACAAAGTTGGGGCATGATGTAACGATTGTCGGTGCG
This sequence comes from Ignavibacteriota bacterium, assembly GCA_003155495.1. Classification (GTDB taxonomy): domain Bacteria; phylum Bacteroidota; class Ignavibacteria; order UBA10030; family UBA10030; genus Fen-1298. The sequence goes on from PMDB01000068.1 coordinate 27,442, forward strand.
TCGAACTCTCATTCTTTTTTCAAATATCCTCGATTTTCAGGCAGCTACTCTGTACACCTTGAAAAAGGTATTCGGTATGTGATCCTGAAAACGCCAAGATACGAAGGCAATGGGGTTGGACGTCTCGTAAATATTCTCGCATTTCCACTTCAGGTTTGGAGATGGCAGAAGTGGTTCGCCGACAGCTTCAAACCAGAAGTTGTGATCGCGGGATCTGCACACACTCTGGATTGCTTTCCGGCCGTTCGGTTGGCTCGGCGGTGCGGTGCACTTTTTGTCAGGGAGGTGCGTGATTTATGGCCACTCACTCTAACAGAACTTGGTGGGTTTTCAGAATGGCACCCCGTCGTGATGTGTTTCCGAAGTGCTGAAAATTTCTCATACCGTAATGCAGATATGATAATAACCACACTTCCCAACTCACTTGAGTATATGCGAGCGCATGGACTGGAAAATGGGAAGTGGGCTTATATTCCACAAGGAGTAGATCTCAACACGCTTGAAGAAGGGGAGCTGCCGGAATTACATCATAAACTCTTGGAGCGGTTAAACAAGAAGGGAATATTTGTTATAGGGTATACCGGATCGATTGGTGTAGCTAATTGCCTGGATACTCTCTTAGAATCAGCCAAGGTACTCCGTGATATGCCTGTGGCTTTCGTGCTTGTGGGGGATGGTCCAGAGAAGGACAAGCTTCAAAAGAGGGTTAACCAATTAGGATTGAAAAACGTTTTTTTTCTTCCGCGAATCCCACGGAACTGTATCCCCGGATTTTTATCTAAAGTCTCCGCGACATTCATTGCATGGAAAAGAAGGCCGATGTATCGGTATGGAATCAGCCCCAACAAGCTCATGGAATATATGCTCGCTGGAAAGCCGGTCATCCATGCTGTTCAAGCCAGTAACGATCTTGTTGCCACATCGGGATGTGGTATCTCTGTTCCACCGGAGAATCCGGCTGCAATCGCCGACGCGATACGGGATATGATGTCGATGACTCCTCACGCCCTCGCTAAAATGGGGAATAGGGGGAGAGAGTATGTGATACGCTATCATGATTACGGCAAGTTAGCGGTTCAATACCTCACAGCTATTGAGGAGAAGAGAAACTAAATGTATCGCATAGTATCGCTCGTTCTGTTCGCGGGGATGGTGAGCGGTAATGTGCCATTCTCGATTGTATTTGGCATATCGTGTCTAACGTAGCGGGAATGCCAAACTTATGATCCTCATTGGTGTATGAAGTGCCACTGGATAACAACATTATGGTAAAGCGATGCTTCTGATTCGATTAATTCATTCAGATTATCGGCGGTATGTTGCGCAGGGAAACCCGCATTTCTTTTCCATCATTCTCGCCTGCCAAGGCATTTGGGCTTCCGTTGTGTACCGGATTTCGCACTCACTGGTGTCGAGTACACGAGTGCCGATCGTGAAGAGATGTTTTCGAATTATTGCTGCAATTGCTTCAAAACTAATGCAGATCATAACCGGGATCGCCTTAGCTTACGATAGTGAGATCGGTGAAGGCCTTCATATCCTTCATTTTGGGAACATCATCGTGGGCTCAAAGGTCAAGATGGGTTCCAACTGCACCATCTCACAAGGTGTGACGCTCGGAGGAGGTGGACATGGCCTGGGATGGGGTGTTCCAACCATTGGAAACCGTGTGTACATTGGCCCGAATGCTGTTGTATTCGGCAAGATAACCATTGGGAACGATGTAATGATCGGGGCGGGATGCGTGGTTTCTCGATCAATCCGGGATCGAGCTGTGGTTATCGGGAACCCTGCACAGATCGTGTGGTTCGAAGGAAGTTTTGAGAGGATACGGTATGACGGAATGGACAGCGATGAGGAGCGTTGTGCTTCCATGTTGGCAAAGAAATCGAGAATCAGAAGAATGGAAAATGGGAGACCGGACCCTGAACCACCGACTTCTTTTGTTTGATGTTTCGAATCTGAGTAGTCCTTCTAACTCTGCGATAGGTATCCTTGACAATTCATTCCGTACCTGCAAGAGGGCATGAACTACTGAACTGTCAAAGCACCTATAACTCTTACCGATATTGTGGAACACAAAATTTCATCAAGATCTATGCGCTTTTGGGAATTGAAAAGATGTTCCATGGAACTATTTTGCATATCGACGATGTGAAAATGAACGCGAAACCGACGGTTGCCGTGGTGTCATATTTCTTTCCGCATTATCGGAGTGCGTTGATTCGTGAATTGGTCAAGAGATCGTCGTACTTTTTTGTTTTTGTGGGCGACACGGTTAATCCCTTCGATAGCGGCATCGTTCCGTGTGATTGTATCGATAGTTCCAGGTTCCTTGCCTCGAAATGTTGGCGCTGTTTTCCGAATGGAAGTATAACAATTCAGTCGGGAATCTTGCGACTTGCCTTGCGGTCCGATATTAAAGCGATAATATACACGGGAGATCCGCTTGCACTGAGCACCTGGGTGTCTGCAGCGGTCGCAAGGCTATCTGGCAAAAGGGTTCTTTTCTGGACTCATGGGTGGTACAAAGATAAAAGTGGACCAAGGGAGTGGATCAAACGTGCGTTTTTCAGTTTAGCAAACGGTCTATTACTCTATGGCAACCGTGCGAAGGCAATCGGGGAGACAAAAGGATTCAGTTCGTCTGATCTATATGTTATCTACAATAGCTTAGATACTCAGAAGCAAATTGAAATCCGCTCAAAGGTCTCCGTTGAATCGATTAAGGCCTGCCGGCAGGAGCTGTTTGGACATTGGGACACTCCAGTAGTTATATGCACAAGTCGGTTAGTCGGTGTTCGTCGCCTCGACTTGCTGTTGGACGCTGCATCAATCCTCAAGTCAGAAGGACGCAGCGTCGATATTGTGATAGTTGGAGATGGTCCTGAACGATCTCGCCTAGAACATCATTCTGCTGCAAACGGTCTTTCGGTAGTCTTCTATGGTGAATGCTATAATGAAGAGACACTCGCGGTGCTGATTATGTCAGCAAATGTTTTTGTTGTCCCAGGACGAATAGGTTTGGCAGCCATGCACGCTCTCATCTACGGTACTCCAGTCATAACCCATAATGATCCGGATGATCAGTTTCCAGAATGGGAAGCAGTTATTCCTGGAGTCAACGGTGCGCATTTTTCAAAAGGGGATCCTGCTGATCTTGCTCGTGCGATAAGAACGTGGACAGAGAATATTCTGCCACAGGAGACAATCCGTCAGAAATGCGCTCAGATTATCGAATCGTACTACAATCCTTTAAATCAAGTTCTGGTCTTCGATGCTGCAGTGGCGGGTCGCTCGGCGGATGATGTGGCCCTTTCGGAATTATCAGAACAATCAAAGGTACCTTAACCTGTCGGGGCGACTGCCACTCTAAACGAAGCAATGAGGGAGGGGTGTGCATTTGTTGGAACGGATTCAGCCGGAGCCTCGAGTGTGATGATCCCGCACGGCGAAAATGGCTTTCTTTTTCAGTCTGGTAATGTTGATCGTCTGGCAGAGCTACTATGTGAATTGAGTTCCAATCGTCCACTGCTTGTCAGATGAGTGGCCGAAGGTCAAAAGAAAGACTATTGATAGTTACTGGTCACCAGCCGTGGCGGCCTTGAGATTGTTAATGATACGTGATTCGCTCCTCTCCCGTCGGAGTCCGGAGTTGTTCGATGGTGGATCAATATCAAGCACATGGAAATAAGAGACATGAAAGTGGCAATACTTCTCCCCCTGCGCGACCCTGGAAGTAGGGGATTTGTAAAGTACATAGAGTCGATTATTCCATGTTGGCTCAAACAGCATTTGATCGAGTACGTAAGCATTCTATGTCCCGAAGGTACATTTGCGAACTTGAAAGGTCTCGGTGTAGATATTGTGTATGTACGGCGGCAGGACTATCAGGATGGCTTTCGCGAGATGACCCAAAAGGTTCGTGCAGGCAATTATGATATAGCCCTAAACACCATTGCTCGATCGGTGAAAGTTATTGGTATTCCCCTCGTCACGATAATTCAGAATGTGGAACCAATTCAGAGGTCTATTTATCCGATGCCAATTCAATGGCGACTTCGTCTCTGGGCGCTTCGCAGGGAACACGCTGTTGCCTGTCGTCAATCAACGAGGATAATTGCATTGAGCAACCATGTCAAAACAGAAACGTGTCATAGGTTTAACATTAGTCCTGATCTTGTTGATGTTGTGTATTTTGGATTTAATCAGTATGAATCGACAGCATCAAAAAAACCAGGGATCGGTGTTCCCGAAGGTGGTTTTCTTTTCTCCGCAGGGAGCATCGTGCCATATCGTGGATATGAGGACGTCATAAGAGCTATCGCTAGATTCCGAGAAATGCATGGAAGGACATTGCATGTGGTGATTGCAGGAAATAGCGTAAGGAGCGCTCTTGTCTATGAGCGCTCCTTAAAAAAATTGGCGCAAGATCTTCAAGTCTCGGATTGCATTACTTGGATTGGAGTGTTGCAGCGTGAAGAGATGACATGGTGTTACCAAAATGCAACATTGTTCGTTCAATCTAGCCGAGCAGAGGCGTTTTCTAATATTGCCCTCGAGGCGATGGGTAACAGGTGTCTGACTGTCAGTTGTGACCACCCGCCAATGCCTGAACTGTTTCACAATTCAGCTCTTTACTACACTACAGGTAATTGCGAATCGCTTTGTGCTGCTATCCAAACAATGCTGTCAATGAGCGACAAGGAACGAGAAGATTTACGATCCAGAATAAAATATCGAGCAGCGATCTTCACATGGGAAAGAACTGCAGTGCAAACATGTGAAGTGTTGAACCACGCAATAGCGGACTATACGATTCCACTGACGCAGGGTCGGTGATAACTTTTTAATGATGTACGTGAATGAGATTCTCTCGGAAAAAATCGAGATGGAAATGGTATATCTCTCGCATCGGGCTATTTTCGTTGTTACACACCAGTTGAAGATTTATCGGCAGGTGATTGCCGAAAGCAATAAGAGAAACCAATGACGTGTCCACGCGTCCTCATCGTTTACCATTCATGCATCAATAAAGCGGACTCCAATACGGTATCGCTACGGAATTGGTTTGCGGAGTGGCCTAAGGATAGTCTCGCCCAGATCTATTCCGGAAACGAAGTTGGGGATCATCGGTTTTGTGGACATACCTTCTGTTTGGGACTTGATGAACGTCGGTTCGGCAGACTTTTTTTTTGGTTGAAACGTTCCTCGTTAGGAGAAACGGGTCAATCGCATTCGCTCAGCAAAGATCAAGCACTGATTGGCGATAGAATGGGCGATGTCGCAAGATTGAAAAACGCCGTTGCTTCCAAGATGCTCGGGTCCGGTCTTTGGGAACTAATGTTTCCACCGGTCATTTCTTTAGGGATGGCAAAGTGGATAGAAGATTTCAAACCAGATGTGATTTATGTGCAAGGTTATCACCTTTCCATTGTATGGCTGGCAATCTCGCTCCAGGATCGTTTTGCTCTCCCTATTTGCTATCATGCGGTGGACGATTGGCCCAGGTTTCTATACGCAAACAGCTTTGTTTCTAGGTACATCCGGCCTTTCGTTGAAAGTGCAGCGCAGAAACTGATCGAGTCTTCCTCTGTAAGGTTCTCCATTGGTGACCGCATGGCAAATGAGTATAACTCCAGGTATGGGCTTGAAATCGAATCCTTGATGATTTGTGATAGCCTTGAGCGATTCAGAACTGCGAAACCCTGCCGTTTGGTCCAAGATGATTGTATTTCAATACTCTATTCTGGAGGATTGGGGCACTACCGTTGGAAATCGTTGGTGGATTTGTCGGTGGCAGCGCGAGTTCTAGAGAATCAAGGAACGAAGGTGAAGATTCTTGTTTTCACGTCGTCAGTACCTCCAGAAGCTTCCGAGGCATTGCGAGATCTTTCGAATGTGCACTTTGAACCGCTGCCATCACATAAAGAACTACCGGGGATATTGAAAGGTGCAGACATACTGTTTCTTCCGGAGTCCTTCGACCCCGTCGAAGCGGATGTCATTCGTCTTTCGGTTTCCACCAAAGCTCCACTTTATATGATGAGTGGTAATCCGATATTGGTCTATGGCTCATCAGAGACCGGAGTGGTTGATTATGCAAAACAATCCGAGTGGGGGTATGTGGTCGAGAAACAGGATGTGGAGCTCTTGGCTGCTGCAATTAGAAGGCTTCAAGAGGACATTGTACTCAGACAGAAGATCGTTACAAAGGCGCTGGAAGTCGCGGAACGAAATCATGAAGCCAGTAATGTGAGGAAAAGACTTCTTGCTGGTTTGCTGCGTGCTGTGGGTGCTCATTCTCCAATGCATTGAATATGGTAATCAGGTCAACCTCATCGAGTCATAAAGGCTTGTAGAACTATGTCATTCAAGAAAATGGAAAAAAGTTGCTGTGGTTTACCCTTTCTTTACCTCACAGCCGTTGAGGAGAAGAGAAACGGATTGAGAGGATAGTCATGACAATCAAGCTTACCTTCGGGATGATAGTTCTTAATGGGGAGCCGTTTCTGCGCTATAATTTACGTTCTCTTTATCCCTTCGCACATCAAATCATAGTAGTTGAGGGTGCATGTCCTTCTGCTGCTGCTGTTGCGACGGCAGATGGGCACTCCACAGATGGCACACTGGAAGTACTCAAAGACTTTAAGCATTCTGAAGACCCCGAAAACAAGATATTCATTGTTACCGCCTGTGACGAAGGATTTACTGACGGATTTTGGCCGGGGAAAAATGAAATGTCTCAAGCCTATGCCAAGCGTGCCACCGGAAACTACCTTTGGCAGGTAGATTCTGACGAATTCTACCATGAGATACAAATGTCTAGATTGATAACTCTTCTCGAAAGAGAACGACCGGACGCAGTATCTTTCCCGATGATTACATTTTGGGGTGGGCTGAACTACGTTGCGAACGGTTTTTATCTAATTCGCGATGCTCCAGAATATCATCGACTGTTTTCATGGAAAGCTGGCTATACGTACAAATCTCATTTTCCTCCGAAAGTATACGATGAACGTGGCGTAGATTTGAAAAAGAAGAATTGGTTAAGGGCAAAAAAACTCGAGAAGGAAGGCATTTTTTTCTATCATTATTCCCTGCTCTTTCCATTGCAAGTTTATAACAAGGTCAAGTACTACAAGGAACGGAACAAGAGTCAAATCGCATCATGGGAAGAATCGGTCTATCGCCGTCTTGAAAAACCATTTCGTGTCCACAATGTCTATTGGTCTATTAGTTGGCTCGAACGTTTCTGTGGGGATCATCCAAGTCAGGTATTGGCAATGATGAATGATGTCAACAATGGCACTATCGTCATCGAAAAGAGGGATTGTGCGGATGTCGAACGTTTGTTGTCAAGGAGTATGTATGTTCATGCCACCGTGGTTCTGAGAATGGTAGCACGAATATCATTTTATCAACCCTTTAAATTTATCCGCCGAGCATATTCTTCTTTTATCTATAGAAGCAGTAGATTGTGGAAAGCTATCTGGACGAATCCAACTTCTACTTCTACTGTTGTTAAAGAACATTTCGACTGATATGGTAACCAGACTCACTCGCCGAGACTGCGGGGCGATCAAGCAATTTATAGACCAGACGATGAAGTCTTGTTAGCTCAGCAGATCGAACACCATGTGACGGACAATACCTTTTGGATCAGACAGATTTAAATGGCAGTCTTTTGAAGAAGTGAAGTAATCAGAAGGATTGTATGATGCTTTTGCTGATGTCGAAGGAGCAACTGATAGTATAATCCGCTACAATGAAGCCTTTTTTTAGACATCGTGTGATGTATCGATGTAGTCCGACTGGATTTCAAACTAGCAAAATCAAGTAAAATTTAAATTAACATGAAAATTCTTTGGCTTTGCAACTCCATTCTATCCAGTGGCGATTATAAAAGTACCGGCACTTGGGTCAGCACAATGGCGCAACGACTTACGGCTTCTGATCAGATTACACTCGGCAATGTCTCGATGGGGAAGGTTAAGGAACTGACATCACGGGATTGCCTGCCAGTACGGCAATGGCTAGTGCCAGCAACGTCTCCTGGGAAAGACGGCCTTCCTCTCCGCAATGTGGTTGAGATGGTTAAACGAACAGTTGAGTTGTTTTCACCTGACTTGGTTCATATCTGGGGTGTGGAAGAGTGGTGGGGTCTATTGGCTACTCGAGGGCTTATAAAGTTGCCGATTTTGCTTGAAATGCAGGGGATCAAGGGTGTCTATTCGCGTGTGTATGCCGGGGGATTGACATTACAAGAGCAACGGAATTGTTACGGGCCGAGAGAGTTGATTCTGAGACGTAGCATAGAAAAAGGTCGCCGCAAATTTGCCGCTTGGGGAAGTTTTGAAAAAGAAATCATTGAAGGGTGCCACCACGCGGCAACTCAAACCCCTTGGGTTGAAGCTTGGGTTCATGCCGCCAACCCTGAATGCAAGACCTACCAGACCGACCTGATTTTGCGCCAGCAGTTTTACGACGGCGCAGTGTGGTCGCATTCGACAACAGAGCCGGTGCTTTTCTGTTCGGCTGCTACTCCTGCACCCTACAAAGGATTTCATGATGCGATTCGAGCCATTGCGCTCCTCTCGCGCCGCTTTCCGAAAATCCGCCTGCGAATCGCCGGTAATCATCAGAGGATGGGAATAAAGCAGAGTGGTTATATCCGCTGGCTTAACAGGTTGTGCGAAGAGTTAGGCGTTGCAGATCGCATCGACTGGCTTGGGCCTCTTTCTGCAGGGCAAATTGTAACCGAATGTCAGAACTGTTCGGTATTCATTATGTCGTCACATATTGAGAACTGCTGTACCGCTATGCAAGAGGCACTTTATCTGGGGGTTCCAACCGTATCCGCATATGCAGGTGGGGTGCCTGCTCTTGCCCGTGAAGAGGAAGCAGCTCTTTACTACCCCCCCGGAGATGAAGCTATGTGCTCCTATCAAGTCGAACGTCTTTTGACCAATCGGGATCTGGCGAACCGGCTCTCGCTCAATGCTCGCGCGGTTGCACTTAAGCGCAATGATCCCGCAAAGATTGTTGCCAACCAAATTGAAATCTATCAGCAGGTGATGGCGGCAAGCAGTGAAGAGAGGTTGCGAACTACCCGCGCATCCTTCTGTTGCAAATGATAAAAGTTCACTCCGATGATGCGAAGAATTTGATGGTCCGAAGTCTGTTCGGAGATTGGTCCCGGGAAAATATTACACAGATTTATACGAATTGTTACTCTGGAACAGGTGAATTCTGCGGAGAATATTATGCAATTGGTCGCAAAGAACGAAGGCTCGGCAGAATTTTCGGATTGTTGAAGCTCGCAGCAGCGATGGACTTAAACGGATGATGAACATCTGGGAATATTTTTGCCTTGGTTATGGAAGTGGCTTACAAGTCAATCGTAGCGTCATGATCTAGTCAATTCTTCGCAAAAGTTAAGACAGATTTGCTTCAAATACATTCTGTTCGATAAAGGAGAAGATCGATTTTGCGAATCGCCTATGTTGGTGTTTTTCAATTCCCTGACGATGATGCGGGGGCCTCTCGAGTTCTGGGTATTGGAAGAGCTTTGCGAGAACAGGGGCACACGGTTGTGTATTTTGGAATTAGTAACCACGCGACTGACAATGCAGACAAGAGAATCGTAAATGATGATAATCTCTTTTACGCTGGGTTCAGATACCACTTGCCATACCCGGCGGTGGTAGGTTTTACACAAAGGATTCGAAGACAATTCTCTATTTATACTGGATCATTCCTCTTCGATCGCTTAGTAGCTGAAGAGACTCGCCACGGTCCGATCGATGCCGTTATTGCATATCAGTCTTCGTCAGTGGTAATTCTGCTGTTGCAGCGCTGGTGCAGGAAAAGAGGAATTCCACTCATTTGTGATACGGTAGAATGGTATGACCGATCTCATGTCATGGGAGGTAGATTCGGCCCTCTCGCTCTCGATTCAGAACTGCGGATGAGAAAAATCCAACACAAGTGTGATGGCATCATCGCGATTAGCAGCTACCTTGAGAAATATTACAGGAATACCTCCAGTATCCCCGTGGTGAGAATTCCTCCTTTGCTGGATCTTTTGGACAACAAATTGCCGAAAAGGTCGAATAAGTTGTCAAGTGGTCGTCTTTCTTTAGTCTTTGCGGGAAACGCAGGGAAAAAGGACCTTGTTATTAATGCCATTCGAGGCCTTGCGATGTTGGGCGAACAAGCAAAGTTGTGTGAAATCGCGATGATCGGACCGTCAAGTGGTGAACTTCGCAAGAGCTTGGGGGCTGATGCCGACTTTCTGATGAAACTCAGTGGATCTCTTCTCTTTACAGGCAGACGCCCACATCAGGAGGCACTTAACAATGTTGCACAAGCAGACTTTTCTATTTTGCTTCGTCCAGACGCTCGATTTGCTCATGCGGGATTCCCGACCAAACTAGTAGAGAGTCTGGGGATGAGCGTGCCTGTGATCTGCAACTTGACCAGTGATATTGGTATGTATGTGCACGATGGACAGGAAGGGATTGTGGTGAAAGATTGCTCGCCTGCCGCGTTTGCAGACGGTGTGCAGCGAGCTCTTTCGTTGTCTGTTGATGAAAGGATGGCTATGCGCCGCCGAGCCAGGAAATGTGCAGAGGACAACTTTGACTACCGCAATTGGGTGAAACCGATGCGTGAATTTATGGATATGGTAGTACTGAAGGGACGCACAAATAGGGCAACGAACCAGTGACGGCACAGCCTAACAAAATAGAAACAGGATGGTCAATAAAAATGATACGCTCCTTGATTTCCTTACCAGGTCGCCTGCATTTTGTGTTTCGTCGGATACGCAAGAGAGTTTTAATGATCCTCTATCGCCCTCTGTTTGGTTCCCATGGCAAGGATTTCTCCTTCGACCCGGACGGACAGTATTCATACAAAACCATTCATGTTGGTGACGACGTTTCATTGGGGTACCTTCCGATATTGCTTGCCACTCGATCACGGATTGAGATTGGATCTAAAGTTATGTTTGGTCCGGAAGTGACTATTCTGGGCGGTAATCACACCACAAATTATGTCGGACGGTTCATGGTTGATGTGAGGGATAGCGAGAAAAGACCTGAAGATGATTTGGAAGTCGTCATCGAGGATGATGTTTGGGTTGGGACGAGGGCGATCATACTTCATGGGGTCACTATTGGACGTGGTTCCATTATTGCGGCGGGAGCGGTAATTACACGAAGTGTACCGCCATATGCTATCGCCGGAGGTTTGCCAGCCCGCGTTCTTAAATTTCGTTGGGATGTAGACACAATATTGCGACATGAGGAATCTTTGTATCCCCCAGAAAAAAGAATTACACGCGAAGAACTTACACAATCGCAGCAAATGACTATGCCTCGGAAAATTTAATAGTCTATTTCATGACTCAAGATTAATTTGGTATGAACGTAGATTATGCAAGAAGTATCAATTGCTATTTAAAGAATCAAATTTAATGAACGGAAAAATTAAGATCGTCCTTGTTTCTCCTCTCCCCCCGCCTGAAGCAGGTATTGCTAATTGGACCGCTGCTATATTACATGAAGTAAAAACACGGAACGATGTTGAGATCGTTCATGTGGATACAAAGCTGCAGTGGCGATCTATAACTGATTTCAGTCTATATAAAAGGCTTCTTGGAGGATCGTTGCAGGCTATTCGCGACACTTTACGGGTCTATCATGCCATAAACACGTCTAAACCTCATCTCATTCATCTTTGCACGAGCGGATCCATGGCATCTCCAAAAGATATTTTAATCCTTATCTTTGCCAGGATTCTGGGAGTGCGAAGCATTATCAATTACCATATGGGACGTTTACCGATGATCATTGCCGGTAGCACGTGGGAATGGAAAATGATAAGGATTGCCATGAAACAAGCTGATATGGTTCTGTTGTTGGATCAGAAATCAGAGGACGCGGTGAAAAAAGCGCTTCCTAACGTGTCGGTCAAACGAATTCCAAATCCCATCAATATGAAAATGGTAGAGGAAGTTCTTTCCAAGGGGAAGAAAAAAAATGTGAGAGAAGAACCATATCGTATTGTTTATGTAGGCCATGTTCTTCCAACCAAGGGTGTATGTGAACTGGTAAAGGCTTGTCTGCCTATCGAAGAGTTTCAAATTGAACTGGATCTTGTGGGAGCGATTGAGAATGACTTCCGGCGAGAGTTGGAGGGTCTTGCAGCCCAAAGAATGGAAAGGAAGTGGCTTAGGGTTCACGGAAACAAGGAGCGGCAGGAGGCAATGGGTTTTACCCGTGACTCGGACCTGTTTGTCCTTCCGAGCTATACTGAAGGATTTCCCAATGTAATCCTGGAGGCCATGGCACTTGGTAAGCCAATTCTGGCAACAAGAATCGGAGCGATACCAGAGATGCTGGGCGAAAATACAGATGAACCCTGTGGATTGTTGGTAAGTCCGCAAAGTATAAATGAATTGCGTGATGCGATTCTCTATTTGTTCAAGCACCCAGAAATAGCCAGAACGTACGGAGACCGTGCACGAAAGAAAGTTATGGGAGTGTACTCCATGGAGAGAGTCATAGAACAGTATGTAAGTTTGTGGCATTCGCTGGCAATCCAATAAGAAAATAATTGTAATTACTATAAGTAAAATAATTTCTTTCCTGTTGGTTGTCAATTGTAGCGTGACCGGATTTCATTTCTGTCATACTGCTGCGAAATCTGTATCGAAAAGATTTTTTGATTAATCAACCCGAAGTTTCCAGACACAGGAATACTTCACATATAAACGATTCAAAGGGTAACAACCATGTTTAGTAATAAAAACCTTCTCATCACAGGCGGCACTGGCACATTTGGTAATGCCGTACTTCGCCGTTTCCTGAAAACGGATATCAAAGAAATCCGAGTCTTTAGTCGTGATGAAAAAAAACAGGAAGAAGTGCGGATGCATTACAATAATTCAAAGGTTAAATCGTACATCGGCGATGTTCGCACATATGATTCTATTGCATCGGCGATGAACGGCGTGGATTATGTGTTTCATGCAGCCGCACTCAAACAAGTGCCATCGTGTGAGTTTTATCCGCTTGAAGCTCTTCGCACAAATGCTCTTGGCGCGGAAAATGTTATGAGCGCCGCAATTGCAAACGGCGTAAAGCGCGTCATTGTTCTCAGCACCGATAAGGCCGTCTATCCGATCAATGCCATGGGTATCTCCAAGGCGATGATGGAAAAACTCATGGTTGCGAAGTCACGGCAAGTGAGCAAATCCGGAACAGTGCTCTGCGGAACACGGTACGGTAATGTGATGGCCTCGCGCGGATCAGTGATTCCGTTATTCATACAGCAAATACGGGAAGGGAAGCCCCTCACCGTTACCGAGCCCAATATGACCCGTTTTATGATGTCGATTGAGGATGCCGTCGACCTAGTGCTCTACGCGTTTGAACATGGAACTCAGGGAGACATATTTATTCAGAAAGCTCCTGCCGCAACAATTGAAACACTCGCCCAGGCTGTAAAGAAGATCTTTCGTGCAAAGAATCCCATCGAGGTTATTGGAACTCGGCATGGAGAAAAACAATATGAAACGCTCCTGACACGTGAAGAGCGTGCGATGGCAGAAGACCGCGGCAATTATTTTCGCGTGAAGGCGGATAACCGAGACCTCAACTATAATTCGTTTTTCTCAGAAGGGAAAACCGAAATCGCAACATTGGAAGACTTCAATTCAAACAACGCACATATCCTCAATGTAGATGAAATGGCAGAACTCCTTCTGTCGCTGGAATATATTCAATTGGAGCTTAAATCTTTAAAAATAAATCCTTGAACCTTACTGTTATCAAAACATGCCGGGAGAGTTAATGGATAGTGAAAAACGTGAAATGAAAACGATTCTTGTCACAGGTTCCGATGGTTTTATGGGGAGAAACCTGATTGAAGCTCTCGATAGAATACCGGATATGACGGTACTGAAATTCGATATTGCCGGGAACCAGGAATCACTTTATGCCCACTTAGACACAGCAGACGTCGTCTTTCATCTTGCGGGCGTCAATCGTCCGGAACGTGAAGAAGAGTTTATCGAAGGAAACGCCGACTTAACAAAATGTATTGTGGGGCGTCTTCTTAAACGTGAAAAGAAGCCGATGCTCGTGATGTCTTCCTCTATACAAGCTGCACAGGATAATCCCTATGGGCGAAGCAAACGAATAGCCGAAGAGGCGCTTGAAGAGTATGGGGCTGCCGGTGGAAACGCTGTAATCTTTCGTTTGCCGAATGTATTCGGTAAATGGAGCCGTCCGAATTACAATTCTGCGGTTGCTACATTTTGTCACAACATTGCCCGCGGTCTCGATATTACAATTTCAGATCCAAAACGCATTGTTGAGTTGGTTTATATTGATGATGTTGTAAAAGCATTTATCGGTTTATTGCACGAACCCATATATCCGGGCGCTCGACAATGCAGCGTTAGCCCAGTAAAAAGTATCACACTAAAGGAATTGGTGGATGAGTTGTTTCGTATACGGGATATTCGCACCGAACTCTTTTTGCCGGATATAAACGATCGATTTCGTCGAGCCCTCAATGCAACATATCTTTCATTTCTCCCGGAAAATTCGTTCGGATATCAACTTTTAAAGCGGGAAGACCAACGCGGCTCACTTGCTGAACTTCTAAAATCTCCTCACTTTGGGCAGATTTTTGTGTCGCGGACAAAACCGGGATTTGTACGGGGCAATCATTACCATAACACGAAGGTTGAAAAATTTTGTGTGCTCGAAGGAGAGGCAATAATCCGCTTTCGTCACATTGCAGGCGGCGATGTTTTACCATACCATGTCAAGGGAGAAGAGTTCCGTGTCGTTGATATTCCGCCAGGATATACACACTCGATAGAGAATGTTGGCACAAGTGACCTTGTAGTACTCTTCTGGTCCAGCGAAGTGTTTGATCCGAATGTGCCGGATACATATGCACTTCCTGTTATTAAGCAGTAAAAAAANNGGGCAGAATTATGACTACGAGTTGAACGAGATTTTTTTTAAGGATCTCGGGATCCGGACACCTGACCGTTTTCTGAAAGCGGTAGGTGCAAATGTGGCTGAAACTATCGGTCTGATTATCGCACGTATCGATGTTGTTTTTGAGGAAGTCCTTCCCGATGCGATTCTCATACTGGGTGACACCAACAGCTCTCTGGCGGCGATCGCAGCGAAACGAAGAAAAATTCCTGTATTTCATATGGAAGCGGGTAATCGCTGTTTCGACGAACGTGTGCCGGAAGAGATCAATCGGAAGATTGTCGATCACATCGCTGATATCAATCTTACGTACAGTTCGATCGCACGCGAATATCTGTTGCGAGAAGGCCTCTTACCTGATCGGGTTATTAAAACCGGAAGCCCTATGTTCGAAGTGCTTGCGTCCTATCGGAAGAAGATTGATCGTTCCTCAATTCTCAAGAAATTGCATTTAAAACCGCAGCATTATGTTATTGTCAGCGCGCATCGGGAGGAGAATGTCGATGATGAGGAGCGCTTCGCACAATTCGTCGATGTACTGAACAATCTCGCCAGAGAATTCGGCGAGCGTGTGATTGTTTCAACACATCCGCGTACCCGCAAGAGGTTTGAAGCACATGGTATCAAATTGCCCAAACAGATCGAACTGATGAAGCCATTCGCATTTTCGGATTACGTGAAGTTGCAGGAATATGCGCGTGTTGTTCTTTCGGACAGCGGTACTATCACGGAAGAATCGTCCATTATAAACTTCCCGGCGTTAAATATTCGTGAAGCACACGAACGGCCGGAAGGTATGGAGGAGGCTTCAGTGATGCTTGTCGGGCTCCGTTGGGAACGTATTCGACAAGCGATCTCGGTCGTTGAACGACAGAAGCGGGGTAAAAACCGAACATTGGAATTGGTAACAGACTACAACGTTCCGAATGTTTCCGAGAAAATAGTCCGGATACTCATAAGCTATATTGATTATGTGAAGAGGAATGTCTGGCGAAAAAAGATATAGATTCCTAATATTTTCCAACACTCATGAAAATTCTTCTTATTTTTTCTCTATTCCAGCCGGAGCCGAATCATCTCAAAGGTCTTGCATACGCACGACAGATAGCCCGTGAAGGACATTCCATTCAGGTATTGACCGGCTTTCCAAATTATCCTGATGGAAAAGTCTACAAAGGATACAAACTGAAATGGCGTATGCGGGAATTAATGGATGGTATTGAAGTCATCCGTGTTGTCCATTATCCGAGTCATGATCGCTCGGGTATGAGGCGATTTATTAATTACTTCAGCTTTGCTCTTGCAGCCAGTTCGATTGGACTATTCTCGGTGAGACGACCCGATGTGATTCATGTGTGTCAGGGTTCCCCGACCCTTATGATGCCGGCAATTTTGCTCAAGATACTGTATCGTGTTCCCATCGTTCTCGACATTCAAGATCTGTGGCCTGAGAGTGTCATTTCATCTGGAATGTTCAATGTGCCGGGTGGTCTATGGGTGCTTCACTTGTGGTGCCGGTTTACATATGCAGTAAGCAATAAAATTATTGTTCTTTCATCTGGATATAAGGCACTATTGGAAAAACGCGGTGTACATCGAGACAAAATAGAAATAGTATATAATTGGTGTGACGAAAGTTCAATCGAAAATCTCCAACGAAATGAAAACGTAGGTGTGATATTTGGACTTCACGATAAATTCAATGTGGTTTTTGCAGGGACAATGGGGAAGGTGCAAGCGCTCGATGCAGTGCTCGATGCTGCCGATTTAATAAAAACTGAACTGCCCGGTGTTCAACTGGTTTTTGTTGGTGGAGGCGTCGATCTACCAAAGCTTATGAATTCAGCTTCATCACGAAATTTAACGAATGTTGTTTTCATACCTCGTCAACCTGCCTCAGAGATCTCAAAGATTCTTGCTTTTGCCGATGTCCTGCTTATTCACCTTCGCGGTGATTTATTAGGTCGTATCGGTATTCCGCAGAAGACTCAGGCATACCTCGCTTCGGGGAAACCCATTATTGTGGCGGTCGACGGTGAAGCTGCAGAAATCGTCAAAGCGGCGCATGCAGGCATTTCTTGTATGCCGGAAGATTCGGCAGCAATTGCATCAGCGATCCGCCAACTGTATGCAATGCCGGTAGTTGAACGTGAGGTGATGGGAAAGAATGGTCAACGGTATTATCATGAAAACTTCTCCTTTATGAAGGGCGTAACGAAAATGATTAATATCTATCAAAAATCCTTGTGAGGAGAAGCAAATGCAAAACACACCTCAAGTCTCTCACCCTCCATCTGGAATCGTGCAAAACAGTTTCTACATTCGTGAAATGTGGGAGAGCGATATTGCAGACGTCGTCAACGTGCATTTGTCGAGTTTTCAGAATTTTTTCTTATCGTTTTTAGGCCCACGATTTCTTACACTATTGTACCATGAAATCTTACGGGAACCCGGTAACGTCAATCTAGTTGCGATGTCATCGGACAATGAAGTTATCGGTTTTGTGGCCGGTGTGAAAGATCAGGTAAGATTTTATCAACGGCTGGTGAAAGAAAAAAGTTTTGCATTTGCTCTTGCATCGAGCAGTGCTGTGATTCGACGTCCTTCAATAATTCCAAGGTTATTCAGGGCGCTTCGATATGCGGGGAAAGCGAAGGAAGCATCATATCCGGCATCTCTGATGTCGATTGCAGTATTACCTGCCGCGAAAGGAAAAGGCGCAGGGAAGTCTCTTGTGAAATATTTTTTAAATGAAATGGAGCAAAAAGGAGTGAAGGAAGTCTGCCTGACCACAGATCGGGATAACAACGAAAACACAAACATATTCTATCGAAAGTTGGGATTTTTGGTGACGCATGAATATCGGACAACTGAGGGTCGATGGATGTATGAGTATAGTATTCATACGGATACTGTGAATACGAGTTCAGGTCGGCACTTGCATAAAGATACTGATATTCAAATCCGCTTTGCTACTTTAGCTGACATCGAAACATTGACAAATTTACATTTTTCTTTATTTTCTCCTGAAGAACACGTTGCAATGATCCTGGGCAGGAGGTATATCAAAGCGATGCATCGCTGGGAGGTGACAAGCGATCATGCATATTCATTGATTGCCGAGGTGAACGGACAAGCGGTTGGTTTTCAAGGTGTCTCTGACGTGCCCTATACATGGCCTATGTTTATCCACTGTTTTAGTACACTCGTCGTTTGTATTCTGCAAAAACCCTCTTTTCTTTTTGAAAAGAGACTGTGGGAGCGATTCTTACGGCATGAGAGAAGCAGGGGTATGGTGAAAATTGATCGAGCTAAGATCATTCAGCTTGGTGTCGCACAGTTGATAGTCGGTGGGGTTGAATCTCGATATCGGGGAAAAGGAATTTTCCATAGTCTTATTGAATCAGTGAAAAAAATAAGCACAAAGAGGGGAAGTAATGCCATTGTCTCAGGGGTATATAAAAATAATTCGCTGGGTCGTAGGGTCTTTATCAAATACGGATGGCTTGAGAGTCCGGTTCTTGAGACCTCGGAAACAATATTTTATGCTACGCTTTTTGACTCATCTTTTGCTGGTGAAATCATTAAACTATTAAAACTTAAAACTAACCATGATGATACCTCAAAAGCTAAACAATAACGAATTCTTCTCTTTTTCGGAAGGGTAATCTTCTCCTCCTTCAGACTTCAATGGTTTGGATTAGGAATTCACACCGAAAATTGGACAATAAGTTATGATTATGTATTTAGTAAATTACAAAAGACATATTCAGTAGGAAAAATGTGTAAAGTATATTCTATATACTCCAATCACTCGACGCACCTATGACGATCGACGATTTTAAATTCAGGATGGGTTATAGAACATTATTGGTAAAATAGCGTGTGGTTTTTCATCCACTTGTTCTCCCTCTTGTGAACCGTTGTACACTACGGATACTTCAGGGGTTGCAGGGTCGATATTCATCCAGCCCATGGCTTGCGAAAGCAGAAGGTTTAGCCAGATTTTCAATCGATGGGAAAAGGCTTTCAAACGATCAAAATAGGCAGGAAATTTTGAAAATGTATAATAATTAAAATGACAAGGTAAGGAAAAAACTTCTATGACACATCAAATACGCGAGTCTGGACACAATACAAAACTCACTCCTCGGTTAAAATATTTACCGTTTGCTCTGCCGGATATAGATGAGACGGAACTCCGTGAGGTCAAGGAGGTTTTAGAATCGGCGTGGATTACAACAGGCCCGAAGACAAAACAGTTTGAGTCTGCATTTGCAAATGCCGTAAATGTAAAACATGCGATTGCAGTGAATTCCTGCACCGCTGCATTGCATCTTGCACTGGAAGCAATCGGCCTCCAGCGCGGAGATGAAGTACTGACGACGCCGTACACTTTTGCGGCATCGGCCGAGGTGATTCGGTACTTCGATGCAAAGCCCATCCTAGTCGATGTCGATTCTCGATGCTTGAATATGAATCCGGAATTGATAGAGCGGGCGATCACTCCACGGACAAAAGCAATTCTCCCTGTGCATATCGCAGGTCTGCCGGCTAATCTGGATGCGATTCATTCAATCGCGCTCAAAAATGGATTACCGGTGATCGAAGATGCAGCGCATGCATTCCCGACAAAATATAAAGGGAAAATGATTGGTTCACTGAGCCAAGCGACATGTTTTAGCTTCTATGCGACAAAAACGATTACCACGGGTGAAGGTGGAATGATTTGTACGAATGATGAGGCTCTTGCCGCTCGTTGCCGTATCATGGCATTGCATGGCATCAGTAAGGATGCCTGGAAGCGCTACACCGCTGAAGGCATGTGGTACTATGAGATCGTTGCCCCCGGATTTAAATATAATATGACGGATGTCGCGGCTGCAATGGGAATAGCCCAGCTGCGAAAAGCGCAAAAGATGCTTGCCCGGCGGCAGGAAATCGCTCGGCGATACAATGAGGCCTTTTCATCTATCCCCAAGCTTCAAGTTCCTCACGATAATCCGGAGATGCAGCATGCCTGGCATCTTTATATGCTTCGATTGAACCTTGAGCAATTGCGAATTGACCGTGCGCAGTTTCTCATTGAGTTAAAGAATAGGAATATTGGGTCGAGCGTTCATTTCATCCCGCTCCATATCCATCCGTATTATCGGGAGACATACGGTTACAAGCCGGAAGATTTTCCAGTCGCATACAGAGAATATCGTCGAGAGATATCTCTGCCAATTTATTCTAAGATGAGTGATCAGGATATCTCTGATGTTATTGCAGCTGTTGTAAACATAGTAGATACAAATGTTCGGTAGAATATCATCAATAGGTATTCGTACGAATGGGAAACATTTGGAGAAAATAGTGTATAACGTTTTTAATTTTATCTGTGCATTCATAGGATTATTGGTATTGTCCCCATTATTTCTCTGTGTTGCTTTTCTGGTTAAAATACATGACGGAGGGAAAGTGTTTTATCGAACGACACGTGTGGGAAGGAACAACCGGCTGTTTGTAATTTATAAATTCAGAACGATGATACCGGACGCCACTCAAAAAGGGGCAGGAATTACATCGGCGGACGATAGCCGGATTACTCCTATCGGGAGATTTCTGCGTCGCTACAAACTCGATGAATTTCCCCAACTCTTGAATGTTGTACTCGGAGATATGAACCTTGTCGGTCCGAGACCGGAAGATCCGCGCTACGTCATTCTCTATTCGGAAGAGCAGCGAAAAGTTCTTGAATTCAAGCCCGGGATGACGAGTCCTGCATCGCTCCGTTATAGTAATGAAGAGAGGTTGTTGATCGGTGACAACTTTTTAATGACGTACGTGAATGAGATTCTCCCGAAAAAAATCGAGATGGAAATGGCATATCTTTCTCACCAGACTATTTTCGGTGATATATCAGTTATTCTCCGGACGATTTTTAAAATATTTGGATAATTCACAATCGACTCTATAAGTTCTGCAAACCTATAGGGCTCGTAGAGATCGTCGATCATAGACACAAGCTGAGAACGAAAGAAATAATGGCTGATTTGGCTTGTTATGCAAGGAGGGTATATTACTCCCAAATGTTTTTTAAGAAGCTTCCAAAAAGAGACAGCAAATATAGCGGTTGAGCGCTGTGTTCCATGTCGGAACAAAGAGCTCATCTAAAGAATTCTAAAAATGACAATGGAGTATTAATGCATACATGATTGCTAAGCTCCAGAAAAATCGAATAAAATTACTAGAGATATCTCGAAAGTATGCTTTTTGGTTTTTGGACTTTTTAAAAGGAGGAAAGATACGAAAGCACTATAGCGAAATCGTGCTTGTGCTGAAATACGCTTCCTCAAATGAAGCATTACAACGACAGGAAAAAGATCTGTCAGCCATTCTTCATCATGCTGTTACGACAACTCTATTTTACGAACAAAAGAATAACTATAAATCCTTGAATGATTTTCCTGTTATTAATAAGTCCATTGTTCGTGAGTCTTTCAATTCTTTCATCTCTAGTAAATTTAAAGAGTCGGAATTGATTCCTGTTGTCACAAGCGGATCGACCGGTACGCCTTTTAAAGTGTACCATGATAAGAATAAGAAGCTGAGAAATAGTGCTGATACAATCTTCTTTGCTCAAATGGCCGGGTATGATCTTGGAGAGAGGCTGATATACATGAAGATTTTTGTTAAGGAAAAAATGAAAAATCCTGTCAGCTATTGGATGGAGAACACAATACCGGTAGATGTTATCAGATTGAATGAACCGCAAATTGAGAGTCTTCTCTTTCAGATGGAGAATGACAAATCTTCGTATACTATTCTTGGATATGCCTCCGCGCTGGAAATAGTTTGTAAATATCTTAATAAAAATAATTATGGAAGAGTAAAGGCCAATGTCAAATCGGTGATTGCCATGTCGGAAACGTTGAACGACTTCACGAAGGAAACGATGCAAAAATATTTTAGTGCGCCGGTTGTTTCACGATACTCGAACCTTGAAAACGGCATCATTGCACAACAGGAGACTACCGGATCAGGGAGGTATTTCATCAACATGGCCAGTTATGTTGTCGAGATTCTGAAAATGGATTCGGATGAACAGGTGAAACCGGGTCAGACAGGAAGGATTATTGTTACCGATTTGTTTAATTACGGCATGCCATTGATCAGGTATGATACCGGTGACATTGGCGCTATCTCATCGGACTCAAGAAAAGCAGGAAACATGTATTTTGTGAAGATCGAAGGCAGGAAGTTGGACTTGCTGTATGATACTAATGGAAATTTAGTGTCATCCTACATGGTCTATAAAAACATGTGGCAATACACTGAAATCATCCAATATCAACTTGTTCAAGAAGGTCGGAGGGAATATAATATTAAAATTAATGCAGATGACAATTTCAATAAAGAAGCAAAATTGATTAAAGAGTTTAGAACTTACCTCGGAGAGGATGCGGTTTTTACAGTTGAGTATGTCGCTGAGATCCCCCTTCTTTCTTCGGGGAAGAGGAAAATGATTGTTAATAATTATTTGCAAAAATCATAGTAAATAGTATGATAGGATTGCCAGTTCTCCATGTTTGTTGAGCTATCGCTGCCAAGTTCAATAAGTGTTGTACTCAAGTTGTCTATTGAGTGAAGAGGAAAATATTTCTGTCGTAAAGTACTTCATAGGTGGAAAAATCTACAGACGGCATTTAAAAAGGTTATTTGATCTCTCAGCCGCGATATGGGCATTGCTTCTCATCTGGCCGTTTCTCTTGCTCATATACCTTCTTTTACGGTTTTCGATCGGGGTTTCAATCATTTTCCGACAAGAACGACCTGGGTTCATGGGGAGGCCATTCACTATTTATAAATATCGGACTATGACTCATGTGAGAGATTCTTCGGGTCGCTTGCTTCCAGATAAGGATAGGATCACGCGTGTAGGTCAGTTTTTACGCAGTTTTAGTTTAGATGAACTTCCTGAAATATTCAATGTGCTTAAAGGAGACATGAGTCTTGTCGGTCCCAGACCTTTGATGATGCAGTATCTAGAGCGCTATACTCCTGAACAGGCTCGCCGCCATGAAGTACCTCCAGGGATTACGGGGTGGGCACAAATCAATGGACGCAACGATCTCGCGTGGGAAGAAAAATTTAATCTTGATGTATGGTATGTGGATCACCAATCGTTCAAACTGGACATATATATTATTGCAAAGACATTCTGGAAAGTCTTTCGTCGTGAGGGCATAAGTCACGATGGATATGCTACTGCTCCGGAATTTATGGGC
Source organism: Ignavibacteriota bacterium (assembly GCA_003155495.1). Taxonomy (GTDB): domain Bacteria; phylum Bacteroidota; class Ignavibacteria; order UBA10030; family UBA10030; genus Fen-1298. The sequence continues at coordinate 50,741 of PMDB01000068.1, forward strand.
TCTTCATTAGATGCGGAGCATTCCAACAACAGAACCGAAGAGAATATAACGTAATCATGGAATTGTACTTACTTGGGATGTCCCAGATGATGGAATGGTGTTTTGTGAATTTATTCTTTGTAAGTCTATTGAGCCAGAAGCTCATGCACCTCTGGCGGAAAATAGTAAGCTCCTATCGGGGCTTCTCTCAATTCGACAAATTTTCAATTATATTTTCTAGTCCCGTAGGGAAGAAATCGTTATAGATAACTATGGAGGATTTTCTATGCCCAAAGCAATTATTATAAATACCTTTTTTATTTCTATTGCATTGCTTGGCTGCTCGGAACGTAGACCTGATGCATTGCTCGTCAAAGATGACAAGGAACTTAAGGAAGGCCTGAAAGTGCTTGGACAAGAGCGGGTATTCTTTGGGCATCAATCTGTTGGAAACAATATACTTGGCGGATTGAGAGAGATTATCAACGAGAACCCGGAAGCGCAGTTGAACTTTCTGAACTGGACGGATAGTCTTCATCTTTCGCAAACTTATTTTGTAGGAGGATTCCTCGGAAAGAACGGGAAACCGATGTCCAAATTTGACGACTATATTCGTATTGTTGAAAAGTTGAGTCATGCAAACCTCAGTATCGCCTTGATGAAATTGTGCTTTATCGATGTTACACAACAAACAAACGTCGATCAGGTCTTCGACGAATACATCGTTACCATTGAGTCCTTGAAGCAAAAGTATCCGTCAACGACGTTTGTTCATGTCACTGTCCCTTTGACTACTGAAGCAAATATAGCTAGGCGCATCTATCGCTCACTCCGTGGTCGTGCAATTGATTACATCGCTGATAACAGTGCGCGGGAGAGGTACAATGAAAAGCTCCGGAGACATTTTGCATCTGAGCCCATCTTCGACCTTGCGGCAGTAGAGTCGACTCATCCAAACGGGAATCGCGAAGGTGGCCAAACGTCGTCAGGAACATACTATAGTCTCGCGAAGGAATACGCGAGTGATGAAGGGCATCTAAATGAATATGGAAGAAAAATTGCCGCACGTGAACTTGTGCGAACATTAGCACAGGTTGTACGCGATCATAGAAAATAATGAGTGTATGCCAATTGCTTTGGCACATGCAGCAACAGCACACCTGGATACAATATCTGCTAAAATTGAATTGCCATAGAATGAAGTGGAGGATTGATCCAACAATACTTTGGCCTTTGAATACTCCCAAAATCAAACTCGGAAGATCGAAGGAAGAGAAAGATCGGTTTTCTCTTTCAGAACAAATAAGGATTCTAGAATGAAAGTTCTCATCGTAGGTGCAGGAGGGCATGCACAAGTAATCGCTGATCTGATTATACAGCGCCGGCTGTTTGGAGAGGAGATCGAGCTGTTAGGATTTCTTGATGATAATCCGGATGCCTTGAGTGACCCACCAGCTCTTTCGAGAAGAATCGGGTCCATCGAATTACTCGATAGTATTGTTTGCGATGGTGTGGTGATAGGTATCGGGGACAACCAAACGAGAGAAAGACTATTCGCAAAAGCAAAGAGTCTGGGGCACAAAACGGTAAGTCTCATCCATCCCCAGGCAATAGTTTCCTCTTCAGCGAGAATAGGAGAAGGGACAGTGATTTTTGGCGGTGCTGTCGTCAATATGGGCTCTGTGATTGGTGAAAATGTCATTATCAATACTGGAGCTACTATCGATCACCATAATCATATTGCTTCACATGTTCACATAGGTCCCGGTGTACATTTGGGTGGTACTGTGGTAGTGCACGAAGGGGCATTTCTTGGCATCGGTGCTGCCGTGCTCCCCAATATTATGATCGGTGAGTGGTCTGTGGTCGGGGCGGGTGGCGTTGTTACAAGAGATCTGCCTGACCATGTTACAGCAATTGGAATGCCGGCAAAAGTAATCAAGAAGATTCCCATAAGGGTTCTTATTATGGGAGCCGGCGGTCATTCGAAAGTTGTTATCAATACAATATTGGCTTGTAATAAAACCGCAAATGCTTTTTCGATTGTTGGGATTCTGGACGATAATTTGTATCTGCACAATAAAACTTTTATAGGAATCCCGGTATTGGGAGGAATTACTAGATTCAGAGAATTTGAGCATGATGCTGTAGTTGTTGGGATAGGAGATAATTTAACTAGACAGAAATACTATTTGGAACTGAAGGAACAAGGCGAACATATGATAACAGTCGTCCACCCTCGTGCAACACTTGCTGCAGATGTTGTGGTCGGAGATGGAACTGTCATTTTCGCCGGTGTGGTTGTAAACAGCGGTGCTCGTATTGGTTCAAATGTGATATTGAATACTGCCTGTACGGTTGGTCATGATTTGATCGTTAGCACGCATGCTCAGATTGGTCCAGGTGTCAATTTGGGAGGAGGAGTGACAGTAGGAGAAGGAGCATTCGTTGGTATCGGGAGTACAGTCATTCAAAATAAAACGATCGGCAACTGGGCAATCGTAGGTGCAGGAGCAGCAGTGATACGTGATGTTCCTGCATTTGAGACAGTCGTAGGTGTTCCGGCAAGACCTCTCCACAAACGACCTATGAAGGACAAATTGGATACCCCAAATCTGAATAAATAAATCGATCAGCTATAGAGAAAAATTTTGTAGTATGAAACGCACATTAACTTATTCATAGTTGAGGTGCTGTTCACGCCCAGCACTCGCATGGAGTGTGTGCGTTGGGCAAACTGAAGGGTTTTTACGTATGAGTATGTGTTTGATCGGTGGTTTGATTCACGAAGTCGATGACACACATCTTTTTTTATAGCTTCTTTTATTTTATTAAACTTCGATATCAATTATTCGCTTGCTGTTTATAAATAGGGCTCTATGAGTGGTTTTAAACCCCTCTTGACAAATCGCTGCCAAGTAACTTTATCCCAGTTGTGGTTTCCTTCGATAAGGTCGGGGCCATTATCAGTAATAGCTATATCCCAACCAATGGATCTGTTATTTTTATTAAATAAGGCTGCATCTTTAGCCAGTTGTAATGATTCTTTCCAATATGGTATTTTAAATCCTACAATTTCAACACCTGTAATTGGATGGTAATATTCATCAGGTTTTGTAATGTCCTTGTAACATGCGGGACATTCTATGATGCCAGTCGTAGGATTGATTGGTGCAGCTATATTGCCTGCAGACCAATTATCGATTGCAGAATTAATAGAAATTCGCAGGAGCGTACTTAATATGTCTACTTCATTATTGTTGTTTAATTGAGTTACGATTCTTAGAGTGTTGATTGCCGATGGAGCTAGTCTCATCAAATCCTTATGCTGGATGATATACTCTTCGACAAAGTCGTTTCCAGTTGCTGCGAGACGTTTAATAATTGCCTGTGAATCAAGATCTCTCACAGAGATGACCTCGATTCTCATACCGCGTTCACCAAAAATACTTTTGAGAACGATTTTACCTGATTTATTATGCAATACTTTAACAGCAGAATCGTTATTAGCCTGCAAATCAGCCAAGGTCGCATGACCATGCTTGATAAATGGAGCATAGATTTCTAAAAATTTGAGTTTGTTATGTACTATAGAACGCTCAGATTTTGGATTCATTTTTAACTGATATTCTTCTAGGAGTGGAGTACCGACATATTTTATCCTTTCCTCTTTCTTTGCCAAGAAAAAATTAAATTGAAAATATTCTATTATAGAGATCTTGTACCTTAGTACACTGTATACAATATCCACTAAGAGTCCGGTTTTAGTTCGACCGCTTTTCTTTTGGGCATAGTTTAAAAAGGATATGAATGTTGTTCTATCCAACTTAATGATCCAATGCCCTAAATACAGAATTTGTTTCAGTACCATTTTTAGTCCTCTAGTTCCTTTATTTCAATTCATCTTTAGATATTGAGATCTTTGTTTTTCAATCCACATCCTTTTTATATTCTTCAAATAATATTATTTAATTCTTTCTATTATAGCTACAAATAATTATATATTCATTATATATTAGAAATAATACACAAGAATTTACATTGGTCGTCTCACCGAGGGAAAGACTCCCGCTTACACTCTTGGTAATTACAAAACAATTATTTATTCTAGTGCCACTTCTAAAAAGAATCTTGTTTTTTAATCCTATAAACTATGCAAAAAGGAAATTATAATGTTTTTCGTTCCCCAGCAAAAATGGCGCCGCAGGGTCCTTGCCTATAAAGCTATTGGCTATCTCCCCTTCGCAGAAAAGATTATGGATGTTGCCCGATTACTGACGGGTACATCTCGCGGGCAACAAGGCCACCCCGCGCCTATTCGACAGATGCTGCAAATGTTGCAAAGGACGGACAAATCGGTCAAGGGGAAAAGGATACTCGAGATCGGTGCGGGTTGGCAGCCTGTGGTGCCGGCCCTTTTCTACGGGATGGGTGCCGGCAGTATCCTCATGACCGATATTGTTAAACACATGAGAAAAAGTTACGTGGAAGCGACTGTGAGATATTGCATTGACCATGCACGGGAGATCGCTAATCTCACCTCCATCTCACAGGACGACCTGGAGTTGAGATGGCGAAAATTACTTCCCGGCAGCGGGAACTGGGTGAAGCAATGGTATGACCTGGGAATTACGTACAAAGCGCCCTTTGACATGACAACGTCAAAACTGCCCATGGCATCGTTTGACATGATTTACAGTTATTCCTGTATGAACTATATCCCTCTATTGCAATTGAGAAAGATTTTTAGTGAATCGGCCAACCTTCTGGATCGTTCAGGTTGGATCGCACATAATATACATGTCTATGATGATCTTTCAAGTTCGGAACGAGAGAAGTGGAATTTCCTGCGCTTTTCGGAGAAGGAATGGGACAGAATCGGGAACTGCAGGCTGCACTATCAGAATCGCCTCAGACCAAGTTCCTATACTGCGCTTGCTCAAGAGAACGGTTTTCGGGTAACCTATAGCGAAATGCTTCCGCTTGGTCTGCCAAAAGGATCTCTTGATCGCGCTAAGCTTGATGAAGAATTCAAGTATCTGCCTGACGAGGAAATACTGTGCGGCCATTTTCTCCTAGTGGCCGAGAAGGTATCAAATTCCACAACAATACCATGAACAATCAGGTGTATATATGAATCCGAGGTTAGCGAGGATTCCCTATGCGAAGGAATTGGTTCATCTTCACAAGTTATATTTTGCACATTAACTTCCCGATGCAAGAATAGTAAAGGAATTGGAGTCCGTCAATGGTCGTGAACGCTGAACGATGCAATAGACATCGTCCGCTTCAAACAGCTTTGACGTCCAGCATAAATTCTGGATCATCGATAGGATGATTTGTAAATACTGGTCATTTCATCACATTGTATCATTATTAAAGGAATCATGGATTTGAAAACGAAACATATCTATCTTTCTCCGCCTCACCTCGATGGGCGGGAACGCGAGTTTCTCCTCCAAGCCTTTGAATCAAACTGGATAACGACACTCGGACCGCAAGTGGATGCATTTGAGCGCGATATCTGTGAACGGGTTGGCGTACCGCATGCTGCCGCTTTGGCAAGCGGAACAGCGGCTCTTCACTTAGCACTTATGAATCTTGGTATTCAACAAGGTGACGAGGTACTCTGCTCGACGTTCACATTTGTTGCATCAGCAAACCCCATTATATACTGTGGTGCCTCTCCGGTATTCATCGATAGTTCTCCCGATACGTGGAACATGGATCCTCTCTTGCTCGAGGAAGAACTTCGCGTATGCAGCAAGAGAGGGAAACTTCCACGTGCGTTGATCGTCGTCGATCTCTACGGCCAGTCGGCAGATTATGATCCTATTCTGAAGCTCTGTGCAGAACATGGAGTGCCAATCATTGAGGATGCGGCGGAAGCGCTTGGTGCAACATACAAGGGAAAATCTTCCGGTTCGTTCGGTGTCATGGGCGTTCTCTCGTTTAACGGGAACAAAATCATTACCACAAGCGGCGGTGGAATGCTCGTGTCCGCGAACAAAGAGTATGTGGATCACGCACGGTTCTTAGCGACACAAGCGCGTGATCCTGGCCCGCACTATCAACACTCTCATATCGGTTATAATTATCGTCTGAGCAATATTCTTGCTGCAATTGGCCGAGGCCAATTGGAAAACCTCGATAAGAAAATTGCACGCCGGAAAGAAATTAATCATTTCTATCGAGAAGCCTTCGCGGATATCGCTGGAATGGAGTTCATGCCTATTGCACCGTATGGTGAGCCGAATTATTGGCTTACATGTATTACTGTCGATCCTTCACAATCAAGAGCTTCGAGTGAAGATATCCGGCTTGCACTCGAAAAAGAAAACATTGAATCGCGCCCGCTCTGGAAGCCGATGCACCTTCAGCCTGTATTTCAGTCTTGCCGCATTCGAGGAGGTGTTGTTACAGAAAAGATCTTTGCGGAAGGACTCTGTCTCCCGAGTGGATCGGGAATGACAACAAGCGATCTGCACCGTGTTGTCGATGTTGTACGAAAGGTCTGCGTTGGATCATAGAAGTTCGTAGCATGCTCCCCTTTGATATTCTCCATCGACTTCAAGTATAATGAGTAACCAAGTCCATTGTTCATAACTATTAGATTTTTATAACTACTCCGCATATACTTTCTGAATAGCTCATTGGATCAAAGATTGCAGCGATTGCCATCCCCGTAGTTTTCGCATTTTTGTATCCCGATTTTTTTGTGGGAATAAACGGGAATATTTCTTTGTTTCTCTTTGTTATTCTCATGCGCGTTTCTGCTGTTTTTCCGTCATACTGTACTGCGACATCAGATTCCCACACTTTATGCGGGACTAGTGGGAACCTTTTTCTTTATCCTTCTGTTATTTCCACATAATGTTTCCAGTGGGAGCTTTTTTGTTCTATACATAAATCAACACACCCCAGACTGCAGAGCGGACAGGTGGGGAATGACTGTACTCATACTCATGGTTTGCCGTTATATCCTTGAAAACATTTTGAGCAGTTACAGATTTTTTATCGTTTTCTTTATTAATGATTTCTAATAAGCATTAGAAAGTTCTAATTAGCAGTCTTCTTTTAAACTTAATATACTTATTCAAGGCAAAAAAGGTTATCGGACCCCTAATTAATTGCATTATTAAATGGACTATGCTGAAAAAACTACCAATTTTCTATATGTATAAGAAGAGGCTATAAATCCAATGAGCAAACGTTTCTTTACTATCATCCTCAAGGCACAGAATCGACATCTTTTTGTGCTCGATATTATCATTCTTTCCATTATCCCTATGCTGTCTTTAATTTTGAGACTCGAGACGGTTCATGCTGTGGTTGCACTTGGCAATTCATTGCTCATCTATACTCTGGTATCACTCATTCTCAAGTTAAGCGTGTTTCAACTTTGCAAATTTTATAACCGTTACTGGGTGTATGCCAGTGTGGATGAGGTCGCTATATTATTTATTGCGACCATGGCATCTTGGCTCTCATGCGTTATCGTATTCTTTGGAATCTTAAAACCATTCGGTTTGGTTACAGCGGGTTTTCCTCTTTCGATACCTTTTATCGATGGTTTGCTAACGATTCTGATGGTCGGCGGCGTACGGGTTATGATCAGGCTTGTGTATGTCTTCAATGAACGAATTGGCACAAAAGTCAAAAACAAAAATGTTCTCATTGCCGGCGCCGGAATTGCAGGATCGATGATCGTCAAAGAGCTTCGGACAAATCCGCAATTAGGCATGAAGCCTATCGCATTTGTCGATGATGATCCAGTCAAACAGAATGTAAACATACACGGTGTCAAGGTAGTGGGGATGCTTGAGCATATTCCCGACATCGTGAAAGAATATGGGATTGATGAAATCATTATTGCGATGCCGACGGCTTCTGGAAAAACGATCAAAAGTGTTGTTCAGATGTGCCAAACGCTGAAGGTGACAAGCAAAACAATTCCCGGGGTTTTTGAAATCCTCTCTGGATCCGCTGTTGCGCAATTGCGCGAGGTTCAAATCAATGACCTGCTCCGGCGCGGGATTATCGAAATCAACGAAATTAATTTGTGGAAACTCATTCAAGGGATGCGGGTGATGGTTACAGGGGCCGGTGGATCCATCGGAAGCGAACTCTGCCGCCAGATTATCAATTTCCATCCGAAAGAGCTCATCATGCTGGGTCACGGAGAGAATTCTATTTTCCAGATCGCGAACGAGATCAAGACCCAACATGGTGTGGTTGGCCAGGCGATAACATTTAAAACAGTGATTGCAGATATCAGAGATCGTGATCGAATGATTCATGTCATGGAGGAATCTCAACCGCAAATCATTTTCCATGCAGCTGCCCATAAACATGTGGGATTGATGGAAAAGAATTGTCTCGATGCTGTGACCAATAACGTTTTAGGTACGCAGACCCTTGTTGAACTCGCAGCTCGCTATGGAGTAGAAAAGTTTGTCATGATTTCATCGGACAAGGCAGTCAATCCGACAAGCGTCATGGGAGTGACGAAGCGTATTGCCGAGTTGGTTGTCCGTAATGCTGCTGTGAACCATCACAAGGCATTTGTTGTAGTACGGTTTGGCAATGTCCTTGGTAGCAGAGGAAGTATTGTACCTATCTTGGAGAATCAGATTCGCTCGGGTGGGCCAGTGACAATAACACATCCTGATGTGTCAAGATTCTTTATGACGATTCCTGAAGCTGTACAGCTTGTGCTGCAAGCCGGTGCATTGGGGAAGTGTGGGGAGACGTTTGTTCTTGATATGGGTCAGCCAATAAAAATTGTTGATCTTGCGCGTGACCTCATCCGACTCAGCGGGTTACGTGAAGGAACTGATATCGATATCGTATTCACCGGTTTACAGAAAGGTGAGAAGATGCACGAAGAACTGTTCTATGCAACGGAGAATCAAACGCGATCGAGTCATGAAAAAATATTTGTCTGCAGCAATGGTGACAATCTCCATTCGGCAGCCCAAGATTATAGAAACGGTCGAAATCCTATTAGTGAAGAATCATCGTCGCTCATTCGCGATATTAACTTGCTTATTAATGTAGCCCGAGCTGGCAAGACAGATCTTGTGTACCAGTATTTGAATAAAATCGTTCCTCAGTATTGTAGCGATGAATTCTTTCGCGTGAATCTCGATGATCTCAAGGTTCAGAAGAGAATTCACAGTTCGGCCGAGGTGGCTGCATAACTCGCACCAACCGTCAGGGATGAGTATCGGGTAGGAATTGATCGATAGACATTGACATACACGTTGTAAGCTCAAATCGGTAGCGTCTCTCGTAAGAAGGACGCTGGTTGATAAGTTCTCAAAGCCTCACAAGAAATAAGAGTGAGGCTTTTTTTATTCATGGAAAAATGAAACGACGAGTTCGATGAAAAAGGGAGAGGAGCAGAACTTCTACTATGTTCAAAGATAGTGGGTTACAGTAGAATAAAAATAAATAACTGAGGATCAGGAGTTAGGAAGCTAAACAATGCCTTGCCAATAATTATTATTTGGGAAGGCATTGATGCGTACAGCAACTTGCAAAACACCTTTTTGAATTCTTGCAATAGTGTTGCTTGGTGTTGGTGCCTGAAATTTTATGGAAGTTTACGTTACCTCATAGTATAGTTAGATAAAATTTATTATAAGACTGGCGGGAAATTGTTTATTGTTTGTCGAGCTTCTTCTGTAAAAATGCAGTTATTTTTAAAATGGTATCGAAATTCTCTGCAACGAGTTCATCGTCTCCAAATTGAAGCTGAAATTTTTCCTCTAAATATCCAATAAGTTCCAACACACCTGTTGAATCAATAATTCCTACTCCCAAGAGTGATTCGTCATTCACTAATGCCGTGTTCGGGTCAAAAATAAAATTCTGCTGGATAAAATCTCTTACTGTTTTCTGAATATCTTGCTGGTCAATCATGAGAGTATCCTTTAATGCGCTAGTAATGGATGTTGAATGCAATCGACAAATGTTTTGAATTCGAATTCTGCTCCATATCTTGGAGCGGATGTTTCAATAAACTGTTGAACAACAAGCTGGGTAGATAAAATTCCTACAAATGCCATATTATCTGTATTGCTGAATAAACCGGGTTCACGAACATGCTCACGTTTTGAAATACATTTTTCGTACAAACCCTGAACTGCTTGTGAATTGAAAACTCTGCTCTCTTTAAGCTTACGGTCCGAAAACAGCTCTTGAACATACGCCGGTGTATCTTGACTAAGAAAACTTGCAGCATCCGGCGCACGGTATGGCTGCTTCTTGCGGTGAATAATTGATTCTGGAATCAGTCCATCCGCCGCTTTTTTTAAGATGCGTTTCTCTTCAAGAAAAGCGAGTTTGTATTCTGTCGGAAGATCATTGCAGAATTGCATAACGTCGGCATCAAGAAAAGGAAAACGACCTTCGACGGAATGAGCCATTAACATACGATCACCCTGGGACGAAATCAAGTACGAGGAAAGCAGTGTTGTTATTTCAAGATATTGTGCTTGTGCGAGAGAATCCCATTGGTTAAAATTGGAGGGCAGATTATCCAGGGGAGTAGGAGATGGATTGTTCTGAAGAGAGGTCAAAAAATCTCTAGACAAGAATTTTTTCAACGATGATGTAGTCGACCATCGAGGCTCGTGGGAAAATCCGGGTGTGTTGGCATGTTCGAGTCCTTTTTTCCAGAATTCAAAAGCCATTCCTCTTGCACGCTGCGGCGACCGTGCGAGATATGGATAGATCCGATCAAAAAGTAATGGCCGGACCTTCGAATTCGGCTGATGAGACCAGAATTGACGAATCTTCGCTTCTCTGAAAATATCATATCCAGCTAACATTTCATCGGCTCCTTCGCCGGTCAAGACCGCCTTTATTCCGGCTTCGCGCACCGACTTGGAAAGGAGGAATAAGGGTGCAGGAGCTGTTCTGAGTATCGGCCGTTCGGTATGCCAGATAACATCAGGAAAAACTTGTGCGATATCTTTCCTAGTTACAATGATTTCTCTGTGAGAGCTGTTCAATGTAGCAGCCATCGTTCTTTGGTATTCAGTCTCGTCGAATTCAGTATCATCGAATCGAATGGAAAACGTTTCAAATCGGCCTTCTTTTGCTTGTCGGCCTAGCTGGGCAATCACAGAACTGTCCAATCCGCCAGATAAATAACTTCCCACCGGTACATCTGAACGCAGCATTCGTAATTTTGTTGCCTGTTCTAATTTTTCGCGCAGAATTTCCGTGGCAGTAGCAAGCGTTGGGAAAGTAGAACTGTGTTCCCAACTTCCTGGTGCCTCAGGGTATGACGGGCTCCAATACATTTTTTCCTTCTTCTCGCCATGGGGTCCATACACTCGAATAGAAGCCGGAGGCAGTTCATCGATTCCCTCAAATACCGTTACCGGAGCTATCGATGCCCAATACGTGAATGTCTGATCAAGGCCTTGAGGGTTGATGGAGCGAGGAACTGAAGGATCGGCAAATATCGCTTTCATTTCACTTCCCCAGAGGACTCTCCCATTGCTTTCGTGAATGTATAACGGCCGCACACCGATTCGATCACGAGATAATATAAGATTGCGCGTTTGCGTGTTCCACAATGCAAGCGCCCATTGGCCGTTGAAATGAGAGAAACAATCGATATCCCAAGATTCAAATGCATGGAGAATGACTTCTGTATCTGAATGGGTTCGAAAGTGATGACCTAATTTCTCAAGCTCGTTTCTCAATTCGATGAAGTTGAAAATTTCTCCATTGAAGACAATCCAAAGGGTCCGATCTTCATTGGACATGGGTTGCTGGCCTGCCTGGAGGTCGATAATAGAGAGCCGTGCATGGACTAAACCGGCATGCGTATCTCTATATAATCCGTACTCATCCGGTCCGCGGTGGCGAATAGCACCGATCATCGACTGCAACAGCTCAACAGGTGGTGGATCATGATGGTCAGAGAGATTGACGATTCCGGCTATTCCGCACATCGAAATTACACTTCCTTTGATAGACGAACGGTCGATTGAATGATATCGTTGATCTCATCAACGACGTCGATCAGAAGAGGCGGAAGATGAAGTGCGATGGTCGCGCGACGTTTTTTCTCTATATCCTTAAAAATTCTCTCCACTTGTTCTGAGGTAAGATTTGCTGCACGAGCTACTTCAGCCGAAGGGATATTGTGATTGAATCCATAAAGGCAAAGATCCATTTGCCCGTAGGGAAGCGAAAAATAGAATTCTTCTTGGGTTTGCGGGAGAGAGAACGTATCTGTAGTCGGTGTACGTTTACGTATTTCTTCTGGGATAACAAGCGCCTCGGCGAGCTGAAAGACTTGAGTTTTGTAGAGATGAGCTATTGGCTTGAAATCAGCGCTTCCATCACCCAGCTTTACAAAGAAGCCTTGATCATATTCAAGGCGGTTTGGTGTTCCGCACACAGCATAGTTTAATTGATCTGCAAAAAGATATTCCGTCATTTTCCGTGTACGTTGTTTCAGATTTGTCGCTGCAATAAGCTGATGATATGCTTGCAAAGGTATACGGGACGATTTGCTTTCGCCGTCCGGACTTTGAACAGTAAGGAAAGAAAGGTTCAAGCGATCATTTTCAAGAATAGACGGAAGTGAGATCTTATGTTTCCAGTCCTCTCCATACTCAGGAAATACTCGGCGTATTGCTTCGAGTTGAAGCTCATAACATCGAGCTCCCTTGAGAATGGGAGCAATATCTACTATTTGTAATTTGACTCCAAGCGCGCCAGCAATTTGTTGAGCAAGTCTTATCGAATCAGACGACGAGTCACGTTCAGGCAATGAGAGAGCAAGTATATTTTCTTTTCCCAGTGCTTTTGTACATAATGCAGCACAAACGGAACTGTCAATGCCGCCCGACACAGCAATAATGACACCCTTCTTTCGAAGGATAGTCCTTACTTGATGATGAATCGTTTTTATTATTTTCTCAACTGTTTGCTTCGTGTCGAGTTTCAGCCAATTCATTGGATCATTCATGGATTTCCCTGATAAGAATATCTGACGTTCTTTTCTTGCATTTGCTATGAGATGAATGTAGAATAAACTTAATCAAACATTTACCTTTAATCAATAAGGAATTCTACGAGTACAAGAGTAGTCAAATGCTAATGATGGAGTTATAATCTTATTCGCACTTCATCGAAGTTTTTTAGTGACTTAAAGATTGATACATTAAAAAGAATGAGTCTACGCGACTTGCGCCGACAATGCTCGTACCTGATTGGTAGCGTCGACATAAGTCTGAATGTTGCAGTAAATACTTTCCTTCTTGAGCCTTTGCTCCATGGCTTTCCCTTGCCCGAGTCCAACCTCGAAACAAAGATATGAGTTTGGTTTGAGGTATTTCGGAGATTCCCTGATCAATCGCGTGAGGATCGTAATCCCGAGTGAGCCTCCATCAAAAGCCAGACGGGGCTCGCGTTGTGAAATTTCCGGATCCATGCTGCTGACCTTCGTCGATGGGATATACGGAGGGTTGCAGGTCACGAGATCCATTTTCTTATAAAACTCGTCCGACTCAAACGCAGCAAAGAGATCACTCTGCTTGAATTCGACCCGGTTATCCAATTTCAAATTCTGTGCATTCTTTTGAGCAAGCACAACCGCATCTTCGGAAAGATCTGACCCGAATATTCTCGACCGGGACTCATTTGAAGCGATGCCGAGTGCCACATTTCCAGATCCAGTGCATACATCCAGAATAGTAACGGCACCCTGGGCATCTGCGATGGATTTTGCAATCGCAAGTGCTGCGTGACCGAGGATTTCAGTCTCGATTCGTGGTATTAAGGCCTCAGGACCTGCCAATAATTCTATCCCCAGAAAATGTTGGCGTCCTGTGATATGGGCAAGGGGCAAGCCGGCGAGACGTTTTTCAACAAGACTCTGGAGTTGTATACGCGAATGATCGTCTAACTCCGGAACGTTCTCTTGCGAGGCTTTCTGGACCGAAACAGGAACGCCTGCAGCGAAAAAACAGAGGGCCTTCAAGGTTGATTCTGGAGTTTCCTCTGGCTTGTCCGGCTGTGCTACCCATGAAGCTGTCAGACGATCCAAGAGTGTGTTGTAGAACGGGTCTGATCTCACATCTTTTTCCTCCCGTTATGGAGTAAGCAATTTCGAATTTGGCTTCGGTGAAGCATTTCAGGATATATGGCTACGTTCCTTGAACATTTCCTGAAGACGGACGCGGTCAGGTTTTCCAGAGGAAGTCTCAGGAAATCGCTCAAGCATCCATATGATATCCGGTCGCAAATATTCTGGCATTTGCATTTTGCAGTAGAGATGCAATTCCTTTTCTGAAAACGATGATGGATCGGATGGTACAAGAGCTATGATGATATTGTTTTTCACGTCATCAAAGGGGACAGCAAATGCTACTGTGTGTTTCACCATATGTGATGCAAAAATGCAATCTTCAATTTCTTCCGGACTTACCCTCATACCGTGCGATTTAATCATTTGATCTTTGCGACCGATAAAATAGATGTATCCTTCTTCATCTGTTTTCACATAGTCACCCGAGTACACTGCAATCTCCGGCTGTCCGCCTTTTCCTTGCTGGAATGGAGCCGGCCGGAATCTTTTAGCGGTATTTTCAGGATCCCGCCAATACCCCATCGCGATGTTTGCACCCCGATGGACAAGTTCTCCCTCTTCACCCGGCTTACACATTTCACCTCGTTCATTGAGTACTAAGAGTTCTACATTCGGAATTGCTTTTCCAATAGAACTTGGACGAACATCGACTTGATCTGGTGAAAGATAAGTAGAACGGAATGCTTCAGTAAGGCCAAACATTAAATAGATGTGGATGTGTGGATGAGTTTGCCTGAAAAGTTTAGTGATGCTCTCCGGCATCCGACCGCCGGTGTTCGTAATATAACGGAGATGTGGGAACTGCGTTTTAATAAACGGTGATCGGCCTCCTGCTAACTGCTGCCATAACATTGGCACAGCTCCCATGCCTGTGACCCGCTCACGATTCAAGGTATTACAAATATCAGCAGGCAACACAGAACGCTGTATCACCAAAGTTCCACCGACGAGCAATGCTGTTAACAATTGGTTGAGCCCGTAGTCGAAACTAAATGGCAGAAGGCTGATGATGATCTCTTCTTGTGTGAGATGAAGATAATCTGTAATGATGTGGGCGCCGGAAAGAAGATTATTATGCGACAGCATGATCCCCTTGGGCATGCCGGTAGATCCCGAGGTGTAGATGATGAGAGCAAGATCGGCACCAATGATACGAGAGGGAGTAAATTGTTGGTCGGCTGGCTTTTCAGTGTCAACGGTGAGAATGCGATCAGTGCTCAATGGAACCTCAGTCAGTGAGGCGTGAAGACGATTGTCTGTAATGAGAAAGGAAGCTTCCGAATGATCGATAATGTAGTTAACCTGCCGATTCTTCAGCACATCATTGATAATGACGACAACGGCGCCGAGAGACCACACAGCAAAAAGAGCAACAACAGATTCAACGGAGCGCTGCAGGTAAACGGCAATATGGTCGCCTCGTTGTGCTCCCCGGGCTTGCAACATTGCTGCAAATCGTTCTGTCTGATGAATCAGTTCTGTGTATGTGAGCCGGTGTTCTCCATCTATAAGTGCAATGTGCGATGTTCTGTTGCTGCGTTGCTGAAAAAGAAGATCGGATAAACAATAGATCATATATTACACCATAACACGTTGAACAATTGTGTGAACGGAGATAAAGTATTTGTAATTAGATAAACGTCGAAATGTTTTCCTTTGGTTCCCCCAATAGGGTTCGTATATGACGACAGTTCCCAAAAACACCCTTCTTACAATAATTTGCGAATATCCTCTAAATTGGTCAATTCGTCCTATTAAATATCCGAACAATAACGGAGAATTGCCATGTGAAGAAGAACCAATCTTTTCTATTTAATCTTTATGTTTCCATAATTTATTTTGATAGTTTGTGAGTTATTGATTGTCGATTTAATGAGAACTAACTTATTGGCAAGGAGTTTGTTCATTCTTCTCTATTATATACCTATATACCGTCGATGAAATACTTTATGGGGTCTTTTCTGGTTCTATTCTCAAGATTTAGTATGAAAAGACACTCAGTATCTGTTCACGGTAACCTTGGCAAAGAGTTCTCTTATTAGTCCTGACTGGCTTTTTAGCAGAAATCCATTTATTGTTTTAATAATGCTTATGAATAAGACAATTTGCTCAAATCACTCAATTCTCATGGCTGCTTTCTGGTTGAATGTATGCGGACGTAATGGTATTCAAACAACTTTACTGGAAGGTGGATAATGACGGAAAAATCTCCGAAATATACTTCAGCATTAGTTATCCTCACATCGCTTTTCTTTATGTGGGGATTTATCACGGTGCTCAACGACATTCTTATTCCTTTCCTTAAAAAAATGTTCGAGCTTAACCGCTACCAGTCGATGTTTGTACAGTTCACCTTTTTCGGTGCATATTTTATCGGATCGGTCATTTATTTCATTATTTCGGTACTCTGGGGAGACCCCATGAGCAAAATGGGATATAAGAACGGTATTATCCTCGGTCTTCTGATCTCTGCCGCTGCTTGTACCGGATTTTATCCTGCTGCGGATATCAAAGTATATGGCCTTTTTCTCGGACTGCTCTTCATTCTCGGAATTGGATTTACCCTGCTGCAGATTGCGGCCAATCCTTATGTAGCACTTCTCGGTAAGCCGGAGACCGCATCAAGCCGTCTCAACCTCTCACAAGCATGGAACTCTCTGGGTACTACAATAGCACCTATCATCGGTGGGTATCTTGTATTTCACTTCTTCGCAAAAATAGGTACTCCATTGCTTAATACCGCCGGTCAGCAGATTCTAACCGATCAAGGATTACCAATGACCGCAATGGGCATTCAATTACCCTATCTGGTATTCGCGGCAATTTTTATCTTACTAGCTGTTGCCGTTAAATTCACACACCTGCCGCAATTCATCAGCACCGAAAAGATAGAAAAAGGAATCGGGGCGCTCAGGTATCCCCATCTAGAGTTTGGTATGATCGCGATTTTCGTTTACGTTGGCGCGGAGGTGAGCATCGGCAGTCTTTTTATCAATTATGCAAAAGAAGTGGCCGGATTAGCGGAAATCAATGCTAAATCGTTCCTGGCATATTACTGGGGTGGGCTTATGATCGGACGGTTCCTGGGTTCAATTTCATTAGGTGATAATAAGAGTACTGGGGTAATGTACTTGAAAATGGCATTATCGGCGCTTGTCATCTATTGTCTCATATCCGGCATCGTCCTCTTCGAGAGTACTCAGAGCGGGGAAAAATTCTCAGTGTTCTCAACGCTGCCGTACCTTGGGTTCATGACAATTCAATTCATCGGATTCATGATCGGGAAATCGCATGTCGCCAGAACACTGTTTGTTTTTTCACTCATCATTATCTGCTTGCTGGTTGTGACGACAATTACTGGAGGATATGTTGCGCTCTGGACGGTTATCGCCGTTGGTCTGTTCAACTCCATCATGTGGTCTAATATCTTTACCCTCGCCATCAAAGGCCTCGGCCAGCATACATCGCAGGGTTCGTCACTTCTCGTCATGATGATCCTTGGCGGAGCACTTGTCCCGCTCTTACAGGGGTGGTGTGCCGACATGATGGGTGGTTATCATGCATCTTTTTTTATACCGATTATTTGTTATATCTACCTAGCGTTCTACGGACTCAAGGGACACATTTATATTCTTAAAAAAGGATAACGATGAATCAAAAAGAAGTGGTACTTGGCGTTGATATCGGAGGAACCAACACGAAATTCGGTTATGTCGATAAGAGTGGAATTCTTATCGCGGAAGGAGAGATGCTGACAGAAGCGCATCGGCCGGCTGAAGAATTCTTTGAGCGGCTTCATACTCAGGCAGAAAATCTTTTTAATTCAAAAAAAGATCAACTGAAACTCATAGGTATCGGCTTGGGTGCTCCCAACGGTAACTATTATAAAGGTACTATCGAACAGCCCCCAAATTTAAGCTGGAAATATGTAGATGTTGTTGCGATGCTGCGCCGCTGGTATTCTATTCCTGTTGCACTCACCAATGATGCAAATGCCGCTGCATTGGGCGAAATGTTATTTGGCGCGGCGAAGGGGATGAAAGATTTTATTGTCATTACATTGGGGACAGGGCTTGGCAGCGGCATTGTGGCAAATGGAGAATTAATCTACGGCCATGATGGATTTGCAGGAGAGATTGGCCACACTATTGTCGATCCGAACGGACGTCAATGCGGCTGCGGCAGGCGCGGATGTCTGGAAACATATGCCTCGGCAAGCGGGATTCGAAGAACCGTTGAAGAACTTCTCAAAATGCCTGCTCCTCCAAGCGAACTTCGTGAAATCAGTCTCGACCAAATTACATCAAAACGCGTTTTCGAAGCAGCTCAGCGCGGAGATAAACTTGCGTTGGAAGCATTTGAATTGACAGGGCGATATCTAGGCATGAAACTTGCAGATTCTGTCGCTCATACAAGTCCGGAAGCTATTATTCTTTTTGGCGGATTAGCAGCGGCAGGGGATTTTATATTTTCACCCACAAAGAAATATATGGAAGAATTTCTTCTCAATATCTTTAAGAACAAAGTACGGCTATTGCCGTCGAGCTTACCTAAGGGAAACGCAGCAATTCTTGGAGCAGCTGCTCTCATGTGGAAGCAGCTTCTTAAGATGTAATGGAATGAATACCTGATTGTCGAAGAAATGAAAGTCGATATCAGAAAGTTCTCTCTTCATCAGAGGTGAAGAAGTATGATGAAATTATTGCTCCATGGTTTTATCAATCAGGGCCACCGTGTTTTGAGGAGTCCAGAGTTCAAAGAAGAGAAATGCAATGACCGGCAGGTATTCGATTATTAAAACTGCAGGTTCTTGCTTCCAAACACCAAACAGTTTATAATTGAGAATGGTAAGACTGGTTAAACTTGCTGTCGCAACATAGAGAATGCCCGACCATCGCTGCGTTATTGGCAGGAAGATCATGAGCCAAGCAACGTACCAGGGATGCACGACGGGTGAAAAAAGAAGGAGCAACAGAACAGAAAGATACAATTTATCGAAGAGCGGCTTTTTGCTCATGGAGAGGAGTAAAAGAAAGAGTCCAAAAAGAAGAGCGCAGATGAGTCTGGTTTTTTGATTATTGAAAAAATAAAGATTGAGGGATTCAAAGACAACGCCATTGAATGTCCAATGTTTTACAAATGTGAACAAGGCTTCGAATGGATTGGAATTCAACAGATATGGAATAAACTGAAATGATATGGTTAGTGCTGGAATAACCAAGAGAAGTATTCTTTTTTTCCATATTTGTTCGTGGATAATCAATATCGGCAGCAATACTAGTCCGACAGGTTTTATCGACATTGAAAGACCTAGTAAAAACGAAGCAAGTGTAGTTTTTCTCTGAAGATATGCTAAGACGCCAAATATGAGAAATGGAAAACCTAATTCATCGAGATGGCAGTCGATTGCAAATTGAAAGAGCGATAAAGGACAAAGCGCATAAAGAAGAACAAACTTGGATGGTATTTGAAGTCGACTTGTGAGTAAGATTAATCCAATAATGGTTGCGATTTCAGAGAACAGTAATATCACCTTATATCCCCAGATTGCTTCGCCGCTCATTTGGTAGCAAAGAGAAAATATCCATTCACTGAACGGAAAATACAAAGTTTTAATATCAAGGTGGTTCACGGATGCCGGAAGCAGAACCGAATGCAAATGATTCAGCGAATCAGAATTGGGCGCGTACGAGTACGGATTTAATCCGGATGTCTGTACTTTTCCATCCCACATGTAACGGTACACATCATCCGAGCCGATAGGAGAGACGGTGAGAAAGCTTATCTGGAGTAATAAAGCGAGTCCAAGACAGTAGTATATATAATCTTTTGGAAGGTCAACTCGAAAAATCAGCCAACACATCCAACAAAAAAAGATTGATGTTCCAATGAATGCAAAAGTGTATGTCATAACCGGCTGGAGAAAAGAGAAATGGACGAACAAGAACCCGAACGTCAATAGCGCTACGCTGATGGAGAATCTGAAAAGTGATATTCTGTTCACAGTATTGTACGGTGTCGTTGATCGAGTGTATAGTAACAATCAATCAAAAGAAATGCAAAACTGTTCTACGCGGAATAAAACACCAAACATTCACGAGCTCGCATTTCAAGTACGTTCCGTGAATTCATGAACAATACAACATTCTCGGAGAGTTATGAAACACTTCTTTATCTTTACCTGTATAGCGGGTATGCTTATTTTTCAAATTTCATTTTCTGCGAACGTTGAAAATAAGATGAAAATCAAGCTTCAAGAACATTGGAAATTTAAACAGGAAGATACCGGACACTGGTATCCAGCGGAAGTGCCAGGGTGCGTTCATACTGATCTGATGAGGAATAAGTCGATACCGGATCCATTTGTTGGCACAAACGAACAATCGCTGCAATGGATTGGTGAGAAGAACTGGATCTATGAAACAACTTTTGACGTACCGGCAGAATTATTAAGTAAAGAAGTCGTTGAGCTTGTCTTTGAAGGACTGGATACCTACGCAGAAGTGGCTCTGAATGATTCGCTTGTCCTGAAAGCGAACAACATGTTCCGTACATGGAGGTTCGATTGCCGCAGTCTCTTACGAGAAAAAGGGAATCACATTGAAATTCGGTTTAGAAATGTCTTTGATGAAAATATGCCGAAGTATAAAGCTGCTCCTTTTGAACTTCAGGCATTTTCTAATAATGATCAAGCGGATGTAAAGATTGCCATGTATTCCCGTAAAGCGCAGTTTCATTACGGGTGGGACTGGGGCCCGCGCTTGATTACGTGCGGCATATGGCGTCCGATCTATTTAGAAGCGTGGAGTGATTTTAAAATACAGGATGTTCATATTCAGCAAAAGAATATTTCCGTATCCGATGCAGGTATACTTTCCGCAGTACATATTCTTTCTCAGAAAGAGCAAAAGGTTTCTGCCTCTGTTACCATGGATAGTGTCAATTTGTTGACGGAAATACTTCATCTCAAACCCGGGATGAATCAGATAGAACTCAGCGGGCATCTTGCCCATCCACAGCTCTGGTGGACGAATGGATTAGGTGCACAAAAACTTTACAAGTATCAAATAACCATAAAGGATGATTCTGGCCATCAGGATGTTTATTCGACAGAGTTTGGTGTTCGATCCGTTGAAATTGTTCGAGAAAGGGATTCTCTCGGTACAAGCATGTTTGTTCGGTTGAATGGTGTTCCCGTATTCATGAAGGGAGCAAATTATATTCCCCAGGACAATTTTCAAAACAGAGTGACGAAAGAACGATGCGAACATATTGTCCGCTCAGCGGCAGAAGCTAATATGAATATGCTGCGTGTCTGGGGAGGTGGAAACTATGAGGACGATCAGTTCTATGAATTGTGTGACAGGTATGGAATTCTCGTTTGGCAGGAGATGAACTTTGCCTGTGCCATGTATCCGGGTGACGACAAGTTTATGGAAAATGTTCGGCTGGAAGTCATCGACAACATTGTCCGCATGCGTAACCATGCGTGTATCGCATTGTATTGCGGAAATAATGAGAACGAAGTTGCATGGTATCAGTGGGGATGGAAAGAAAAATATGATGAAGGGGCACAACGCGCCTTCGAGCATGATGCAGAAAAACTATTTTATGAAGTGATTCCTTCAGCTATACGTAAAGCGGACACAACGCGATACTACCATCCCACCAGTCCTGGGGCGGGATTTAAAAATATATCAGCGAGTGACGGCGATATTCACTATTGGGGAGTGTGGCATGGAAAGGAACCGTTTGAACGCTACACATCCAATCTTGCCCGCTTTGTGAGCGAGTACGGATTTCAATCATATCCGGAGTTATCGACGATTGTCCAGTATGCACAACCGGAAGACAGAACGCTTCATTCTGATGTCATGCTTTCTCATCAACGTTGTATGGCTGATGAGCGGCGCGACAAAGAGTATGGAAACAGGTTGATTCAATGGTATATGGATCAATCGTATCGTACGCCGAAAGATTTTGAATCGTATATTTATGTAAGTCAAGTGTTGCAGGCGGAAGGTGTGAAAGTGGCAATGGAATCGCATCGCCGTGCAATGCCCTTTTGCATGGGAAGTTTATACTGGCAAATCGATGATTGCTGGCCGGTTGCTTCGTGGTCAAGCATCGATTATTATGGACGATGGAAGGCGCTTCATTATACGGCGAAAAATTCCTACGCATCGGTTCTCATTTCACCTGTCCTGTCAGTGGATAATGTCAAGATTCATCTTGTATCAGACAAAGTAGAGAGCATCAATGCCCTACTCGATATAACTGTTTTGGATTTTGCAGGAAAGATCGTATCTCACAATTCGATGCCTGTGAACGTGAAACCGAACCATTCACAAATTGCTGCAACTCTTTCGACGTCGCAGCTTGTATCTGGTACCGATGAATCTCGCCTCGTGCTTCTCTGCCGTTTGAAACAGGGAGATACTCTGCTTGCGGAAAACATTTCCTATTTTAAATCTCCTAAGGATCTGGATCTCAAACATCCAAAATTTATGCAGCATATCACAAAGTCAATTTCAGGATTTACAATAATATTGACAACAAATACACTGGCAAAAAATGTTTATCTTACCTGCAGTAATGCGAATGGATTCTTTAGCGATAATTATTTTGACCTGATTCCCGGAATCCCAAAGACAATAACAGTAAAGACTCAGCTTCAACAAGATGAGTTTAATCGATCGTTGAATATTGTCAGTTTAGTGGATAGTTATAAAGAATGAATCTACGCCTTTCAAGAATAAGGAAGTGAGTGAAAATATGAATCATGTATTTCGGTTTCTGTTTATTGTTCTTCTCGTTCTAGGAGTTTCTACGATGTCGTATTCAACACATTTTATTCCCGCAAACAATAGTTTTATTCAGTATTACGGAAGATGGGATATGACCGATTCGCTTCATCCGCGGCATTCATGGCCCGGGGTGTATCTCTCTGCCGAATTCAGCGGAACAAGCATCGGAATACGTATGACTGATAGTATCAATTATTACAATGTCTATATCGACGGCAAATTCTTAAAAGTCCTTCACGGAACAATCACAGGCGAGGCAGATTACCTGCTTGCTGATAGTTTGGTAAATATCCACCATACACTTTTGTTCAGTAAAAGAAATATTATGTTCGATGCAGTTTTCTCAGTTTCAGGTCTATTGCTCGATGAAGGCGCAGATCTTTTTCCGCCGCAGGCAAAACCGACACGAAAAATTGAATTCATTGGGGATTCATTTACTGCCGCGGAAAGCAATGAAGCAACGGTTCAAGAATTGCCTTGGGAAGGACGATTTCCTGCGACAAATATCGATAAAGGATTCGCACCAGCTATCGCCCGGTATTATAACGCACAATACCAAACTACCTGCAGGTCAGGTGCCGGACTCGTGTGTGATTGGCAGGGGAAGCGGGATGGAACGCTGCCCATCTTCTTTGATAGAACGTTGATGGAAGCATCGGAGCCCAAATGGGATTTTTCGAAATGGATTCCAGATGTGGTCGTCGTATGTCTTGGGCTTAATGACCATTCCGGACTCAAAGATAAAGAAGGAAACGTGTCTATAGAGAAGTCTGAATTATTTCGTCAAAAATATCACGATTTTATAAAAACAATTCGCATGGTGTATCCCGGGGTAAAAATCGTTGCGGTTGCTGCTTTTCCTGAATGGATACAAAAAAATGTTCAAGAAGTAGTGAAGGAAGAAACACAAAATGATAAAAAGGATGTATGCTATGCCCACTTCGATGATTTCCCCGGTGGGTATGTAGCGAACGGCCATCCTACCGTGGAGACACATCAAAAGATCGCTGCTCAAATCATCGATGCGATGGGAAAAAATAAAATATTCTCAGTGACAAAGTAATAATAGAGAAAAGTGCGATATGAAAAGAACTATGATGGTTTTATTGTTATCCTGTTTAGAATGTGGCATTCTTCATGCGGTGAATGTTATTCTTGCCAATCATCCGTATATTTAATATTTTGGAAGATGGGATTTTTCAGATTCTTTGGCACCAACCCATTCATGGCCGGGTGTGTATGTTTATGCTGAGTTTGAAGGAACAAGTATCGGCGTAAAAACTAACGATAATTTCAGTTACAATAATGTGTTTATAGATGATTCATTATACACGATTTTTCATGGGAATATTTCAGGTATTGCTTCTTATACTCTAGTGTCAGGACTTACCAACGCCAATCATAAAATATTATTTACCTTAAGAAGTGAATTGAACTGGACAAAATTTGCTTTCAATGGATTTGTTTTAGATAATGGGAAAAACCTTTTACATCCTCCGATTAAACCAGAAAAAAAGATTGAATTTATCGGAGACTCCTATACCGTCGCTTCAGGAAATGAGTGGACAGGGCAAGGTGGCGCGCCAAATGATTCTTATACGGATATCTATAAAAGTTTTGGTCCCATGATCGCCAGAAATTATAACGCTCAGTATCAGATATCCGCTCGTGGCGGTTTTGGGCTTGTCTTAGACTATCTAGGGAATTATTCCAATAACCTCCCAAGCGAATTTGACCGGACTCTCGTGTATACACCAACACCTAAATGGGATTACTCAAATTGGGTGCCCAATTTAGTAGTTATCTGTCTCGGATTGAATGATTATAATGGATGGGGCGGTTATTCAGGTCAGGTTGATCCTGCAAATGCTGTCATATATCGAAATAAGTACCATGAATTTATCTCTACAATTATGGATGTGTATCCACACGTACAAATACTTGCTGTGGCTGCCAATGGCATCCAATGGATTAAGGATAATGTATCGCAAGTCGTTTCAGAAGAAAATTTATTGGGACACACGAATGTATTCTATGCATCGTTTCCATATTATAATGGGGGATATGTCAATAACGGACATCCAACGGTTGCCACGCACCAGAAGATCGCCGATACACTGGTTTCCGTTATTAATACCATCAATGCTTGGCAGCCTTACCCGCCCCGTATTACGAGATTGCCTTCCTCACCGTTTACTGCCTACGATGTATCGTATGTTCTAAAAATTCAAACAGATTCATATGATACGCTGCGTTATATTACATCGGATAAACCGTATAGCGAAATGGAAAATGTATTCACGACCACGGGAACGCGAAATCATTCGGTGACTCTTTCATTACAGCATGGCCATGAATATATGTACTATTTAAGGGCAATAGATCTCTACGGTCATGAGATGGATACATCGGCAGTCATTCATTTCTCGGTGGACACGACGAAACAAGTAGCTCACTGGACTTCGTTGTCGTATGATGATTCTCAATGGAAGAACGGACCGGCTCCATTGTCTAGTATCAATGATACCAGTACCGCAACGGAATTAGAAACAGTTACGACAGCATATTTTAGAAAAAAGATCATAATCGATAGCACTGAAAATATTCCTTCAATTGTTCTTTGGGTAAAAGGACATAATGGAGCAATCATCTACGTCAATGAGCAAGAAGTTCTGCGATTCAACCTGCCTACAGGGAGAGAAATTACTTACAGTACATATGCACAAGATTCATTGATCTTTACTCAAAAGACAACCTCGGTCCTTAAAAATATTCTCCGAAGGGGTGAAAATAGTATTGCAATAGAAATGCATAGTGCGAAAAGACAAAATATGAGTCTGAGTTTCGATTCATAATTAACAGGTGGAAGCACACAAATCAATTACCCTTATGGTTCAGCGTGGCATTATTATGATGGGGGAAATATGCCGGGCGACCAAGTGCAAGCTAAAACATCAGATGTCACTCAGGGGATGGAAGGCCTCTTGCCCAAGAAAATGATTCTGTATGCGAATTATCCTAATCCGTTCAATCCGATAACAACCATTCGATATGAACTGTCTGCGAAGAGCCATGTTTCAATGAAAATATTTGATCTGCTTGGAAGAGAAATCGTAACTCTTGTTGATGATGCAAAGCCGGAAGGAATATATAGCGTACAAATTAATGCTGGCACTCTTTCTAGTGGAATGTATTTCTGCCGGCTTCAAGCCGGTACTTCTGTCGCGGTCGGCAAGCTTATGTTGGTTAAATAACTATCGATGAACATGTGATGATCCGATTATTATTTTAAGAATGTTTATCAAAGGGATAGAGTGAAATCATAATGAATTCCTTTCTTTTTAGTACGAAATATTAGAAAAAGTCATGGCATATCAATTGTTAAAGATTCTATGATAACCGCCGTTGTTGAACAAACAACAGAAAATTTACCTGAGAAGAAAAATATCTATGCAAGAACAAGCCGTTATAAATAAAGAAATGCAAAAAGCATTTATGGATGGAATACTTAAAAAATGGTATCCGTTGGTTCTTGATAAAAAATGCGGGGGATACTTTACCAATGTTACTCATGACTGGAAATTAGCTCCGCAGCAAGAAAAGATGATAGTGTCGCAAGCCCGGCATGTATGGGTGTTGTCCAAGGCGAGCGAATTTTTTGGCGGTGTGCAGGAGTATGAGCAAATGGCCCGCCATGGTTTTTCTTTTCTGAAAAACAGCATGTGGGATAGAGAGTACGGAGGATTTTTCCAAATTCGAAGTCGCGACGGCGGAATGTCGAATGTCAATGGATGGCGGGATGAAAAGCGTGCATATGGAAATGCATTCGCTGTGTATGCCCTTGCCGCACTCTATGCGCAAACTCATGACGCGGAAGTGTTGGAGTTTGCGCAAATGGCTTTTCATTGGATTGAAGGCCATGCCTACGATTCGAAAGGTAAAGGGTACTTTCAATTTATTATGCGGACAGGGAAGCCGTTTGATAATTCATCGGAGTATAAAACAATTGCTTCCGATGGTAACGAGCTTGGATTCAAGGATCAAAATTCTTCAATTCATTTAATGGAGGCATTCACTGAACTGTATCATGTTTGGAAGGATCCTCTGGTACGAACACGTCTTCAGGAACTTCTCGAATTGATTCGTGATACACAGGTGGCACAACAAGGTTATCTGCAATTATTCTTCCACAATGATTGGACACCTGTTACTTTTCGTGATAGTTCCCGGGAGGAACGGGAAGCGAATTTTGGATTAGATCATGTCTCATTCGGCCACGATTATGAAACTGCATTTCTGATGCTGGAAGCCTCCTATGCACTGCACTTGAAGGACGATATATGCACGCTCACTATTGCAAAAAAGATGCTCGATCATGCTCTGAAGTATGGATGGGATAAACAAAACGGCGGTTTTTGTGACGGCGGGTACTATTTTAAGGGGGATAACCACTGTACTATTATCAAAGGTACAAAAAATTGGTGGGCACAAGCCGAGGGACTAAATGCATTACTCCTGTTTGCTAAAATTTTTCCTCAAGAGACACAATACCATGAATATTTCCTCCGTCAATGGGAATATATACAATCTTTTATCATTGATGCACGAGGCGGAGACTGGTTTGAAGGCGGTATCGATAAAGAACCTCATTATCGTACGGGTCCCAAAAGCCATATGTGGAAATGTACCTATCACACAGGTCGGACTCTTATGAATTGCAGTACGATTCTCCGGGGAGATCCCAGCAAACAAGTAAACAAGTTTATCGAACATTGGCACAAAACCGCTGAACTGCTTCCAAAATAGAAAACCTGCTAACCTTTAGAACATCCACACAGCATAGTCTCTATAAGAAGCATGATAACTACTTGCGGTGAAGCTTTTCGAGATTTCTATTAATAAGTTGTATACGTTGCTGAAGGTTTGGACCTGTCTTTAATCCATCTTCTGGAGTGTTGAGTACATAATCAAGCAATTGACCGACAGTGGAAACAGCCACGTGCATTCTAGTATCCGATGAGCCATAATAGACAAACACTTCGCCATTGTCACGCCTTACCCATCCATTACTGAAGACGACATTTGAGACATCCCCCACACGCTCAGCCCCTTGGGGAGCTAAAAAATATCCTCCCGGTCGAGCGATGACTTTTGAAGGATCTTTTAGGTCGGTAAGGAACATATATAAAACATAACGTAGTCCTGCGGCAGTATTCCGGACACCATGTGCAAGCTGCAGCCAACCTTTTGCTGTTTTGATTGGAGCAGGGCCTAAACCGTTTTTGACTTCTTTTATGGTATGATAGGAGCGGTCATCAATAATGATTTCACTCTCAACCACTGCATGCTCAATTTTCTCAGATAGACCCCACCCGATGCCGCCACCTGACCCTGCTTCGATGAAACCGTCTTGCGGCCGTGTATAAAATGCGTACTTGCCATGAACAAATTCCGGATGAAGAACAACGTTTCTTTGTTGTGGAGATTTTGTAACCAAATCTGGCAATCGCTCCCACTTTAAAAAATCTTTGGTTCTGACAATACCGCATTGTGCAATAGCAGAAGAAGTGTCAGTTCGTGGAACATTGGTGTCTTTCCGTTCTGTGCAAAACAAACCATAGATCCATTCATCCTCGTGCTTCACGAGGCGCATGTCATAGACATTGACATCAGCATCAGGCATTTCTGTAAGCTGGATCGGATAATCCCAGAATCGGAAATTGTCGACTCCATTGGGAGATTCTGCGATAGCGAAAAACGATTTTCGATCTGACCCTTCTACACGGACCACTAAAAGGATATTTCCATGATGTTCGATTGCACCTGCATTGAATGTTCCGTTCACTCCAATTCGCTCCATCAAATATGGATTGGCATCGTAATTCAAATCGTATCGCCAAATGAGAGGTGTATGTTCAGCCGTTACAACCGGATTGATATATCGTTGATAGATACCATTTCCTTTTTCAACTTTTGTATTCTTTGTCGAAAGGAAAGCATCGTGGTTTTTCAACAGTTGTTGTACCTTTTGATCAAATTCTGTTTTTGTCATTTCTTTGGTCCTTTGCAAATGTCTTTTTGTACTAACACAATGTTACGAGATTCTGTTTCTGGGGTTTCCTTGCTGAGCATTTTCCTTCAATCTTACACATAAATGATGCCATAAACATCCAAGCAGGTATCAATGTCGTTTCCATACAATATTCATTTATGATTTATCAGGTTAAAAATAAGTTATGGAAATGATAAATTCAATTAGGAATCATTTTTTTTGAGCAAAGAACAAAGGAAAAATTATGCTGTGGAACTGATTTTTGATGGCAAAGACTTTGTCTGTTGTTTTATGTCAAGAATAATCCTATAATCCTTTCGGAAAAAACTGTGAAGAGGTCGCGTGCCGATAGGTTGTCACGCGATATGGTGCTGATGAGATTCACGGAGTAATCAAAAATATTTCCATAACAATTCATTTATAAGGAGCTGCGGATGCAATTCTATTCTCCAAGATCGAATCGCTATGACGCGATGAAATATAATCAATGCGGACAAAGCGGACTCAAATTGCCTTCTATCTCATTGGGTTTGTGGCATAACTTTGGCGGGGTTGATAGCTTTCATAATGCCCGTTCCTTGATGCATCGGGCGTTCGACCTTGGCATAACACATTTCGACTTGGCAAATAATTATGGTCCCCCTCCGGGATCCGCTGAGGAAAATTTCGGAAAATTTTTGAACAAGGATTTCTCTTCATATCGAGATGAACTCGTTATTTCAACGAAGGCGGGGTATCAGATGTGGCAGGGTCCGTATGGCGATTGGGGCTCGCGTAAATATTTGATTTCGAGCTTGGACCAAAGTCTCAATAGAATGGGATTGGAATATGTCGATATTTTTTATCATCATCGGCCAGATCCTGAAACACCGTTGGAAGAAACGATGCAGGCCTTAGATCAGATTGTGCGCTGCGGCAAGGCTTTATATGCAGGAATTTCTAATTATTCACCAGAGCTTACCTTGAAAGCATCAAAGATACTGAAGTCGCTTGGCACTCCTTGTCTCATTCACCAAGCAAAATATAGTATGTTCAACCGATGGATTGAAAAAGGATTGCTGCATGCGCTAAAGGAAGAGGGAATCGGTGGTATAGCATTCTCACCCTTGGCGCAAGGATTGTTGACGGACAAATATCTTAATGGTATTCCTACCGATTCCCGAGCGGCAAAGCCTCATGGTTTTCTCAGGCCTGAGGAAGTGACAGCGGATAAAATTTCCCAAGTGAAACGTTTAAATACCATAGCCCAGCAGCGCGGCCAATCCATGGCGCAGATGGCGCTTGCCTGGGTTCTGCGTCATCCTGAAATGACCTCGGTACTTATCGGAGCTAGCCGCATTTCTCAGATTGACGATGCAGTGGGAGCACTCAACAACATTGCAT
Source organism: Ignavibacteriota bacterium (assembly GCA_003155495.1). Classification (GTDB taxonomy): domain Bacteria; phylum Bacteroidota; class Ignavibacteria; order UBA10030; family UBA10030; genus Fen-1298. The sequence continues at coordinate 81,084 of PMDB01000068.1, forward strand.
TTTCTTCGGAAGAGCTTAAGGCAATTGAAAATATTTTAATTGAGACTGTAGTATAATTTATTGGAGATAAAATTGAAAAACCTCAAATCTATTCGTGTCAATATGTTTTTTGTAATCTTGGTTTTCTTTTCCATCACAAATATTTTCGCACAATCACCGATCCCTGCCGGTGCAAAATTGGAGAAGTTGGCCACAGGTTTCCTTCAACCGGAAGGACCTGTGTGGATTGACGGCTTGGGAATTTTATTCAGTGATATTCGAGGCAATAAGATCTATCGATGGTCACCAGTAGATAGCACGCTCACTCCTTTTCTCAACCCCTCTGATAGTTCCAATGGATTAACTCTGGATTTGCAGGGCCGCCTGGTGCTCACTCAAATGGCAAAACGTAGGATTGCAAAACAGGAGTTAAATGGAACAATTACTCCTCTCGCATCAACATACAACGGCAAGAAATTTAACAGTCCGAATGATCTGGTGGTAAAATCTGACGGATCAATTTTTTTTACAGACCCGGATTTTAATATTCCAGTTGGTCAATCCAGTGAACTCAAATTTCAGGGTATCTATAGAATAAGCCCTTCAGGTTCTATAACACTATTAGATAACACATTGAATAAACCGAATGGAATTTGCTTTTCATTGGACGAAAAAAAATTATATGTTGATGAATCTGCTAAAGACAGTATTTATGTTTGGGATGTTGTGAATGATTCCGTGCTTGCAAATAAACGACCATTTTACAGGATTCCTGCTAATGGATATGCAGATGGTATCAAAGTGGATACTGCCAACAATATCTATTGTACGGGTCCGGGCGGAGTATGGATTATATCGCCGACCGGTACGGGTATCGGAAAAATCAGTACTAGCCCTGATAATCCTTCAAATTGTGCATGGGGAGATGCAGATAGAAAAACCCTTTATATTACTGGAGGATCCAGTCTCTATAGAATTCGATTAGTTTCGCCTACCGATGTTAAAAAGCAAAATAGTAAATTACCAAAGGTGCTTAAATTAAATCAAAACTATCCTAACCCATTCAATCCATCAACAACCATTGAATACCGGACAAATATATCCGGATCAATAACAATGAAGATCTTCGATGTACTTGGATGCGAAATAGCGATGTTAGTAAACGAATTCAAGCATCCCGGTACATATATGGTTCAATGGAATGCTTCTGGCATGCCGACCGGTACATATTTCTGCCAATTGCAGGCAGGGAATGTTGTACAAACAAAGAAGCTTGTCCTAATAAGATAGAGCGAGAAATATTTGTTCTTTTTTTTAATTTAATACACTCCAACTCCGCCTGCCATACGCACGTTGTCTGTGCGTCGGGCAGATTGCTGCGTTTAACCGGGAATCCGAAAAACAAATCGATTACCTCGGATCTCGTTCCGAAAAGGTTGATTAGAATTGACTTATTTTCGTCGGCATAGAATGAACTTAAGGGATCATTCGATACATATTCTTTATCTCATTATCAAATAAAAGGAATATTGATATGCATATCGTCAGACACGTACTTGTATTGGTTGTTGTACTTTTATTTGCACAAGAAGCTTTTTCGCAAGTTCAAGCTAGAATCTCATACAACAGCCAACAACTATTTTTGAATGGATCTGATTTGGCTTGGGTAAGTTATGGCTCAGATTGGGGGTTGGGTACGACCGATACGACCACCATAGCAGACTGGATGGTAAAAATGCATCAACACGGTGGTAACGCCATGCGAGTGTGGTTAAACGTCGAAGGGATTGTAACACCAAAATTTAATTCACTTGGTTACTGCACCGGCCCTGGAACAGAATTAATTCCCGAATTGAAAAAGGTATTGGATCTTGCATGGGACAGAGAAATTGGCCTTGACATTTGTCTTTGGGGGTTCGGTATGTTGAGGTCTTCTCTCGACACCAGTGTCTTGAGAAGAAACAGGCTTCTCTTGACAGATACATCTTATATGAATATGTATATCAAGAATTGTCTCATTCCAATGGTCGATGCATTGAAAGGGCATCCAGCAATCCTTGCGTGGGAAATATTTAATGAACCGGAAGGTATGAGCACTGAGTTTCCTTGGTCCGGGTATCAACATGTACCGATGGTGAATATCCAACGGTTTATAAATCTTTGTGCAGGTGCAATTCATAGAACAGATCCAAGTGCAAGGGTGACCAACGGTGCGGTCACGGTTGCTTCTATAACGAATGTTGTTCTCGCAAAAAATTCTGCCGACGAAAGTCTCAATCTCGCTAAGATGAATATGACAGAGAAGCGGAATCTCGAATTATGGTTCAATCATAAGTATCATCTATCGTTAACTGCGGATCAAATCGTTCCACAATTGCAAAAGTTAACTGCTAACGGTAAAAACTACTATTCAGATAGCCAACTAAGAGCGGCCGGAGGCGATACTCTGGGAACACTCGACTTTTATTCTGTTCACTATTACAGTCAAAATGGGTCCTCTGTGTCCGTGATAAAATATCCTGCGAGTCATTGGAATTTTGATAAACCGGTTGTCGTTGGAGAATTTGCCATGCAAAATACGGATGGTGTACCAAAAACACAGATATACGAAACATTATATGGGAACGGCTATGCCGGTGCACTTGCCTGGTCATGGTCGGATGTGACTTTTTCCTCACGCGCGGACATGCTGGATGGTATGCAATCACTCTGGGATAATCATCGGGCAGACGTAGATCTTATCGGTATGGGCGCAGATTGGCCATATGTTAGTATTACATATCCTCAAGATGGCGCCATGTTTCCCGATAGCAATCAAGTAACTATTCAAGTATATGTTACCGATAGCTCTACCATAACTTCTGTAACCATTTTTATTTCTGACACTTTAAAAATCGCTGAATTAACAACCGCTCCTTACACCTATGCCTGGACAAACGTTGCAAGCGGAATATACAATATTACTGCTGTTGCAACGAATATCTTGGGACACAGTCAAAAATCCAGTATTGTAAAAATAACGGTTGGCACACCGCCAATGGCAAGACTTGAAGCAGAAGCTGCTACTCGAACAGGGCCTGGAATGTCTATTGTGACTGATCCGATTGCCAGCGGTGGTAAATATGTGAATATTGCGGGTAATGATTCAACTACCAAAATTACATGGATTTTATATAATGTACCGACAGCTGGAAACTACCCAATTGCATTCGGTTTTAAATTAAACGCAGGTACCCCAAAATCCCAATTCATTAATGTCAATGGAGTGAAAGTTTTCGAATTAGAATTCACTGCGACTTCCTCTGCAACGTGGTACGAAAGGGACACTACTGTCAATCTCTTGCAAGGCAGTAACATAATTCAAATGCAAATGTCTTGGGGATGGATGGCTGTCGACTATCTTGCCGTTCCAAGAGACATCAATCCTATATCAGTGAAGAATCTTCCCGTTATGCCTGTAAGTTTCTCTTTAGAGCAGAATTATCCTAATCCTTTCAATCCTTCTACGACTATCAGATACTCACTTCCCCATTCTGCATATGTGAAGTTATTCGTATACGATATTCTCGGCAGACAGGTTGCTGCACTCGTGGATAAAAAACAAGATGCCGGCGTGTATGAAACTCTATTTAATGCTTCTCTCTTGCCCAGCGGTGTTTATTTTTACCGTTTGGAAATTGGGACTTTCACTCAGACAAAAAAGATGATAATTCTGAAATAGACAAAATACATACTATGATGCTGCTAGACGTTGGATGATAGATACAGCGAGCGTTTGTTTAACCTCTTGCTTGTTTATTTGACCGAAGGAACAAGAGTTATTCAGAACTGGCTAAATCATATAAAAATCTCCGAAGGGTAATTACAAAAAATTTCTTATCGCTCATCTTCTTCAAAAATAAACTGTTCAATGAGCGGATTATTATCAAGAGGCCATGATGAATATCCTTCAAATGAAAGATACAATGACCCACTTTCCACTATTCTTTCTCATTTCCTTTTTTTCTTTGTTTGTTCAAGAGAAAATCTTCGCAAAAACCCGTATGGATGAAGATGATTCGTTTGTAATAATTGCTGAATTTCCATTGAATGAAAGGATGGAGGTTAAAAATGAACTCTAGCTGAATAATTCTTTGCGGTCTTATCCTGGTGTTGCTTATTGCTTCAATGGTCGTGTCCTGTCAATCTCAAGATACAATCACGGTCCATCAAAGGTACTATTCCACTACCTGTAGCAAGTCGACGCGCTATTTGGTTGTAATGAAATATGGGTTAACTAAGAAAATACTGGATTGTGAAAAAAGGTATAAACGACAAACGAGCTCTAAACCATTTCCTCTACTTCTTCAATACACAAATCTGAATAAAGACTATAAACAATCAGGTTAAGATCCCTGGCTCTTCTGCATTCATCTACGCGTCGCTGTTATCCTCTTATACTTTTTATATACATTTAGTTCAAAATCTGAATAATTCAACTGTGTTCAAAATTTTTCCACAGTCTCTATAATTATAATATAAATTTACGCTTGACATTAAAAAAAAAACATAATAGCTTACTCGAGTAAGTAACCTTTAGAACATAAAATGCGACATATAACTCAAAAAGATATTGCCGATAAATTGGGAGTAACAAGAATTACCATTTCAAAGGCGTTGAGTGATAGTTCGGATATTTCTTTAGAAATGAGAGAGAATGTCAAACGAATTGCTCAAGAAATGGGATATATTCCTGATTATACTGCGCGAAATCTACATCGCAATAAGACAAACACTATTGGTGTCGTTGTGCCTGATGTTTCCAACTCTTTTTTTTCCTTTGCGATTGACGGGATAATGGACGCTGCTGCAAAGCATGGGTATCATGTTATGCTTACAGTTTCTCGTGAGAGTGCCGATATCGAAAAGGGAAATATTGTCACATTGCTTGCACACCGGGTTGATGGTCTATTGATAGCTATCTCTAAAGAAACAACTGATATAGCTATCTATGAAACAGTGAAAAGAAGGGATGTGCCCCTCGTCTTCTTCGACCGCGCGATTCAGGGAATTGGATTCAGTAGTGTCGGCATAGATGACAGAATAGCAGCATCAGAGCTTGTTGCATATGCTATCAAGTGCGGTTATAAAAACATTGCGCACCTAGCAGGCAGTCTCACTATAGATATCGGACGTGAACGACATACAGGATATTTAGAAACACTTAATAAATACGGTATTCCAATTGAAGAAGATTGGATCATTTTCGGAGGATTTGATAAAATCTCGGGATACAATGGATGTCGAAAGTTGTTGAAACGAGATCGGCTTCCTGAAGTTATCTTTGCGTCGAATGATAGAATAGCTCAGGGTGCCTATAATGCAATCAAAGAAGCCGGCTTGAAGATCCCTGATGATATTGGTGTGATAGCACTGGGACATAGAGAGTTTGCTGAACTACTCTCTCCGACACTTACAATTATCGATAGTTCTCCGGAAGTCTTGGGACAAAGAGCAATGGAAGTTCTTTTTGATGAAATGATAAGTTCAATTCCAAGAGGGGTACATCATATTTTAATGGATACTGTATTAAGGGAAAACCATTCTTTGTTCCCTAAAACGTAGAATTTTATTTCCAATCAGATACAAGAGAAGAAAAGTATATTTAAAATAATTTGATTATCACGTAATTGTCATGAGGATAAAAGTATGAAAAAAATAGTTGTCGCGGGTGCCGGTGGATTTATCGGCGGACATTTAACAAAAGCCTTGAAAGCAATGGGTCACGAGGTTCGTGCGGTTGATATAAAGCCTCTTACAAGATGGTATCAAATTACTCCCGGTGTGGAAAATTTTGTACTGGATTTAAAGAAAAAGGAAAATTGTTTTCAAGCACTTAATGGCTATGAAGAGGTTTTCAATCTTGCGGCAGATATGGGAGGAATGGGATTTATCGAAACACATAAAGCGGATTGTATGTTGAGCGTTCTTATCAACACACACCTTCTGATGGCCTCTCGAGATCTGGGNNNNGGACTGAAAGAAACCGACGCATATCCGGCTCTTGCAGAAGACGGTTACGGTTGGGAAAAACTTTTCAGCGAGAGGATGTGCCGTCACTTTCGTGAAGATTTTGGACTTACAACCCGCGTTGCGCGCTTTCATAATGTGTATGGACCATTCGGAACGTATGACGGCGGGCGCGAAAAAGCGCCGGCTGCAATATGCAGGAAAGTTATTGAAGCAGAGATGTATGGCAAGAAGGAAATTGTTATTTGGGGAGACGGCCATCAAACTCGAAGCTTTATGTATATTGACGATTGCGTTAAAGGAATACTTGATATTATGTACAGTACTATTCAAGAACCGATAAATCTTGGCAGTGCGGAAATGGTTTCAATCAATCAACTTGTTGATTATGTTGAAGAAATTGCAAAGCACAAGCTCGAAAGAAAATATGATCCAACCGCACCAAAAGGTGTTCGAGGAAGAAACAGTGAAAATACGTTAATCAGGAAATATCTTGGTTGGGAACCATCTATTCCATTGAAAGACGGATTGAAGAAAACATACGATTGGATCAAAGAACAGATGATCGAGAATAAAGGAAAAGATTCTAAAAAAGTCGTCTTCAACGAATTTTAGATAACGNNTTCATGGCGGTCATGTTGCATTTTTCAAAACTGCTGCGCAATATGGAAAGCTTTATGTTGCGGTTGGAACCGATTCGAATCTCCTTTTGCTGAAAGGAAAAGCGCCGTACTATTCTCAAGAGGAACGAGTTTTCATGGTTAACTCAATTCGTTTTGTCGAAAAAGCTTTTCTTGCCGCCGGATCCGGCATGTTGGATTTTGAACCAGACATGAAAAGAATTAAGCCGGATATTTTTATTGTTAATTCCGATGGACATACTGTTGAAAAAGAAACTTTGTGCAGGAAGTTTGGAGTTGAGTACAAGGTTTTGGAAAGAATTCCGGAAAAAGGATTGCCCCAGCGCGCAAGTTCATCTATTAAAAAAGAATTACAATTTCCTTATAGAATTTGTATAGCTGGCGGCTGGATGGATCAACCGTGGGTATCGGAAATTTATCCTGGCAGCGTCGTCGTTGCACAAATATGGCCGACAATTGAATTTAATGACCGTTCCGGTATGGCGACCAGTTCAAGAAAAGTCGCTCTTGATATTTGGGGAAATCGGTATCCGGATGGTGATCCTGAAAAGAACGCTCAACTACTCTTCGGTGCGGAGAATCCTCCGGGAACAAAACATGTTTCTGGTTCTCAAGATCATCTTGGATTGCTTTGTCCCGGTATCAATCGCTTATTGTATGAGGGAAGTTATTGGCCTCAGAAAATTGATTCGACGACAGATCCAATTATTTGTAAATGGCTTTCGAGGGTACTGCATCTGATACCGCTTGAGCCAAGACCGTTGGGCTATGACCCCCTTTTACGAAAGAATCTAACTTTGGGTTTGGTAAAACAATTAGGTGAATCTGGTGATCTTTGCTGGAAAAGTATTCTCAATATGGATCTTCGAGGACTGGGAAAGGCTATGAAGCAGTCGTTCGAAATGTGGCAGATGATCCTGCCTGCTACTGTGCCGGAATGGGTAAAGAAAGAAACAGAAAAATACAATTGTTATTCCGGGTTCATTACATCCGGATGCGGCGGAGGGTACTTAATGATTGCCTCTGAAAAAGAGGTGCAGGGTGCTGTTAAAATTAAAATTAAGTTTTAAGAATGAAAAAATTTAAACGGTACTGTAAAACTCTACAGCTCGAAAATGATCGATCGCTGATCGAAGAATATAAAAAACTGCATGCTATGGGTAACGCATGGCCTGAAATAACGCAAGGAATGAAGGACGTGGGAATCATCGATATGGAAATTTATCTGGATGGAACAACGCTGTTTATGATCATGGATACCACGCAAAATTTCGACCATGAGAAAGCAATGACAAAACTTGCAACGTTACCGCGTCAATCGGAGTGGGAATCGGTTGTTTCTAAATTTCAAAAAACATCAGCTTCATCTTCAGCGAAAGAAAAATGGAAATTAATTGAAAGAATCTTCAAGCTCGATCAAGATGCGGAATACAATGCTGAAGAAGGATATGCTGAACGGCAATAAAATTGTATCGAAATAACATTATGGAGAGAAATGAGAAAAGTTTTTCATACGGATTCGATACAAAAAATCGCAGAGAACAAATAATTGGATATCATAGTCTATCGCCAATATATTAATCAGCAAGACAGTTATAAACCGAGGAGATGTCATGGAAATATCTAAAATGTTTAAAGCTGCCGAGGGAAAAAACTATTTCTTCACCTTTATTATTATCAGCACGCTCTTCCTGTTATGGGGAATCTGCAATGGAATGATTGATGTCATGGATAAACACTTTCAGGACTATTTACATCTATCCAAAGCACAGTCGGCCTGGGTACAGTTTGCGCATTATTTAGGCTATCTTTTAATGGCTATGCCGGCGAGCTGGCTGGCGCGAAAGCTAGGATACAAAGGGGGAATAATATCCGGATTGTTGCTGGTTTCTTTAGGTGGTTTTTGGTTTATTCCGGCGACACACATCTCTGCGTTTTGGGCTTTTTTATTCGGCGTCTGTTTAATTGCAATGGGATTAACTGTTCTGGAAACGGTAGCAAATCCATATACCACTGTTCTTGGTCCAAAAGAATTTG
>PMDB01000005.1:0-8260 GCA_003155495.1 Ignavibacteriota bacterium
ACAACCGCTTCGAGAACCGCCTTTTGATGGAACTGCTCAAAATCTTCAACTCGATCCCCATGGATCTCGAAGGGGACGCCTTCGGGCGCATCTACGAATATTTCCTTGGCGAGTTTGCGATGGACCAGGGACATGGAGGTGGAGAGTTCTATACACCGACCTCCATTGTAAAATTGATTGTGGAAATCCTTGAGCCCTACCACGGCCGCATACTTGATCCTGCCTGTGGAAGCGGCGGTATGTTTGTGCAGAGCGCAAAGTTTGTTGCCAATCATAAGAAACGCCCGCAGGATGAAATGATGGCAATCGGGTTTGAGAAAACGGAAGAGACGGTGCGGCTTGCCAAAATGAATCTTGCCGTGCATGGATTGGAAGGCGAGATCAAGCGGGCAAACAGTTATTATGATGAAGATGTGCGCGGCACGATTGGGCAATTCGATTTTGTGATGGCAAATCCTCCGTTTAACGTGAACAACATAGACAAAGAGCGGTTAAAAGGAGATAAACGGTTTCCGTTCGGATTGCCGAATGTTGACAACGGCAATTATATATGGATACAATTGTTCTACTACGCGCTGCATAATAAAGGACGCACCGGATTTGTGATGGCAAACTCTGCCACCGATGCCCGTTCCAGCGAAATGGAGATACGCAAACAGTTGATACAAGCCGGCGATGTGGATGTGATTGTTTCGGTCGGTTCCAATTTCTTTTATACGGTTACATTGCCCTGCACACTCTGGTTCTTGCGAAAAGGCAAAAACAAGACTCTGCAAAAGGGCACGGTATTGTTTCTCGATTTACGGGAGATTTTTACGCAGGTAGACAGGGCACATAGAGAGTTTTCTCCGGAGCAGATAGAATTTATTGCCAACATCGTGCGATTGTATCGCGGAGAACCTGTTGAAACGGTTCACGATCCATCCGATAAAATGTTAAAGCAGCTTTTCCCCAAGATGAAATACAGCGACATACCCGGACTCTGCAAAACGGTGACATTAAAAGAAATTGAAGAACAGTATTGGAGTTTGAATCCCGGTCGCTATGTGGGTGTTGCTGAAAAGAAAGATGACGGTGTGGATTTTGGAAAGCGTTTGAAGCAATTGAACGAAGAGCTGAAAACGCTAAATGCCCAATCGAAAAAACTAGAAAAGCGAATTACAGACAATGTATCCTCAATGCTGGAATTTAAAAAGTGAGCACATCTCTGCCAAAAACTTGGAGGGTTGTCTATCCAGAGGATATTGTCAGTGAGCCTAGAGCAATAGTTTCAGGACCTTTCGGGTCAAATATAGGAAAACGATTTTTTGTTGGCGACGGTGTACCTGTAATTCGTGGTAACAATCTGACTCTTGGTAAGAAGAGATTTATTGATGAAGGATTTGTGTTTCTGACGGAAGAAAAATCAAAGGAATTTAAGAATTGTCAAGCAATCGCAGGTGATCTTGTATTTACTGCAGCAGGAACATTGGGGCAGGTTGGACTGATTCCAGAGAACTCGAGGTTCTCAGTATACATAATTTCGAATAAACAACTTCGGCTTCGACCAGATATTAAAAAAGCTTTTCCAGAATATTTGTACTATTGGTTTAGCTCTGTGAGAATAAGAAATTATATCATAGGCTTAAACACGGGTTCTTCAGTTCCCCTTATCACGCTTGGCAAGTTACGATCTGTACCAATCAATTTGCCACCGATCCAAGTTCAAAGAAAAATTGTTGACCTCCTCGCCGCCTATGACCACCTCATTGAAAATAACACGCGGCGGATAAAAATATTGGAAGAAATGGCGCGTTTGATTTACCGCGAGTGGTTTGTGGATTTTAAAGCGCCCGGTATCAAATTACGCAAAGCCACTCCGGAAGAAAATAAAGTGACCGGAAAAGATGTAATTCCGGAGGGGTGGGAGGTAAAGCAAATAATTAATTTTGGAGTTGTAGCAACTGGAAAGACACAAAGTAAAGAGAGGAAAGATTTCTATGGTGACTTTATGCAATTCATAAAGACACCAGATATGCATGGGAATATGTTCATTCTTAATACATCAGATAAGCTTTCTCAGCTTGGTGCTGAATCTCAAAGGGGTAAAATACTTCCACCCGATAGTATCTATGTGAGTTGTATAGGAACTGTTGGAGTAATCTCGATTACGACAGAACCTGCACAAACAAATCAGCAGATCAATTCGATCACATTAAAAGAAGAAGTGGCTCGTGAATATTTGTTTTATGCTTTACAAAATATCGTTCCTACAATGAAACAATATGCAGGAACAGGTGCGACAATGGATAATTTAAGTAAGGGTAAATTTGAATCGCTTAATATCGTTTCACCATCGGATAGCATCCTAGAGAAATTTAATAGTAATGTTTCATCTATGTTTGATGAAATAAAGAAATTATCAGAGAAGAATCAAAACCTCCGCCAGACACGCGATTTGTTGTTGCCAAAATTAATCAGCGGCGAGGTGGAGGTGTAGGTTTTAATAAAGATGTAATTCATGGTAGAGACGTAGCATGCTACGTCTCTACAGAAAAACAAATGACATTATTTAACAATAAATATCGCATCGAATCGGCACGGTTGAAGGGATACGATTATTCATTGCCCGGCGAATATTTTGTCACCATTTGCGCCGGCGGTATGATACACCCTGTGAGATATATAAAATTACAAAACCATCATCGAATCAAAAAAACAATCTCACAGGGTAAATATTTTGGCGAGGTTATGGATGGCGAGATGAAACGAAATGATATGGGGGAAATTGCACATCAAATGTGGATGAATATTCCAATTCATCATAAATATNNGCATGCAACGTCTCTACGAAGATTTCACCGAAACGTGGATCGTTGGGTACGATCGTCCGTTCGTACAAATCCGCCGTTTCCAATTGGTGCCATTTAAACGGACATCCCGATTTCTCCTGGCAATCCCGTTTCTATGATCACATCATCCGTGATGAAAAGGGATTAAACGCGATACGCGAATATATTCATAATAACCCTGCACAATGGGAATACGACCGGAATGATCCATCCGGATTATACAATTGGAAACCGAATGACCAAAGGTTACAACGAAGACATATTAATCGAACAACCTGCAATTGAACTCTTCCAATCCTTCGATTGGGATTTTATCAATTGTTTTGATGAGTTCGACTCACCTTTGGGTAGTCCATTAGGGCGAGAAACAAAGGTTGAGGTTGTGCTTGTATCACGGCTTCGTCCGGTTCTCCATAAACTCAATCCAGAGGCGTCGGGCGAGGATATTGAACGCGCAATAGAAGAGCTTACGAAAGACCACAGCTCGCTAAGTCTCGTCAATGCAAATCGGGAGATCTATCAACTCCTCAAAGAAGGAATAAAGATTTCAGATGATGCGAACAATCAAGACGAAAGCGCTCCCCGCATCCGTGTCATCGATTGGAATACTCCAAAGAACAATGATTTCCTCTTATGCTCGCAATTCTGGATAGCCGGGCAATATCACACTCGCCGTGCAGATCTTATCGGGTTTGTGAACGGTTTGCCGCTAATGTTTATCGAATTTAAATCCATCCATAAAAATCTGTGGAATGCTTACTATGGTAATCTCCGCGATTACAAGGATGCGATACCCCATCTCTTCTGGTATAATGCGTTTATTATTCTCTCCAACGGACTGCAAAGCAGAATCGGAACACTGACTGGATTGTTTGAACACTTTGCCGAATGGAAAAAGATCAACAGCGAAAAAGAACCGGCAACCGTAAGTTTAGAAACCGTGCTGCGAGGAACCTGCACCAAAGAAAGGCTGCTGGATATTGCCGAGAATTTTATCCTCTACAGTGAAGAGCGCAAAGGATTGGTGAAGATGGTGGCAAAATATCATCAATACCTTGGTGTAAATGCTGTGGTGGAAAATGTCCGCGCAATGCAGAAGAACAAAGGCAGGTTAGGTGTGTTCTGGCATACGCAGGGAAGCGGCAAGAGCTACAGCATGGTCTTTACTGCTCAAAAGATACTCCGGACACTTGGTAGCAATTATACATTTTTGATTGTTACCGACCGCGAAGATTTAGACGATCAGATTTACAAGAACTTTGCGAATGCCGGAGTGTTGAGAAAGAAAGAGACATCCATCAGAGCGCAAAGCTCAACGCATCTGAAAGAATTGCTTGGAGAAGATCACCGGATCTTGTTTACGATGATCCATAAGTTTAGGACGGAACGAGGAGAGATTTATCCGGTTGTCTCCACACGTTCCGATATTATTGTTATGACCGATGAAGCCCATCGCACACAGTATGATGTGCTTGCATTGAATATGCGAAATGCTTTGCCGAACGCTGCGTTTGTCGGGTTTACCGGCACGCCGCTTATTGTCGGTGAGGAAAGAACCAAAGAAGTATTTGGCGATTATGTAAGCGTGTATGACTTTAAGCAATCGATAGATGATAATGCGACGGTTCCGTTGTATTATGAAAACAGAATCCCTGAGCTTCAAATCGTGAATGAAGCATTAAACGATGAGCTGGATGCTATCATCGAAGACGCGATGTTAGATGAGCAGGGAGAAAAGAAGTTGGAACGGGAGTTCTCCCGTGAATATCATATTCTAACAAGAGACGACCGATTAGAAACCATTGCAGAAGATATTGTAAAACATTTTCTGGGGCGTGGGTATCAAGGCAAAGCAATGGTTGTATCCATTGATAGGATAACTGCTGCACGGATGTACTCTAAGGTCAAAAAGCTCTGGAATGATGAAATACAAAAAGCAAAGCAGCAGCTTGAACGGGCAAGAGATGATAAAGAAAGGGAAGAAGCACAAGAGCATTTAATATATCTTGAAACCACTGATATGGCAGTGATTATCTCTAATGCACAAAATGAGATCGATGATTTTAAGCAAAAGGGAATAGATGTTTTGCCGATTCGGGATAGAATGAATAAAGAAGCGCTTGATGAAAAGTTTAAGGATCCGGATAACCCATTACGAATTGTCTTTGTCTGTGCAATGTGGATTACTGGATTTGATGTGCCCTCGTGCTCGACCATATATCTTGATAAGCCAATGAAGAATCACACTCTAATGCAGACGATTGCACGTTGCAATAGAGTCTTCGGCGAAAAGAAAGTTGGAATGATTGTCGATTATGTCGGGATATTCCGGAACCTGCAAAAGGCGCTTGCCATTTATGCCGGTGGAGGTGGAATGGGCGAGCTGCCGATCAAAGAGAAGCAAGAGCTTGTGAAGAGTCTAAAACGGACCGTTGAAGAAACGTCCGAGTTTTGTAAAGGCGAAGAAGTTATTCTTCAGGATGTGGTAAGTAAATCCGGAATGGATAAACTTAATGAGATTAAAGACGATGTAGAGATACTTTTGAAGAATGAAGAGACGAAGAAAAAGTTTCTGAACTATTCGAATCTTGTTGATCGATTGTTTAAGGCAATATTGCCGGATCCATTGGCAAACGAAATAAAGCCAATGCGAGATGCAATTATCGCGCTCGCCGATGCAATAAAAAATGTTTCTTCACCGGATGAAGTCGATATTTCTTTGGTCATAAATAAAATCGAAGCAGTACTTGATCGATCTATCGTAATTAATAAACCGGTCGTGAGCGATGCTATTGGAGAAATGGGGACAAGATTAGATCTATCAAAAATAGATTTTGAGAAACTAAGGAAACAATTTGAGAAGTCGAGGAAAAGGACGGAGCTCGAAAAACTCAAGGGTGCCGTACTTGAGAAAATCCTACAGCTTATAGCAATCAATAAGGTGCGAGTAGATTTCCTTGAACGCTTCAAGAAAATGATCGAAGAATATAACCTTGGCTCTGCTAATGTTGAGCAGGTTTATCAAGAACTAATAAAACTGGCGCAGAATTTAAATGAAGAAGAGCGGCGGCATATCAAGGAAGAAATCTCTGAAGAAGAACTGGCAATATTTGATATACTGATGAAACCGGCGCCGGAAATGTCGACGAAGGAACGGAATCAGGTGAAGCGAGTAGCGAAGGATCTGTTGGAGACCTTGAAGCGAAAAAAATTCTCACTTGACTGGAGAAAACGACAGCAAAGCCGGGCATCGGTACGTCAGGCAATCGAGGTAAAACTTGATGAATTGCCTCCTGTTTTCATCAAAGAAATGTACGAGCAAAAATGCAATTTAGTCTGGCAGCATGTGTTTGACGTGTATGGGCGAGTGGGATAAAAACTCTTGTTTTATGAAATAAAAAGCCAACCCATTTTTGAGCCGACTTTTTTAAATCTTGCTTCTTCAATCTTAATTCTTCATTCTACAATTTTACTTCTTAAAGTGCCCCCAACGGGGTATGACAACTACTGCAGTTCTGAAGATGATCCGTTTTTACTAGTTGTCGATTTTCCGCTGAATAAAAGGATGGAGATCAAAATCATATCCATCCGACCGTTTTTTTCGGACTTTTCTCTACGATAATTTGCCCTTCGATAGTCGCAATCAGTCAATCGAATGACACTATCACGATCTACCATAAGTACTATTCTGCAACCTTCAGCAAGTCAAAGAACCTTCCGGTAGTTGTTAAATATTGACTGACCAGATTGATGCTCGATTGTGAACAACGATTCAAACGTCCGAAATAGTTCAAGCCGGATCCTTTGATCCCTGAATTCACCAATCTGGATAAAGACTATAAGAAGTCCGGATACGACCAATGACATCAGATGGATGCTTTTAACCGTGGCTGCGATTCAGCTGACATGGCAGAAAGCTTCTACTATTCAAATGTAGCTCCGCAGTCGCCCGCATTGAATCGAGGCATTTGGAAGAAACTTGAAGAATACACACGGAAGTTGGCAAATGAATACGACAGCGTTCTTGTATAGTGTGGCTCAGTCGTCCTTGCGGATAGATCTATTGGAAGGGTAGCTGTCCCTGATTATTGCTGGAAAATTATATACATCAAGAAGTCTGGTACAGTTAAGGCGTATTCATTTAGGAATGATAATTTTCAACTTGAAGAACTTTGTTCTTTTGAAGTATCTCTCGATTCGATCCAGCATTTCTCGAAATTAATATTTTCGATACGATAACGAACTATATATGTCCAGAATATGTCCATTTATTGATTTTCATTACAATAACTGATTGATATTTAATCCGTAAATATTCGATATGTTTTTTCCTTGCACTAGAAAGTCGTGGGTTCGTAGTGGGGGAGGGAACTCATCCGAACTCAGCCTGATCATTGAAGCTCCTTTCAGCGATTTTCAATAAAATTACGAAATTGCAAATTGTGGATTTCCAACTAATACGGGCAAAATGTATTTGTAATCCCGCTTTGGAAATATTCTTTTTTCATTTGACTTTAAAGGCACACAGGAGAAGTTTTACGATTTAATCCCTTCAAATTATTTAATGAATTTATCTATATACTTTGTCGGATTCATTCCAAAATATTCTGTGAATGATGTGGTAAAATATGAAAGGGAATTAAATCCAACCACAAAAGCTATTTCTGAAATATTCTTTTCTCTCAAAAGTAGTAATTCGGCAGCTTTTTTCAGACGGATAACTCGGATGAACTCTTTTACAGATTGACCTGAAATAGCATGTATTTTACGATAAAGTTGCGTTCTACTCATCCCGAGTCCATGGGAAAAATCAAGGACATCGAAATCTGGATTGTTAAGATTTATTTCAACTAAATCGTATGCCTTTTTAAAAAGTCGTTCATCCACTTTTGATGGAGAAATGTCCTTTATAGGTGCGAATGGTTCCTTGATAAACTTCTTCCATAATAACATTCTAGAATTGATAAGATTTTTTATCCGTGCATGAAGAATAGTCGAACTAAATGGTTTCGCTATATAGTCGTCGGCACCGCTTTCCAAACCTTCAATCGTATGTTGCTCAGAACTTTTTGCGGTCAGAATAATAATGGGAATATGGCTTGTCCGTTCATCCTGTTTTAATAGTCTACAGACTTCATAACCATCAATTCCAGGCATCATAATATCGCAAATGATGATATCAGGTATTTCCTTAATAGCTTTTTCTATACCAATAGTACCGTTATGCGCTTCTGAAAAACGATAAGTATCTCGTAATTCATTTTTTATAAATAACCGCATGTCAGCATTGTCTTCAATGATCAAAATACATGGAAGTTCTGAAGAAGTGTCCGATTGATCTATCAGTGTGTCCGATGTTTCAAATCTTTCATCTTTAATCTTTTGTTCTTCATTTTGCCTGACGCTCATTTCGATTTTTTTACGAATGG
>PMDB01000005.1:8314-9400 GCA_003155495.1 Ignavibacteriota bacterium
GGGTATTTTTCACCTGATAGAATCTGTCAAATATTTTTGATTGAGATTCCTGTGGAATACCTATGCCAGAATCCTTTACTATAATCCTGAATTGTCTTTTTCCATCGAGAGTATTTTTTGGATTTTGTCGGGTATGATCCTCGTTATTACTATCTATCATCAGAGAGATGGTTATAACACCGTTATCGGGAGTATATTTAAACGCATTTGAGAGAAGGTTGTACATTATTTT
Source organism: Ignavibacteriota bacterium (assembly GCA_003155495.1). Taxonomy (GTDB): domain Bacteria; phylum Bacteroidota; class Ignavibacteria; order UBA10030; family UBA10030; genus Fen-1298. The sequence goes on from PMDB01000005.1 coordinate 8,547, forward strand.
GTCAAATTTATCCATATCAAACCACAACTCAAATGACGGATGAGAACAAGTAAAAGAATAATTTATTTTCCTTTCTTTTGCCTCCTGATTGAAAGCACTAGTAATTTCTTTTACGAATGAAACAACATCATTCTTTGTCAGATTTAATTCTAGATTGGCTTCTTCGATTTTTCTGAAATCCATGAGCTGGTTAATCAATCTCATGAGTCGATTCGCGTTTCTCTGAATAAGTTTGAGTTGGATCTTTTGTATTTCATTTTTACTATTTCGAAGCAGTTGTTCTAACGGTCCGATAATGAGTGTTAATGGTGTCCGGAACTCATGTGAGACATTAGAAAAGAATTGCGTCTTCAAAGTATCCATTTCATGTAATTTATGAATCTCCAATTCTTCAAGCTCAAGCTTTCTTTTAATTCCGGCTTCGTGGAGAATCCATTTTCTTAAAAAATACAGAATAGAAATAATGAGAAGTGCATACACCATGTATGCCCAATTCGTTCTCCAGAAAGGGGGAGTGACGATAATAGTGAGAGACGCGCCTTCTGTGTTCCAGATCCCGTCGTTATTGGAAGCTATTACCCTGAATATATATTTCCCGGGGTGAAGGTTTGTATACGTGACATCTCGTTTGTTTCCAGCTACTGTCCAATTCTTTTCGAATCCTTCCAGTTTGTACTTATACAGATTTTTTTCCAGGTTGAGATAATTGAGGGCAATAAATTCCAGAGTAATTACATTCTGATCGTAGCCAAGTGTAATTTCTTTACAGAAGCTTATTTGTTGTGGGATGCTGAATTCTGATTGATTATGCTCATTTCCCACAGGAACCGAACGATTAAAGAGCTTAAAATCGG
>PMDB01000115.1 GCA_003155495.1 Ignavibacteriota bacterium
CTGTTAACTTTGGATTATATGCTTCCTCTAACTATTTTTCTCAAGCAAGTGTGTTTGTTGATTATGCATGTAGTGTAACTGCAATGACAATTTCTGGAGCGGCAGCAGCTTGGATGTTAGGCAGAGGAAAAACAAATTAAAACGCAAACGCACGCCAGCTAACCAGGCGCTTCCCTCTAGTCACGAAGTGATGCCTTTGGCAAAAACAGAGGGATGCAAAAAACGCACAAGCTGACAGCGTGTGAATGATGCAGACGATAGTCTGCAACAAAAGATACGCAGACATTATATTGAGAGCTCACTGCAAATTGCATGGCGAGCATAGGTTTAGTGTTTAATTGAAAATTGATATGATGAACTTGTTTCGTTTTCAGCAACTTGAAAATTATCAGGGCCGCAGCTTAGCGCCCATCCGTTAGGCCGCCCGAAAACTAATTTTAAGGAGACACTATGGATTTAATAAACAAAGATACATTGGATAAGACCATTGACCTTTATAAGAAAATTCCGCGTATTGATCAAGAAGCTGTAGAGAGTATCCGGGGACTCACAGATGAAGAAGTTATCTTCCACCTCTACAGCAATATGCTTTTGATGAGTCAATATAAAAAAGGTATATATAATCTGAAAAGTGTAGAGAAAGATTTAGATTCAGCAGCAAAATCTTCACCCGAAGGAAAGGTCATTAAATCTTATGCTGAATATTTATTTAAGAAGGCAAATCAAAGCGAAAGTTTTGACAAAATACCTTATCTAAATTCAATCAAAATATTTTTCAATTGGATGACGGAGGAAGTCAATTTTATTAAGGTTAAGTAAATGATCGGTTTGTTGTCTATGAAAGAAATCCAAAAAATATCATATAACTCAGTACACACTGATTATCTTCGTTTTGCTTTTCTTTCTTTTCAGAAATGCAAAACTGATGGAGCGAAGTCCTCATTTCCATATATTAATCGAAATGCGATTGAAACAATACGCTATTCCTTTGACTGTCTAGAGGCGTCGATCAAATTCATTTTCTTTATGGGATCACAAAAACAACTTCCGATTACCATCCCAGAAAATTGGCTTATTCGTTATATGCAACGACAGTGGAGCGCGCTTAGCCTTAGTGATTCATTAGGTCTTCTCTCTTTTGCTTGGACAGAACAAGCATTTTGGCAAAATGTTCAACAATATCAACTATTTGATGACCTAAGAAAATTGCGCAACGGCTTGACTCATCCAAAACCATTGGGAACGGTAGTGTATAAAGATACCGAAGCACCTAGGACAGAAAAAATGCTTGATCCTTATTTTCTCGTTCATTCAAAACCGATTGCTAAATTTCATAACAGTCCCCATTTACTTGACATATCAGATGCTGAAAAAGCATTAGAGATATTGTTTCATCATCTCATTAGAATCCAAGGTTTATTTTGCCAAGGATTATGGTCTACTCAATTTTCCTATTATGACGAAACTAATAAAACAATTCTTTCAACCAATAAATTGCTTCAACAGCTTCATTGCAAGTTTGCAAAATATTGGGAATACAAATAATATCTTTGGGCGGCCTAACCAGGCGCTCCCCTCTAGTCACGAAGTGATGCCTTTGGCAAAAACAGAGGGATGCAAAAAACATATAAGCTGACAGCGTGTGAATGATGCAGACGATAGTCTGCAACAAAACCTACGCAGACATTATATTGAGAGCGCACTGCAAAATTCATAGCGCTAATGGTGGTTTGACGTTTTTGTTATTACCTTTTGAGTACCTCGTTGGTTGGGGAATAATTAATTTGGTATTCAGCATGAACTCGTTTCGTTATCAGCAACTTGAAAATTACCTGCCTGCCGTAGTGCCTACGGCACGCAGGCAGGTCAGCGCTGCATCCCGATTTATCGGGAGCCGATCCGTTAGGCGGCATTAAACATAATGACACAAAAGGAACTATGTCCAATCGAGTGCCCAATAAATTTGTAAATTGTAATATCGAAAATTAGTATAGGAACAAAAAAATAAAGGAGAAAATTATGACTACTTCATTTTTTATTGTGTTATTTGCTGCTATAGGAATTGCCCTGCTAGTTTTTAAACCACGGAATGTCTTTTACCCCATTAGTTTTAAGAAACTTGGATATATAAGTCTTGGATTAGCATTGTTATCCTTGCTTTCTGCATCGTTTACAATTATTCAACCTGGATACGTAGGAGTGCCTGTTACGTTTGGCAATGTTGGTTCACAGTCTCTACCGGCTGGTATTCATCCGATCTTCTTTTTAACTGACGTATACAAAATGTCTGTTCAAACGAAAGACTACACCATGTCTTCAGTCCATAATGAAGGTAATAAAGTCGGTGATGATGCTGTTGCCACACTATCCCGAGATCAACTTATTTTAAAATTTGATGTCAGCGTTTGGTATCATTTAGATCCATCGCAAGCAAATAATGTTTACAGCAATATTGGGCTTAACTATGAAGAAGTGATTGTGAGGCCAGCCATTAGAACTGCATTGGTAAATGCCGCAACCAAGTTTGACGCGAGTGATGTAATGTCTCACCAAAGAGATGCCTATACGAAGATGGTTACCGAATTATTGTTGCAAGAACTGAACGGTAAAGGTGTTATTTTGGATAACGTGCTTATCAGAAATGTAGAACCACCAGCAACTGTCAGCGATGCCATAGCGGCAAAACTTAAAGCTTCTCAGGAAGCGCAACAGATGGAGTATACCATACAGTATGCTCAGAAGGAAGCGCAACGAAAAGCAATTGAGGCTCAGGGTATTTCGGATGCTCAAAAAATAATTGGTAATGGATTGACGCAGAATTATTTGCAATGGTATTACATCACTCAGCTCAAGGAGGTAGTGAGTAGTCCTAATAACTCAACAATTATTTTGCCATACGACCAAAAATTGACACCACTTTTGAATATTCAGAGCAAGAAATAATAGAAGTAACATGGTGTGATTCTAATAAAAAAAGGATAGTAAAATTTACCGCGTGTGCCCTAACCAGGCGCTCCCCTCTAGTCACGAAGTGATGCCTTTGGCAAAAACAGAGGGGTGCAAAAAACGCACAAGCTGACAGCGTGTGAATGATGCAGACGATAGTCTGCAACAAAAGATACGCAGACATTATATTGAGAGCTCACTGTAATTTGCATGGCTAGTGGTGGGTTTAAGTTTTTATAAATAACTTTTCAGTACCTCGTTGGTCGAGGAATGTTTAATTCGGTTTCCAGCATGAATTTGTTTCGATGTAAAATATGAGATATATTGATACCAAATGGAGAGAAAATAAATATCCCGATTTATATTTCGACCTTGGACTCATTGACATACACATTTGATACATATATCAGAAGGGAAAAAAAATGAAAACTAATTATTTGTTACTAATCATTCTTGGAAGCTTGTTTGTGGCCTCCACATTTGCACAAAACAATTCCAATAACAAATCCATATTACAGGAACGAGTTATCAACCTTGATTTTAATAGAATCAAAGGGGCCTTCAATACAATGTTTAAAGAATGCATTGGTGCCGGCCGCGCTAACGAAGGATTACGGGCGGATTGGCAGCAACAACTTGCCTTTGTAAAGAAGGAATGCGATTTCAAATACATCCGCATGCATGGACTGTTAACAGATGATATGGGCGTTTACAGGGAAGATAAAAAGGGAAATCCGGAATATAATTTTCAATACATCGATGCTTTGTATGATTACCTTCTGAGCATCGAGATGAAACCTTTTGTTGAATTAGGATTTATGCCGGCTGCACTTGCCAGCGGCAATCAAACCATTTTCTGGTGGAAGGGAAACGTTACGCCGCCTAAGGATTATAAAAAGTGGGAAGACTTAATCCGCAATCTTACCCTTCATTTCACTGAACGCTATGGTGCAGATGTAGTAAAGACCTGGTATTTTGAAGTTTGGAACGAGCCTAACCTGAGCGGGTTCTGGTCGGGAGCGCAAGATGAATACTTCAAATTGTATATGCATAGCGTGAAAGCCATAAAGAGTGTGAACAAAGAATACCGGGTTGGTGGACCAGCAACTGCAGGTGCTGCCTGGGTACCTGAAATGATTGACTATTGCAGTAAGAATGCGCTTCCTCTGGATTTTATCAGCACCCATTCTTATGGAGTCAAACAAGGATATCTTGATGAATTTGGAAATGCAGGTACAATCCTTGACAAAAATCCAATGAGCGTCAGCGGTGATATTCTTCGTTCCCGTAAAGAAATTGCAGGCTCATCTATGCCAAACCTGGAATTGCATTATACCGAATGGAGTTCATCTTATACACCCTTCGATCCCATTCATGACAGCTATCATCAAGCTGCCTATGTGCTGGAAAAAATTAAGCAAGTCGGAGATGCAGCTAATTCAATGTCATACTGGGTATTCACAGATATTTTTGAAGAACCAGGACCGCGCTTTACACCTTTTCACGGCGGATTCGGATTGCTGAATTACCAGGCCATCAACAAACCGGCATTTTATTCCTTCAAGTTCATGAATAAACTCGGAAATATAGAGTTGATTAACACTGATACGTGTTCTTGGGCATGCAAAAATGCAAACGGCAACATCCAGGTACTTTTCTGGGATTTCACCAACACACATCCCGGAGATTCTGTAAATAATCAGGTGTATTATATTCGCGATTTGCCATCTAAATCAAAAGGGAAGGTGAAGGTAAGCGTATCAGGGATCCCGGAAGGTACTTATACGCTTGAAATCTTTAAGGTGGGTTATCATGGGAACGACCCATACACAACTTATTTTGCGATGGGCAAGCCTAAGCAACTTACGAAACAACAGGTTGAGCAAATAAAGAAACTCAATGACGGTTCTCCTGTTTCTCATGAAACAATAAAAGTGAAATCTGATGCGCCATTTGTAAAAGAACTGGATCTCCGTGAAAATGATGTTTTCTTATTGAATATGATTAAGCAATAGTGCAATTAAAACCAACCACTATTTTTGAATAATGCATAGATTTCTTTGATGAGTTTGAGAATAATGAACGGCACTTAACAACAGCTCATACGCCATGCGGGGCAAGGATTTCAGGCAACTTTACCTAGCGGCCTAACCAGGCGCTCCTCGCAATCAACACGGGGTTTCGCCCCGCTTGAAAAGAGGCGGGACACTGAGAAACATCCAAACAACGCTCAACAAGCTCGGCTTGTCCAGAAAAATGAATCACGCGAAGCGTGATACTCATTATTCATAAGACCACTTATATAAAAATCTTTCAGCAAGTAAGGAAGAAAAGATTGATATCGATAAACCAGGGGCGAGATTACCTCACTCCTGTAAGGATTGACAAATTAACCACTTTTCCGTGCACCTAACTGGCGGTCAGCCATCATCAAACTTATGGGAGTGCTTCCTATCATTTTCAGCATGTTAATGATATCGGCAGCATTCTTCTCTTCTTCTACCTGTTCATTGATAAACCACTGTAAAAAGGACTGTGATGCATAATCCTTTTCTTTCAAAGCAAGCTCATAGAGTTTGTTGATAGAGGCAGTGACCTTTTGCTCGTGTTCCAAAACCAGATTAAATACATCTAATGGCGTCTTGAATTTTGCGGCAGGCTGTAAAATAGCTTTCAGGTGTACCTTGCCACCGCGGTCAAAAACGTATTTATAAAACTTCATCGCGTGTCCGGTTTCTTCATGATACTGTACACGCATCCAATTCGCGAATCCTCCGAGATTTTCGCCTTCGAAATGTGCCGACATCGAAAGATAGACATAGGCAGAAGAGAGTTCAAGGTTGATTTGTTCGTTGATGGCATCCTGCAAAGATTTACTTAACATGAGTAGTCTCCTTTTATTGATTATTGTTTTATTATAAACAAATTTCTGAACCTCGAGGTTCCGAAATGTTCTCATAGAATCTCATTGAAATCTTGGTAAATCGAAAGTATATTGATTGTACTAATAAGCGCAAGGTATAAAGTAACAAAGAAGGAAGCCGTAAAGGAAAAATGCCGACATACGATTATCGCTGCAAATCGTGCGGATTCGAGTTTGAGGAATTTCAATCAATGTCCGCAGAAATGCTGGTTATCTGCCCAAAATGTGCTGAACCATCACTGAAACGATTGATGTCAAGCGGGACGGGGCTAGTATTTAAAGGAAGTGGTTTTTACTTAACTGATTACAAAAAGTCAAATTCCTCTACATCTTCATCAAGGGCGAAATCAGAATCGAAAACTGAATCGAAGCCAGAAACCAAACCAGAATCTAAAACCGAATCAAAATCGGAAACAGAATCTAGTTCTGAATCTAGTTCTGAATCTAAATCTGAATCTAAATCTAAATCAAAACACGATTCAAAGCCATCGACGGATTCACCATCGGGGACGGATAAGAAATAACAGGCCCTTCGAATAAGAACCTGAATATCCCCAGAGATATTTTATAAATATAAATAATTCTCATTTGTATTTATACTAGGTAAACGATTTTTTGATTGGAGAAAACGGAATGATTTTTGTGGAGATGGTGGGTATTCTCGCAGCAATCGGTACTACAAGTTCTTTTATTCCGCAGGCATACAGGGTTTTCAAAACGAAAAAGACTGAAGATCTGTCTTTGGGAATGTTTCTGCTTTTCTGCGGTGGCACTATTTTTTGGATTATTTATGGTGTACTTATAAGATCTTTCCCGGTGGTGCTGGCGAATTGTGTCACGTTTATTATGGCGTTCTATATTCTCATGATGAAAATCAGACATAAATAGATCCCATAGAGATTAAGAATCGATGAACAGAATTCAATTTTCTCCCCAGGAGGATATCTCTNNAGACAAACGCATGAAGCGACGGCAGAAGCAAACTCGATCGTCGATTCATCGTCCCAGGAATTTAACAATCCGTATATAATCCCCGCACGGAAAGAATCACCTTCCCACGCGGTATCGATCGGCGCTCTTGTATACGGTTTGAATTTTCGGATCCTGCCGCCCGGTCGTGAATACCATAATTCGTCGCTCCCAAATGTGAAAATTATTAAACCTTTACACGAGTCCAAGTAATTCTGAAATATGAATTTCATGTCGGCATCCCGATAAGCCGTATTTCGCAATTTATGCGATATCATCACCGCTTCGGCATGGTGCGCCATGGAATCGTCATGCTTGCAATCGATCGTAACGTACGGTTTATTACTTTTAACACAGAATGGAGCAGCGAGGAGTGAATCTTCTCTGAAATATGGATCCAGAGAAACCATCGATGCATCTTTTATATCCGTTTCCGACGGATCGTTTCACTGTTTTTCACCTCGGTCGAAGCCCGTATAATTTCCGAACACTGTGCGGGAGTGGTTATCGGTAATGACAACCTCTTCCGTACCGTACTTTTCCCGAATCGTTAAACGCGAGAGATCCATTTCATAGGGTTTTAACAGATCAAAAATCTTTTCGGCTTTATTCTTGTTCAGCCAGTTGCTGTCAAGTTTCGTCGTTTTTCCTAACTTGGATAATAATATGCCGGAATTAGCCTCTTCACCCCCGACGGAATGCACTGTTCGCATTATTTCCGCATACTCATTCGGTCGTAGAACAGAAATGTCATTGTCAAGACCATGTACCGTATTTGCCGATATCATGCCGTATAGGTATACATTAACCACGATAGATTCTTTCCGATTATTTTTCAAACTTAAGAGTGGACTTGACGACTTTTAATTACGAATAAAGGATAGGACACAGTACCGTGCCGATATATTGTTAAGGAAATACCTTAGTTATTATTTTTTACCACTTCCCGCCGACATCAAAACCTGCGCCTTGAAGTATGTGCGCAGCTTCAGTGGCAACTATCCTATTTTCAAAAGACAGTCTGAATGTCCCGCCGCGTCCTTCACGAACTTTCAGTAATTCCATATCCTTAATATTAACGCTGTGATTCGCTAACGATGATGTAATGCGGGCAAGCTCGCCGGGTTTGTCTTCGACGAAGACTGCGAGATCGACGAGCGGTGTAAGATATCCTTTCATTGAACGTGGAATACGGGATCGTAGTGCGCGGGATGTTTTGAATTCCGCCGAAAGGCGAACGGGACTCGATTCCACAACAGATGCGATTTTATTCAACTGCTTGATGTAGAGGCGAAGCACTTTACTAATTTCTTTTTGATTCGCAGAGAGAATGTCTTTCCACATTTCAAAAGGACTTGATGCGATACGCGTCATATCACGGAATCCGCCGGCCGCAAGCGCCAGATGGTTCGGAGCATCGGGATGATGTTTGCCCACCGAGTTCATAAGCGCCACGGCCGCAAGCTGCGGAAGATGACTGACAGCTGCCACAACACTATCGTGTGTTGCCGGGTCGATTATAAAAATGCGCGCATCGAGCTCAGAAAAAAAATTTGCCAATACACGCAGCGACTGTCTCTTTGTTGTCTGGGTTGGTGTGAGGATGTAGAGAGCGTTTTGGAAAAGTAAGGGATGCGCCGTGTTGATACCGGAAAACTCTGAACCGGTCATGGGATGCCCGCCAATGAAGTTCCCGATCGGAAAAAGCCTCTGTGCTTGTTCGACCAGCATTCGTTTCACGCTTCCAGTATCGGTGACGATGGTGTCCGAAGAACAATTTTTTGCGACAAGAGGCAGCATCTTTGAAATACTCGAAACGGGTGCCGCAAGAATAACAAGGTCTGCCGAACGAACGGCCCGTTCAACCGATTTGTCGGCGAGATCGATTGCGTGACGGTCCAATGCCCGCTTGAGCACTTGTGGTATATCCACGCCGGTAATATGAATTGCAGGGAACCGCTGCTTGATTGCAAGCGCCAGAGAACCGCCAATGAGTCCGACGCCAATAATGGTTATGTGCTGAAAAGGAAGCGGCTTCTGCGGTTTCATCTTAGATACTCATGCGATGGAGCGCTCGATGGCTCGAGCGATCATGCGAACTTCTTTCATCATCTGTAAAAATTGATTCGGATAGAGTGATTGTGCACCATCGGACAAAGCATGGTCGGGATCATGATGAACTTCAACGATAATGCCATCCGCACCGGCGGCGACGGCTGCACGTGCCATGGGGATTACTTTATCTCGAATTCCGATACCATGCGATGGATCGGCAACGACAGGAAGGTGGCTCTTTTTCTTTATAACTGGCATGGCACCGATATCCATTGTGTTACGCGTGGCGGTTTCAAATGTTCGGATGCCGCGTTCGCACAGGATGACTTGCTGGTTGCCGCCGGAAAGAATATATTCTGCCGACATGAGCCATTCTTCGATCGTAGCGGCAAGACCACGCTTGAGCATCACCGGTTTTGATGCCTTGCCGAGGTCTTTCAGAAATGTGTAATTCTGCATGTTCCGTGCGCCAATTTGTAAAATGTCTGCGTACTTTTCAACCAAGTCAATTTGGCTCTTGTCCATTACTTCGGTAACAACTTTAAGTTGAAACTCATTCGCCGCAGCGCGCAGAAGTTTCAATCCATCTTCGCCAAGTCCTTGGAAGGAATAGGGTGAAGAACGCGGTTTGAATGCCCCGCCGCGCAAAATCTTTGCACCGGCATCTTTTACAAGTTTTGCAATTTTAAAGATTTGTTCTTCGCTTTCTACCGCGCAAGGTCCCGCTATGACAACAACTTCAGGTCCGCCGATCTTCACACCGCCGATATCAAAGATCGATCCTTCGCGTTTAAAGGCATGGCTGGCAAGTTTGAACGGTTCAGTGACGCGTAAAACCTCCGCTACACCGGGCAGCAACTCGATTTGACGATGATCAAACTCAGGATGAACGCCGATGGCACCTAAGACTATATGCTGCACACCAGTAGAGCGATGCACATCAAATTCATGATCGTGCAGAACGCGAATGATTTCTTCAATTTGTTTTTCAGCTATGCCGGATTCTAAAACGACTATCATAGTATTTGGTGAAAGGTGATTTTGTGATTGAGTGATTGTCAGTTGTTCGTCGTAAACATTTACTTTTAACTTCTGTATTCTGCATTCTATCTCCTACTCGTATCGATCCAATTTAAAATTCTCACCAAGATACAATTTCTTTGCTTCCGGATCATTGGCGAGATATTCCGCCGTGCCGGATTTCAGAATCCTTCCTTCGAAGAGTAAATACGAACGATCTGTAATAGAGAGCGTCTCGTGCACATTATGATCGGTGATCAGCATACCGATGTTCTTTTCCTTCAGCTTGATAACGATTTGCATAATATCTTCTACGGCAATGGGATCGATACCGGAAAAAGGTTCATCCAAGAGAAAGAATTTAGGATCCAGTGCTAAAGCACGCGCAATTTCTGTCCGTCGCCGCTCACCACCGGAAAGGACGTACCCCATGTTTTTGGCAAGATGCGTTAAACCAAATTCATCCATTAAACGTTCGCACTTCTCTTCCTGCTCTTGTCGCGAAAGCGATGTGGTCTGTAAAACTGCAAGTATGTTATCCCGTACCGACAACCGTCGAAATACTGAGGCTTCTTGCGGCAAGTACCCGATACCCATCCGCGCTCGTCGGTACATCGGCATCTTCGTGATTTCTATATCATCCAAAAACACTCTGCCGCTGTTCGGGCGAATCATCCCGACAATCATATAGAACGTCGTCGTCTTGCCGGCACCGTTCGGACCGAGCAATCCGACAATTTCTCCCCGCTGCACTTGCACACTGACATTATCGACGACCGTGCGTTTTTTGTAGCGCTTCACCAGACTGTCTGACCGGAGCGCCATCTGTGTGCCGGATGATATTTCCATAATTGGAGATATTTGCTGTGCAGTTGAAATTTTCAGCGGTGTTTCGACTTTTCGTGATCGTTGCGTTGTTGTGCGGCGCCCGTTCGTTTTCGGTTTTGCCGATGAAACAACCCGCATTGTCCGTGTAACAGATTTATTGATTCGTTTTGCCATTCTACTCGCTGACTATTTTTATGCCTTGACGTTTCGGGCGATTTTCAAATAAACGAAAACCGTCAAGATTATATTCCGGTTCATGATTCATTATCATTTTTTCCGGAAAATATTGTCCCTGTACACCTCCAATGACTTTTATGCGATCCACTTCACTGCCGATAAAATCGATCAAGATGCGGTCGCCGCTCGATTTATTCACGCCGTTTGGCTCCTGGTTGTCGAACAAATAATAGAGACTTGTTGCGTTTTTCTGAACATCCACTTGTTCCAATTTATCAGCACGAAAGTACATTGTCAACTCCCGGCCTGTTAATTGATTGAACCGATTGGGAAGTGCCGTGTCGACACGGGAAATTGCCATTGCTCGGTTCTTGACCCAAAGAGTTCTCAGTTTCTTATCTTCCATAAGGACTCGAATAGAATCACCGGTGATTTGATTTTCTCCACTCCAGATAATAGGATGCGTTTGGAGCGCAATAATATCCTTATGAACAAAATATGTTGCCTTACCGCACCGTGAGGACATATCGCTTTTCACCATTCGGACGCTGTCGATGGCGACGAAGCGCTCTGTTGTGTCTTGAAACGATTGCATGATCCTGCTTTCCACCACCATCGTGTCGATGATCCCGTTGGCAGATGTATCAATTTTTACTAACCGTGGTTGTTTCATCACGAGCGAAAACTTTTGCTGCTCGAGATGAATCAGTGAATCACCGTAGATATTGACTGCGTTGGCGTTCTCAAACATATGCACACCGCCGGTAGCGACAGAGCGAGCCTCGGTTTCATAGTAATTCATAGTGCTGCATGTAATGACGGAAGCTGTATCAACAAGAACAACATTATCCCAGAAGAGGGAGCGCTTCTCATCGATAAAATATTTTGCATTCACTGCTGTGAGAAGTGTCTTTCCGCGCTCTAATTCCACACCACTTCGCCCTTCCATCAATCGTTGGTCGCCGTAATAGATACCTTCTTTCGATCGGATCGTAACGCTGTCGCGAATAACTTTCACGTTTCCAAACAACTCAATCTTGTTCTGTACCATGAACCGAAGCGCCCGATCACACCAGACTTTCACTAATCCGCCGGAAGTTGGAATTTGAATGAAATGAACATTGCCGATGAGTTCCCGGACTTCTTCTCCAGATAGATTCTTAATAACATTCATCGTGTCTGCATGTTGTAGATTAATGATGCTACTCTGCTGAGCGAGTGAGCGGTAAATGAACACAAGAAGTGTGGTCAGAAAAAGATATGTCAGGCGACGCCGCATTGCATTTATTCGGTCTGCGATTGACCTGTAACGCGGAAAATACGGTAATTTTTTAAATTTTGATTCGATTCAAATCCATGTCCCTGAAGTTTGTCTTTCTCTGTAGTAATTTGTACATATGCCGGAGTGTAGATAAGCTGGCGCTGATTGTCCCAAAATAATTGCTCGGTAGTCATGCGTGATGAATCGCTGGAAACGACAACTACATTTTTACGCGCTTCCAGATTATTGGTCACTTCATCAACGTTTCCTTCGTCACTTGTCAGCACGGAGGTTTGAATGCCTTGCGGATTAAAGAAGCGGACCCTGACCCCTTGGCTCATATGGGTTTTCTGGTCGGATTCGAATACTTGAATATATCCGGCGAGAATGATAGCGGTAATATGCCCGGAGTCCGATACAACGATCGTGCTGTTCCAACTTTCTTGCTGCGGGAGTGCCCGGCTGTCAATGGTAGAGAGTACGGATGGTTGTATTTTTTCTTCGCAGCCGGAAAATACAAGTAAGGGAGTACAGAGCAATAAACACCGGATGCAAAACGATTTCATGTAGAGGAATCTCCGCGCAGTCCTGCCTCTACCAGACTATGGAGGTGGAGAATTCCAACCGGGTGATGATCAGTGTCCACGACAACAAGCTGAGTAATTTTATAGGACTCCATAACCTCCAACGCCTGAGCAGCAAGCATGTTTTGGCTAATGGCTTTGGGATTTTGTGTCATCACTTGGCCGACCGTAAGGTTTGAAATATCGATTCTTCGCTGAAGAAGACGGCGAAGATCGCCATCGGTGAGCATGCCGCAAAGAATGCCGGCGTCGTTCACGACGCACGTGGCGCCCAATCGCTTAGAGCTGATTTCCGCGATGGCATCAGACACAGAAACATTTTCTTTCACGAGTGGGATATCACTGCCTGTAATCATCATCGCATCGACTTTCAAGAGCAATTGTTTGCCAAGATTGCCGCCTGGATGGAACAGTGCAAAATCTTCTTTAGTAAAGTTGCGCTTTTGCAGAAGCGTGATGGCAAGCGCATCACCCATAGCCAGTGCGGCTGTGGTCGAGGAAGTTGGCGCTAGATCGTACGGGCATGCTTCCTCTTTCACGCTGGTGTCGAGAACGAAATCGCTCTGCTTGCTCAATGGCGAATTCAAATTGCCTACCATTGCGATCACCTTCACACCGAGTTGATGAAATCGAGGCAGAAGCTGCCGCAATTCTGCTGTATCGCCGCTCTTTGATATGCATATCACTACATCATCGGATGTCACCATTCCTAAATCACCATGCACTGCATCGGAAGGATGCATAAATGCCGAAGGTGTTCCGGTGGAGTTCATCGTTGCGGCAATCTTGCGCGCGATAATGCCTGATTTTCCCATGCCGGTGAGAACGACACGGCCCTTTGCATTGAAGATGAGATCTACCGATGCAGCAAAATTTCCATTGATATGTGATTCAAGAGCTGCAATTGCTTCTGCTTCAATGCGGATAATCTCTTTTCCCTTTTGGATAGTAGCATCAGCGTTCATAGTATTCTCAGGTAACTTCTATTGTTGTAGAATTAAATCGATCACTTCCCTCACAGCGCCGTTTCCGCCGCCGCGAGTGCAAACAAAGTGAACCTGCCTCTTTACACTGGGGACGGCATCTGACGGAGCAGCTGAAAAACCGACGCATTTCAACACCGGCAGATCAAATTCATCATCGCCGATGTACGCAATCTCTGTATCGGATAAATTCCATTTTTCTTTTATATGTTCATAAACCTCCAATTTGTTCTCAAGGTTCTGATGAACCTCCGTAATGCCTAATTCTTCTGCGCGCCTTGTAACAATATTTGATACACGTCCGGTGATGATTCCAACTTTGATACCGGTGCGCTGGAGTTTTACGATACCGTATCCGTCTTGAATATTGAATTTTTTTAACTCATCTCCGGAGCCGGACAAATAGATTCCGCCGTCGGTCATTACACCATCCACATCAAGGAGGAGGAGCTTGATCTTGTGAAGTCTGGAGTTGATCGATTGTTTGCGTGGCATAAGATTTGATCTTACAACTTCTTGATAAGATCGTCAATTGCTTTCACTTGCAGTACCAGTTCTTCTAGTAATTCTAAATCCAATTGACTTGCAGAATCACTGAGCGCTTGATCAGGATTCGGATGTGTTTCGATGAAGAGCGCATCGCATCCTGCGGCAACGCCGGCACGAGCAATGGGAAAAATAAATTCCGGTTGACCGCCGCTCTGATTTTTCTTGCTTCCTGGAAGCTGTACCGAATGCGTCGCATCCAATATAACAGGATAACCAGATTTCCGCATAATCGGCAGTGAACGCATATCGACAACAAGATTGTGATAACCGAACATTGTTCCGCGTTCCGTGAGAAGAATCTTATCGTTACCGGTTGCAGCAATCTTCGCAGCAGCAAGATACATATCATCCGGCGCAACAAATTGCCCCTTCTTAACGTTCACAACCTTACCTGTTTTCCCGGCTGCTTCGAGCAATTCGGTTTGGCGGCAAAGAAACGCAGGAATCTGCAGCACATCGACGACCTCGGCGGCAATCTGAGCTTCGACGGGAGAATGGATGTCGGTAAGAACAGGCACATGAAATTCACGCTTCACTTCTGCAAGAATCTGCAATGCTTTTTCATCACCGATCGTCGTAAAGGAATTGCCGCTTGTGCGGTTCGCTTTTTTGTAGGAAGATTTGAAGATGAACGGCATCCGGTGCCGCTCTGTAATAGAACGGATAGTCTTCGCCGTCTGGAGAATCATATCGCGGTTCTCAATGACGCAAGGTCCGGCGATGAGCACCAACGGATGGTTACCGCCGATGTGAATTGTACCGACCGATATGGTTTTCGTTTCAGGGGTATTCATAGTGCCGCTGATGTGTTTGTGTTGGAAAACATACGAAAAAATGGCAGAACAATCAAAGAAACCCATTTTATTCAAATCCTTGCATCTACCACCTTATTGCATTATTTTAGGATCGGTTAAGTATATTATGACGCTCCAAGCATACGCAAAAATCAATATCGGGCTCTATATCCTCGGCAAGCGGTCGGATGGCTATCACGATCTCGAAACTATATTCCATGAAATCAATCTATTTGATGAAATAGACTTGGAGCCGCACAAAACATTGGAAATGAATGCCGACTCTATTCTTGTTCCCATTGATGAGACCAACCTTTGCCTTAAAGCTGCGAACATACTTCGGAAAGAGCGAAAGATCAAGGAAGGAGTGATGATTCAGCTGCGAAAAAAAATTCCTATCGGGGCCGGACTTGGCGGCGGCAGCAGCGATGCCGCAGCAGTTCTTCGCGGATTGAACGAGTTATGGAAATTAAAATTATCCAACCATCAATTGCGCACGATTGCAGGGCAAATCGGTTCGGATGTTCCTTTCTTTATTGAAGGCGGAAATGCATATGCCAGCGGACGCGGTGAAATCCTGGATTATTTTTCTTTGGAAATACCATTTTGGATAGCGGTCGTTACGCCGCTGATTCATATTTCGACAACGTGGGCATATAGTCATCTCAAACTGCAGCGTGACGGAAAAGGATCCGAACTGCGATCGAAGATCGCTAAGCACATATCGAACCCTAAAAAAATAACATCGCTCGTACAAAATGATTTTGAGCAATCAACCATAAACGTCTATCCGGAAATTGGCCGTCTCAAAGAGAAACTGAAAGAGAAGGGAGCGGTGTTTTCGTTAATGAGCGGAAGCGGTTCTTCCGTGTTTGGTTTTTTTGAGAGCGAAAAGAAAGCGCTCGATGCACTTGGATCATTTCCGAAAAACTACCAGACGTCTCTTACGGCACCGACATTCAAGCCGGACCGCTAATCTCTTGCTGGCTTCGCTTTGAAATCCGTTCTTTACATTGAAGCCTTTCTGATTCTTCAAGTTTGGACAATGGTATATTCTCAAGATCTCGAAGTGAGAAGGCCGGTGCGTACTCCCGGAGATACTATTTCTGTCCGAAGGACGGCACCGCAACAAATGCGCTTGTCTATCGTTCATGGTCCGGGCAAGTCGACAGATTCGACAGCTCTCGCTCTTAAAGATACAACAGCTGTCGATTCGGTTCGTATCCGCTTTATTCCCGGTATGGGTCAGATCACCGGTGATGTCGATTCACTCAGCGTACTGCATCAGAAACAATTTTTGTGGAGCGATGCAAAAGTTGTTAGTGATATTATTTGGAAATTGCCGGGGTTTTTCTATCGCGATTTGGGTGAAGCGGGGAAGTGGGGACAGCTTAATGCCTTTGGGATAGATGGACGTGCTATCGGTGTTCTCATAGATGGACGACCGATGAATGATCCGGTGACCGGTACATACAATCTTTCAGACTTGCCGCTCGAATTTATCGATCATGCTGAAATTCTTTCCGGCACTGCCTCAACGACGACTTTATCTGATGCGGCCGGCACAGCGCTGAACTTCGTATCGCGTTCCTACAACAGCTATCGCCCCTTGACCAAACTCCGATTTGTTCAGGATTCAAAAGGGACATTACTGACCGATGGACTTTTCACGCAGAATGTTGCCCGTGGTTTGAATCTTATGGTTGGCTTTTCGCGACAGGTCACTGATGGGCGTTTTATCAATGCCAATTTGGATGCATGGAATGTTCGCACTCGTTTACGATATAATATTTCCGACAGATTTAATATTTCACTCACGGATTTTTATACAAAAGCAGGGAACGGGTTAAACGGAGGCGTGGATATATCGCGATCAACGAGCCTCAATGAGGTAGGTGCAAAGGTTGTCAATGAATTTTCTTGGGACAAACGATCGCGTCGTGATGTTACACTTTCAACGATAGCGCGAATTTTTGCAGACTCGTCTTCCACAATGCAAGCAAGCGTATATTACAGCACATTGGAACGTGAATATTATAATCCATCGGTTCGTTTGATTGATGATTTTACTCAATCGTCTTTTTGGGGTATGCATCTTCAACAGCAATTTTGCTTGGATTCTGTTCGATGTACTATTGGAGGATCATGGGAGCGACGCGAGAGCGGTTTCACAAGAGTACTTGCATCACATCTCGAATCTGAACGGTCTCTATTTATACAAGCAGAGATGCGGTTGATGGACATATTCGTACCGTCAGTATCTTTGCGCTCAACCTCAGTCGATGGAGAAAGTTCGCTGAACACCGGTGCCGGAGTGAAATCTATGATTGCAGATTGGTTGATACTATTTGCTGATGTCTCGTGGTTTGACAGATTTCCAACGTTTCAAGAACGATATTGGAGTGATTCGACATTTCTTCGCGCACGCGAAATACAAAAAGAGCAACATGCATTTATCCGGGGCGGATTCACTCTTCAGGCAGGATCGAATCTCGAGATCACTCTCACAGGTTTTCAGCGGAACGTGAAACGTGCTATCGTTTTTCAACCGGCTATGACGGAGGGAGGTTCTCCAGCCGTCAGTATTTCCAACGCTCGAGAAATTGCGATACAGGGTATTAACGGAAGCGCAGTCATTCGCTGTCACAAATTTGAAGTATTAGGAGTTTTGACATTAACGCACTATAAAGAAGTCGATACATTGAAGACTTTGATGCCCGATGTTATTCTTGCCGGCGAGGTGAGCTATCGTGACACCTTCTTCAAGGATAAGCTTGATGCAAAGTTTGGTGTGCGCTCACAGTTCTATAATCGGCAGCAGGGCATGCAGTTTGATCCGCAAACACTTTCGTATGCCCAATATTATGCAAGCATCATTGGACGTTCAACAACCCTTGATCTGTTTATGATTCTTAAGATTGGCGATGCTCATATCTCGCTTTCATGGCAGAATATTCTGAATGCATCATACATCCTTTCTCCGATCTATCCGATGCCGGCCAGATATATTCGGATCGGTGTAAATTGGGTGTTTTTGGATTGAGAGGTGAAACACATGAGCCGATGAGTAGATAAGAAATGAAGTAGTTGAGAAGGCGGGTCGTCGAAGGGATGAGTAATGGAGATAGTGAGAAAAATAGTAACAGTTTTCGGTAGTTCGCGCCCCTGCGAGGGTGATGAAGAATACCGGCTTGCATACGAAGTTGGGAAAAACCTTGCACTCAATGGCTTCACAGTTTGCAACGGCGGATATGCGGGCATTATGGAAGCATCGGCGCGGGGAGCGAAGGAGGCAGGCGGTAAAACCATCGGTGTAACCTTTAAAAACAACTTCAAAAAGAGTGTGAATCGCTGGATTGATGAAGAAATGTTTCAGCCGACGCTTGTTGAGCGAATGATGAAACTTGTTGAGTTAGGCAATGCGTACGTTGTGCTCAAAGGAGGGACCGGCACGCTCCTCGAACTTGCCGCCGTGTTGGAATTTATCAATAAAGGACTTCTTAAAGAAAAACTGATCGTGATTGTCGGTGATTTCTGGAATTGCGTTATCGAAACACTGCGGGAAGAATTATTATCGGAAGGCGCAGACAATTACACGAAGTATATTCATCGGACCTTATCACCGGAAGAATGCGCCAAACTTTTAAAAGACCGACTTCATGAATAATTTATCCAATGATGCAGATGTAATGCGGCTCTCCATCCCGTATGAACGGAAAAAATTCATAACGGTAGCCTTCTCTCCATCGGCCTTATTTCAACAAAACGAGTTTCCTTGTTTCGCTCGATATAGCGGACTGCCTGCTTGATATTTGATGGACTTGTATGCGATAGAAATATATGCCGCTGGAAAGGTTTTTCGCGTTAAATTGAACCTCGTGGTTCCCGGCCGACTTTTCTTCATTGACAAGTGTTGTTATATGACGTCCTAATGCATCGAAGATATCGATTGAAACATAACTACGAATCGGCAGTGAATAACTGATCATCGTTGTAGGATTAAATGGATTCGGATAGTTCTGATGTAAAACGAATCCGGACGGCATGATCACTTCGTACACAGAAGTGCTTACGGATAGAGGTATGAACAATTCTATGCCATTACCTGTTCCTAGATTTCTTGTGTATTGCTTATCTATTGGATTATTCCAATGTTCATGCACACCAAGACTCTGCAACCGCACGCCGTCGCCCGATGGAGAGTAATATGTTCCCGATGGAGGATTATTCGCCAGTGCAGCTTCATGAAGGTAATTATCGACTGCTCCATAGGTTAGGGTGTAGTTCGCCGGATTGGCTGCCTGTTCTGTACGCAAGAAATCGAGACAGACCGATTCGATTGCCACATTATCCTGGGAGAGGAACAGACTTGATGTCCAGTCATTGTTGAACGGCGAAGATAACCATTTGCTTTTATAGTTAAAAGGGTCTCCATGCTCATTCGGTACTGCATAAAGTGCATCTACTATAAAGAGAAGTGTTTTGCCTCCGAGGTCTTTATGTCCCATAAGATCAACAAGCGCATTGTATGAACCCATCGGTCTTGCTGCAAAAGTCAATTGAGAACTCCATGTAGCACCATTAACTGCGACATATGCATGTACGCCAGCAGCATGAGGAGCCCATATATAAGGCTGGCCAAAATCATCATCAACACTAAGAGTGCCGAAATGATTTTTGGCACAACAAGTCATTCCAGCATAACTGTGGGCTTTCAAATTAGCAAGATTGATGAGATACGCTGCCTTGGTCACGGTAGTCGGCAGATAGGTCGGATTTCCACCTTTTGCAGAAACTGAAGCGTCCTTCTCCAATATCAGGTTTTCTGACCAATGGATGCGTGTTGTGTCACGCGCGTATTTCTCCCGACCAAGTGTATCAGTCCATCCCATGAAATGCACCTTCGAGAATTCTGCCTTGCATTTCGTATAGATTGGAGCAGGCGTGCATCTAATGAGATCGTAGAATGTAATATTGCTGTCCGGAACTCCTGCTTTGTTCACCAGCTGTCTTAACAAACTGAGCACCATCTGGGGAGTAGCCACTGATGAATTTCCTGGATTAACCGGTTCCGTGGAGTTGTTGATATTAATCTTCACTGCAATTTTTTCCCCGGTTGCATAGCCGGCGCTTCCCTTGCCGTGCTTTTCATTAAAATATCTGAATAGTGCATCCCATGCCGCTGAATCTGTAGTTGTTCCAATCAATGCACAGATGGATTTGGACATCATTGAATCGACAACAGTTTGATTTGTATTCGCATCGCTCCACCAATTTCCCGAAGTCCCATTCCATCGTGCAGCCGTTGAATCCCTCATCCACACGACGCGCCCAGGAAAAATCCCTCTCGCCGTTCCAATGGGACTGTTGGGAGCATCCGTCGGCACAAACAGCGAATCAGTCTTAACAGAGTGCGCATAGGATTCATTGTCTGTATGGAGAATTATAAATAATCCAGCTACAGCACCGGCAAGAACGAAAATCGATGCAAGAGCATATTTAGAATTTCGAAAATAGGCTCTGGCTTTTTTGAATGAAAAAACCGCTGCAACCAGTGTGATGATATACAAGAGAAAACCGCTGGCAATAGGTGCTGCTACTTTCATACACGGATATTCTGCCCGGCTCGGTTTCGGAATGACGCGAACAAGCCACCAAACGAGGCAAGCCAATCCCGTCAGAGGGAAAAGGAAACGGATGAATTTACTGCCTTCCAGAAATTTGTGACGATGTTTTTCTGATATCTTATGATGAGGGCAATTAGAAGATTGTGTTTGTTCCATTTTCAATTCCTTTAATTTACAATCGCTAAATTCTTTTTCCATTTCCAAACTGTCTATAATCTCATTTCTATATTAATCTATCCCTCGACAAGCATGTCGACTCAGTTAAAACATAAAATGCATCAACTATGATGCCCGCAAAAACAGGAATTCTGAGCGTAATTTGTCATAAGACTTATTGAAAGTGGAAGTAATTATGCTGAATTTCACATATATGGTAAAAAAAAAGAATTGTAGGCTCCCTTGGAACTATTTTGAGTTGAGCCTTTGGTGCGTGCAATGAACAAACTTAGCCCAATTGCTTTGTCATCTTCTTCACAAAAAATAAGGTCGGGCACGGCCACTTTCGTACGCGGATACTCTGCGCGGATCGGTTTCGGAATGACCTGAACAAGTTACAACACAAGACAGATCAATCCCGACAGAGGAAAGAAAAATCGGACGAACTTTTTGATTACATGGGTTTTGTGATGATGTTGTACCGACTGTGCGAATGTACACAATATTTACATCATGGCATCTCTTATCTCTCTTTGGTTGGAGTAAAGAGAATCGCAAGCAATTTTTATTGCAATCGCGCGAATGCCATCTCACTTTGTTATTATATCAAGCTTCTTTGTCTGAGCAAAACAGATATCGTTTCTTTAACAATGTTATCAGATCTTACTAAGCTCAGAGAGAATGGCTTACATATTATCTCACCTCATTTATCCTAAAAATGGCATAACTGACAGGTCCCAGATTTATCGTTGTTTTATTTTCCTCTAGTAGAATTGTTCCTTTACCTGAAATCAATTTTGGCTTCTGACATTTATAATTTAAAATGAACGAACCCGAGACATCTCTAATTGCTGGATTGACGACAATAAGTAATCTATCCCTCCCATTTCCCCTGATATATGCGAAAGGATATTTGTCTTTTTCGGCATAGACAGGAACAAATTCAGCATAAGCCAATAGTGCGGGTTCTGTATTATGAAGCATAATAAGTTCCCTTACTTTATTGAGCAAAGAGTTCGGATCTTTCTCTTGTGAGGCTACGTTTGGTGCGTCGAACGATGCATCGACAGCTCTGTAAAGTTTTTCAGGGCTTACAGCAGAAAAACCTTTATTTGGTGCGTTGTTCCATTGCATCGGGGTTCTGTCTCCGGCACGGCCCATATAACTTCCTTCAATATGAG
>PMDB01000013.1:0-9862 GCA_003155495.1 Ignavibacteriota bacterium
TTGGTGCACATAAGAAAACTGTCATTACAGGCGCTGAAATGTTTCGCAAGGAATTGGATGAAGTTGTAGCAGGTGATAATGCGGGACTCCTTTTGCGTGGAATTGAAAAAGATGAACTCGAACGCGGTATGGTTATCGCCAAGCCTGGATCAATTACACCACACACGAAGTTCACTGCACAGATTTACGTTTTGAAGAAAGAAGAAGGTGGACGTCNNATGCCGGGTGATAATCTTGATGCTATTAACATCGAGTTAATTTCCCCCATTGCAATGGAAGAAGGACAACGATTTGCAGTTCGTGAAGGTGGACGTACAGTCGGTGCAGGTGTTATTGGAAAAATCATAAAATAAAATATCATTTATTCCGCTCTTTGGGGAACCCGAAAGCGGAGAGTAGTCTAGGAGTCTTCCTTGGCTGGACAAAAAATAAGAATAAAGCTAAAATCGTTTGATCATAACTTGATCGACAAGTCTGCAGAAAAGATCATCAAAACTGTAAAATCGACAGGTGCGATAGTATCGGGGCCGATTCCGTTGCCAACAAAACGTAGTGTTTATACGGTCAATCGTTCTCCACACGTTGACAAAAAGTCACGTGAACAGTTCGAGACACGGTCCCACAAAAGATTGATAGATATTCTCAACTCCACAAGTCGTACGGTTGATGCATTAATGAAATTAGAGCTTCCGGCAGGTGTTGATGTCGAGATTAAAGTCTAATTCGATAGAATATAGTTGCTTGAAGTGAGTGTGTAGTGAGAGCGGCAATCCCCTTATGAACGTTCTCATTGTGGATGACTAAGCCAAAGGCTCATGCGTCAAAGACGCAAAGGAGTAGAAACAGTGAGTGGTATTTTAGGCAAGAAAATTGGAATGACAAGTCTCTTCGATGAGAATGGCGAAGTAGTTCCTTGTACCGTCATCGAAGCGGGTCCATGTTATGTGACCCAGGTCAGAACCAAAGAGAAAGATGGATATGAAGCAGTCCAACTTGGTTTTGATGAAAAAAGAGATCGCCTTGTCAACAAGCCGCTGAAGGGACACTTTGCAAAAGCAGCAACGAAGATGTTGCGCCTCATGCGCGAGTTCAAAAGTTTCAATGGAACTCATTTGAAAGCCGGCGATGAAATTAAAGTGGATATGTTCCTCCCAGGCGATATTGTTGATGTGAGCGGAAAATCGAAGGGTCGTGGATTTCAAGGCGTGGTGAAACGCCACCATTTCGGCGGCGTCGGTATGACAACGCACGGTGCATCAGATCGTGTCCGTGCTCCTGGATCCATCGGTGGAAGTTCGTATCCATCACGCGTCTTCAAGGGTATGCGAATGGGTGGTCGGATGGGATTTGATCGTGTCACTGTCAAGAATTTGAAAGTTGTTAAGGTTATTCCGGAATCCAATATTCTCATTATTCGCGGTTCGGTTCCCGGTGCGATTAACGGGTATTTGGAAATTGAGAAGAAGCATCATTAAGAGTTGCCTTGTAAGGAAAAAGTATTATGCAGGTTGATGTCTATAAAATAGATGGCACACTAAGCGGTGTAACGGTCGAACTTGACCCGAATATTTTCGAGATCGAACCGAATGATCATGCTATCTATCAAGCAGTGCGCAGCATCCAGGCAAATAAGCGCCAGGGCACGCACAAAGTGAAGGGACGCAGCGAAGTGAGCGGCGGCGGCAGAAAGCCGTTCAAGCAAAAGAAGACAGGCCGTGCTCGCTCCGGATCAACACGATCTCCGTTGTGGATAGGTGGCGGTTCAATCTTTGGACCAACTCCGCATGAATATTCGGTCAGTCTTCCGATTAAAGTTCGGAGGCTTGCGCGTAAATCTGCTTTAAGCTATAAAGCGAAGGATGGAGCTATTAAGGTGATTGAAGATTTTCAATTTGATGAAGTGAAAACGAAAAGAATGTCTTCAGTGTTGAAAGCTCTTGCTATCGACAAACAAAAAACATTATTGCTGACAAAAGGAGCAGATCAAACGCTGGTCAAGTCAGGACGCAATATCGCAAAACTGCAGGTACGCGAGGCGGACAAAGCTTCGACATTTGAAATTCTCAAGAACCAGGTGCTTCTGATTCAAAAGAGCGCTGTGGATATGCTGCAACAATCTTTGAAGAACTAGGACAACAGGCAATGATAGGTATTCTCGTTCGACCGATTATCACGGAAAAAATGACGGAGCTTGGTGAAAAACGTCAATACGCGTTTGAGGTTCCGATCTCGGTGAATAAGATAGAAGTCGGTAAGGCTATCGAAAAGAAATTTAGCGTTAAAGTAACAAGCATTCGGACTGTGCTGGTCAAGGGCAAACGTAAGAGCCAGATGACACGTCGCGGCCGTTTTGAAGGACACACCAAGACGTGGAAAAAGGCGATCGTAACGCTCAAAGAAGGCGATAAAATCGATTATTTCGGCAACGTCTGATTGTGAAAGTATAAAAGACTATGGCAATTCGAAAATTACGACCGATGACTCCCGCGACGAGATTCTATTCAATCTCGACGTTCGAAGAGATAACGAAAAAAGAACCGGAAAAAGCGCTGCTCGAGTCGAATAAGAAATCGGGTGGACGGAATAATCTCGGGCGCATCACTTCGCGTCATCGCGGTGGTGGACACAAACGTCAGTACCGAATTATTGACTTCAAACGGGACAAACATGGTATCGTTGGAACAATTGCTGGTATAGAGTATGATCCGAATCGTGCTGCTCGTATTGCACTGGTACATTATCCCGATGGCGAGAAACGTTACATTATCGCTGCTATGGGAATGAAAGTCGGTACAAAGATTGTCTCCGGTCCACAAGCTGAAGTTGATTTTGGGAATGCGCTGCCGTTGAAAAATATTCCTGCAGGCACATTTATCTATAACGTCGAAATGTTTCCAGGCAAAGGAGGACAGATTGGTCGTAGTGCAGGCAATTCCTTGCAGGTAATGGCAAAAGAAGATGATTGGGTTTCGCTTAAGATGCCGTCAGGAGAAATTCGTAAGTTCCGCTCAGGGTGCTATGCAACTATCGGTACTGTCGGTAATGCAGATCACGAGAACATTAGCCTCGGAAAAGCTGGACGCTCTCGCTGGCTCGGTATTCGTCCGCAGTCTCGTGGAATGGCGATGAACCCCGTGGACCACCCGATGGGTGGTGGGGAAGGTCGTTCAAAGAGCGGTGGCGGAGGACAGCATCCTGAATCGCCGTGGGGCAAGTATGCCAAAGGTTTGAAGACGCGCAAGCGGAAGAATCAATCAAATAAATACATTATTAAACGTCGTAAGTAATAGGTAAACACCTATGAGCCGTTCAATCAAAAAGGGTCCGTACGTCGACCTCAAATTGCAGGGTAAAATAGAAGTTCTTAACAAGACGAACCAGAAGCGTGTCGTTAAGACTTGGTCGAGATCGAGCACCATTATCCCAGAATTTGTTGGACATACCTTCGCAGTGCACAACGGAAATAAATTTATTCCGGTGTATATCCATGAAGCGATGGTGGGACACAAGCTTGGTGAGTTTGCACCAACCCGTATTTTTCGTGCACACCCGGGCATCAAGAGCGAAAAGACAACGGCACCAGTGTAAGAACTGTTTGTTGAAGAGTGAACCATGGAAACAAAAGCAATTAATAGATATATCGGAACTTCGCCGCGCAAGATGCGCTTGGTTATTGACCTGATTCGCGGTAAAGGAGTAGAAGAGGCATTGAGCATTCTTCACTTCACAACGAAGCACGCCGCAAAAACCGCAGAGAGAGTTCTGAGGTCAGCGATCTCTAATGCTCAGAATAAAGATGAGAGTGGGCGTGTGGACACTGCCACTTTGTTTATTAAGGAAGCGTTTGTCAATGGCGGAGCAATGACGAAGCGGGTGATGCCTGCGCCCATGGGGCGAGCATTTCGTGTTCGAAAACGTTCGAATCACATCACCATCGTGTTGGCACAGCTTGCAGAAGCAAAGAAGCCGGCACCAAAAATAAAAGCAGCAGTTGAAAATAAAAAAGCCGCAACAAAGAAATCGGAAACAGCATCAAAAAAGGTAACCGAAAGTTAATCGGAGGATCACTTGGGCCAAAAAACTCATCCAGTTGGATTTCGTCTCGGAATCGTGCGTGCGTGGGATTCAAACTGGTACGATGATAAAAGCTTCGCAGGTAAATTGCAAGAAGATATTGTGGTACGGAACTATGTTCGAAGCCGATTAAAAAAAGCTGGTATTGCACGAGTTCAGATTGACCGGACTCCAAAACGTGCAGTCGTCACCATTCACACGTCACGGCCCGGCATTGTGATTGGCAAGAGTGGTAAAGAAATTGCCCAATTGGAAGAAGAACTGAAGAAAGTAACATCAAAAGAAATTAAAATTCTTATCCATGAAATCAAACGCCCGGAATTGGATGCCTATCTTGTGGCAGAAGCTATTGCCGGACAGCTGGAAGGACGAATCTCATTCCGCCGCGCAATGAAACAATCAATTACCGCTGCCATGCGCATGGGTGCTGAAGGAATTAAGGTGATGTGCGCAGGGCGTCTTGGTGGCGCAGAAATCGCACGAACGGAGCATTATAAAGACGGACGTATTCCTTTGCAAACTCTTCGGGCAGATATCGATTATGCAGGTGCAACCGCGAACACTATTTACGGAACCATTGGTGTCAAAGTATGGATCTGCAAAGGTGAAATTATTGGGCCGCGGTCATAAGGAGTGTTGAGTTATGTTAATGCCAAAGAGAGTAAAATTTAGAAAAGCCCAGCGCGGACGGATGAAGGGAAAAGCGACGCGCGGTGCAACGATTGCATTTGGTGATTTTGGTTTGAAGGCAATGGAACCGGGATGGGTAACTCAGCGTCAGATTGAAGCATCCCGTGTTGCACTGACCCGTATGATGAAACGCGAAGGCAAAGTGTGGATTCGCATTTTTCCGGATAAACCGGTTACAAAGAAGCCCGCAGAGACTCGTATGGGAAGCGGTAAAGGCTCGCCGGAATTTTGGGTAGCAGTAGTGAAACCGGGCCGGGTTTTGTTTGAGTTGGGTGGAATCAACCGCGCAACCGCAGCAGAAGCGATGAAGCTTGCAGCACACAAGCTTGCAATTAAAACACGGTTTGTCACCCGTATTGATTATCAGGGTGTATAAGAGGTAAAGCGATGAAGGCACATGATTTGCAACAACTCTCGGATGCAGAACTGCTGAAGAGAATTCAAGAAGAAGAAGAAAACCTGTCCCATCTAAGATTTCAGAAAGTCATTGGACAGTTGGAGAACCCGATGAAGTTAGGCCACGTTCGTAAAACTATTGCGCGAATCAAAACGATTCTCCGTGATCGACAACTGAATCCATCAACCGAACAACCTGGGCAGGTTGAGCAACAAAAGTAATGTGAGATGACGATGACAGAAGCACCAAAGGAAACTCTGAAACGCGCACGGCGCAAAGTTCGAGTCGGCAAAGTGGTTAGTACTAAAATGGCAAAGAGTATTATAGTTGCGGTTGAGCGACAGGTTGCACATGCACTCTATAAGAAAATATTTCACCTTACCACGAAATTGATGGCGCATGACGAAAACCAAGAAGCTGGTGTCGGAGATACAGTGAAAATTATGGAAACCCGTCCAATGAGCGCACGCAAGCGCTGGCGGTTGGTGGAAATTGTTCAAAAAGCGAAGTAGGCGAAGACGATGATCCAGGAAGAAACTAATTTGGTTGTTGCCGATAATTCGGGCGCGAAAAAAGTACGATGTATCCGCGTTCTCGGTGGCCACGATAGGCGTTATGCCGGTGTCGGTGATCTCATTGTGGTGTCCGTGAAGAGCGCTATTCCCGGTGCTCCGGTAAAAAAAGGCGAAGTCTCACGCGCCGTTGTGGTACGAACGAAGAAGGAAATTCGACGAAAGGATGGTTCCTATATCCGCTTCGATGAAAATGCTGCTGTTCTGCTTACTCCGTTAGGCGAACCACGCGGAACGCGTATTTTTGGTCCAGTTGCACGAGAGTTACGTGAACGTCAATACATGAAAATTATTTCCTTGGCACCTGAGGTGCTCTAAAAATTATGGCGCAGAATCTACATATACATAAAAATGATACAGCCTTCGTCGTTTCGGGCGCATTCCGAAAAAAGCAAGGCAAAGTTTTGAAGGTGTTTCCCGATACACAGCGAGTGATTATCGAGAACGTCAATATTATTAAAAGGGCTACACGTCCTTCGCAGAAAAATCCGCAGGGTGGCGTTGTTCAAAAAGAAGGAAGTATTCGCGCGTCAAACGTAAAGGTCATTTGCCCGAAGTGCAATAAACCGACTCGTATTGGCCACAAACATGTAAAAGATGCAACGAGCGGCAAAAAGAAGACAATGAGAACCTGCAAACAATGCGATGAGATGTTTTAAGAGAGTATTCCATGGCAAAAGAAACAAATCCTAAAAAGGAAAAAGTTGCAAAGGCTGCCCCTGAGTCCAAAGGCAAGAAACAAGCTGCCGGACAGGAAAAAGGAGTAACTGCCCGTTTGTTTGAGCGTTATCGCAAAGAAACCATTCCATCAATGATGAAAAAGTTTCAGTATAAAAGCAAGATGCAGGTGCCACGGCTAGAAAAAATTTCTATCAACATTGGCGTAGGACAAGCCACGCAGGATCCCAAATTGTTAGATGTTGCCATTCACGAATTGGAAGCTATTACCGGCCAAAAAGCGGCGATTACGAAATCCAAGAAGGCAATTTCAAATTTCAAGTTGCGCGAGAATCTTCCCATTGGATGCCGCGTCACGTTACGCAGAGCAAAAATGTACGAGTTTTTGGATAGATTTGTCAGTGTGGCATTACCGCGTGTGCGCGACTTTAGGGGTGTTTCGGATAAGTCGTTCGATGGTCATGGCAATTATACTGTTGGAGTTAAAGAACAGATTATTTTTCCGGAAATTGATGTAGATAAAGTAACGCGGATCTCTGGAATGGATATTACGTTCGTCACGACTGCCAAGAACGACGTTGAAGCATATGAATTATTGAAAGAACTTGGCATACCGTTTGTAAAACGGCAAGAAGTTGTTCAACCCGTAACCCAGAATAAGTAAAGCAAAGGAGTTCGTTTGGCACGCTTAGCTATGCGAGTAAAGGCGAAGAGAACGCCAAAACACAAAGTATCACAACACAATCGCTGCAATATCTGCGGGCGTCCGCGCAGTTATTATCGCAAGTTCGGCCTCTGCAGGATCTGTCTTCGTAAGCTCGCGCTTGAAGGCAAGATTCCGGGTGTTCGCAAAGCAAGTTGGTAACACAATAATTAAGAGAGTTCAATCGATGTCGAAAACTGATCCTATTGCCGATTATCTTACGAGAATCCGCAACGCAGCAAAAGCAAAGCACCGTCGGGTAGATATCCCGTCCTCCAAATTGAAGAAGGCGATTTCTCAAATTCTTCTGGAGAAAAATTATATTTCCGGGTTCACAGTGCTTGAGGACAAGAAGCAAAATGTTCTCCGGGTTAATCTCAAGTATCATAGTGGAAAACCGGTCATCACCGGATTGCGTCGGGTGAGTAAGCCGGGTATTCGATTATACCGCGGCTCCAATGAATTGCCTCGTGTGCTCGGTGGCTTAGGTGTTGCGATTATCACCACATCGAGAGGTGTGATGACGGATGCACAGGCCAAGAGAGATAATGTTGGTGGCGAAATTCTTGCTTACATCTGGTAAGTGTTTGAAGAGGAGAGAATACAGTGTCACGTATTGGTAGAAAACCGGTTCAGATTCCTAAAGGCGTCACCGTCACTTTGAAGGATGGCGTTGTATCCGTCAAGGGACCGAAAGGTATCTTAGAGGAAAAAATACATTCGGATATCAGTGTCGAGGTGAAGGAGCAGCAAATCCTTCTCAGTCGAAAGTCGGATGAAACGAAATATCGTGCGTTGCACGGATTATGGCGTGCACTGATTCAAAATATGATTACTGGCGTAACCGAGGGATTTTCCAGAAAACTGGAGATCGTCGGTGTCGGTTATCGTGCTGAAATGAAGGGGACACGATTGAATCTTCTCCTTGGTTACAGTCACCCTATTTTATTTGGCGCGCCGGAAGGAATTAAAATTGAAGCACCGACCCAGACAAGTATTCTCATAAGCGGTGTCCACAAACAACTTGTTGGCTTGGTTGCAGCGAAGATACGTTCGTTCCGACCGCCGGAGCCTTATAAAGGCAAGGGCGTCAAGTACGAAGGTGAGTACATCCGCCGTAAAGCTGGCAAGGCAGCTGCTGCGGCTGCGAAGTAGTGCAGAAGATTTTGAGGTAAGGAAGAAAGAATTATGATTCGAAAGAACACAGTGGAACGTCTTGCAAAAAAGCAAGTGCGTATCCGAAAGAAAATCAGAGGCACATCGGAGCGTCCTCGTTTGGTCGTGTTTCGCAGTGCTAAACACGCCTATGCGCATATCATTGACGACACAACTGGAAAAACGCTGTTGTCAGTATCAACATTGTCAAAAGATCTTCGTGAGGATGTGAAGCATGCGAAAACCCCGATTGCGCGTTACAAGCTCATTGGCGTTGCAGCGGCAAAAAAAGCACTTGAAAAAAATATCAAAGAAGTGGTCTTTGACCGAAGCGGTTATCTATATCATGGCCGTGTTAAAGCGCTCGCGGATGGTGCTCGCGAAGGCGGACTGAAATTCTAACTCCCCATACTCGTATGAAAAATATACAAAAAGTCAAAGTAGGCGAATTCGAACTTAAAGAACGATTAGTAAACGTCAACCGTGTGGCGAAAGTGGTCAAAGGTGGACGTCGCTTCAGCTTCAATGCCATCGTTGTCGTTGGTGATGGTAATGGACACATTGGCGTCGGTCTAGGAAAAGCGAATGAAGTACAAGATGCGATTGCAAAAGGAACGGACGATGCGAAGAAGAGCCTCGTTTTTGTCCCTATTGTAAAGGGAACTATTCCACATTCGGTCATAGGAAAGTTTGGCGCAGGAAAGGTGATGCTCAAACCGGCAGCTCCCGGAACCGGTCTCATCGCTGGCGGCGGTGTCCGTGCTGTTCTGGAAATGGCAGGCGTGAAAGATGTGCTCACGAAGCAAATGGGTTCACCGAATTCGCACAACGTCGTTAAAGCAACTATGCAGGCGCTTCTAAATCTTTCAGATGCTCGAATGATTGCCGAACGTCGCGGAATAACATTTCAGGAACTGTTTCAATAAACTCTTAGTAAAGTCGTACTATGTCGGAACCGAAGAAAATTAAAATCACACAGGTCAAGAGTATTGTTGACCATCTCGAGATTGCCAAGCTTACCATCAAAGCACTGGGACTCGGCAGGCCGAATTATTTTGTTGTTAAAAACGACACCCCGCAGATTCGTGGTATGATCAACAGAGTCCGGCATCTTGTCAAAGTTGAAGAGGTACAGTAATGGCGAAAGACATTCTTAGCAATTTGACGCCAGCGAAGGGTTCGCGGAGAAAGACAAAGCGAATCGGCCGCGGTCAGGGCTCCGGACACGGTGGAACAGCAACTAAAGGACACAAGGGCGCAAAATCCCGTTCGGGTCATAAGTTTAAAATGTGGTTTGAAGGTGGGCAGATGCCGCTGACGCGACGCGTGCCGAAGTTCGGTTTTACACCACGCAATCGTATCGAAATGCAAGTAGTGAACATTGCAACGCTCGGCATACTGGCTGAAAAAAAGAAAGTTTCCAACGGCGTGGTAACACCGGAAATTCTTTTCAAGACTGGCATAGCTGCTAAGAAGAATGTTCCAATAAAAATTCTTGGTAATGGTGAAATAAAAACAAAATTAGATGTCACTGCACATGCATTTAGTAAATCGGCGATTTCGAAGATCGAAGCCGCCGGAGGAAAAACCACA
>PMDB01000013.1:9869-17811 GCA_003155495.1 Ignavibacteriota bacterium
CGGAAATCGTCTGAGAATACGCTTTTCGGATTGTATGATCTTTTTGTCGGAGGTGCGTTCAGCAATGCGGCAATCTTTGCACTCGGCATTATGCCGTACATCAGCGCATCCATCGTTATCCAATTACTCGGCGCGGTAGTTCCGTACTTCGCCAAACTGCAAAAGGAAGGCGAGGAGGGACGCAAGAAAATTACACAATACACTCGTTATGGCACTGTCTTGATATCCCTTATGCAAGCGAGCGGTGTGGTAGCAAAACTTATGAGTTGGGCTCCTAATGGAAATCCCGTTGTGCCGTTGGGAGTACGTGGTGCAGGATTCTATATGAGTACGATGATTATTCTTACTACCGGTACTATGTTTATGATGTGGCTGGGTGAGCAAATCACAGAGCGCGGCATCGGTAATGGAATCTCGTTGATTATTTTCATTGGTATCGTAGCCCGTTTCCCGCATGCTATTCTAAATGAAGCCCAGCTTGTTACAGGTGGTACTCGAAACCTCATCGTCGAGTTAGTGATCCTCGTTCTTATGGGCTTTATTGTCGCAGGTGTTGTTCTTATTACGCAAGGTACTCGCCGCATTCCAGTGCAATATGCAAAGCGGGTTGTGGGAAGAAAAGTATATGGCGGTGTAACGCAATACATTCCGTTGCGCGTAAACACAGCTGGTGTTATGCCGATCATCTTTGCACAAGCGATCATGTTCGTTCCGCAGATTGTTTTCTCGTTTTTCCCAGAGAACGAGTTCATGAATGAGTTGTCTAATAATTGGTTTGGTTATACTTCATGGACTTATTCCTTCGTCTATGCGTTGATGATCGTTTTCTTCACCTATTTCTATACTGCTATTGCTTTTAATCCGAAAGATGTTGCAGACAATATGAAGAAGCAGGGCGGATTTATTCCCGGGATTCGTCCTGGTACACATACGGCGGAATTTGTCGATAATATTTTAACAAAGATCACGCTTCCGGGTTCGATCGGGCTGGCGATCATTGCCATCCTCCCAACGATGATGATTAAATTAGGTGTGACGCCGGGTTTTGCATCATTCTTTGGTGGAACAAGTCTACTTATTATGGTAGGTGTTGCATTAGATACGTTGCAGCAAGTCGAATCGCATCTATTGATGCGTCATTATGATGGGTTTATGAAGAGTGGTAAACTCAGAGGCAGACGGTAGGCCTCGTTATCCGCGATGATTCCTCTGAAATCGATCGAAGAGATTGAGTTCATTCGTGAGAGCAGCCGAATCGTCGCCGATGTGCTCAAGTTGGTGGGCGCACAAGTTCGACCGGGCATGACCACACTGGAGCTCGACACAGTTGCGGAAGATTTTATTCGCTCAATGGGCGGTGAGCCTGCGTTTAAAGGATATGGCTGGGATAAGAAAAATCTATTCCCGGCAACGCTCTGCACGTCGATAGATGCGGAAGTTGTGCATGGTATCCCGAGCAAGCGAATGTTAAAAGATGGAGATTTATTGTCTATTGATGTTGGTGTGAAAAAGAATGGTTTTTATGGCGATGGAGCGTGTTCTTTCGCAATTGGAGAAGTATCTGAAGAGAAACAACGGCTGATGTGTGTAACGCAAGAATCGCTTGCAAAAGGAATTGAACAAGCGGTTGCAGGCAAGAGAGTGCACGATGTTTCGAACGCAATTCAACATTATGTGGAAGCAAATGGGTTTTCAGTTGTTCGGGATTTAGTCGGACACGGAGTCGGTAGGAAGTTGCACGAAGAGCCGTCTATACCAAATTTTGGAGAACCGGGAACAGGCGTAGTATTAAAAGATGGAATGACGCTCGCCATCGAACCGATGGTCAATGCGGGAACGTGGCAGGTAAAAGTTGCGACAGATGGCTGGACAGTCTTGACGGTCGATGGAAAACCATCGGCGCATTTTGAACATACAATAGCGATTGTGCATGGCAAGGCAGAGATACTTACCTTGTCCTAAGGAAGAATGGCGAAGCAAGGACCGATCAAAGTTGATGGAGTCATTACCGATACGCTGCCGAATGCAACGTTTCGTGTGAAACTTGATAACGGCGTGGAAATCTTTGCACATATCTCTGGAAAAATGCGGATGCATTACATTAAAATTCTCGTCGGAGATAGAGTAACAGTGGAGATGTCGCCGTACGATTTATCTAAAGGTCGTATCACGTATAGATACAAATAGAGACTCTTATGGGATTGAGGAGCAAAGTATGAAGGTTCGGTCATCAGTAAAAAAAATGTGTGAGAACTGCAAGATTATTCGGCGTAAAGGTGTCGTCCGAGTAATTTGCAAAAATCCAAAACACAAACAGCGGCAAGGATAGACAAGGAGTAACGACGTGGCTCGTATTGCTGGAGTTGATTTACCCAAAAATAAGCGTTCAGAAATTGGCCTCACCTATATATACGGTATCGGCCGTTCTGCAGCGCTGGAGATTCTTGAAAAGGCAAAGGTTGATCGTGCAAAGCGGGTCGGTGATTTAAACGACGAGGAGGTGGCGGCGATTCGTTCCATCATTCAATCAGACTTTAAGGTGGAAGGTGCATTACGGAGCGAATATCAGCTCAACACCAAACGGTTGATGGATATTGGCTGTTACCGCGGTTTGCGTCATCGCAAAGGGTTACCGGTTCGTGGTCAGAGAACACGTACTAACTCGCGCACGCGCAAAGGTAAGAGAAAGACGGTCGCAGGCAAGAAGAAAGCACTCGAGAAGAAGTAGTCTATCAGTTGAAAATCTTTTAGAAGGAAGATTGCATTGGCAAAACAAACAGCACCAGTAACAAAAAAGAAAAAGAAAGTTCACGTTGATGCCAACGGGAAGGCGTTCATTAAGGCGACCTTCAATAATACTATCGTGACATTGACTGATACGTACGGTAATGTCATTGCATGGTCAACATCAGGCAAGAACGGATTCAAAGGCTCACGCAAGAGCACTCCATTTGCTGCACAGGTTGCCGCAGAAGCGGCTGCGAAAGAGGCCCATGGTCTCGGCCTTCGCCGTGTAGAAGTGTTCATCAAAGGGCCAGGTGGCGGACGTGAAGCAGCGGTTCGGTCTTTGCAAACGGCAGGACTCGAAGTTATGTTGATTCGCGATATTACGCCGATTCCGCATAACGGGTGTCGTCCACCAAAACGTCGAAGAGTATAGTGAAGGTACGATTGGCTGATTGAGTGATCGGGTGATGGATCAATCACAGAATCACGAAATCACAAAATCATAAAATTTATTAGGAGAATTATGGCAAGATACGTTGATGCCAATTGCAAACTGTGCCGTCGAGAGAAACAAAAATTGTTTCTTAAAGGAACAAAGTGCTTGACGGAAAAATGCCCTTTGGAAAAGAGGAATTATGCACCCGGTCAGCATGGGCAATCCCGGAGATCGCGGATTTCCGAGTATGGTGTGCAATTGCGTGAAAAACAGAAGGTTCGACGGATGTACGGAATTCTGGAAGCACAATTCCGAAATTATTTCCATCGTGCATCTCAGCAATCGGGTCGAACCGGTGATGCATTGGTAAAAATGCTAGAACGGCGACTTGATAATGTAATCTATCGGTTAGGTTTTGCACCATCGCGTAAATCAGCACGTCAGTTGGTCGTTCACAGACATTTTGTAGTCAACAATCAGATCGTTGATGTACCATCGTTCCTTGTGAGTCCGGGTGATGTCATACAGGTGCGGGAACATGCGAAGAAACTTTCACTAATCCATGATGCAATGAAACGAGTGAAGGACACATCTATGTTGCCATGGCTTAACATCGACAAAGCAACGATGACAGGCACGTTTCTGAATATTCCAGAACGCGCTGAAATTCCATTGAATGCAAATGAGCAACTGATTGTTGAGTTGTACTCTAAGTAATTGAACTATGATCCAAGAACTATTATCCGCCTCGATGAAATGGGGAAAAGGAACACTATGAGTACTCTTCAAATACCTGAAAGAGTCGAACTGGAACAGTCGACATATTCCGCTACTACAGGAAAATTTACTCTTCAACCTTTAGAAAAGGGATTTGGAGTAACGATGGGAAATTCGATGCGCCGCGTATTATTGTCATCATTACCGGGCACGGCAATCACCGCAATTCGCGTTGAAGGAATTCACCATGAATTTTCCACAATCAAAGGGATGGTGGAAGATGTTGCGGATTTTATCTTGAACCTGAAACAGGTTCGTATCAAACCGATCAACAAGAAAGTGTCTAAGGTGACGCTGAACGTAAAAGGCTCTGGCAAGTTAAAAGCTGGAGATATTCAGAAAGCTTCCACGGAAGTTGAAGTTCTGAATCCGGATCATCATCTCGCTTCGCTCAATAAAGATGCGGACTTCGAAATCGAACTTCGTCTTGGACGTGGCAAGGGATATGTTCCCGCAGAGGAAAATAAATCATCAGATCAGCCGTTAGGGACAATAGCAATCGATTCGATTTTTACGCCCATCACCAATGTGCGATATACGGTTGAGCCAACGCGTGTGGGCGGACAGACGGACTTCGAAAAGCTTGTGCTTGATATTGAAACCGATGGTTCGGTTACTCCCGAAGAAGCAGTCACGCATGCCGCGAAAATTTTGCGTGATCACCTGCAGCTCTTCATCAACTTCGGCGTGGAACCGGAGGCAGAAAAAGCAGAGACAGAGCAGGAAGCAGAAGTCGGTAGAGTGCGCAAGATTCTTCGGTTGTCTGTAGATGAATTGGAATTATCCGTACGTTCGCATAACTGCCTACGCTCTGCTAATATAAAAACAATGGCGGACCTTGTGCACAGGAGTGAATCCGAGTTATTGAAATTCCGCAACTTTGGGCGCAAATCATTGGCAGAGCTTTCCGAAATCGTTGAGCAGCATGGATTAACGTTTGGAATGGATGTGGACAAGTATTTGAAAGAAGGTAACGACTAAGTCGTAGAAGGAATGTAAAGTATGCGTCATCAGAACTCAGGACGAAAACTCAATCGAACCGCAAGTCACCGCAAAGCAACGCTGGCGGCATTATGCACGGCATTGATTGTGCACAAGAAAATTAAAACGACCGTTGCGAAGGCAAAAGAAACGCGAATGTTCGTTGAGAAGATTATCACTCGTGCGAAAAATGCAGTTGCGAATGAAACAGGACCTGACAAGAAGAATATTGCAGCACGGCGCGAAGTATTCGCGGCTCTTCGCAGTAGGGAAGCGGTGTCAAGCTTGTTCAAAGATATCGCGCCAAAAGTTGCTGCACGTCCTGGTGGTTATACACGCGTTGTGAAACTCGGTAGACGATTAGGTGATGGCGCTGAACTTGCGGTGTTAGAGCTTGTCGATTTCAATGTCGGTCAAGATAAAGCGGCAGCGAAGGCTGCAAAAAAATCTGTTCCTCGAAAGAAAGGTACAGTGAAGACAAAGAAGAGTAAAGATGCAGCAGCGGTTTCCGAGTCGGTCGAACAGAAGACAGTACCAAGCGCACCAGAAACAAGTGTAGGATCACCCCCGATCACAGGGTCGTAAGAAAGTGGAACAAGAAAGGATAGCAAACAGCTATCCTTTCTTGCTTCTATAAGCAGAGGAGAATCATATGCTCAAGATTGCATCAGCAGAATTTTTACAGGGTGTTGTTGACCTTCGACAACTTCCTAAAAACGAATTACGCGAGATCGTGTATATCGGCCGATCAAATGTTGGCAAATCCTCATTACTAAACAAGATGTGCAACAAGAAAAACCTTGCGCGCACCAGCACCGTTCCGGGCAAAACACGTGAGATCAACTATTATATTATTAATAACTCGTTTTATTTCGTTGATCTGCCTGGGTACGGTTACGCAAAAGTACCGGAACAAATGCGTGCAGGGTGGAAGAAGTTGATTGAAGACTTCCTGAAACGCGGACAACCGGTTGCTCTAGCGATGCAGCTCATCGATTCACGTCAAGAACCGACACCGCTTGATCTGATGATGATGGATTGGCTGGAATACTACGAAGTTCCCTATCTGCTTGTTCTNNCCAGTTGACTGAAGGATGCTGCCGTGGTATCGTGCCATTTTCTATTATCAGTGGTGACGGACGGTTGGAACTGCTCAAATTCATCGACTCGCATTTACAAACGTCACCCAAAAAGAAAAAAGAAGCTGTGTAAAATTTTGTGATACTTCATTTCTTGACGACCTCGAGGAGACACACTCGGGGTCGTTTTGTTTTTGCTCCAATATGAATATATCTTGAATACCCTCTTTGCTTGCTTCGCGAGTAGTTCCGTTTATATGAATAAAAGATTACAATGCATAAGCTAAGCGCTCTATTTTCATAATATTTATCATTCTTTCTTTCTGAAGCAGCAGACTCGCCTTATTATTTCGCTTGCTAAAGCTGCGTGACAACGAATCTTTGAAAATCGGCAAACAGGCATGCAATTTGGTTTAGGACATAAAATCTTTCTTTTCTGGTGTTTTTTATGATAAACGTAGGATAAGACAGACATAGGAAGGAGCATTTCATTTTCGTCACCATGGTTATTCACATGAGAAAAATCTTTAATATTTTCTAAAAAGGACTTGACAAACAAGGCAACAAAATATATATTCTTGGCAAACAATAAGGTCGCACATACTCAAGAAGGAGGTGACGAGATTCCTTGCGTGAAGAAACATGCATGTATGTAAGGAAGCTTTTCTTTTGTTACCAATCCCATGTTTTTCTTTTCAAAGACAGCAGGTAAATGATTATCTGTTGTGTCGTATTAATTATTCAATGGAGGAAATATGAAACTTTTCATAACATGGTGGCTGATTGTTTTATCGGGCATAATGTTGATTTTCTATGTGGGGGGGTGCGTTAATGTGAACAATCCAGATGTCAGCACTGTTGATTATCGTGCTTTAGTAAAATTTGTCAATCTATCAAAAATTGGCACAGGTATAAATGTAAACGTAGATGGAAGTGCAATTGTTTCTTCTTTAACCTATACTTCTTATTCGGCATATCAGGATTTAGCATCTGGTACTCGGTTATTTTCCTTTACGTATGCCGGCACTTCTCCAGCAATTCAAGATACGTTTCATTATTCTGTCGCACCAAATTACAAGTTTACATATTTCTTCGTATCAGATCCTACAGCCGGAGATTTAACTCGTAATTACTTTTTAATTCCTGAAAGACAAACATATAGCGGCATAGTAGCATATGTTCCAAATAATATTTTAGTACGTTTTATAAATTTTTCCAATGATACTTCCGCTTCAGTAAACGGCGGCGTACAGTTCCATCTTATTTACAGTACAACTGACACAACAACCGATTTATTGGTTTTTAAGGGCGTCAGTCCTTATTATCAAGTTGCTCT
The DNA here is from genome assembly GCA_003155495.1 of Ignavibacteriota bacterium. GTDB lineage: Bacteria > Bacteroidota > Ignavibacteria > UBA10030 > UBA10030 > Fen-1298. Next base: position 17,206 of record PMDB01000013.1, read on the forward strand.
ATCTAATTCAGCTAATTATCTTGTCATGAGTGCGGATACTTCGATACATACACCGCTCATTCCATCGACACCCGTGTCTACAACACAAGGACGTTTTTCAGTTGTATTGTATGGATTCCAAGGTACACACACATTGCAAACACAAGTTTATAAAGAAGATTAAGGTGAAGGAGGATCGTATGACGAAACAGTACGCTGTAATTTTCTTCTTACTCTTATTGAGTTTCTCTTTAGCGAGCGCTCAATATGGAAAAATAACAGGAATGATAACCGATCAAGAATCAAAAGAGCCGTTGATTGGTGCGAATGTTGTTGTGGAAGGGACATCATTTGGAGCAGCAACGGACATTGACGGGAAATATTTGATTCTAAATATTCCTGCAGGAACATACACGATTCACGCTTCGTATGTAGGATACACGACAGTCACAATATCGAATATCAAAGTTCTTGGTGATCTCACAAGAAACGTTGACATTAATTTATCGAATACGGCTGTTCAGGTCAGTTCGGTAATTATTGTTGCAGAAAGGCCTTTAATTGAAAAAAGTGCGACAAATGCTGTAAGAATTCAGGCAGCAGAAGACATTCAAAATTTACCTGTGA
>PMDB01000110.1 GCA_003155495.1 Ignavibacteriota bacterium
ACTCACAAGGGCGATCACATCATTCGTAAGTTTGTGGTCATCAGGTAAGGAGAGAAGAAGAATGAAAAACATGAGAAATAGAATAATGATCGTGGTTCTGCTGTGTTGCCTGATGACAAGCTTCGGGTACGCGCAGGCAGATCAGAAACTGGCGCAAACCGGTTTCCAATTCCTGAGCGTCATCTCGGATGCCCGGGGTGCCGCAATGGGAGAAGCCATGACGAGTCTTGAGACCGGATCGAGCTCGTTGTTTTTCAATCCGGCCGGCATGGCCGGGATGAAGAACTCTGTCGACGCGACCATCAGTGTGAATCAATGGATCGCTGATATCAAACACTACACGTTCGGGCTGGTGTTCAATCCCGGCGCGAATATCGGCGTGTTTGGCGTGAGTGCGCAAAGTGTGAATTATGGAGACTTCTACGGAACAGTGGTCGACAGGACCTCGGACCTTGGGTTCCGCGACACGGGTATTTTCAAGCTGAACGCGATGGCGGTCGGTATCGGGTACGCGAAACAGCTGACCGATAAGTTCAGCGTCGGCGGCCAGGTGCGGTTGGTGCATCAGGATCTCGGGCCGAGCCAGATACCGGCAACGATACAGCGTGACAACGTAACGATCGATACGATCGAGACGGTATCAAATAAACTGATGCCGCTGGTATTCGACTTCGGAACGCAGTTCACGACAGGATTCAAGAGTCTGGTATTCGGGATGTCGGTGCGGAATTTTTCGAAAGAGGTGAAATACGCGCAGGAAGGATTCCAGGCGCCGCTGGTGTTCAACCTCGGGATATCGATGAATGTGCTGGATTTACTACCCGAAGTTCCGGCGAATCAGGTGTTGTATATAAGTATCGACGCGACGCATTTCCGTGACCATCCGGAACAGATCAAGGTGGGACTTGAGTACAGCTTCATGAACATTTTGAAGCTGAGGGGCGGATACGTGTCGAAGTCGGATTATGATCAGAGTTCATTATCGTACGGTCTGGGAGTGGCGTATAGCGGAATATCGTTTGACTACGCGTACACGCCGTTTGGAGTATTCACGAAGGTACAGCGGATATCCGCACGTATTACATATTGAGTGATGAAGGAGAAAAAGCATGAACAAGAATAATATACTTACAGTTAAAGTCCTGCTTGTGGTTGCGCTCCTTGCAATCATGTCAGGATGTAAATACGATATAGCCGAGCCGACGTGGAAAGATCCGTATACTCCTCCCGGCTCACCGACGATCAGCGGGATAGCACCGGTGACGGGAACGGAAATAAAGGCAGGTGCAAACCTGATTACCATNNCCGAAGTGATATCGAACAGCGCGACATCAATCGTTGTACGCAGGCCGAATCTGGTAACGGATTCCTGTGTGATTACGGTTGTATCGGGGGGAGCCTATCTTACAGCGAAGACCTCACAGTTTAAGATCGATGAAGTTGTGTCGAGATTTGCGCTGTTGACCGACGCGACGACGTCATTGGGAGCCATTACAACAGACAATGCGGGGAATGTCTACCTTGTAGAAAATAACACAAGCCATACCGTGTTTAAAATCTTACCGGCAGGCGACATGACGAGTATCGGTGTGGCTGGGACAGCTCCGGTAACGGATGTAAAGGTGACACCGGATGGGAAGAGGGTCATCATGCTTGTGGGACAACCCCGGGTAATCGGCTTGAGGATCGACGGATCGGATTCAGCGGGAGTTGTCGGTGCAAAGAAACCCCCGAAGTCGGTGAAGTGCGGAGATTACGATCAAAACGGGTATTTTTATATGGGCGGGAAGGGATCGGATCTGATAGTGATGGCGCCCGACTCCACATTTAAATCGACGGGATTATATGCATCATCGCATACGATTACCGGTATGCGGGTGTTCGGTAATTATCTGTATGTTGTCGACACGACATCGTCGTCGCGAGCGATCAACAGGCATTCAATCGATCAAAACGGAAACGTGGGAGCGGGTCAGTCGATTCTTGACCTTACCCAGAATCCGTTAACGTCCGGAACGACGGTGACGAACATTACATTTTCAGGTGATGGAGCAATGATGTACATTTGCACAACGGGCCTGAACGGATTGCTGGTGATGGATATGGCGTCGGGGAAGGTTGATGTCATGTACAAGAACATCGCTCCGTCGTACGGTATCCAGATCACGTCGGGGCCCGCCAGCAATTACATTTATATGATCGACGGGAATTCGTCGACGGCGAAATACTACCTGCATCGGATCGATGTCGGTGCGCCGGGTGCGCCGAGTTACTAAGCTCACCATTGAAAACACATGGGGTCGGTGTTGATAGCGAATACCGGCCTTTTCTATAGGAATCCCACTGGACGGCATCATATAAGGAGCAATTTCAAGATAAATCAATTGATTCAACCAAAACGCATTTAATAAGCGGCCCGTTCGACTCAGAAGCAATTGGAAGTTATAACTCAGGATATACGGTCGCGGTGGAACGGCCATCATGCAGGCAACCATCCGTATGGCTATACTGCCTTCTGGTTCGATATCTCAAAATATTTGAATTATGGTGATCAAGAAAATACTATTGCGTGTGGAAGTTTATTCAGCTTGTGATAGTGTTGAACTCTTGTTAAATGGTACATCACTTGGAATGAAACCAACATCGAGGATTACTGAATTTAAAGCCAAGTGGTTTCATTGCTCCGTAAGAAAAAGCTGAAATGCAAAAATTTGGAGTTACGTGGTTTATACGGAATCCGTATTCACCTTCAGATATATTTCAAAAAATTGTAAAGGATAGAAATAATGAAATTAAGACTCACCTATATATTTATCACGATTGGAATTCTACTCATTTATAATGTCAATGGATCTTCCCAGGTACTTTACATTGGTGCCAATTACCATCCGCATGACGATAAAAATCCAGAAAAAATAAAAAAAGATATTCAGCTTATGAAAGCTGCTGGTCTTAACGTCGTCCGAATGGGCCATTTGGCTTGGGATAGCTATGAGCCAGCCGATGGGGAGTTTGACTTTGGCTGGTTTAACATGGTAATGGATATGATGAGCCAGGCCGGTATCAAGGTCATACTTGATATCGCTATTCGACCCGCCCCAATCTGGCTGCACCAAAAATACCCTTCAATAAATATTACAGATGCAAATGGAAATGTTCTGTACCCGAACCATCGATATATGGAAGACGTTGGAGATCCGATGTATCAAAAATATGCTCTTCGCTATGCAGATACAATTACCAGTCGGTATGGAAAGCATCCGGCATTGCTGGCTTTCGGCATAGACAATGAATCTGGCGATGGTCAAATTTCCTTTTCAGAAACAGCAAGAGAACGATACATCGGCTGGCTAAAGACGAAGTATTCCACACTTGATAAATTAAATAAAGCCTGGGCTACACAACGCTGGTCACGAAGGATAAACCAGTTTGAAGAAATTGGCTTTCCTATATCCGGTTCAATAAATGGCGCACCCGAAAGGATGCTCGATTTCAGGCGCTTTGTTTCAGATGAAATCGTTGAGTTCCTATTTAAGGTTATTGATGTAGTGAACACAAATGCTCCGAATGCCCTAGTAAACACCAATGCATGGTATTACAGCCCGATGAAATTTTTTGATTATTCCCCAATTGCCTATTCAGGTAAAATGACCCGCGAAGGTAGTGGTTTCTATCCCGGACTTTCTTTAACAACCAATTTGGGTGTTATGGATGCCTTGTTTGGGATTTCGCGTGTTCAGTTTGAAAGCATAAATCCTTATTGGAATACTGAATTTACAACTATGACAGCTGTTCCAAATTCCATCAGAAAGTCAGCCTATGCTACACTTATGTATGGTAACGAGATGGTTTGCGGATGGACATGGCAAAGCATGCACAGTGGAGAAGAGCAGTATCTTGAAGGTATGATAGACTGGGATGGTATTCCAAACCGCAAATACTGCGAATACAAGAAGATTGCTACCGAATTTAAAAAGATAGAGAAGTATTTCCCTTACAAAGTTCAGGCTGAAGTGGGATTGGCTTTTTCATTTCCGAGTCAAATTGTGAGTTATTCATTCCCTGAACGACATGAAGACCAGGTGGGAACATGTTTTAATCAGTTTTTCAGCCGCAATATGGATGTAAGAATGATTGATATCGGCCGAAGCGACTTGAAATATAAATTATTAATTCTGCCAGGTGTAACAGTCATGGACCCAATAACAGCAAAAAAAATACGTGATTTTATAAATAACGGCGGTACAGCGGTTATGACAAGCTATTCGGCGGTTGTTGATACTACAAACAAAGTGTTTGCCAGTACCCGACCCGGTCTATTAGACGATGTTTTTGGAATTCGAATAGGGAGCTATGAAGAAATTGAAGCGATGAATGAAATTTCAAGAGTCTCATATAAAGGAAAGCAGGTGCGGGTGAGTTATAAAGGAAAAAATATTGAATCCGAATCACCGCGCTATGATGTAATAGAAACGAGAGGCGCCGAAGTCTTAGGAAATATAACAAGTTTAGATAAAGATTACCCAATTATGACTTCCAATAAATATGGCAATGGAAGGGCAATCTATATTGGCCTGCCGGCAAGGGGCGAAATCTTAAATCCTTTGCTGGACGATTTGATCATCGAACTTTCAATAAAAAAAGGACCGAATGTACCTGAAGGTGTAATGGCAAGGCAGATTGATAAAAACCATATTTTATATCTGAATGTGAGTGGCACACCCAAGGATATTCAAATGAAAGGGAACTCGCACAGCATCCTCCATGAAAAAGATTACACCGACAATTTTGTTATTGCACCTTTCGAACCGGAATTTATTGAGATAAAATATAAACACCCTTGATTCCCGATAAATACAAACTGTTAAACAAGTTATGAGCCAAAAATCAAAAAGACCGATAACTTTTTTAGAAATAGTTCTTTTCCTGCTAATGTTATTCCCTATTGGAGGAAAAGCACAAGTCTTACAACAAACAATCCCAGGTAAAAGGGCCAAAGATAATTTTGATTTAAACTGGCAGTTCCACAAAGGCGACATAGCTATGAAGCGTGTTGTTAGAGTAGGCCAAGGCGGGATAACAGATATTAATGTACCGGTTATAACCAGGAAAGATACCGTCATTGACTATACTGATGTTAGAAGTTCTACATCATTTAATCCCGGTGACTGGAAGGAGGTAAACCTTCCGCACGACTGGTGCGTTGAGGGTAATTTCGTACACGACAATTCACTGGGCAGCCAACCGGCTTGTAGCGGATATTTACCTGTGGGTGTAGGATTTTACAGGAAGGAATTTGAAATACCGGAATCAGACAAAGGGGAAAAAATATCCATTGAATTTGATGGGATTTTTAGGAATAGCACAGTTTGGGTCAACGGCCATCTTATAGGTAACCACCAGAGCGGTTACACACCTTCAAACTACGATTTGACAGACGTTTTGCGTTATGGCAATGAAGGCAAAAATGCAATCTTTGTGAAGGTCGATGCCCGTGAATACGAGGGCTGGTGGTATGATGGTTGTGGTATTTACAGGCATGTATGGATAATTAAAACTGACAGGCTGCATGTTACAAGGTTTGGCACTTATATTACAACGCCCACGGTTTCTAATGCAGAAGCTACTGTAAGTATTAAAACAACATTGAAAAACGAATACAAAACAGCTAAAAACGTTGCACTTGTTTCAGAAATTGTCGATAACAAAGGCGTTGTACTTAATACAAGAACTTCCTCACAGTCAATATCTCCTTTTAGTGAAGCAGAAATTTCCCAGACTGGAGTCATTCAAAAACCTTTGCTTTGGTCGCCCGAAACACCAAACCTTTATAAAGTACTTACCGAAGTTACTGAAAATGGCAATATTGTTGATACATACGAAACTACTTTTGGAGTGCGTACTGTTGAAATCAATCGCAACGGAGTCTTTCTTAATGGCAAACTTTGTCCTGTAAAAGGGACCTGCAACCATCAGGATTTTGCCGGGATTGGCGTTGCTCTTCCGAATAAAATAAATTGGTACAAACTTAAGTTACTAAAAGAAATGGGAAGCAATGGCTACCGTTGTTCGCATCATCCTCCAACACCCGAGCTGCTCGACATGTGTGATAGTATGGGTATGCTAGTGCTCGATGAAAACCGTCACTTATCAATTTCTGAAGAAAACTTGAAAGATTGGGAAACTATTCTAGATAGAGACAGAAATCACCCTTCGATATTTATGTGGAGTATGGAAAACGAAGAAGCTATCCAGGGAACTGTAATGGGAGCCAGAATATTAGAAACAATGGTTGAAACAACCCACAGAATTGACCCTTCACGTAAAGTTACCGCGGCAATGAACCATGCTCGAAACGATGGCGGATATAGCGATGTGCTGGATGTTGTGGGATACAATTATGGCGATAAGCAATTGGCATATGTGAAAGACCATGAGAATTATCCTAACCGTATTATATTTTGTACCGAAGGGACAAGTTTTGTCTCAACCCGTGGCGAATATGAAAACAATTGGGAAAAAGGTTATACATCAAACTCTATTATATGGCAACCCGACTGGGGCCCCTATCCGGGCGAGGATTGGGCTGATATTGTTAAGTATCCGTACCTCGGTGGCCTTTTTGTGTGGACAGGCTTCGATTACAGGGGCGAACCAACGCCATTTTGGTGGCCTTGCGTTTCCTCACATTTTGGATTTATGGATATTTGTGGATTCCCAAAAGATGGGTATTATGCTTACAAAGCTGCATGGACTAATACTCCGGTGGTTCATATTTTTCCACACTGGAACTGGCCGGGAAAAGAAGGGGATAGCATCAAAGTTCATTGTTATACCAATTGCGAAGAAGTTGAGTTGTTCCTTAATGGCAAAAGCGTTGGGAAGCAAAAGGCTGTCCCTTATAAGAAACTGATCTGGGGGCTTGTGTATAAACCCGGGAAACTGGAAGCCCGAGGTTACAAAGCTGGGAAAGTAATAACAAAAGATGTTGTTGAGACCACCTCTGCACCTGATCAGATTGCATTGAACAGCGATGTTAGTACACTGAAAGCTGATGGTTGTGATGTAGCTGTAATCATGGTGGCAATAAAAGATGCTAAAGGCAGAGTTGTGCCCACAGCCAGCAACTTGGTAAAATTCACAATTGATGGACCTGGAAAAATTATTGGCACAGGAAATGGCAATCCCACCAGCTACGAACCCGACAAAGCCAGTCAACGCATGGCATTCAATGGGTATTGTTTGGTTTTGGTGCAATCAGATAAAACGGCAGGAGAGATTAGGTTAAAAGCTTCTTCCGAAACAATTAAAGGAGATGAGGTTGTCATTAAAGTTGAATAGGATTATTAATTTTATTATGAGGAAATCAAATAGTATGATTAGGTATTTTTTGTGCGGAATCATTCTATGCATGTGTTCAATCGGCATTTACTATGCTCAAACAAAAGCACCTGCCCCTTTTGGCCCTGTCCCGAGTGAAAATCAGATGCGTTGGCAGGAAATGGAATATTATGCGTTTGTTCATTTCTCGTTAAACACGTATACCGACCAGTCGTGGGGTTTTGGAAATGAAGATGTAAAGCTGTTTAATCCTGAAAAAGCTGATTGCCGTCAGTGGGCTCGCATTTGCAAAGAAGCAAGGATGAAAGGTATCATCATTACAGCAAAGCACCACTGTGGATTTTGTCTCTGGCCTTCTAAATATACAGAGTATTCGGTAAAAAATGCACCCTGGAAAAATGGTAAAGGTGATATGGTTCGCGAAATGGCTGATGCCTGTAAAGAATATGGCTTAAAATTAGGAATCTATTTATCGCCTTGGGACAGAAACAGCCCTGTTTATGGAAAACCTGAATACATTACCTACTTTAGGAACCAACTTACTGAACTTCTCACGAACTACGGGCAAATTTTTGAAGTGTGGTTCGACGGAGCAAACGGAGGTAATGGATATTACGGTGGAGCCAATGAAACTCGCACCATTAACCGTACAACTTATTATGACTGGAAGAATACATACGCGCTGATCCGCAAGTTACAGCCCAATATCGTGATATGGAATGATGGGGGTGACAGAGGTGACCTGCGTTGGGTTGGAACCGAAGAAGGCTTTGTTGGCGAAACAAACTGGAGTTTGTTGAATGCTACAGGTGAAGTAGAGTGGGGTATGTTGCATTTCGGCCTGGAAACAGGGAATTCGTGGGTGCCTGCCGAAGTAAATACTTCTATCAGACCAGAGTGGTTCTATCATCCGAATGAAGACAACAAGGTGAAAACAGTTCCTTTTTTGATGGAAACTTACTATAACTCCATCGGGCATAACGGCTCATTATTGCTCAACTTCCCGATTATGCCCAATGGGTTAATCCATCCGAATGACGAAAAAGCAGCTCTTGAATTTGCTGAAGCTGTTAAAGAATCATTTGCAGTAAATCTCGCTGAAACATCGAAAGCAGAAGCTTCCAATGTTCGTGGAAATGCAAAAGAATTTGGGCCAGATATGGCAATAGATAACAATAAAGATACTTATTGGGCTACTGACGATAACGTAACAAAAGCTTCGTTGACAATAGATTTAGGTAATCCAACCCTGTTCAACCGTTTTCTGGTACAGGAATATATCCGTTTGGGACAACGTGTGAAAGCCTTTACGGTAGAAGCGCTTGTGGATGGAAACTGGAAAGAAGTGGTAAAAGCAACGACTATCGGTTATAAACGGATTCTTCGTTTTCCGAGCTTAAAAGCAACGAAGGTCCGTTTCACAATCACCGATTCCAAAAGTTGCCCTGTCATTTCAAATATCGGAATATATAATGCACCGGTATTCCTGAATGCACCCTCCATTGCCAGAAACCAATCAGGAGAAATTACTATAACTACAAATGATATAGGCCCGATTTTTTATTATACCTTAGATGGCAGCGAATCTACTACGAAATCAAATAAGTATACTATGCCTTTTCCTGCAGATGGGAAAGTAGAGGTAAAAGCAATTGCTTACGATCCTGCTTCGGGTAAATGCAGCCCGATAGGCCACGAGAAATTCGATATTTCAAAAAAGGATTGGAAAATAGTCGGGATAAATGATGAAAAGGCTAGCACAATTTTTGGCGGAAACACATCTACAGTATGGCACCAAAAAAGTGACAAAAAAATGCCCATCGATTTAGTCATTGATTTAGGGAATAAATATAATGTATGTGGTTTCAAATACCTGCCGGATCAGGCCAAATGGAGTTCCGGTATTATAACTAACTACCAGTTCTATGTTTCAACTGACAATATAGAATGGAATCTGATAGATCAGGGTGAATTCTCCAACATCAAAAATAACCCTTTGTGGCAAATCAAGAATTTTTCGCTGGTAAATGCCCGTTATATCAGGCTTAGGGCTTTAAGAAACACTTCGGGCGATGATGTTGCGGGATATGCCGAAGTAGATGTGATTACGAAATAATTAGTTTATTTGATTAAAGTAAGTCATTTATTACTAACGTTTATAGAAATTTAATAATAAGGAAAATAGAGTTTTAAATTGAAAAACACTAATATCAAAAAAATCTATTGCTTAAAACAGAGGATAAATCTAATGATGAAAAGATATTTTAAAACTAATATGATAATTCTAATTATTCTTTTCAGATTGTGTATTACCAATACATTTGCACAATCGGTTTTACCTGAGCGGATAATCAATCTTGATTTCAATCAAGTTAAAGGCAACTTCAACGCAATGTTTAAGGAATGTGTTGGCGCAGGCAGAGCCAATGAGGGCTTGCGGGCTGATTGGCAGCAACAGCTTGCATATGTAAAAAAGGAATGCGGCTTCAAATATATCCGTATGCATGGATTGTTAACTGATGATATGGGTGTTTATCGGGAAGACAGAAATGGAAATCCGGAATATAATTTTCAGTACATAGACGTGTTGTACGATTTTATTATCGGCATCGGAATGAAACCCTTTGTTGAATTAGGCTTTATGCCGGAAGCATTGGCAAGCGGCAAACAAACTATTTTCTGGTGGAGAGGAAATGTNNTGGTATTTTGAAGTTTGGAACGAACCCAACCTTTCACCAGGTTTCTGGACAGGAACGCAGGAAGAATATTTCAAATTGTATAAGTATTCCGTTAATGCCATAAAAGGTGTCAACAAAGAATATCGAGTTGGCGGGCCTGCTACTGCAGGCGCTGCATGGGAAATTGAAATGATTGACTTCTGCAGTAAGAATAGCCTTCCGATAGATTTTGTCAGCACTCATTCGTATGGAGTTAAGCAAGGGTATCTCGATGAGTTCGGAAATTCCGGAACAATTCTTGATAAAAATCCGATGAGTGTAAGCGGCGATGTCTTGAACTCCCGGAAAGAAATTGCCGGCTCTTCCATGCCGAATTTGGAATTGCATTATACCGAATGGAGTTCTTCATACACTCCCTCCGATCCGATACACGATAGTTATCATGAAGCAGCATACATATTGGAAAAACTCAAGCTGGTCGGAACCGCTGCAAATTCAATGTCGTATTGGGTATTCACAGATATTTTTGAAGAACCCGGACCGCGCTTTACACCATTTCATGGCGGCTTTGGTTTGGTGAATTATCAATCCATTAATAAACCTGCTTTTTATTCTTACAAATTCATGAATAAACTTGGCAATACAGAGTTGGTGAATAGCGATGCTTCTTCCTGGGCATGCAAAGATGGAAAAGGAAACGTACAGATACTGCTTTGGGATTTTA
>PMDB01000022.1 GCA_003155495.1 Ignavibacteriota bacterium
GTTGTATCCATATTTTTCAAATACATCGGAATATTGTTGCCATTGATCAATTGACTGGTTATCATCTACCCGGAAACAGATTCCTCCTGTTTTGTTCCCGACCGATTGACCAAATAATATTCCTTGAACGCCCCCAATATAAATAGTGACAGCCAGGGATAACAAAGACCGTAATATGCTGTTAATTCTTCGGCATCGAGAATGTTTGAAAAACTTTGCAAACAAATTGACAGAATAATTATTCATGTGAAATCTTTTTGTACATTTTAAGATATTTTCTTCCGAATGTTATCAAAGATATTTCTCCTCTACCATCTTTTCCCTTTTTTTCTCCGAGTATACGGTCGATAACCGGTTTACCGAAAATATTGTGTTCGTTGGATTGAATTCATTATTTTTCGATTGATACTACTCTTTGAGATCGAGAAATGGAATGTTCATTAATTTTTAGTCCTTAGTTTACTTTTGAGTGTCAGGAAGTCCGCTAGTTGATATGCCCAGTAGCCGAGTCCGCCATCCTTTTGAAGACAGTACCCGTCATTTCCAAGTCATGGAAAATGTTGCTGCAATGTGTCGGGCGCATTTTAATTGTTTTTGACGACCTTGATCAGATCGATTTCGTTTCGTTCAGCGAGTTGACATTTTCTATTGTACAAATGCGCTTATTGCCGAATCAGAACATCAGCTATTCTCTCGCTTGCTTTTCCGTCCCACAATTCTGGTATTTTCCCTTTCTTCTCTCTTCCCGCGAGTATCAATTCAAATTCTTTTTGGAGTTTTTGTGGATCTCGACCTACCAATACATTCGTACCCTCCGTAATTGTAATAGGGCGTTCGGTATTCTCTCTAAGTGTCAAACAAGGAATTCCCAGATAAGTGGTCTCTTCTTGAATTCCTCCCGAATCTGTTATCAGTACTTTTGCGTGATTTTGTAAAGCAAGAAACTCTAAATATCCCAGAGGTTCGATGAATTCAATTTGACTAGATGCTTTAATATTTAATGCATCAAGTTGATTCTTAGTCCTGGGATGGATGGGGAAAATCACATGTGTGCTCTGCGCAATAGTATCAAGTGCTTTCATTATTCTTGTGAGAATAATCACTTCATCTACATTTGATGGACGATGCAACGTTAAGAGGACATATTCATGGAGATTGAATTTTTCTTGTAGATGTGACCAATACGTCTCGGCATACGGCAATAACTTTACAAGTGTATCAATCATCACGTTACCTACGCAATGAATTTTTTCTCGAGCGACACCTTCATGAATGAGATTATCATCTCCATCCTTCGATGGCGTAAACAATAAATCTGCAATTTGGTCTGTAATTAATCGATTTATTTCCTCCGGCATCGTGCGATCACGCGAACGTAAACCAGCTTCAACATGCGCAACCGGGATACCCAATTTTACAGCAACGATCGATGCAGCCATTGTCGAATTCACATCACCATACACTACAAGGCAATCTGGTTCTTTTTCCAACAATACCTTTTCTAGCCGGATCATAATTTCTGCTGTTTGTTCAGCATGTGACCCAGATCCGACACCTAAGTTAATATCAGGCTGCGGCATATTAAGCTGCTCAAAGAAAACATCGGACATGTTTATATCATAATGTTGACCAGTATGGATAAGGATCTGGCATACACATCGTGAATTTAAAGCAGACAATACTGGTGCAGCTTTTATGAAATTTGGACGCGTCCCGACAATGTGCATTATATTTTTCATTATCCCTCTTGATTCCACACTAAGGCAAAGTATCTATACCTCTATTTATTGTATCCCCTTGTAGTCTTTATTGAGATGTTGTCTTAATAAAATTAAATGATGAATGTTTGTTATCAGTATTTTGCATTGAGCTCGAGAAATGGAATGTTCATTAATTTTTAGTCCTTAGTTTACTGTTGAGTGTCAGGAAGTCCGTCAAAAGAAAAGTCTCGCAGTACAGGATGCCAAAAAGCGGCGCATAGCAGATAAACAATTCCTGACATCACTAACATTATCTGATATCAGTCAAGTCCATCAAAGCCAGATTCACAAGAAATTTATCATCTGATTATCGCAACAGGAGCAATTTCTCAACGATTATTTTGCTTGTCGCTTTAGAATTATCTTTTGCTATAAATCGTGCAAAGTACACACCGCTTGCTGCCGGATATCCATGTTCATTTTTCCCAGACCAAGCAATAGAATATGTTCCCGCTCTCTTTGGCTGCTCAGGGAGAAGAGTACAAACTTTCCGTCCCAGAATATCGAACACTTCAATCTTCACTATGCTCGCAGATGGTAGCGCATAGGAGATCGTTGTTGTCGGGTTAAATGGATTAGGATAATTCTGATAGAGCGCATAATCGCTTGGTATGCTTGACGGAGGCGCCACACTATTAACGACATTGCCTTTCAAAGATATTGTGATCGTGTCGTTCGCATCACTCAAAAAGCAGACCCATCCGTTTACATCTCCCAGAGAATCCGCATTTATGCGAATAGTCTCTACAATCGACTGCTGCGGCATAATCTTCTTTGTCTGTGAAAAAAGTGTGATGTTGTCACTCTTTTCTATACTTGATATTGTTATCGTATCCAATCCGGTATTATATATAGCAACACTTGTATCTTTTTTTGTTCCGAAATGGATATCCCCCAGCGAAATATTTTGCGAATTTACATACAGCCATTTGCGCTTAACAACCGACAAAGTAAACGACTGCGTATCCACACTCGCATGCTTGTCTTGAACGATAATCTGTACGGGGTATAACCCTGATTGTGCGGGAGTGATTCCAGTCAGCAAGCCGTTTTGGTCTATTGACAACCAAGTTGGAGCGCTCAAGAGTTTGTACGTCAACGTATCTTGCGTATTTTTTGCAACAGTGGATGTTCGATATTTGTATTGATCATTCACACGCACCATCGTATCAGGTGTAGATATAAATTTAACAGCTTGATAGATTTTCTTGCGTAACTCAAAACCGCTTACTCGTACCGTGTCGCTTTTATAGGAGGAACATGAAATATAGACATAACAGTTCGAAACTCCATTTGGAACGGTAAGTGTCTTTGTACTGCTGGTAGATTGCTCACAACCATATCTTGTCCACTGGGAAGATGCTGCCGGGAATCTAAATATGAATGTCTTACCTACTTCGCTGAAAACAAATTTAACATCGACAGAATCGCCAATGCCTCCTCTTGTACTGATAATAAAATCGTTCTCGCCTTTTTCTAAACCGGCAAGCATACTGATAGAAAAGATAGATGCTGTTCTTTGAATTGAATAGCTTCTATTTCCACTTTGCTCAACCCCGCTGGTAGTATCGAGAAAGCCGTAGCTTGTCGTATATCCGTCCGGAATTCCGTTTTCATCAAGATCAACATTCAAA
>PMDB01000020.1 GCA_003155495.1 Ignavibacteriota bacterium
GGAAGTTTTCCACAAATAAATCCACAGGAGGCAAAAGCTGCATTTGGAGATAGATGGTCATTCCGAGCGGCAGCCGTCTATCCAAACGCTTCACTAAAGTGCTATAATGAATATGATCCACTGGGTGATCGTCGTTATGCAATGGAGTGGGGAGATTTTATGGAGGATGCTAGTTCATTCGATCGGGTAAAGAGAATAATTGCTGATAGGATTGCAAGACATTATTATGCAATTGGGCATAGTCACTTTAGCTCATTGCTTGGAGACTGGGATGGGTATCTCATACGAATGGATAGTCTACTTAATTGGTGTAAGAGAAAGGATATAGCAGTAAAAACATATAAGGAAATAGCCGCACAGCTTTTTGATACACCACAGAATGCATATACAAATATTTTTCCGCCTTTGAATGTTGATCTTGATGAAAACAATGTGCCCGACGGTTACTATGCTCAAACAGGTTATACCGATGGTACATTAGATACCAACGACGGCACTGCGAATCATGGAAATTGTTCTTATACAATAAATAAAATGGGAAGTATTTGCTTTATCAATGAATTTGCTGGTCTGGAAAAAGGAGATAACGATTTCTATATCTGGACAAAAGGAAGCCCTAGTGATTCAGTAGAAGTATCATTCACTTTTCCGGCAAATAGCTATAAGGGGATTACGTTCAAGTTTCCTGCCGCGAGTTCAACCTGGAGTAAATACGGTGTTGCTCAATCTGTGAACGGAACTACATCATTGAGCATTCCCGTGGATGTATCGTACTGTAATATCCGGATTTCGTGCTCGAACTATAAAAGCGGAACGGTAAAGGTAAGCGGCTTTGAGCTTAGGAAAAAGATAAATGATCCTCTTAAAATTGTGTCGAAGCCAGATACGATTGCTTATGCAGGGTCTGAATATATCTATCAGCTGCAAGTCGCTGCTCAATATTATAACGACACACTACGATATGATAAGATAGAAGCACCAGGTTGGTTGAACTTGACTCAATCCGGAACGTTACGAGGCACCTTATCTGTCGATACAGGTATTGATCTCATACATCTTCGTGTAGTAGATCAACATGGCAACTCTGATGAAAAAATATTTTACATTCAAATCGCCAAACAAAAACCTTCCATTAAAATTGTGTCCATGCCGGATACATTGATTACCCCGCGATTGAATTTTCAATATAAAATCATTGTCTATTCTGAGCACTTAACGGATACGTTAAATTATTCTATTATAGAAGCTCCCGATTGGTTAAAGATGAATGCCAGCGGCATTCTTTTCGGTATCGCTCCGGATGAGATGAAAGTCTACAGAGTGATAATTGAAGTACGCAATCAGAGAGGAGATAGGGTCGAACAATTATTCTACCTTTACGTTCGGCCTATTCTCATTGATAATTTCGAGTATGATGATTCTCCACTTTTTCATGGATGGATAGTTGAGGAGGGTGCAGGGACGGTTACGATCAATTATGATACTTTTTTGAAGAGCAAGGTTTTGCATTCACAAACCAATCAGGGTACTGGATTTAGGATAGATCGTCCAGGAAGCTGGCATTCTTCAACATTCTCTGTGCAGTTTTGCGCATCTTCAAATTTTATTCTCTATGTGAGAATAGTAGATTCTGCCGGTAACAGAGTGACTATGCAATATACTCCTGATGATGGTACACCTTCAAAAAATTCAAATTATTGTTTCTTTCATATTGGCAAAGAATACAAGGACGGTATATGGAACCTTATAGCTCGTGATATGAATTCTGATTTAGCCAGTGTGAACTGGGGAAGTGTATGTGTGGCGATAACATCATTTATGATCCGTGGGTCATTTTTTATGGATGATCTGACTGTGGGAACTATAATTGATCCGGGAACAACAAGTCTGACCAACATTCAATTGTTACAGAACTATCCCAATCCATTTAATCAAACAACTATATTCAAATTCGGTGTCGCCCACACAAGCAAAGTAAATCTTTCAGTGTATAATCTACTCGGTCAACGAATTAAAACAATTGAAGATGGCGTTGTACATGAAAACGGATTTTATTCGACAGCCTGGAATGGTGAAGATGAAAAAGGAAGAAAAGTAAGCAGCGGAATATACTTCTATCGCCTGAGTGCAACACAACTAACCGATAGTCACCATTATGTGGCCGCTGGTAAAATGGTCCTGCTCAAGTGAAATTGCTCATATTAATTTAATGTTTCATCTCGGGCTTTTGCTTTGTAAAATTCATTCTTATTTTTCATAGAACTACATTACCAAAATCCTACCAATTTATTATTTGAAAGATGGTTTCTATGAATATTCCATTTCTCGATCTTAAGGCACAATATCAATCTATCCGTGATGAAGTAAATCCTGCTATACAGCAAGTGCTCGATAATACCGCTTATGTTTTAGGTAAATCGGTTTCTGATTTTGAAACTGCATTTGCACAAGCACATCAGGTGAAGCATTGCATTGGCGTTAGCTCCGGCACAGATGGAAATCATCTTGCATTATGGGTATTAGGAATACAAGCAGGTGATGAAGTAATTATACCTGCGAACACATTTATTGCAACTGCCTGGGGTGCAACACTCTGCGGTGCGACGCCGGTGTTTGTCGATTGTGAACAG
Source organism: Ignavibacteriota bacterium (assembly GCA_003155495.1). GTDB lineage: Bacteria > Bacteroidota > Ignavibacteria > UBA10030 > UBA10030 > Fen-1298. The sequence goes on from PMDB01000020.1 coordinate 2,631, forward strand.
GACAGCTACAATCTCGATCCATCGAAGATCGAAGTGGCGATAACAGCCAAAACAAAAGCAATCGTTGCTGTTCATCTGTACGGGCAGCCTGCCAATATGGATAAAATTAGTGAAGCGTTGCTCGTAATTGGTTACGAGTTAAAAGACAAAGGAATATATGTTCACTCAAAAACCGGGCAAAAAATTTATTTGGTAGAAGATTGTGCACAGGCACATCTTGCAGAATATTTGACCCGTGAGATATGCAATATTGAGAACTCAATTAAATCAATGGGTAAAGGAAAGGATGATAATACTCGAGGAGTTGTCGAGAGTCAGGAACACACCAATCTCACGGGTAAATGGAAACGTGTCGGCGGTTTCGGTATCACCTCCTCGTTTAGCTTCTATCCGGGCAAGAATCTAGGTGCGTATGGCGAAGCAGGTGCGTTTACCACGAACGATGAATTTCTCGCAAAAAAGGCAAAAATGTTTCGGGATCATGGTACTCTTCAAAAATATAATCACGAGACATTCGGGCATAATTACAGGATGGAAGGAATACAAGGTGCTGTACTCGGGGTAAAGCTGAACCATCTGCCGGTTTGGACTGAAAAAAGGAGGGCAGTGGCGGCTAAATATAAGGCATTGCTCAATAATGTCGGTGATATCGTACTTCCGAAGGAAATGCCGTATGCAAAGCATGTCTATCATCTTTTTGTAATACAAACCATAAAGCGCGATGAACTACAAAAGTATCTTACAACGGAGGACATTGGGACAGGCTTGCATTATCCAATTCCGTTGCATCTCCAAAAATGTTTTTCTACCTTAGGGCACAGGAGAGAAATGTTCCCGGTCTCTGAGCAGCTTGCGGACCGTTGCCTATCGCTTCCCATGTTTGCCGAGATGACCGATTCACAGATCGAGTATGTCTGTGATTGCGTTAAGAAGTTTTTTTAATTTTCTACCATACAAAGAACTATTACCTCTCCTACGCTTGTGTTCTCTATGTAGGCATAGGGAGGCATAGAGTATGCGTAACGCTGTTCATGGTGCCGGTACCTCTTGTGAATAAATTGTTCCCGTGAAATATCCGAAATATAAAATACTGCTGGCGATTCTTGATTTCCTCGTCATTCAGATTTCTTTTTTGGCAGCCATGCAAGTGCGGGGTGTTTCGCTTGTCCATAGCGGGAACTGGATGCACTATGTTCTCTCTGCGGAATTTTATTTCTTCTTTTTTTATTCCGGCATCATGATCTACATTTTCCAAAACAAGAAATTGTACGACATCAATGTTATGTTAACGAGATCCCGCCAGCTCGTGCTTCTCTCGAGTTCATGCCTGTATGCGGTGTTGGGGTTAGCGATCGCCGCCTTCTTCGTTCGTTCCTCCTGGATATTGGACAGCAGGTTAACCGTCATCCTTTTTGGTTTATTCAGTTTCACTGTCCTCGCCGTGTATCGTCTTTTTGTATTTCGTCCTCTCTATAAAACGCTCAAACACTTAAGGCGTCTCAGGAAAAATGTCCTCATTGTCGGAACGGGACAAATCGCAAAACGTTTAGTGATTGAGATGGAACTTGACGCCATTTACGGTTTAAACCTTTTAGGGTTTGTGGATGATGCTCAGCCTGTGGGAAAAAAGATTTTTGAAAAGTATACTGTCGTCGGAAAGGTCAACGATGCAGCCAGGTTGGTCCATGATCTCAACATTCAAGAAATCATAGTGACAAGCTGCGAGATTAATCATGAAGAGCTGCTGCGTATTGTCGATGTCTGCAAGGAGACCGATGCTCAAGTGCGTATTATATCATCTCTTTTCGATGTTGTTCATCAAAAAGCATATTCAGAGTCTTATTATGACATTCCTGTTGCAAATGTAAGAAATCCCAGAGAATCACGCATTCAGATTTTTACGAAACGAATCGTAGATTTCTTCGCTGCATTCTTCGGCATCCTGATTCTTAGTATTCCCTTTCTCGTCATTGCTGGAATGATCAAGCTCACATCTCGCGGCCCGGTGCTGTATTTGCAATCTCGAATCGGGAAGGATGGGAAAAAGTTTAATTTTTATAAATTTCGATCGATGTACATCGGCAGCGATACCGATCATGAACGGGTAACCAAAGTAACGGAATACATTAAGCAAAAAAATAATAAAAATAACGGCTCTATGAAAATTGTGAACGAGAACAATATCACTCCGATTGGGAAGAATTTACGGAAAATGAGCCTTGATGAACTCCCGCAATTATTTAATGTCCTCAAGGGCGATATGAGTCTCGTTGGACCGCGTCCTTGCTTGCCATACGAATTTGATGCCTATGACAATTGGCATAAAAGAAGGCTTTCTGTGCTCCCCGGATGTACCGGACTGTGGCAGGTCACCAGCCGTTCTGAGGTCAGTTTTGACGACATGGTGCTTCTTGATTTATATTACATCAATAATATGTCTCCCTGGCTCGATCTTCAGCTCATTCTCAAAACAGTTCCCGTCATGATATTTGGCAGGGGCGGGGGATAATGATCCACCAAGGATCTTTATCGATTCCATACAACCTTATGTACTCGAGGGGATAGAAATATGAAAATCGGTGTCGTAGGTTTAGGCTATTGGGGTCCCAATTTAGTGCGAAATTTTCTTAGTGAACCGATGGTCGATGGTGTTATCGCATGCGACAATCAGCCCAAAAAGATAGAGAGGATTCTCAAAAGGTTTCCGGGTGTTGAGCCTGCGGAATCGCTCGTGACATTACTCGCCCGTCCTGATGTTCAAGGCATAGCCATTGCCACTCCTGTATCAACGCATTATGAATTGGGAATGAAAGTTCTCCAATCGGGGAAGCACTTATTGATGGAAAAACCGATGTGTGCAACTGTGAAGGAGGCGATAGCTCTTACGGAATTTGCAGAACAAAACAGCCTGAAAATTCTTATCGATCACACGTTTGTGTATAACGGTGCGGTGCGAAAAATAAAGGAATTAATAACAAATAAAATCCTTGGAGAGATACTCTATTTTGATTCTGTCAGAATTAATCTTGGACTTTTTCAACATGATACAAATGTTATCTGGGACTTAGCACCTCATGATGTTTCCATCATGCGATATCTCATTGATGATAAACCGACTGCAGTATCGGCGGTCGGTGTGAATCATTTTAATGAATTTGCCGATATGGCATATATTGCAGTTCAGCACCATAAACAGCTGATGTCTCATTTCCATGTCAACTGGATATCCCCTGTAAAAATTCGCCGAATTCTCATCGGCGGCTGCACCCAGATGGTTGTGTATGACGATATGAGCACTGACGAGAAAGTAAGGATCTATGATAAAGGTGTAAACGTTACCAGTGAAGAATCCCTCTATAAAACGTTAATACAGTACCGCATCGGTGATATGCATGCACCGAAGTTTGAAGAAACCGAAGCGCTCAGCATTATGGTAACGGATTTTATTAACTCTATCCTTGATAAAGTTACACCGATTACAAACGCAAAGTTTGCTGTTGACGTGATGAGGGTTTTAGAGGCGGCAGATAATTCTTTAAAATCCGGTGGAAAGACAATACATATTGAAGATTAATCAACCGTATGTTCCATGAAGAAATTGAAAAGAAGATGGAATCCTTTGAGCGAATTGCTTCAGATGTAAAGCTAGGGAAAAATGTGCAGATCTATGGATTTGTGAATCTCTATGGATGCGAAATAGACGATGAAACAAAGATCGGTGCGTTTGTTGAGATACAGAAAAAAGTAAAAATTGGAAAACACGTTAAAATCTCAAGTCACACGTTCATCTGTGAGGGGGTAACAATTGAAGATAACGTTTTTGTCGGTCATAATGTCTCATTTATCAATGATAAGTATCCGCATTCGACAAATCCGGATAACTCACTGCAGACCGGGGCGGATTGGGCGGTAGTCCCAACGCTTGTGAAAAGGGGAGCATCCATTGGAACCAGCTCGACAATCCTTTGCGGAGTCACGATTGGCGAGAATGCAATTGTCGGTGCAGGGAGCGTTGTCACAAAGGATGTTCCACCGAACTCAATCGTCGCGGGGGTGCCGGCCCGTCCGATGAGATCAATCGATAAATAAGCTCTCTCCATCATGATAAGGTACATCAAGGTGCGGCTATCATCGAACGTCTATTTTTGTTCAATTCATCAGCCCTAGATATTAAAGCGTAGCCATACTTCACCGCAATTGAAGTTTTCGTATGTTCCTCGGAAGATCGATGCTCTATTGAACAAATTTACTGCAGAGGTCGAATAGGGCCCACTGCGTTTTGGAGTGGCTTGCTCGATCAAAGCCGTATCATGGTGAATGAATCAGAGCATCAGTGACGGGAGAAGTTCAAACGTGATCGGCAGGATCCAACAAGGAGGTGCGGCCAACTCGATTGTTGTCATCACGGGCATACTCCTCCTCCTTATGATTTTGTCGTCGAATGTCCCAGCGCGGCAGCATCAAACATCCTTGTCAGGGCTCATTCTCAACAGTGTAACGAAAGAGAAAGTCGTGGGCGCTAATGTCCTTATCATTGGATCGACGTTCGGTGCTTCGACGGATTCAATGGGCAGATTTGTCATTTCGAACATTCCTCCCGGTACGTATGAAGTTCGTGTGTCGGTCTTGGGTTATTCGCAAGCCATTGTCCGCGGTGTGGCAGTGGCCGCGTCACGCCCTGTAGAGATCACCATACCGCTCACGGAGCAATTTGTACAAATGTCCGAAGTAGTGACCGTGGGGGGGCAATTAGTAAACGTTCCGGAGCTCAACGTCAGCACCAGATATCTCGACTATCGGGAAATTCAGCATACGGCGGGAGCGTTCGACGATGTCCTTCGAACGATCACCATCCTGCCGGGCGTTGCACAAACACGCATAGACAGAAATGATCTTTCGGTGAGGGGCGGTGCAGCATCAGAGAATCTCCATCTCATCGACGGCATCGAAATCGATAACATCAACCATTTTGGGACGCAGGGATCCGGAGGGGGAACGACGACATTTCTGAACCTGGACTTTGTAGAGGACTCGTTTTTCTCTGGCGGCGGTTTCGGCGCTCAGTATGGTGACAGGCTTTCTTCTGTATTATCGATCGATATGCGAGAGGGGAGAAGAGATAAATTTCGCGGAAAAGCGACACTTTCCGCCACGCAACTTGGATTAAATCTCGATGGTCCGCTTACGGAAAACGGCTCCTATCTTTTTTCGGCACGGAGAAGTTATCTCGATCCAATTTTTAAATTGTATGGTTTTTCTTATACGCCATATTTTTGGGATTTTCTGGGGAAAGCGAGCTATCACATCGGTCGATCGGATAAAATTGAATTCCTTGGGATCTGTGTGATCGACCGGATTAAGCGCTTCGATGAAACGCAGAGACAGCGTATTGAAAACAATGCGAGTATCTTCGGAGAACAAACGAAAGCGATCGTCGGAGTGATATGGCAGCACGGATTTAATAGCGGTTACTTGAATGTCCATGCCTGTCACTCCTACACTGATTTTCAGTATCACGCAGTAGGCGATACGTTGAATCCCACCTTAGCGAACTCATCGTATGAAGGGGAGACCTCTGTCAAAGTGGATGCTCTGGTTCAAGTTTTCTTATCGACAGAAGTGCGCGCCGGTTTTGGCGCCAGAACCGCCCGACTGACAGGCTCGCTTCATACTGGATCAATGTCCACCGGGTATTCCGAGGATCCGCACCTTCCGCCAATCAATCTTGCCGGCGACACGAGCGGTTACAAGCTATCAGGCTACGCACAAATATCTCAAACAATCGGGCCCATTGTTCTCACGGCCGGAATTCGGGGAGATTATTTTTCGATGATTTACGAACGGAGTGCATGTGCGCCGCGATTTTCATCGACCCTTTTTCTTCTCCCGGAGACGAGGATAAATCTGAGTGTCGGAAGATACTTTCAATCGCCATCGTATATTTGGATTATGGCCAACTCCTACAATCGTGGTCTCACTCACTTAGGAATGAATCAGTACGTGGCATCTCTAGAACATTCGATCCGGAACGATTTGATTATCACACTCGAAGGATTCCTGAAACACTATGACCACTATCCGATCAGCCTGACGCGCCCTTATATTGTTATGGTGAATACGGGGGCAGAAATCGAACAGCTCGCCGAAGCATATGAATCATTCGGGCTCGACTATTTGCAGAGCAGCGGGACCGGTTTCTCGCGCGGTGTTGAACTGTTTGTGCACAAAAAAATCTCGGATTCTCCGCTCTACGGGCGATTGAGCATCACGTATAGCGAGACACAGTTCACCGCTCTCGACGGCGTGAGTCGTCCGAGCAACTATGACCAGCGATGGAAGCTTGCCGTAAGCGGAGGATATGCGTTTGACGAGAATTGGGAAATGAATGCATCGTTCCGGTTTGCGACGGGAAGGCCGTATACGCCTTTTGGAAGTGCAGGTTGGGTCCGCTCTCGTGATGCCTACAACACGGCGCGGACAGATGTAAACCACTCTCTTGACCTTCGCATCAGCCGTCGCTGGGCGACAGGTTCATTTGTTATCAATGCATTTGCGGATATACAAAATATTTACAATCGCCAGCCGTCTGAGCCTCCCGAATGGAATCAGTCAGAAAATCGGGTTGCCGTTCCATCTGAGCTGGGCATTGTGCCGTCCATCGGCGTCAGCGTCGAGTTCTAATGTATCCTTTATGGCTTGGCCATGTTTTTCTGTATGAAGCCGGAAGATGACACGAATTACTGAGACTGGCATGTATTTTGTCTAAGACTGAAATTATGAGACGGCAAAATCTATTTCCCTCCTGTCCATATCCCCGGTGAAGAACAGTGTCGGTACTGCTTCCGGCACTGCGATCAGTTTCATATTGAGTGAAACGGCAAATCCTGCATCTCTCACCAGTACCAGCTTTGTGGTCAACGGAAATCTCTCCGGAGTTCATCAAGGTGCCATCACCCTCAACGATGCGGGAACGGTCGCAACATTTGTTCCGAATCAGAGTTTCATCCACGGCGAACGGATCCAGGTTGTCCTCACCGACAGCGTGTCGGAAGACCTCTTTGCGCATGGTCTCTGCCTTCCTTCGGGTTCAGGCCTACTCAATTCGAATCTTAAAGGAATTTGCGGCTTGATACGCCAATTCCATAAGGAGCATTTCCTCAGGTAGCTATTTCCATCCGTATCATCCCTACGGGATTTGTGGATTGCAGATTTGTGTGAAAGACTCCGCAGGAGTCTCACATTTGTAACAAAAGCCAACAAAAGAAGGAGAACTCCATCAGGAGCTCAACACTCAAGGCCGATACTTAACCCATTCATCTAGTTCGCTGAGTAGTTACATTCTGAAAATGTTTGCGTTCTTTTTGCGAAGAACGTTCCTTCGAATGTTCACCAAAGCCTTGCCGGAATTCCGGCGAGGCTTTTTTTGTGCCCGGCAGAAGGAATCGATCGCTGAAGGGCTTGAATTCCTTTGAAAACTTCTCTACATTAATAAATAAAATAATATTCTTGCGCCCGTAGCTTCGAAAATTGCCTGCGAATGCTTTCTATGAGCAGAAGCAATTTTCAGAATCCCGCTGAACGGAGTGATAGCGGGATCCGAGCAAGGGGTTGGAGAAAAATTAACGCGCCCGTAGCTCAGCTGGATAGAGCGACAGCCTCCGGAGCTGTAGGTCAGGCGTTCGAATCGCCTCGGGCGTACAAACAAAATAATTATTCATTGAATCAGGAACTCTTATGCTAAAACCGCAGAAAAAAGTCTCTCGGAGAGAAATAAAAGAAGACAAACTCGTCACAGCATATTTTGAAACACGCGGTTGGATAGAACAAAACACGAAGATTCTTTCTTACGTTGCGATCGCGTTGGTGGGTGTTGCAGTCATTGGTTTTCTCTGGAGTAAAAACAGAGCTGATTCTCATGATAAGGCCACCACGATGTTGGCAAAGGTTGTACCATACTTCGATCAAGGTAAATATGATCTGGCAATCAATGGTGTTCCACAAGAAGGCACACAGGGTTTACAGGCTCTTGTCGATGAGCATGGCAGTACCAAAGCAGGTCAACTTGCGAAGCTGTATCTAGCAAATTCCTATTTTGCCTTAAAAAATTACGACAAAGCTCTTGAATGGTACGATGATATCAGCGTGAGCGATAAGTTGGTCTCGGCTTCAGCTATCGCAGGTGCGGCGGCTTGTTATGAAGCGAAAGGTGATTTGAACAAAGCTGCTTCTTATTTTGAGAAAGCAGCTTCAAAGAATATGACGCTTATGCAAGCACCGGAGAATTTGCAGAGATCGGCTGTCAATTATGCCGCTGTAGGGAAGAAGGAAAAAGCTGTCGAACTTCTTCAAACACTGAAGAAGGAGTTCCCTACTTCTCCATATGCCCGGGAAGTGGATCGTTTCATCGCGGAGTATAGTTCATAATTGAACTGTTCAACCTAACGAAGATTGCCGATGTCTATCGTCAACGTCAAGAAGGAGTCATTGGCATCCTTCCTTCATTTTCTACTCGGATCCCTATCCATGAGTGACAGAATGTCGCTCCTACAAGCGAAAAACGCATTCAAATCGTATTCTTTAGATTTACTTTCCTCTCACCGTTTAATAGTTCTTCACTCTTGTTTATTCTTTTTGTAACTTTTTTATGGATCTTTCGAAATAGATAGTGAGAGTCCAAAATCATCTTCTGTCGGGTGTGAAATAGAATGAAAATTGTCCCAATATCATTGCACAGAACATCAAGATATATAATGGGCGTATCTATGCAATTCATTTCTCTGAAAACAATGTGAGGAAACCGTGTCGAGATTGAAACGAATAGCACTCTTGCTCATTCCTGCAGTCTTTCTGCCGGTTGTCTACACGTTCGATGTGGTGCGTGTTGCCGTAAATTTTGAAATCGCTAGTCTCATGGTATTCCGTGAACTCTTTGTGATTGTCTCGTTCACTCTGATAGGTTTGTTTATTGAAAATCGACGTAACGCGTTATCACGCAACGGACCAAAAGAGATCGGGCGTGTTTTCTTTGCGGTTGTCATTTCATTGCTTGCTGTTGGTATGGCTATGATTTTCCAGCCGCCGGAATTCTATGGACGGGGAACGATGAATATGTATCGTTCAGCGCTCTTTATGTTTTTTTCGACACTCATTGCTCTCGTTCTTGGAGCTGTTTCGTTGTATATTTTATTTACTATTCACGATATGATCCTTTCCAAGCGTCGAAAATCAACTTGGCGCTATTATCTCGGATACCTTGTTTTTCTCTTTGCAGCTTGCGGTGCGGATCTTCCATTTTTCCATTTGGAAGATACATTCCTGCCTCCGATATTCTTTTCTTTCGCGATAGTGTTCATTGTTGTGAATTCATTCAAACAGAATTGGATTGTCTATCTTTCAAAGCGCGAAAAGATATATTCCATCGTTTATTCAATTCTGATATTTATCGCTCTCACCTTGCTTGATGTGTATCTTGCAAGTGGCTCGGGGAGCAACAATGCAATCATTTCCTATAGCCGGCCATTACATACGTTCATTCGGCTGAATGCCTTCTTTGGAACGATTTATTTCGGCGTTACATTTATTAGTACGCTCTTTCACTTGCCGACAGCGGAAGTGTTTGAGAGAAAGCAATCGGAGCTTAACTCGCTGCATAATCTGAGCCGATTGGTGACGCAGGTATTCGATTTCAATGATCTGGTCAATACGGTAACACAGATGACTTCGGAGGTTTGCGATGCACGCAGTGTCTGGATGGAATTATTCTCCATACATGCCGAAACCGGCGAGATGTCTGTCGATGTGGTTTCCAAGAAAAACATCACACAGCAGGAAATTGATCTTGTCGGTGTCGATGATGGAATCCAATTGAGGCGTTATCTTTTAGACTCACGAAAAGTATTGCTCATTGAGGATATCTGGTCTGATCGGCGAACGAAATATCTTAAGGAGAAGGGTTTCGCACGCGGATCGCTTCTCACCATTCCGCTCCTTTCACATGGGGAGCTCATCGGCGTTCTTCATGCAACGAAAGAATATCAAAATGCTTTTGACCAGGACGATATCGATGTGATGACAACGTTTGCAGATCATGTCAGTATTGCTATTGAAAATTCTCGGCTTATCGCTAAGTCGATTGAGCGTGAACGTCTCCATCAAGAAATAATGGTGGCTCAACGGATGCAGAAACGTCTCCTTCCTCAGCGATTGCCGGACATACCTTCGGTGGAATTTGCCGCAGTGTCCGAATCTTCATTCGAAGTCGGTGGTGATTACTACGATGTCATCAATCTTCCGGATGAACGCATAGGAATTGTTGTCGGGGATGTATCCGGAAAAGGTGTCTCTGCCGCATTTTATATGGCGGAGGTGAAAGGGATTGTTTTATCATTGAGTAAAATTTGTTCAACACCGCGGGAATTATTGCTGCGCGCCAATGATACACTCTTGGAAAGTTTAGAAAAGAATGCGTTTATTAGTGCTGTCTATGCTGTACTGGATGTTCCCAATGCATCGCTTTCGATGGCGCGGGCTGGACATTGTCCGGTGATTCTTATCTCCGGTGACTCATCGGAATTAGTGAGATCGTCGGGAATTGGGTTAGGGTTAACGAATAGTTTTCAATTTGCACAGGTGACGGAAGAACGAGAAATCAAGCTGAAGCAGGGCGACATGTGTATCTTCTATACCGACGGTATCACCGAAGCACGAAATGAGGAAATGGAAGAATATGGCTATGAGCGTTTAGTGCACGTTGCTGGGGAATGCAGGGACTGTTCAGCGGAAGTGATGAAGGACAAGATTTTGCAAAGCGTTCGAACTTTTATAGGACAAGGAGCGTATACTGATGATGTAACGCTCGTTGTTGTGAAATGGCTCGGAAAATCTAAAGAATAAAGAGGATAGAAATGCAAGAACCTGTACAGAGAGAGTTACAAGAAGGAGACCACCATGACTGATTTTAAAATCCACCATCGGGATGGAGAGGGTGTCAGTGTTATCGAGCTCAAGGGATATCTTGATGCTCATACTGCACCCGATCTTGAGACCGCTTTTCAGAAGTTATTAACTGAGAAGAAGTATAATGTTGTTGTCAATTGCCGAGATCTTTCTTATATCAGCAGCGCCGGGCTGGGTGTTTTTATGGCGTATGTGGAAGATATCCGCAAGAATATGGGAGATATTAAGCTGACCAACATGTCGCCAAAAGTCTACAATGTTTTTGATCTTTTGGGCTTTCCAATTCTTTATGAAATTTATAAAGATGAACAAGAAGCGGTATCGCGCTTTAAGCAAATCAAGAAATAATTGAGTCTTGATTCGATAGACACGAAGAGTCATGAATCAATGGAAACAAAAGCAAAGCACATATCGAAGAGAATAGTAAGCCGGACAGAGAGCCTTGTGGAAGTACGGAAATTTGTCGATACCGCAGCTCGCGCATTCGGCTTCTCTGAGGAAGATGTTGCTAATATTATTCTCGCTGTTGATGAAGCTTGTACGAACATCATCAAGCATGCATATCACTATGCTGTGGACCAAGAGATTGAGATCTCCATTTTCCCTAGCACACGTTCTTTCGAAATACGAATCTATGATAACGGAAAAGCGTTTGACCCTTCACTCATCCGTACTCCGGATTTAAAAGATCATATAGGCCACAAACGGCGCGGCGGACTTGGCGTTTATTTGATGAAACGATTAATGGATAAAGTTGAATATAATTTTATTCCGGGAAAAAGAAACGAAGTCCGCCTTATCAAGTATCGTTCTACTGCTTCCACTGTACCAGGGGGGTAGCAATGAGGCACGCCCACACCCAACCAGGCACATTATATAGTAAAGAAACGTCCGACTTTCTTCCACTGTTCGAATTCAGCAACGTTGTTAATTCCTCGCTTGATCTCGATTTTATCTTAAGCACTGTCCTGCGAACATTAATGGGCAAGATGCTGGTCACACGGGGTATGGTTTTTCTCAAACGGAATGGAAAATTATTTCAGATCATTACTGCAAAAGGGGTCGACCATTCTGTCATAGGACAAACCTTGGAAATCGACCGGCCGCTGCGTTCATTACACGCTGTGGCAAAACTTCCTAAGGATACTGCAGCATGGATTGAATTTCTGAACTATCATCAGCAGTCATTGATTATCCCGATTCTCTCACAACGCCGCATTGTAGGATACATTACGCTTGGTGAGCGGCTATCGAAGCCGTCGTATTCCGCAACGGATAAGCGGCTCATTCAATCGCTTGTAAGTCTCTCAGGCGCGGCAATCGAGAAGGCGCTTATCATCGATCAGGTGAAAGAAGCCAATCGCAATCTCGATCGAAAAATTCAGGAACTCAATACGCTTTTCGATTTGAGCAAAGAGTTTAATATTGGGTTGGATGAAAAGAAAGTGGTGCGGCTGGTGACATTTGCCCTGCTGGGACAAATTGGAGTAAAAAAATATGCCCTGTGCTTGCGGGATCATGATGGATTAAATATCATCGAATCGCGCATTGAAGGAAGCGCAAACTTGAAAAGCATTCTCCCCTCATTGTGCGATCTCGAACACTCTGCAACGACACAAGACTTGCTGAAGCAGAAGACATACCGGATTGCAGCGGCGCAATTAATTCAGATTGGCATCACGGCGGTTGTGCCTATGCATATCCAACATACAACGAAAGGGATGATTCTCCTTGGCGAGCGATTACGCGGCGGCATGTACACGCGGGCAGATCTCGAATTTCTGTACTCGCTCGGTAACCTTGCAATTATATCAATCGAAAACGCACATCTCTTCAAAGAGGCTTTAGAAAAACAACGAATGGAAGATGAACTGAACATCGCACGGGAAATTCAGCAGGGGCTTCTACCGGAGAAGCTTCCATCCATTCCCGGTTTCGATATCGCCGCACTGACTATTCCATCCAAGGAAGTCGGCGGCGACTACTACGATATCATAACGCGTCAAAACGGAGATTATATCCTTGCCATTGGCGATGTTTCAGGAAAAGGGACACCGGCAGCCCTGTTGATGGCAAATGTGCAGGCGGCATTGCGCGCGCTTGCTCCACATTGCACTTCTGTCTCTGAAACTACCGGGCAAATCAACGACCTCACATGTGCGAATACTCGAAGCGGAAGTAAATTCATCACATTCTTTTGGGGAATTCTTGATGCACAAACACATCGTTTTCGTTTCTCTAACGCTGGACATAACCCGCCGTTCCTCCTGCGAAAAGATGGAACTATAGAAGGATTGGAAGAAGGCGGACTTATCCTCGGTGTCTTTAAAACAACGACTCCTTACGCTGAAGCTTCGGTTACACTCTTACCGGGAGATGTTCTGGTGATGTACACCGACGGTGTGAGCGAGGCAATGAATCAACATAACGACCAATTCACGGAAGAGCAGCTTGAGGTTATTCTTAAAGAATCGACACACCTGTCTGCAAAGGAAATCATTCAGAGAGTTCAGCAAGCACTCGAATCTCACACCCAGGGCACACCGCAATCGGATGATATTACGATGCTGGTGTTGAAGGCAGTATAGTTTTCGAGTTCTTTTCTTCCATCCACCTTGCCTTTCAAGTGAGTGTTTAGTAATTTCTATTACATAATCATTCACTGCACCTGATGCCTCGATTTACGCTTGACGAAATACGGAATAAATTTTCTAGCGGCAAAGATTTTAACGAAATCTTTGATGTCTTTGAAGACGCACTGAAGCAGGGANNGAATTGTATCGGTTGCTTTTTTGGAACACTGCACTCCGTCCCGATGAGTTATGTCTCTTTGGCGAAAAGCTGGCAAAGGAATTTCCAGATCTCGCGTATGATACATTTATGTGGCTGGCAAGTGTATTCGAGGCAACATATTCATCCTACGATAATTTTGAGCTGGCGATGCGGTACTATCGTAAAGCAGCAAAGACAAAGCCCGATGAAGTACAGCCATATCTCAATGCCGCCGATTGTCACGAACCCGACTTGAATATTCCACCGCTCTATTGGCTGGTAGAATTTTTAAAATTAGGAGTTAACCAAGTAGCAGATAAGAAAACGCTTCTGCATCGATTGTCGTATCTCTACCAAATGCATGGAGATCAGAAGCAGGCAGATTTTTATAGAAACCTTGCTGATGATATCGGACGAAGCCAAAACTAATACACTTCACTCTAGCGCTCATAAGCTTCGCGGATTTCTTCTTCTATTACTTGCCGTACTTTTCTGGGGAGGATCGGCTCCGTTGGGGAAATTTCTTATTGTTACACGCTTTGATACACTTATTATTGTACAGACTCGTACTTCGCTCGCGTTTATCCTGTTGCTTATCTTTTTTCTATTGATAGATAGAAGTGTTTTTCGAATTGAGCTTCGCGATATCTGGAAGTTTGCCATGCTGGGCGTTCTAGGCGTCGCGATCACGAATTACACTTACTACTATACCGTGAAGGAAGCATCAGTAGCGACAGCGATTCTGGTACAATACACCGCACCGGTGTGGATCGTGATGTATTCGGTACTGTTCTTAAAGGAAGACAGACTCGACCGTGTTACCATCGTCTCGCTTGTTATTGCGTTGGTTGGTTGTTACTTTGCTGTTACTTCAGGTTCAATGCAAAGTATCAATTTGAAAGGATGGGCAATCATTACAGGACCATTGTCCGCGTTTACATTTGCGTACCAGGTCATTGAGACGAAGCAATTGATCAAGCGCTATTCTCTTTGGACATTGTTGCTGTATATGTTTGGTTTTTCGGCAATATTTTGGCTCTGCGTCAATCCTCCGTGGAATGTTATTGCGAAGCACTATCATTACAGTGATTGGGGAATTCTTTGGGTGTTTGCCATCGTCTCGATCCTTATTCCGCAGACGGCATTCGCATCCGGATTGAAACATCTGGATGCTTCAACAGCGGGTATTATCAGCGTGATGGAGCCGGTGATCGCGATTGTAGCGGCATTTCTCATACTGGGTGAATCGCTGAATATTATTCAGATGTTTGGAGGAATGATGGTATTGTTAGCTGTCGGATTGCTTCAAGCGCACCCGATGATCATGAGAAAAATGATGAAAATAGAATGAGAACGGAGCAGCGGTTGAATCGGTTGGAAACAGTGCTGCGGCGGCGTCAGCCGGATTTGACGGTAGTCATGGAGAATATTCATGATCCGCACAATGTGAGTGCAATCCTGCGATCATGCGATGCAGCAGGAGTGATGGGAGTGCAACTCATCTATACGAGCACGGAATTTCCCGATCTCGGGAAAAAGAGTTCAGCGAGTGCAATAAAATGGGTGGACCGACGGCGTTTTGAAAGTGTCAAGGAATGCTACGATACGCTGCACGAAGAGGGTTATACAATATATGCGACACATCTTGAAGAAGCCGCGAAAGTGCCGTATGAAATTGATATGACGAAAAAAACTGCTTTTGTCGTCGGTAATGAACACGAAGGTGTGTCTTTGGAAGCAGCACATCTTGCGGATGGAATATTGCAGATTCCGATGTTTGGAATGATTCAAAGCTTAAATGTATCTGTTGCAACAGCAGTGATTCTCTTTGAAGCTGTTCGCCAGCGAATTGCAGCAGGAAATTATGCGAAGGCAAGACTATCGGATGTGGATGTGGCTAAGCTTCTCAAAGAATGGGCGATGAAAGAATGAAAAAGAAGTAGACAGTGATGAATGTTCGCCTCGAAATGAAGGATTTTATTGACGAATTGGAAATATATGCCAAACGGAAACTGAACTATCCTGTGGAAGTCGGGGAACTTTTGCAGATAGTTATGCAGGCAGGATTGGTTGGTGAGTTTGAGGGTCTGATAGTTCAGGCGAAGTTTCTCGTGAGAACACAGGAAATAATGAAGCGGATCGGTCCGGGTATGGACAGGTTCGAGAAACTTTCGACAGAATTTCAATCAAGCGTGAAGAAATCGATCGGTTTCCTGAATTTGCTTGTGGAGAGAGCACCTTCAGATGTTGCTCGGAAATTGACAGACACGTTTATCATCATGGAAACCGATAGTTTTAGCCGATTCATGAAATTGCTTTCCGATTTACGCTGGATAAAAAATTGGCAGGTTGATGGGAAGCTGTTGCCATATGAAATGAAGTCGGCTGAACAGATAAACGTGCAAAACATTATGAAAAGGAATATCCAGGGTGAGAAAATTAATTTGATCCTCATTCAAATTCAAAAAAGTGCCTTGTTGTGTGCAATCCTCTTTCTTCTTTTCCTTCTTATCGATTCACCGGTAACAATATTCGGTTGGATCCTTTCATTGGGGATTGAGGCATTCCTTGTGTATATTATACTTCAGATTTATTCAATACATAGAACTCCAAAGTTATAATTGAGCATAGAACGAATGAAGTATACCTCCCTGAAGTTATTTCTGTTCATATTATTTTTCTCTTTGACCGTATTTCCCGCTGAACCGAAAGTAAAACCAGGCATTGATGTATTGCGCGACCGTGGGTTCGATATTCTTAAAGGTAAACGTGTCGGTCTTATCACCAATCCCACAGGCGTTACATCCGATTTACAAAGCTCGATTGATATTTTATTCAATTCTCCGGATGTGAAACTAGTGGCGCTGTATAGTCCAGAGCATGGAATTCGAGGTGATCTCGAAGCTGGAAAAGAAATTAACGGTTATAACGATCCGAGAACAGGGTTGCCCGTGTACTCGCTCTACGGAAAAACGCGAAGACCGACACAAGAGATGCTTCAGAACATCGACGTACTTGTGTATGATATTCAAGATATCGGCGTACGTTCCTATACTTTTATTTCGACAATGGGTATGGCAATGGAAGCTGCCGCAGAGAACAAAATAAAATTTGTTGTGCTCGATCGACCAAATCCGCTCACAGGCGACCGTGTGGCAGGCTCGATGGTCGAATTAAAATTTAAATCGTTCATAAGTGCGTATCAAATTCCATATGTCTACGGGATGACTGCGGGTGAGTTAGCACAGATGATCAATGGAGAGGAGTGGTTGAACGGCAGCGGCACTTGTGATCTAACCGTGATTCCGATGAAAGGATGGAAGAGGTCGATGTGGTGGGATGAAACCGGATTACCATGGGTGCCGACATCGCCGCATATCCCGCATTCTTTTACGACACTCTTTTGCGTACTCACAGGACTTTTGGGTGAGCTTGGTACGGCAAATCAAGGTATCGGCTATACACTTCCATTTGAATTGGTTGGCGCCCCATGGGTAGATGGATTTGCGCTTGCTCGTTATCTGAATAATCTTAATATGCCGGGTGTCCGGTTTCGTCAAATCTCTTATATACCTTTCTATAAGGACACCACAGGT
>PMDB01000057.1 GCA_003155495.1 Ignavibacteriota bacterium
TCATTTTCCTCGGTCTATGTGTATCCGGAAGTGGAAGATGATGTCGAGATTGAAATCAATCCCGTAGACCTGAGGATTGACACGTACCGCTCAGGCGGCAAAGGTGGTCAGAATGTGAACAAGGTCGAAACCGCAGTCCGCATTACGCACACTCCAACAGGAATAGTAGTAGCATGTCAGCAAGAGAGATCCCAATTTCAAAATCGCGAACGTGCAATGAAGATGCTGAAATCCCGGCTGTACCAAAAACGACGTGAAGAAGAAGAAGCGCGGCTAAGCGCGATTGAGAGCACCAAGAAGAGAATTGAGTGGGGAAGTCAGATTCGTTCATATACCTTTCAACCGTACCAACTTGTCAAGGATCACCGCACAGGAACAGAAAAAGGGGATGTGCAGGCAGTGATGGACGGCGCTATCGATGAATTCATAAAAAGTTACCTACTCGAATATTCTTCAAAATAAAGGTCAATGGAATTCCTGTGCATTTAAGATTGAAAAAGTTCAATGTGACAGATTTTATCGCCGTTCGGCACATCACATCAAGACACAATAAAGGGTTTGTTTCTTTCATTACATTTATTGCGATCATCGGTGTTACAGTAGGTGTAGCGAGTTTAGACATCACACTTTCGATTCTCGGTGGATTTGAAAGAACCATCAAAGAAAATGTAGTGAGTTTCACCGCACATATGCAATTGTTCGCTTTTGAGAACGATTTATTACCTGACCAGGAACGAACAATTCAAAAAGTTATTGCTCGATATCCGGAGGTGTTTGAAATGGCTCCCTATCTTTCTCGCGAAGGTATGATTCGATCAAAAAATGATATCGACGGTATTCTCATTAAAGGAGTTGACCCGAACAATGATATTTCAGCTGCAAAACACAGACTTATTGAAGGCGTGTATGATCTTGAAGAACGGGAATCGGGTGTTCAACACGTCATTCTTGGAAAACGATTAGCAGAGAAATTGAATGTCCAACTTCAAGATCGTGTTCTTCTGTACGCCCTTGGTGGAACATCTCTTTCGCTTTCACAAACTCGGATCATGCAATTTGAAATTGGCGGCATTTATGAAACAGGGATGGCAGATTACGATGGAAGCGTCATTTATATTAACCTAAGAAATGCGCAAAGATTGTTTCAGGTGGGGAAAACTGTTTCAGGGTTTGATATCTTAGTGACGAACATTGACAGTGTTGCAGCGCTCGCACAGCAAATTCCGGAATACCTTGGATATCCTTATTATGCAAGAACAATGTTTCAGCAGTATAGAAATCTTTTTGCCTGGGTCGATCTCCAAAGAATTCCTGTAATGATCATTTTGGCGCTTATCATTATTGTAGCTACAGTAAATATTATTGGAACACTCTTGATGCTGATTCTTGGAAAATCAAGGGAGATAGGTACATTGATCTCGATAGGAATGGGACGGAAAGATATTGTAAGGGTATTTCTGAAGCAAGGAATGCTCATCGGAATTGTTGGAACACTGTTGGGAAACCTGATCGCCTTGCTTCTTTGTTGGCTGGAGTTACGCTATCGATTCTTTCCACTTCCTTCCGGAATTTATTTCATGACACACGTTCCAATTGATCTTTCCGTCCTTAATTTCCTCAGTGTAACCATAGCCGCACTTGGAATGAGCTTCATTGCATCGTGGATACCCTCAAGACTTTCAGCAACGATGGACCCGATCAAACTTATTCGCTTTGCATCATGAGATATGAACGTCACATAGCACTCCGATATTTGTTGAGCAAGAAGAGCGTGAAGTTTGTCTCGATCATCTCAGCAATTTCAGTTACCGGCGTCACGATTGGTGTAGCTGCACTTATTGTAGTCCTGTCTGTATTCAATGGATTTGGGAGTCTGGTTTCTTCCATTCTCATTAACTTCGACCCGCATCTCCGTATCGAAAGCATAGCACTTGTGGATTCGGCCGGTTATCAATCAATTCTCGATGATCTTTCTCGTCGGCCAGAAGTCAAAGGCTGCTCACCATTTGTTGGCGGTAAGGCACTTATCGTTTCTCGAAATATCAATCGAGTCGTTAATATCAGAGGGCTTGAAGCCAAAAGTATTCCTCTGGTCTCTGGATTATCGGATAAAATTGTTCTCGGTTCAGTCGATTTAACAGAAGATCGAAGAAATGGAATTGTTCTCGGATTAATTCTTGCAGACAGATTAGGTGTTGTTATTGGTGATACGATTTCTGTGGTTAGCCCATCGGGTGCTGAATTGGCAACCATGCAACTTGGATTACCACTCATCAGGCGTTTTCGTGTCGTAGGGATTTATGAATCAAACAATAAAGAGTACGACGGTTACTTTGCCTTTACGAACTTAATAGATGCTCAATCGCTCTTTGGTCGAATAGGCCAGATTGATGGAATTGATATCCGATTTGCTCACGTTGATAATGCAGTAAGTTTTCGGAATGAACTTCAAAAGAAATATGGAACTGCTTTCCGGTACCTGACATGGTACGACTTGCATCGTGAATTGTACACCGTCATGCAGATCGAACGTTGGTGTGCGTATATTGTCCTCTGTCTCATTATCGCAGTTGCTTCATTTAATCTCTTAAGTTCTTTGACAATGACTGTAATTGAGAAACGACGCGATATCGGTATCCTCAAATCGATGGGCGCTACTACTGAGAGCATCAGAAAGATTTTCGCTCTACAAGGTTTTTATGTGGGTATTGTCGGAATAATGGTAGGGTCTATGCTCGGATTATTTATTGTGTATCTTCAAGAACGGTATCGTTTAGTTGCGCTGGATACCACGATTTATATTATCCCTGCAATGCCGGTTGAAGTGCATATTATTGATATCGTGGTTATTGCCATAGCAGCACTTGGATTATGTTCGCTTGCTTCACGCCTCCCGGCTAAACGGGCGGCTGCTCTCGACCCTGTGAAAGCCATACGATGGGAATAACACGTCGCTCTATTCTCCTGACTGGAGAAAACATATGGAAAGAATATCCGATGGGAAAGAACCAAGCTCTTCAAGTTCTCAAAGGTGTTCATATCGAAATACGTCAAGGAGAGTTTGTTGTGATTGTCGGGCCCTCGGGATCAGGAAAAAGTACGTTGCTTCATTTATTAGGCGGGCTCGATCGACCAACCGACGGCATTATAAAGCTTGGNNTCATTAGGATTCATCTTCCAATTTCATCACCTTCTTCCGGAATTTACAGCGCTCGAAAATGTTTGTATGCCTGCCCTCATCGCAGGAAAAACCATTAAAGAAGCGACACCACGCGGACAAATATTGTTAGAACAAGTTGGCCTTTCAGACCGTCTCCATCATAAACCCAATGAACTCTCAGGCGGAGAACAGCAGCGTATCGCTGTAGCACGTGCGCTCATGAATAACCCTCAGCTTGTTCTTGCGGATGAACCATCAGGAAATCTTGATGAAGAGAACGGATTGAGTTTGCATCGATTATTGGTGCATCTCTCTGAGTCATTTGGAATGACCTTTGTTGTCGCAACACATAATATTGACCTGACACGGCGTGCCAATCGCGTTCTCAAACTTTCCGAAGGAAAACTCAGTGTTGCAAGATAAATTTTTTAAACAGTACTTGACATTTAAAAGAAATGCCTTAAATTACTTAATAGACCCGAGCAATAGTAACTCCCCTGACTATTGCTCAACAAACGGTCAGGCCCGACGTTCCCCCCGATGTCGGGCTTTTTTTTACTATATATTGGAGAGAAAATGGCTCGAGTAGAAAAACGCATCGCAACCAAACAGAAAGCTTTCGTTGTAGCACTTCCATTCAACAAATCGAATTATCAGATTCTTGGCGGTGGTCTCTTGTGTATTATTCTTGGGTATATCGCTCTTGCACAAGAACCATGGAATGGAACGATGCCGCTTGTCGTTGCGCCAATTTTACTGGTACTTGGGTACTGCGTCTTGATTCCGATTGGGATTCTTTTTCGCAGGCGTACTAGTTCCGAAGAACCTGCACAACCTCTGGAACAACGTTCAGAAAATTCGCATTGAATTTTGGCGCTCTGTTTGGTATATTGTAATTGTTGAACGAAACAATCCCGAAAGATTTCGGGATGAAAATGTACGAGCGTGTAGCTCAGGGGTAGAGCATCTGCCTTTTAAGCAGAGGGTCGGTGGTTCGAGCCCACCCACGCTCACATTCATTTGCCCGAATGGTGGAACTGGCAGACACACCATCTTGAGGGGGTGGCGCCCGAAAGGGCATGCGAGTTCAAGTCTCGCTTCGGGCACAAACAAAGGGACGGCATTGTGTCGTCCCTTTGTCTTAATTCTTCTTTTCATTGCATTTCAAACGCAATCCTCGTAATTTGGCAAGAACTATGCAAGTAAGAGTTCACGTTTTAATAAGCGGATTGGTACAGGGTGTAGGATTTCGATACTTTGCTTACAATAAAGCAAAAAGCCTCACTCTTATGGGGCATGTAAGGAATCTTTATTCGGGTGATGTGGAGATCGAGGCTGAAGGTGATCGTTCTTTAGTTGAAGAATTTATTAAACAGATAAAAGTCGGTCCGCGTGCAGCGCATGTCAAGGACATGAAAATAGAATGGATCAAGTGCACAGAAACACATTCAGGCTTTGAAGTGCAATAGATGAAATCAAAAAACAATATACACGCGAAAAAACAAAAAATATCATTGATCCGATTTGGATTGGGATACGATGTTCATCGTATTGTGGAAGGGCGCAAGTTTATCTTGGGTGGAGTCCGCATACCATCAAAGACTGGGCTGCTTGGACATTCTGATGCCGATGTGCTCCTCCATGCAATCTGCGATGCGCTTCTTGGCGCAGCTGCTTTAGGCGATATTGGAAAACATTTTCCTGATACTGATAAGGCATATCGTAGTATTTCTAGCTTGAAACTTCTCAACCATGTTGGTATCCTTCTGCAGAAACAAGGATATCAAATCGGCAACATTGATTCTACTGTTATACTTGAGCGTCCTAGAATTGCAAAGTATGTTGATCTCATGCGTGGACGAATTGGAAGATCACTGCACATTTCTCCTCACCAAGTTTCTGTCAAAGCCACGACGCACGAAGGACTCGGCATATTTGGTAGAGCAGAAGGCTGTGCAGCATATGCTATAGCTTCCATAGTTGACAGCGGCAGGATGTAAAGCATTGGAACAATTTATTGACACACTTATTTCCCTCAATCCGATCTGGATTTATTTTGTAGCGGCATCGATCGCATATATCGAAAATATCTTTCCACCATTTCCCAGTGATGTTATTCTTGTGGCTGCAGGTTATTTATGCGCTACAGGGCGTGTTGATTTTTGGATTGTCCTCATCGCATCAACGCTCGGCAGCAATGCAGGTTTTGTGACCATGTACAAGATTGGTTCTTGGTTTGGATTAAAAGTTTTGGAAGCAAAAAGATTCAAATTTCTTCAATTGGACAAAATTCACAAGGTTGAAGCTTGGTTTAAAAAGTACGGTTATTTTGTTGTGATTGTGAATCGTTTTCTTGCCGGTACACGAGCTGTCATTGCATTTTTTGCAGGTATATCTAATCTGTCATTCTGGAAGACAACATTCCTTGCTTTCATCAGTTCACTGGTGTGGAATGCTATCCTTCTCTTTGCCGGTAAATCATTAGGTTCAAATTGGCGCGCCATTTCACCATACCTCAAAACCTACGGCCAAATAGTGCTCATAATTTCCGTTGTTGTTATTCTGATGACGTTTGGTTATGGATATCTTAGGAATCGGAAACAACAATAGCCGGAGAAACTCGTGCTCGATTACCTCAATGTTGTTGATACAGCAATATTTCGTTTTATGAATGCTTCATTATCCAATCCCGTCTTTGATAAATTGATGCCATTTCTGACCGACTTAAATAAGCAGCGTCTCGTGTTGGTTATAACTGCAACATTGCTTCTTTGGATGATTATACGAGGAAACAAATCAGTCCGATTGGCAGCCATTCTGCTCATTGTCACGATCATTATAAGCGATCAATTAAATAGCTCAGTTATAAAGTTTTGGTTGCTGAGTCAACGACCTTGCCGCACATTGCAACATGTTCATCTCCTTGTTCCCTGCGGAAGTGGATATTCATTTCCATCTTCTCATGCCGTCAATAACTTTGCAGGCGCGATTATCCTATCGTTCTTTCTACCCCGTGCTAAATGGTGGTTCTTCGGATATGCAGCAATCATTGCATTTTCTCGTGTGTACGTCGGTGTGCATTATCCATTCGACGTGATTGGCGGTGGAGTTATTGGTTTACTGTGCGGCGGTTTTGTCTTGCTTGTTTTCCTCGGATTAGAAAATCTTTGGTATCGGACGATGCACCGTAAGTTACAGAAAGGAAATTCTTGATAATGCCATCGAGAGAACATCCTATTCAGGAAAGAACACTATTTCAATTATGTTTTGCGGTTATGTCCGGATTTCTTCTCGGTTTCTCTTTTCCTCCTTCACCATTCTATTCGCTTGCATACATTGCATTTATCCCTTTTTTTTATATTTTTGCGCACTTTGGCTCGTATAATCAGGTAGCAAAATATTCATACTTGTTTCTACTCGTGTTTCACCTCTTAACAGTTTACTGGACTGGTGGATATTCTGTCGGAAAAGATATTTGGATGATGACAGCGGGGTCGGCGGTCATATTCCTTCATCCGATCCTCTTCCTACCATTTATTCTAGCTTCGTTTTTTGTACGGAAAAGACTAGGGATTGTTCCCGGTCTTATTGCGTTCGCCATGTTCTGGACTTCGTTTGAATATCTCCATTCACTTGGAGAATACTCTTTTCCGTGGCTTACTATTGGCAATAGTCAAGCATATGATTTAAATCGTATTCAGATAATAGAATATTCATCAATCTACGGATTGACACTTCTGATATTTGCATTCAATATTCTTGCTTTCTTAGTGCTCTGGAAAATAGCAAACAGTATTTGGAAATTTCGCTTACTTTCTATGTCCGCTGTCTTGGCTCTCCTTGTGGCTCTTTATTTTGGACCAGTTCTCTATGGAAAATGGATCATCAAAAAAGAATCGATTGAATCAGGCAAAACTGTTTGTGTTGGCGTCATTCAGCCAAACTTTGATCCGTGGGATAAATGGGGTGGAGGTTCGAGGGAAAAATGGGATTCTTACTTTTATCAGTTTAATACATATATTGAAGAGACAAAGAAACTGGCTCGTTATAAACCGGATATTATTTTCTGGCCCGAGACGGCTATTCCTTTTCCCATTCTCTTGCCAAGATATTTAACATACCTTTCAACCCTCCAATTGCTCGTCGACACGTTGCAGCTTCCGATATTTACCGGGCTGCCTACGATTGAATATTTCGATTCGTTGAATGCACCAGCGACAGCACAAAGGATGAGCGGAACTGATATCTTTGCAGAATCATACAACTCTGCAATTTTCGTCCAACCGAAATGTCTGCCTGGACCTATTCATAAAAAGTCCATTCTGGTACCATTTGCGGAGCGTATCCCATACGCAGAGACATTTCGATTTCTGATCGAGCCTCTTAAGTGGAATGTAGGAATATCAAGCTGGGGAAAAGGTGAGGATACATTGATATATACGCTTCCCTTAATCCGAAAGGGTATATCAAAATTTTCCGGAATGATTTGTTATGAATCGTCCTATCCCAACTACGTGAGAGAATTTGTGAAGCGCGGCGCAGAATTTCTGGTAGTTATTACGAATGACAGCTGGTGGGGGAATACTTCAGGTGCGTATCAGCATGCTTCATTTGCATCGCTGAGAGCTGTGGAGACACGCCGCTGGGTGGTTCAGTGTGCCAATGGCGGCATTTCTTTGATTGTCGATCCTACGGGCACTATGCACATGGTAACGAGCCTCTATAGTAAAACAAGGTTCGTCAGTGATATTTATTTAAGATCAGAAATGACATTTTACGTGAAATATGGAGACTTTATAGCACAGTTGTGCCTTACGGCATCTGTGATGATACTTATTGCAGCAGTTATGCAAAAAAAGAAAGAGAAAAGGATTTCAAATGAATTGGATTGATCTCCGAAGCGATACAGTAACAAAACCCTCGCGTGAAATGCGAGAATCGATGAGTTCCGCAGAAGTAGGCGATGATGTATATGGCGAAGATCCAACGGTAAATCTTCTTCAGGATAAAACCGCAGATATTCTTGGGAAGGAAGCTGCACTTTTTGTACCATCAGGTGTCATGGCCAACCAGCTTGCCATCAAAACACATACACAGCCGGGCGATGAAGTTATTGTTGAAAGTGAATCGCATATCTTCAATTACGAAACGGCTGGAGCCTCTTTCCTTTCCAACGTCCAGTTACATACTATCAACGGTAATCATGGAATACTCAATACTGAACAAATAACTCAATCAATCCGCTCTTCGGTCTATTACAATCCGAGAACATCTCTTGTGTGTCTCGAAAATACACACAATAAAGCAGGTGGAACGATCTATCCGCTTGAAGAGATCAAAAGTATTTCTGAGTTGGCAAGAAATAAGAATATTGCACTTCATTTAGACGGCGCGCGTCTCTGGAACGCGTCTGCAGCAAGCGGTATTATGCCGAATGAATATGCTCGATACTTCGATACGGTTTCAGTCTGTTTTTCAAAAGGATTAGGTGCTCCTGTCGGCTCTGCGCTTGCAGGAACACGGGAGAAAATCGAGAAGGCACGAAAGTACCGAAAAATCTTTGGCGGAGGAATGCGTCAAGTTGGAATTCTTGCCGCCGGCGCGTTGTTCGCTCTTGGACATAATTTAGAGCGACTTAAGGAAGATCACAAAAAAGCGAAGCTATTGGCAGAACAACTTCAAAGAGTTTTCGGTATTCATATTGACCAAGAATATGTCCAGACAAATATTGTTGTAATCGATATAAGAGGAAGAAAGGAGAGTTCCGAAGATATTTTGGCGCAGTTAAAAACGAAGGGCGTACTACTTTCGGAAATGGGCGCTACAACTCTCCGTGCTGTGACACATCTTGATGTGAGCGTGGAACAGATAAATAGAGCAGCAGATATTATTAAATCAGTTCTTGGCAAGAAATAGGAGCTCTTATGGAAAATAATATCAACGATCATTCGCAAAGAACAGATTATGATGTACAACAAGATCAGCTGCTGAAAGGGCTTCTCTCTGCACAGGAAGATGTGTGGCGTGTTTTTCGCATCATGGCAGAATTCGTCGAAGGCTACTCGATGATGTCAAGACAGAAGAATCTTGTTTCTGTGTTTGGTTCTGCCCGATTAAAACCTGACCATCCATATTATCAGCTTGCGGTGCAAGTATCAAAAGAATTGGTGAACCATGGATTTAATGTCCTCACAGGCGGTGGTCCGGGAATTATGGAAGCTGCAAACAAAGGTGCACAGGAACAAAAAGGAGATTCGGTTGGTATCGCTATCGAATTGCCGCTCGAACAAAGTTCGAATAATTTTATTGATAAAGGTCGACTTAAAACTTTCAGGCACTTCTTTGTAAGAAAAGTTATGTTTTTGAAATATGCCCATGGTTTTGTGGTGATGCCTGGAGGATTTGGCACACTCGACGAATTGTTTGAAGCAATTACTCTTGTACAAACAAAGAAAACAGATCCGTTTCCCATTGTGCTTATAGGCTCGGATTACTGGAAGGGACTTGTTGATTGGATCAAAACAGTTCTTATAAACGAGAGAGTGATTTCTCCGGACGATCTGGATCTCTTTCACGTTACTGATGACCCAATTGAAGCAGCTCAAATTATCGCAGATTTTTACAGGAAACACGTGATGAGAACGAATTTTTAGAATGATTTGCCAATATTGCCTCGCAAGAGGAAATTTTCTTGCTTCTTCAGATGGCATTATGTATATTGTATGAGTAGTTGTTGATAGCCCGATGTAAACGGGCTATTTTTTTTGGAATCAAGAATTGATGGATTTACAGGACAAAATTGAAGAATTGGCGGCACCTTTCCTTCAACCGACTGGTGCATTCATCGTCGATATTCAAATTGTGCCAAGTGAACAACGAAAGGTTGTGCGGCTGTACATAGATACCGATACAGGCATCACTATAGGACAATGTTCGGAATTGAGCCGTCAATTGAGTGCTGTTCTCGAAATTCAGGATGTCGTTCCGAGTTCATATATTTTGGAAGTTTCTTCACCCGGATTAAAAAAACCGCTCAAATTGCTGAGGCAATATCGAAAAAATATCAGGCGGCAATTTCGAGTACGTTTTAAAAAAGAGGATGGAGTTATAGAGATTCTTGCAAAACTTGCCGGAGTAGAAAACGAACTTCTGACATTTGTCACTGGCAAAAACGAAATCTATACAATTCCATTCAATAAGATTATTGAATCAATAGAAGAGCTTCCCTGGTAACTGACAGGATGAACGCTCTATAGCTTGGAGGTAAGATGAATCACGAGATNNGTAGAAGATATTTTTGGCATGATGGTAAAGAAAAAATATGGACCCAGCACGAAACATGATGTTGTAGTCAATATGGATAAAGGTGACATTGAAATTTATATCGAAAAAGAAGTCGTTGATGTCGTGGAAGATCCTTCTACACAGATATCTATTGCAGAAGCCCGCAAAAAATCCGGTGACGATTTAGCTGCCGGTGAAGAGTTTGTCGAAATCGTTCCGCTCATAGATTTTGGCAGACGTCTTGTGATAAGTGCAAAACAGAACTTAAATCAACGAATTAAAGAAATTGAACGCGATGCAATTTTCAACGAGTATACAAATTCAATAGGAGAGATCGTCGTTGGTGAAATTTATCAGATCCGAAAAGGAAAAGGTGAAATTCTTGTGATGCATAACAAGAACGAATTGCTTCTTCCCAGAACTGAACAAATTTACAAAGAGCGTTACAAAAAAGGCGACACGATCCGCGCTATAGTAAAGGAAGTTCGCAAAGGAGCAGGGAATCCGACGGTCATCATTTCGCGAACAGATCCAGGATTCCTCATGCGCTTGTTTGAAATTGAAATTCCGGAAGTATATGACGGTATCATTGAAATCAAACGGATTGCACGTGAACCAGGTGATCGTGCAAAAGTAGCAGTGCTTTCACACGATGAACGAATCGATGCTGTGGGTGCATGTGTCGGAATGAAAGGCGTACGTATCCACGCCATTGTCCGCGAATTGAACAACGAGAATATAGATGTCATCAATTTTGCCGAGGACCCTATGGTCTTCATCCAGCGTGCACTATCACCGGCAAAGCTTAAAGAAATTCAAATGGATCCGGAAAATAAGAAGGCAACCATTCTTGTGGCGAACGATCAGGTATCGCTTGCAATCGGAAAGGGTGGGCAGAATGTTCGCTTGGCTTCCAAGCTAACAGGATTTGAGTTAATTGTTCAAAAAGAGGGTGGTGAGGAGGAAGAGTATGACATGGATCTTGCGGAATTCCGTGAAGAACTTGGAGATGTCCTCTTTCATAAATTCTTCGATGAGAATTTCAAATCAGTGCGTGATATTCTTAAGACTTCAAAGGAAGAACTCGTCAATACGCTTGGTATTGATCTGAATAAAGTTGAAGAGATTCTTGCTATGTTAAAGAAGGGTTTTGAAGAAGCGGAAGTAGAAAATGAAGAAGAAGTAGATGAATTGTTGGCTGAGCTTGAAGGATCAGGGAAATCGGAAAACACAGATACCAATGAAATCTCTTCAAAAATAACGATGGTTGAAGAACCACAGACTGTGAAAACTGAAGAAGTGCTACCTGAGAAAGCAAAAGAAGCAAGGACAGATGGTGAGTAGTGACGATCATATCTCGAGTGCAATGAAAGAAGATAAGAATGTCCGAACAAGGATCTAAAAAAATTAAGGTCTTTAATCTCGCGAAGGACCTGAATCTATCAAGCGAGACAATCATTGACTTTCTAAAAAAGAAGGATTTTGATATAAAGTCCCATATGTCTATCGTAACCGACGAGATGATGCCGGTCATTATGGGGCATTTTAAGAAAGATAAAGAAGTAGCAGATCGACATCAACGCAAACTGCAAGAATTCCGATCGACTCGTAAAAAAGAATCTCCAGAGAAAGCAGAAGTCAAATCCGCTGCGAAAGATGAACTGCAGCCATCGATAATCGATGAAGTAAAACCTTCGATAGAGGAAATAGAAGTAAAATCGGTTGAAGAGATTCCACAGGTACAAGCTGATAAAAAAGAAAAAGGACAAACTGACGAATTCGTTCTTCAGGAAACAGCGAGAGTACAAGTTCAACCTGAATTGTTTGTTCTTGAAAAAGAAAAGCATGAGAAACCTGATAAATCGGTCGAGGAGCAAGTTAATAAGGAAAACCAATTACATCCGAAGAAGCGGGCGATGCAATCTCCATTGGAGGCTGCTCTTGCCCGCCCGCAACGCGGACTCACAATCAAAGGCAAAATTGATTTAACACCTGCAAAAAGTGTTCAAAAACAAGACGTAGAAGAAGAAAAGAAAAGGAAAAAGAAAAAGAAAAAAGTTCGAGAAGAAGTCAAGAGAACGAAAACTTCACCGGCAAAAACGGAAGATGAAGAAGAATCAAAAACACGAAAACGTAAACGCGTTCGTCGGGCTGAAGTTAATGAAGATGAAGTTGCCAAAGCTATCCGTGAAACTCTCTCTGATTCCGGAGACGAGCTGGCAATTGCGCGCGCTGCTATTCGAAAAAAGAAAAAGGAAAAGAGAGAAGAAGAAGAACAGAAAAAGCTTGATCAACTTGAACATGATCGGATGCGGATTAAGGCGACAGAATTTGTTACCGTTGGTGAACTCGCTAATCTGATGCGAGTCTCTGTTGCCGATGTGATCCAAAAAGTGATGGGTCTTGGAATTATGGTTTCTATCAACCAGCGCTTAGATAAAGACACCATCACTCTCGTTTCGGATGAATTTGGATTCTTAGTTGATTTTGAAGA
>PMDB01000040.1 GCA_003155495.1 Ignavibacteriota bacterium
ACTTTCAACACAGTACCTGGTTAGCGCGCACTTTAAATAACAATATTTTTATGACCTGCTATTTGCGATAGAAAATAAATAAAGACAAATATGCCATGTGTATCTGCTTTACCAGTCCTACCAATTAACAATCTTGTCTTAGCAGGAATAGTTGCCCATTTTTCATTTTCTAACCAATCAGCTTGCACATATTCCGGAAAAAGACTTTTCGGATGACTAACAACAAGACCGAGAATATTTTTTTGATACTTAGGCGGTAGGCATTTCTGCAATTCGATTAATTGCTTATTAAATTTGTTAATATTCGAACAACTCCGTTTTACCTCAATAATTGCACGGACAGAATGATGATGCACTAATGCGAATTCTTCCTGTTCAAAAAGGGCAGGTAATTCAGATGGATCCCAAATTATTATATCGCATTGAGGAATTGTCTTAAGGTTTTTTGATCTATCGGCGGGACGAATTACTGCACCACTTGATATGCGATAGTGTGGCAACATTGATTTTGCAATATGGCGAATATATGACTCCGCAAAAGAACCGGTAATATCAGGATTTGATACAAATTTTGAAAGTAATCCATTTGAAGTAATTGGATGGATGAATGCTTCAGCAAAAATATTCCAATGTTCCTGCCATATATTTTCATTATTCTTCATAATATTATGAGTGCGCGCTAACTATGATTAGATGGACAGCTCCTGATAACATGCATTTTCTGCATGTTATACGGATCAGTCTGGATAATATATGTTATCAGGACTTGGTTGGTTATCAAAAACACTTCGACTTTCCGCCCTCAGTATGGGTGTCTTGGCACAATTATTGTGGTTTTTTTTAGCACGCAAAACTGCTGCCCCTTCCGTTTTATGCCTCTTTTTCTTACCTTCTGTGTATAGCGCTTACGCCAATATACTATTTCATCTTAATGTTGTCAATAAATATCAGGGAGTAAGCAAGGTCTTTGCGATAGGCGGTAGTAATTTCCACTACGGTGTCCCCCTTAATCATGTGAGTCTGTTCTTTGTTGAGCAGAAGTAACTAAACAGTCGAATTGATTTTAGAATCCAGCCAGATTCTTGCCTCATCATACGTATAAAAAACCTGAATGTCCGAAAACATTTTTTGTGCAATCACTTCGAGAACCCTGATCATGCCATAGAGCGCAGGCTCGCTTGCAACGATCGCGCAAAATCCCCAGGTGATTTTAGATTGCAGTTGACGAATCTCTTTCGTGATTTCCTCAATCTGCTGCGTGGTTGGAATTGTTTTTGTCTCTTTGAGGTTAAGAAAACCATCTAAATGAGGCGGGACGTTCCGATCTTCTTTGAGTATCCTGAAATATTCCTGAACATCCTGCAGGGTTACGTGCCCGACAATCGTTGTGTACATAATCTTTCGATCTTGATCTATTGAATATGTAATTGACATCGGTTCTCTTGCTCCACTTCACATTGAACAGACAGATCGACCTTCACCGTAGTTAGGAAAACGATATATCGCATAAATACGTCTTGGCATGGGATAATATGCTTCTTCTCCAGTGTAATGTCAAGAAACAGACAGGACCGTCAATACGATCTTTGCGATAAGCAGTAGTACTATCCACAACGGAATCCTCCTTAATCACCTGAGTCTATCGAATATTCGCAGAAAAAGGGATTACACTGTTTCCCAGGCGATCAATGGACTTTTTAAAATGTAATGAGAATAAAAAATCAGGATACTTCATCCTCACCCCGTTCCTTGGTTTCCCTCTTTTCAATAATTGATTTCCAGGGTGATTTATTTTAGATTGGCGGTAACTTTCTTACCCGGTTTGTCGTTGATAATTATAAGGCCAAAAGGATGATGAGAGATGCTCATTGATATTGCCACAGCGTCGCCGCCGTTTAAAGTAACCCAACCTGTTGCGGCACAGGAATTGAAAAAACGAATGGCGGGCTCTCCCGCCGTCGGACGAATGATCGATATGGCAGCACATCATTCCGGCATTGCTCAGCGATTCTTTGTCATTCCGGATGGTGAAGAACGCGCAGAGAAAAAATTCTTTTCGGATAAAAACGGGTATGTTTCGCCGGATACGAAAACACGAATGACGGAATACGAACGCTGGTCAAAAGAACTTGCCGGTAAAGCGGTCGCAGACGTCCTTTCAAATAATGCCACTGATGGACAGGAGATCGAACGGCTGATAACCGTTTCCTGCACGGGATTCTTTGCCCCCGGATTGGACTATTATCTTATCGACCGCTTCAATATTCCAGCCGATGTGAAACGAACGAACATTGGATTTATGGGCTGTGCAGCAACTCTTATCGGATTTAATTCCGTGCTTGAATCGATGTCGCTGCTTAGAAACACACAGGGCAAGATCCTGCTTGTGAGCGTTGAATTATGCAGTCTTCATCTTCAAACCGAACCGACCCGTGATAACATTCTCGCAAATATGATTTTCGCCGATGGATGTGCAGTGGCGCTGTTCGACACGACACAGTCTTCAAACGGAAAGGTGGGATTACAGCTTCTTTCAACGTCGTCGTACCTGTTTCAAAATTCATCGGAATATATGGGATGGAAGATCGGTAATTTCGGATTCGAAATGATTTTATCGTCCGAACTGCCGAAAATCATTCTCAACGAAGCGGCACCGCAATTAATACGTATTTTGACAAAGCAAAATATTCCCCTCAACCGTATCACCCATTGGGCGCTTCATCCCGGCGGACGGGCGATTTTAGATTCGCTTCAAAACGGTTTGCAGTTGAACGATAAACAAATGGCTCCTTCTCGCACCGTCCTGAATACGTATGGAAATCTTTCGTCCGCATCGATTCTCTTTGTGCTGAAAGAATTGTTCAAGAGCGCTGAGCTGAAAAAAGATGAGCTGGTGTGCGCTGTTGCGTTCGGTCCGGGGCTGACAATGGAAGTTGCCCTGCTCAAGGTCTGCTGACGATGTTGAAACGACGGTATAAAGCAGAACTCATAGATGATTTTTCAATTCAAGATGAGCGGATAGATCTTGCTCTTCGCGAATTGAAACTGGTGAACACATTTCTTGGCGGAAAAGCAACAACGGCTGAAGGATTCCGAATTCTCCGCAAACGTGCCTGCGCATTTCGTATGTTGAAGGTGCTCGATGTCGGTTCGGGAGGAGCGGATGTCTTTGGCAACAATACAGAAAACCTCTCAATCACTGCACTTGACCGGAATCCGAGAACGTGCGCCTACATAGAACAACATTCTCCTTTTATAGCCATTTGCGGCGATGCACAGCGGCTTCCATTCGAACCGAAATCGTTCGATGTTGTTCACGCTTCGCTCTTTCTTCATCATTTTTCTGAAAAGGAAATGACAAACCTGCTCCGCTCATTCGCAGAAGTCTCAAAACTCGGAATCATCGTCAACGACCTGCGCCGGTCTATCCTGGCACTGGCGGGGTTAAAGATTCTTACAATGATCTTTTCAAAGAGTTCCATAGTAAAAAACGATGCCCCCCTTTCGGTGCTTCGCGGATTTTCAAAAAGTGAGCTTCAGAGCGTTCTGAGCGATTGCGGATTCAAGCACTTTGTTATCAAACGCACCTGGGCATTTCGCTGGTTGGTAGTAATTGTTCTTTAGGGAGAGAATTTCTTATCCGGACTCATTATGATATCGTCATCATCGGCGGCGGTCCGGCGGGATCGAGTGCAGGAATAGCACTTGCCCGCGCAGGGATGAAGGCTGCAATTATTGAGAAGAAAACGTTTCCGCGTGAAGTCCTCTGCGGCGAGTTCTTATCAGGTGAAGTCGTCTCCGCAATAAAAGAATTCGGATTATACGATGAATTTCTCTCGCTTCATCCAAACAAGGTAACGCACTTCAGGTTTATTCCCGAAAACGGTGTCGAAACTTCCCATGCACTCGGTTTTGAAGCATACGCATTGAAGCGCTCGCGTCTCGATCAATTATTATTGAATGCGGCCAAAGATTCCGGCACCGTTGTGTTTCAACCCGCTGAAGTGATTTCAATACAGCCAAATCAGGATATCTATAAAATCCGATATAAAACACCGAACGACGATTTATTCTTGTTCACAGATACTGTGATCGCCGCGTACGGCAAGCAAAACACACTAGACAAATCGTTGAACAGAGCCTTTGCTTCCAATCGTTCGGGGTATAACGGAGTAAAATATCACATCAACAATATTCTATTGAACGAAACTGCCGGAAATGAAATACAACTATTTACAGCAAATGGAATATATTGCGGCATGAATAGCGTGAGCGAAAATGAAACAACGCTCTGTTTTCTCTCCGATAGAAATGTGAATCAGCAAGACCCCAAAAACGCGCTCGATGTCTTATTGCAGAGGAATAGGAAATTCAGATCGTTGTTTGCCTGCGATCCACTGACAGAATTACGTAAACTTCCGATCTATGGTACCGGTAATATTTATTTCGGACGGCGCGCCGCAGTCGAAAACGGAATCTTTATGATCGGCGATGCCGCGGCAGTCATCGCTCCGCTTGCAGGAGACGGGATCGGGATGGCGATAGAAAGCGGGAAATTGATCGCAACTATATTGACAGAAGCAAAGAAATATAAATCCAACAAACATACGATTGAAGAATTCTACGCAGCCGGATGGAAACGTCTCTTTAGCAAAAGACTTTCCATTGCATTGCATCTTCAACAGGTAGCAATGAATTCGTTCGGAGGAAATATGAGTGGGCAGCTGCTAAAATTCTTTCCGCAATTGGCCGGAATATTGATTAAACGAACCAGGAACGTGAAATCATTCACATAGGGTTTCCCTAATTTTTCTCGCAGCTCTTCCTGCGGAAAGGACATGGAATTTCATCACTTTGTCTCTTCATTCTTAACAATTTCATAACATTAAGTTCACATATTCTTTACGTATATTTGAACTGTTTAAACAAAACATAAATTGCCCACTTCTCAAAGGAAACCAAATATGATTAAATCATCACATTTCATCATTAGCACAACACTGACGTTACTCCTCCTGAGTGGCTGTGCAAGGAAAAGCAATGAACAATCCAACTCCCTGCAAATAAAAGGGTCCGACACTATGGTAAACCTCGGGCAGGCGTGGGCGGAAGCCTACATGAAACAAAATCCGGGCACATCGATTGCTGTCACAGGAGGTGGATCCGGAACCGGGATTTCAGCAATGGTGAATAATACATGCGATATCGCAGAAGTCTCGCGTGAGATGAAAGAGAGTGAAATCAAACTTGTTGAATCAAAAGGATTTACTCCGAAAAAAATTATTGTTGCACTCGACGGCCTTGCCGTTGTCGTGAATCCGGCAAATAAAATCTCCGAACTCACCATCGGCCAGCTTGCCGATGTATTTTCCGGAAAGATTAAGAACTGGAAAGAACTCGGCGGACGCGATGCAAAGATCGTTCTGCTCTCCCGTGAAGTCAATTCCGGCACGCATGTATATTTTAAAGAGCATGTTCTCCGTAAGGGAAATGCAGAGGGGAAAGAAGAGTTTGCACCGGAAGCGCTGCTTCTTTCAAGTTCTCAGGCAATTGCCGATGAAGTGTCACAAAATCTCGATGCGATCGGGTATTATGGCATGGGGTACATTACAGCAAAAGAAAAAGCGCTCAAAATTTCAAAGGAGAAAAATGCGCCCGCAATTTCGCCAACGATGGACAATGTTATCAGTGGTGCATATCCCATTTCACGTCCGCTGTTGATGTATTCCAAAGGTGAACCGAAAGGATTGGTAAAATCTTTCATCGATTATGTCCTCTCTCCTGCTGGACAAGAGATTGTGAAAAAATTGGATTTCGTTCCGGTACAGAAATAAGCATCATCTCACTTTCACAATGCCCAAGAGAATGGACATCCGGACCAGAATTCGGAAAATAAGAGAATTCATCATTGAACGGATGATTTTCCTCAGTGCGATTCTGTCCATCATCATAGTAGCATTGATCTTTGCATTTCTCTTGAAAGAGGGGCTTTCCATTTTCTGGAGAGTTCCTCTTTCCGATTTTTTATTCGCACGAAATTGGTATCCTATTTCCGAACCTCCGCAATTTGGAATCTTGCCGCTCATTCTTGGATCTATTCTCGTCACGGCAGGCGCGGGAATAATTTCGATTCCCATCGGAATCGCCAGCGCGCTCTTCATCGCAGAAATCGCCCCGCGTAAAACGAAAGAAGTGATGAAAGCCGGCATCGAGCTCCTTGCGGCTATTCCTTCTGTCGTCATAGGATTCATCGGAATGATAACGCTCGGCCCATTGATTAAAACGATATTCAATCTTCCTACCGGCCTCACGGCACTTTCCGGTTCTATCACACTCGCATTTATGGCAATGCCTACAATTGTATCCATCGCAGAGGATGCGATTACAGCCGTTCCTCGTCAGTACCGCGAAGCGGCAATTGCCATGGGAGCTACAAAGTGGCAAACCACATGGCGCATTGTTGCATACGCTGCCCGTCCGGGGATGCTTGCTGCGGTCATGCTCGGCATTGGCAGGGTTATCGGTGAAACGATGGCAGTCATGATGGTGACGGGAAACGCCGCACTGATTCCCCACAGCTTTCTTCAACCTGTGCGTACGTTGACAGCAACCGTTGCTGCTGAAATGGGTGAGACAGTTCAAGGCGGCGAACATTATGCTGCACTCTTTGCAATCGGCATCGTCTTGTTCATCATTACTTTCTTAATTAACGGCGCCGCAGATATTTATCTCAACAAAACGAAGAAGTAGAGAACCCGGATGAATTCATGAATGTCCAAGTAAAACAAAAGATTGCTTTCAGTATTCTCTTCTTCTGCACCTTGCTCGTCATCATACCGGTGCTGGTGATCCTGGTAATAATTTTTGCCAAAGGAATCAGTGCCATAGATATATCGTTTCTTACCGAAATGCCGACGAACGGCATGACTGCCGGCGGTATTTTCCCCGCAATTCTCGGCACGCTCTATCTTGTGCTAGGAGCAATTCTCTTTGCTGTGCCGTTGGGAGTTCTCTCAGCAATTTATCTTGTCGAGTATTCGCGAGAAAATATATTAAGCCGTATTGTGAAACTCGCGATTGTCAATCTTGCCGGAGTTCCATCGGTGGTCTATGGTCTCTTTGGATTAGGCATCTTTGTTTTGTTCTTAGGGTTTGGCGCATCCATTCTTTCCGGCTCCCTGACTTTAGGAATAATGATTTTACCGGTGATCATTACTGCATCGCGTGAAGCTCTGGAGAGTGTTCCAAAATCATTTCGCATTGTCAGTTTATCGCTTGGTGCGAGTAAATGGCAAACGATTCGACATTCTGTGCTGCCGCATGCACTCCCCGGCATTTTAACCGGAACCATTCTCGGACTTGGCCGAGCTGCAGGTGAGACAGCTCCCATTCTGTTTACCGTGGCAGCATTCTATCTTCCAAAACTGCCGACATCGTTATTCGACCAAACGATGGCGCTGCCGTATCATCTGTATGTCATTTCCACGCAGGTGCCGGGTATTCCGGAAAACGTTCGTTACGGAACTGCACTTGTTCTCCTCTTGCTGGTATTGCTTTTAAATCTCGCTGCCATCATTCTGCGATACCAATTCAGGAAACGCAAAAAATGGTAGAGACCCCGACAATAAAAATTTCTATCCGCAATTTTTCCATTCACTTTGGCGATACAACAGCACTCAAAGGGTTAAATCTTGATATTCACCGAAACGAAATATTTACGATCATCGGCCCGGCAAACTCGGGGAAATCATCGTTACTGCAATCCTTAAATCGCTTGAACGATCTCAATCCGGTATATAAAAAAACCGGCACAATCCTTATCGATAACCAGGATATCGATACCATCGACGTGGAATCACTCCGTACAAGAGTCAGCATCGTGTTTGCATTGCCGTTTCCGCTTCCGTTATCTATCTTTGATAACATTGCCTACGGTCCGCGTATGCATGGCATTAAAAATAAGTCGAAGCTTACCGAAATCGTAGAAAAGGGATTGCGTGAAGCATATCTTTGGGATGAGGTAAAGGACCGGCTCGACTCGCCTGCGATGAACCTTTCCGGCGGCCAGCAGCAGCGGTTATGTATAGCGCGCATATTAGCAGTTGAACCGGAAATTATAATGTTCGACGAGCCGACATCGGGTCTCGACCCAATTTCTACAGCACGTGTTGAAGAAACCTTACGGATTCTGAAAGAACGTTATACGATTATTCTTGTGACGAACAACGTGGCTCAAGCAGCTCGTGTAGGTGATAGAACAGCATTTCTCTTGATGGGAGAACTGATTGAATTGAATGAAACAAAGCGCCTTTTCACCATGGCGCAGGATAAACGCACTGATGATTATCTTACTGGGAAATTCGGATGAGTACAGGTAACCCAATCATTGAAGCGCGGCATCTCAATTTATTCTACGGAAAATTCCAGGCACTTATCGACATCGATCTCTCAATCGACCAACAGCACATTACCGCTTTGATCGGGCCTTCCGGATGCGGAAAATCGACACTCGTGCGTGTGTTCAATCGGATGAATGATTTGATCGACGGAGTTCGGGTCACCGGAGAGGTATTGGTTCAGGGAGACAATATTTTATCTCCGGAAACCGACCTTATAACGCTGCGAAGAAAAGTCGGCATGGTATTCCAACGGCCGAATCCGTTTCCGTTATCTGTGAGAGATAATCTTACATTCGGCCTTGAGATTCATCGCGAGTATTTAAAAAAGGACCATATCGACATCATTGAGCAATCATTAAAAGATGTGCTCCTATGGGATAATCTGAAAGATCGTCTTGATCAATCTGCACTGCACCTTTCTCTGGAACAACAGCAGCGTTTGTGTATTGCGCGTGTCTTAGCAATGAAACCGCAAATCATTCTTATGGATGAACCATGTTCAGCACTGGATCCCATTGCAACATTGAGGATTGAAGAACTGATGCAGGAATTAAAAAAGAATTATACAATTGTCATTGTCACGCACAACATGCAGCAAGCTGCCCGCGCCAGCGATTATACTGTATTTCTCTATATTGGCAAATTGATAGAGTTTGGCGAAACAAAACGCATCTTTTCTGCCCCGAAAGAAAAACAAACTGAAGATTATATTACAGGAAGATTTG